>NZ_CP023692.1:3390000-4007500 GCF_008704935.1 Streptomyces vinaceus
TTTTCCCTTTCCGGCGATTCCGACTCTATCAGATCCTTTCGGGCCTGACTCCCAGTCAGCGGGTTTCGCTGCTCGGGCTGTTGGGCCCTTGCGGCGAGTGAGACAGTAGCGGATTCCTCGCCCCCGAACCTAATCGGCGACTGTGTTCATTGAACACGGATTCCTCATTCGCAAATACGCATGAAAACAAGACGACATAGTGCGTCGTTCGTTCGAATGTGTAGTGCGGGATGGCTGTCCGGGGACCGACCGGGGTCGGCGCTCACGTCGGACAACTCGAAGAACCTTACGGACGTAGGACATGCGTGTCAACCCCAGGACAGGGGCCACCCCGGAGCGCTAGCCTTGCCCCCATGACTACGCGTGCGCTCACGTCCAGCCTTCGCTGGTGGGCCGCCTGACGGCGGCCGACCCACACGCGAGCACGCACGCGCTCACGGCCGCCGCTTCCGGCGGCCGTTTCTGTTTCTCCCTCCCGGGAGTGGCTCGGTCGCCCGACGCGGCGGTTCCCCCACCGACACCAGCCACGAGCAGGGAGACAGGACATGACGAGGATCTTCAGCGGGATCAAGCCGACCGGGCACCTGACGCTGGGGAACTACCTGGGGGCCCTGCGGCAGTGGGTCGCGGCCGACCAGCGGCCGGACGAGGCGCTGTTCTGCGTCGTCGACCTCCACGCGCTGACCGTCGAGCACGATCCCGCGCGAGTGCGCCGGCTCAGCAGGCAGGTGGCGACGCTGTTCCTCGCGTCCGGGCTCGACCCGGAGAAGTGCACCCTGTTCCTGCAGAGCCACGTGGACGAGCACACCCGTCTGTCGTACGTCCTGGAATGCACCGCCACCGACGGTGAGATGCGCCGGATGATCCAGTACAAGGAGAAGTCCGCGCGGGCCCAGGCGTCCGGGGAGGGCGTGCGGCTGTCGCTCCTGACGTATCCCGTGCTGATGGCCGCCGACATCCTCGCGTACGGGACCGAGGAGGTCCCGGTGGGCGAGGACCAGCGGCAGCACGTGGAGCTGGCCCGGGATCTGGCGGTGCGGTTCAACCAGCGGTACGGGCACACGTTCACGGTGCCGAAGGTGACGCTGCCGAAGGTGGCCGCGCGGGTCATGGACCTTCAGGACCCCACGTCGAAGATGGGGAAGTCCGGCGGGGCGGGGCCCGGGGTGGTGTTCATGCTCGACGAGCCCGCGGTGATCCGTAAGAAGGTCATGCGGGCCGTGACCGACAGCGGGGACGGCGGGGTCGTCTACGACCGGGAGGCGCGGCCGGGGGTCGCGAACCTGCTGGACGTGCTGGGCGCCTGCACCGGCGGGGATCCGGCCGCGCTCGCGGAGCGGTACAGCGGGTACGGGGCGCTCAAGCGGGACGTGGCCGACGCCGTCGTGGAGCTGCTGCGCCCGGTGCAGGAGCGCCATGCCGAGCTGGCGGCCGACCCGGCGGCGGTGGAGAAGGTGCTGCGGGAGGGGGCCGGGCGGGCCCGGGAGCTGGCCCGGCCGGTCGTGGACCGGGCGTACCGGGCCATCGGGCTGCTGGAGCCCTGAGGAGACCCGGGGGCGTACGGGCCCTTCGCTCGCGCGGGGGCCCGTACCGCTCGTGCCGTGCCGTCCCGTTCCGTACGGGCTGCGTCAGCTGTTGCCTGAGGCGAGCTCGCGGCTGCGGTCGCGGGCCGCTTCGAGGGCCGCGATCAGGGCGGCCCGTACGCCGTGCCGTTCGAGCTCGACGATCGCGTTGATGGTGGTGCCGGCCGGGGAGGTGACGGCCTCGCGGAGCTTGACCGGGTGCTCACCGCTGTCGCGGAGCATCACGGCGGCGCCGATGGCGGCCTGCACGATGAGGTCGTGGGCCTGGGCGCGGGGCAGCCCGAGGAGGATGCCGGCGTCGGTCATCGCCTCGACGAGGAAGTAGAAGTAGGCGGGCCCGGAGCCGGAGAGGGCGGTGGCGGCGTCCTGCTGCGACTCGGGGACCCGCAGGGTCTTGCCGACACCGCCGAAGATCTCCTCGGTGTGGGCGAGGTGTGCGGCGGTGGCGTGGCTGCCGGCCGAGATGACGGACATGGCCTCGTCGACGAGGGCGGGGGTGTTCGTCATGACGCGGACGACGGGTGTGCCGGAGGCGAGCCGCTCCTCGAAGAAGGAGGTGGGGATGCCTGCGGCGCCGCTGATGACCAGGCGGTCGGCCGGGACGTGCGGGGCGAGCTCTTCGAGGAGCTTGCCCATGTCCTGCGGCTTGACGGTGAGGATCAGGGTGTCGGCGCGCTTGGCCGCCTCGGCGTTGGAGACGGCCTCGACGCCGTAGCGGGAGCGGAGCTCCTCGGCGCGTTCGGGGCGGCGGGCGGTGACGAGGAGTTTGGAGGCGGGCCAGCCGCCGCGGATCATTCCGCTGAGCAGAGCCTCGCCGATCTTGCCGGTACCGAGGACTGCGACTGTCTGGGTCATGCCCGATTCACCTCGCCGTACTTTCTTGCACGTGTGCTGGCTTCTGCCTCCTCATCCTTTCACTCGTGGGACGGACGGCGGCGGGCTGTCCGCAGTGCGGTCAGGGCGTACGGCGGCGGAGGGTGGCCGCGCCGAGGGCCAGGACGAGCAGCGCGCAGGCGGCGACGATCACGGCGTCGCGGACGAAGTCGGCGGTCATGTCGGTGTGGGTGAGGACCTGGGTCATGCCGTCGACGGCGTACGACATGGGCAGCACGTCCGAGATGCCTTCGAGGACGGGCTGCATGGTGTCGCGCGCCGCGAACAGGCCGCACAGCAGGAGCTGCGGGAAGATCACGGCCGGCATGAACTGGACGGCCTGGAACTCGGACGCGGCGAAGGCGGAGACGAACAGGCCGAGGGCGGTGCCGAGGAGCGCGTCGAGCAGGGCGACCAGCAGGAGCAGCCAGGGTGAGCCGACGACGTCGAGGCCGAGGAGCCAGAGGGCGAGGCCGGTCGCCAGGAGCGACTGGACGACGGCGACGGCTCCGAAGGCGAGGGCGTAGCCGGCGATGAGGTCGCCCTTGCCCAGCGGCATGGCGAGGAGGCGTTCGAGGGTGCCGGAGGTGCGCTCGCGCAGGGTGGCGATCGAGGTCACCAGGAACATGGTGATGAGCGGGAAGATCCCGAGCAGGGACGCGCCGATGCTGTCGAACGTGCGGGCGTTGCCGTCGAAGACGAAGCGCAGCAGCGTCAGCATCAGTACGGGGACGAGCAGCATCAGCGCGATGGAGCGCGGGTCGTGGCGCAGCTGGCGCAGGACGCGGGCCGCGGTGGCGGCGGTGCGGGCGGCGTTCATCGGGTGGCCTCGGCCTTCGCTTCGGTGTTGGCCTGGTCGACGAGGCGCAGGAAGCCCTCTTCGACGGTGGCGGAGTGCGTACGGCTGCGCAGGGCGTCGGGGGTGTCCTGGGCGAGGATGCGGCCCTCGCGCATGAGGAGCAGGTCGTGGCAGCGCTCGGCCTCGTCCATGACGTGGGAGGAGACGAGGATCGTGGCGCCGCGGGTGGCGGCGATGTCGTGGAAGAGGTTCCACAAGTCGCGGCGCAGGACGGGGTCGAGGCCGACGGTGGGCTCGTCGAGCACGAGGAGCTCGGGGGTGCCGAGGAGTGCGACGGCGAGGGAGACGCGGCTGCGCTGGCCGCCGGAGAGGTTGCCGGCGAGGGCGCCGGCCCGGCTGGTGAGGTCGACGTCGGCGATGGCGCGGGTGACGGCGTCGCGGCGGCGGTCGGCCGCGGCGCGGCCCGGTTCGAGGACGGCGGCGAAGTAGTCGAGGTTCTGGCGGACGGTGAGGTCGTCGTAGACCGAGGGGGCCTGGGTGACGTAGCCGATGCGGCTGCGGAGTTCGGGGTGGCCGGCGGGGCGGCCGAGGACGTCGAGGGTGCCGGTGACGTGGGCCTGGGTGCCGACGACGGAGCGCATGAGGGTGGATTTGCCGCAGCCGGAGGGGCCGAGGAGTCCGGTGATGCGGCCGCGGGGGACGTCGAAGGCGATGGAGTCGATGACGGTGCGGGGGTTGCGGCCGGTGCCGCGGCGGACGGTGAGCCCGTGGGCGTGGACGGCGGGCGCGGCGGGCACGGGGTGCGGGGTGGACTCCTCGGGCGGCGCCTGCGGGTTATTCATCATGTGATGAATAATGCTCCTGGCTGTGCCGGGGCGTCAACAGGAAGGCCCGGCTTCGGCTTCGGAGGGGGACGCGCGCTACTTCTTGCGCTTGGGGCGGCGCGCGGCCGGGTTGCCCGTACGGGCGCTGCGGCGGCGGGCGAACTCGGCGGTGGCGCGCTCGTACTCGGCGCGGCGGAGCTTCTCACCGGGGGCCTCGGCGAAGCAGCGCAGGAAGTACGCGATGAGGGAGCCGATGAAACCGATCGTCTTCAGGCCCTTGAGCGCGGCCTCGTCGGAGGACGGGGCGGGGCGGCGGCTGAAGGAGTCCCAGGTCTTGACGAAGGCGATGGCGCTGGCGATCGCGAAGAGGACGACGACGGAGATGCTGAGGAACGGGCCGACATTGCCGATCTCCAGGCCCTCGTAGGAGAGGCGGAGCAGCACGGCCGCGGCGACGGCGGTGACGATGGAGCCGGCGCCGACGGCGACGCGGCGCAGGGCGTAGCCGCCGTCGTGGTCCACCCAGGTGGTGCCGAAGAACCGGATCGGCTCGGGCTCGGGCCCGGCGGGGGCCGGCGCGGCGGGGGTCTGGTCTCGCTGGTCGTCGTCGCTCACAGCAGCGATTATCCCCCGCCGGGCCGCCCGGGCCCCGGCCGTCCCACATGGCAGACGGGCGGCCTCGGCGGCCTCGGCCGTGAGGGGCTCAGCCGCAGCGGGTGGCGACGTAGCCGTCGCTGCCCGTCTTCACGTACGCGTCGGAGACGAAGCGGCCGTTGCCGATGCAGTCCCAGATGTCCGACGTGCCGTACGGGCCCGAGACGGTCGTGCCGTCACACTGGCAGCGGATCCCGACGCTCGCGCCGTACGGCAGGACGTCGATGACCGAGTAGTTGGTGCCCGGGCCGCTGCGGACGTTCACGCGGTAGCCCGGAGCGACCGGGAACGTCGGGAATCCCGAGCCGTCGGCGAGGCTCTGGACTTGGCTGGAATCGTTCTCCACAGACATGTTGAAATCTCCCCCCATGGGTGTTGCGGTGCGCAACTCGCGCAGGGTAGCAGGACCCTTGGAGATTCGTACGGCCCATCGACTAGGCTCCGGCGGGGGTGGTTGAGCGGTGCATTCGCTGCGCGCGGGCTACGTGGGCTTTCCGGAGTACGCCGGGCAGTACCGGCTGGAATCGGTGCTCGGCTCCGGCGGAATGGGCGTCGTCCACCTGGCCACCTCCGGCTCGGGGCTGAAACTCGCCGTCAAGATCGTGCATGCCGAGCATGCGGTCGATCCGGAGTTCCGGGCCCGGTTCCGGCAGGAGGTCGCCGCCGCCCGGCGGGTGAGCGGGGCGTTCACCGCGCCCGTCGTGGACGCCGACCCGGATGCCGAACGGCCTTGGATGGCCACCTTGTTCATCGACGCCCCGACCCTGGCCGAGCGCGTACGGGAGCGGGTGCTGGACCCCGTCGAGCTGGCCAGGCTCGCCGCCGGGCTGGCCGAGGCCCTGCGGGACATCCACCGGGCGGGCGTGGTCCACCGGGACCTGAAGCCCAGCAACGTGCTGATGGCCCCGGACGGGGTGCGGGTCATCGACTTCGGCATCTCCCGGCCCGCCGACAGCGATCTGCGCACCGAGACGGGCAAGCTGATCGGGACGCCGCCGTACATGGCGCCGGAGCAGTTCCAGCGGCCGCGCGAGGTGGGGTCGGCGGCGGACGTGTTCGCGCTGGGTGCCGTACTCGTCCACGCGGCCACGGGGCACGGGCCGTTCGACTCCGACAGCCACTACCTGGTGGCGTACCAGGTCGTGCACGCCGAGCCGGATCTGAGCGGGCTGCCGGAGAAGCTCGTACCGCTGGTGGCGCGGTGCCTGGCGAAGGAGCCGGCGGACCGGCCCACCGCGGAGGAGCTGATCGGGCAGATGCGGGCCCTGGCGTACCCGACCGCCGAGGACACGCAGACGTTCGTCCCGCAGCCGCGGCCGCGCCCGGCGGACGGGCCCGGGGACGGGCCGGGGGGGGACCCCACGCACCGGCGGGAGCGGATCGCCGTCGAGCCCGGCGACGCCGCGGGCGAGGCCGGCGACGCCCGCCGGAGGCGGCGCAGGGCGCGGGTGACGGTGGCGGTGGCGGCCGGGGTGCTGCTGGCGGGCGGGTCGCTGGGCGGGTACCTGGGCTTCGGGGCGGACGGCTCCGGACTGCCGGGGCAGATCGCGGCGAAGGCGGACGCGGCCCCGGCGAAGCCGTTCGTACCGTGGGCGGCCACGCTGGGCGAGCCGGGGGCGGGCAACCGTACCGGCTCGTGCTCCTGGGGCGAGGCGGGGGCGCTGTACTGCGCGGGGCCGGGAGTGGCGGTGGCGCGGCTCGACCCGGAGAACGGGTCGGTGGTGTGGTCGGTGAAGGCGGCCGCCGCGGCGGCGCGGAGTTCGGCGGACGGTGCGCCGCTGCACGCGGGCGGCGTGGTGCTCGTGGCCGCGCCGGGCAGCGGGACGCCCCGGGCGCTGGATCCGGGTACGGGCGCCGAGCGCTGGCAGCGGAAGCTGCCGGAGGGCGCCCAGACGGTGGCGGCGGGCGGGCAGGTGCTGCTCGCGGCGCCGGACGGGAACGTGACCGCGCTCGACGCGGCGAGCGGGACCGTGCGGTGGTCGAAGCCGGTGGGCGGGGTGGGCTCGGTGTGGTGGGGCGCAGGCGCGGGCGCGTACGTCTCGACGCCGGACGGCGGGGGCGGGAACTCGCAGCTGGCGGAGGTGGATCCGGCGACCGGGGCGGTGCGCTGGCAGCTGCGGACGGCGGGGCGGCTGCGGCCGGTCGGGGCCGCGCGGGGTGCGGTGTACCTGCTGGACGGCGATGCGGAGGCCAAGACGGGGACGGTGGTGCGGGTGGACTCCGCGACGCGGTCCGTGTGGAAGGTGCGGCTGTCGGCTCCGCTGTACGACGCGCAGGCGGCGGTGGGCGCGGACGGCGTGGTGTACGCCGTGGGTGCCTCGGGCGGGCTGGTCGCGGTGGGCGCCGAGAGGGAGCAGTGGCGGCTGGAGACGGGTCTCGCCGTGGCCTCGCGGCCGGTGCCGGCGGACGGCCGGGTCCACGTGTCGGCGCCGGACGGGCGGCTGCTCGCGGTCGACGCCGGGAGCGGGCGCCTCGTGGGGCAGACGCGGCCGCGGATGGGCGGCGGCCGCGACGGCTTCGCGGCCGCCCTGCCGCCCCCGGTGGCCGCGGCCGGCCGCGTCTACGGAACGTCCCCGGACGGCGCGGTCTTCGCTGTGGCGGGGGACCCGGCGGCCTGGTAGCGCGGGGCCGGCCCCCGGGCGTCCGCCCCGCCGGCGGAACCGGGCGGGGCGGGCACCCGGGCCGCGTCCCCGCGGGGAAGCGGGGCCGCGGCCCGAGGTCGGCCCGAGGGCGGCCCGAGGTCAGACGCCCAGCTTGCTCACGTCGCGGACCGCGCCCTTGTCGGCGCTCGTCGCCATCGCCGCGTACGCGCGCAGCGCTGCCGAGACCTTGCGCTCGCGGTTCTTCGGGGCGTAGACGCCGCCGAGCGCCGCGTGGCGGGCGGCCAGCGTGGCCTCGTCCACCAGCAGTTCGATCGAGCGGTTCGGGATGTCGATCCGGATGCGGTCGCCGTCCTCGACGACGGCGATGTCGCCGCCCGAGGCCGCCTCCGGCGAGGCGTGGCCGATGGACAGGCCGGAGGTGCCGCCGGAGAAGCGGCCGTCCGTGACCAGCGCGCAGACCTTGCCGAGCCCGCGCCCCTTCAGGAACGAAGTCGGGTAGAGCATCTCCTGCATGCCGGGGCCGCCGCGCGGGCCCTCGTACCGGATGACGACGACGTCGCCCGCCTTGATCTCCTTGCGGAGGATCTTGTCGACCGCCTCGTCCTGCGATTCGCAGACGACCGCCGGGCCCTCGAAGGTCCAGATCGACTCGTCGACGCCCGCCGTCTTCACGACGCAGCCGTCCACCGCGATGTTGCCGCGCAGGACCGCCAGCCCGCCGTCCTTGGAGTACGCGTGCTGCACCGACCGGATGCAGCCGCCCTCCGCGTCCAGGTCGAGGGTGTCCCAGCGCTCGGACTGCGAGAAGGCGGTGGCGGAGCGCACGCAGCCGGGGGCCGCGTGCCACAGCTCCATGGCCGTCTCGGAGGCCGTGCCGCTGCGCGCGTCCCACTTCGCCAGCCAGTCCTCCAGGTTGTCCGAGTGGACCGTCGTGACGTCCTTGTTCAGGAGCCCGCCGCGGTGCAGCTCGCCGAGGATGGCGGGGATGCCGCCGGCCCGGTGGACGTCCTCCATGTAGTACGTGCCGCCGGGCGCCACGTTCGGCGCGACCTTGGCCAGGCACGGCACCCGCTTGGACACCTCGTCGATGTCGGTGAGGTCGTACTCCAGGCCCGCCTCCTGGGCGGCGGCGAGCAGGTGCAGGATCGTGTTGGTCGAGCCGCCCATGGCGATGTCGAGGGCCATGGCGTTCTCGAAGGCCTGGCGGGTCGCGATCGAGCGCGGCAGGACCGAGTGGTCGTCCTGCTCGTAGTACCGCTTGGTGATCTCGACGACCGTCCGGCCGGCGTCCTCGTACAGGGCGCGGCGGGCGGTGTGCGTGGCGAGGACCGAGCCGTTGCCGGGGAGCGCGAGCCCGATGGCCTCGGCGAGGCAGTTCATGGAGTTGGCGGTGAACATGCCGCTGCACGACCCACAGGTCGGACAGGCGTTCTCCTCGATGCGCAGGACGTCCTCGTCGGAGACGTTCTCGTTGGAGGCGTCGACCATGGCGTCGATCAGGTCCAGCTTGCGGACGGTGCCGTCGACGAGGACGGCCTGGCCGGCCTCCATCGGGCCGCCGGAGACGAACACGACGGGGATGTTGAGGCGCATGGCGGCCATCAGCATGCCGGGCGTGATCTTGTCGCAGTTGGAGATGCAGATCAGCGCGTCGGCGCAGTGCGCCTCGACCATGTACTCCACGCTGTCCGCGATCAGGTCGCGGGAGGGCAGGGAGTACAGCATGCCGCCGTGGCCCATGGCGATGCCGTCGTCGACGGCGATGGTGTTGAACTCGCGCGGGATCGCGCCGGCGGCGCGGATGGCGTCGGAGACGATCCGGCCGACGGGGGCCAGGTGGGTGTGGCCGGGGACGAACTCGGTGAAGGAGTTCGCGACCGCGATGATCGGCTTCCCGATGTCCGCGCTCGCTACGCCCGACGCACGCATAAGGGCGCGTGCGCCCGCCATGTTGCGGCCGTGGGTGACGGTGCGGGACCTCAGCTCGGGCATCGGGTTCACTCCCCATGAGTGCGGTGGCGTTCGCACGCCTGCCGCGACTGTGCATGACTGTGGATATGGCTCGGTTACGAGGCTACGCTCCCGGCCCGCGATGCGGACAACTTGTCCGCATGGCGGGACGAAGGGCTCATTCCTCGGTCATTGCTCGGTCATTCCTCGGTCATTCCTCGGTGAGATAACGCTGAAGGGTGGGCGCGACCAGGACGACGATGTCCTCCGGGTCCGCGGACGCGAGGGGCTCGACCTGGACCACGTACCGCAGGAGCGCGATGCCGATCATGTGGGAGGCGGCGAGCTCGGCGCGGAAGGTGGGGTCGGGGACGTCCAGGTCGGCCGCGACCCGCTCCAGGACCCGGCGCAGGACCAGCCGGCGCAGCACCGCCGCCGCGGCCTCGTGGGTGAGGGCGGAGCGGACGACGGCGAGCATGGGCGCACGGGTGACCGGGTTCTCCCAGATACCCAGGAAATAGCGGGCCAGCCGCTCCCCGATGCCCTCGGGGCCCTCCCCCACGATCGCGGGGACGACGAGGGCGGGCTCCATCGTGACCTCGATGGCGGCGGCGAAGAGGTCGTCCTTGCTGCCGAAGTAGTGGTGGACCAGGGCCGGGTCCACGCCGGCGACCTTCGCGATGCCGCGTACGGACGTCTTGTCGTACCCGCGCTCCGCGAACACCTCGCGGGCCGCGAGCCGGATGCGCTCCTGGGTGCCGGGACCCGCTTCGGCCTCGTCCTGGCGGGGCCGGCCGGGGCCGCGGCGCGGCTTGGCGGGTTCCGTCACGGGCGCGGGGTCCTGACCGGGGAGCCGGTGGGACGGGTCGCGAGGTGCAGGCGGGTGAAGGCCAGCGCCTCGGCGAGGTCGGCCTCCCGCTCCGCGGAGGACATCGCGCGGCGGGTGTTGACCTCGATGACGACGTGCCCGTCGAAGGAGACCCGGGCGAGCCGCTCCAGCAGCTCGGCGCACGGCTGCGTCCCCCGCCCCGGAACCAGGTGCTCGTCCTTCGCCGACCCGTTCCCGTCGGCGAGGTGTACGTGCGCGAGCCGGTCCCCCATGCGGTCGATCATGGCGGTGGCGTCGGTCCGCGCGGTCGCCGTGTGCGAGAGATCGACGGTGAAATGCCGGTAGTCGTCCTTGGTGACGTCCCACTCGGGGGCGTACGCGAGCATCTCGCGGTCCCGGTAGCGCCAGGGGTACATGTTCTCGACGGCGAACCGGACGTCGGTCTCGTCGGCCATCCGCCAGATCCCGGTGACGAAGTCCTTCGCGTACTGGCGCTGCCAGCGGAACGGCGGGTGCACGACGACGGTGGAGGCCCCCAGCCGCTCGGCGGCGGACTGCGCCCGCTGGAGCTTGGTCCAGGGGTCGGTGGACCACACGCGCTGCGTGATGAGCAGACACGGCGCGTGCACGGCGAGGATCGGCACCCCGTACTGGTCGGACAGCCGCCGCAGGGCGTCGACGTCCTGGCTGACCGGATCCGTCCAGACCATCACCTCGACGCCGTCGTAGCCGAGGCGCGCGGCGATCTCGAAAGCGGTCGCCGTCGACTCCGGGTAGACGGAGGCGGTGGAAAGGGCGACTTTCGCAGTCGGGATCCGAACGGGTTCTGCCACGGGGACAGGGTACGGGCCCCGGCCCCGAAGGACCGTGACGCCCACCACGCCGCCCCTCGCCCTTCGCTGACCGTATGAGTTCTGGCGGCCGTCAGTCTCGCCCCCGAGGGGCGGGTGGGCGGCCGCCGCCGGGCGGTGGAGGCCCTGCCCGGCCGCAGGCCCCGTACCGCGTCAGGTCGGCAGGTGGTCCAGGCGGCGGAGGATCACGCCTTCCCTCAGGGCCCAGGGGCAGATTTCGAGTTCGTCCACGCCGAAGAGGTCCATCGCGCCCTCCGCGACCAGTGCTCCCGCCAGGAGCTGCGAGGCGCGGCCCTCCGAGACGCCCGGCAGGGCGGAGCGCTGGGCCGTGGTCATCGCCGCCAGGCGCGGCACCCACTCCTCCAGCGACTTGCGGGTCAGGTCCCGCTGGACGTACAGGCCGTCCGCCGAGCGGGCCGCGCCCGCGATGCGGGCCAGCTGGCGGAACGTCTTCGACGTCGCCACCACGTGGTCCGGTGCTCCGAAGCGGCTGAACTCCCCGACCGTACGGGCGATCTGGGCCCGCGCGTGCCTGCGCAGGGCCCGTACGTCCGCCGCGTCCGGAGGATCGCCCGGCAGCCAGCCCTTGGTGAGGCGGCCGGCGCCCAGCGGCAGCGAGACCGCGGCGTCCGGGTCCTCGTCGATGCCGTACGCGATCTCCAGCGAGCCCCCGCCGATGTCGAGGACCAGCAGCTTGCCCGCGGACCAGCCGAACCAGCGCCGGGCGGCCAGGAACGTCAGCCGCGCCTCGTCCTCACCGCTCAGGATCGGCAGGTCGACGCCGGTCTCGGCCAGCACCCTGGCCAGGACCTCGTCCGCGTTCGTGGCCTCCCGCACGGCGCTGGTCGCGAAGGGGACGACGTCCTCGCAGCCCTTGTCCTCGGCGGCCTGCGCCGCCCCGCCGATCACCGAGACGAGGCGCTCTATGCCCTCCGGCGTGACCGCTCCGCGCTCGTCGAGCAGCTCCGCGAGCCGCAATTCCACCTTGTGCGAGTGCGCCGGCTGCGGGCGCGCGCCGGGGTGCGCGTCCACCACCAGCAGATGGATCGTGTTCGAACCCACATCGAGGACACCGAGTCTCATACGAGGAAACGCTACTGTGCGGCTGGAGTATGGGTGAGGTAAGGGGCCCTTAGGCTTGGGTTTGTGCCAAATACGAAGAAGGCCAACAAGTCCAACAAGCCCGATAAGGCGAAGAAGGCCAAGGCTTCCGCCCAGGCCTCCGTCGCCGCCCCACGCGACGACGAGAAGGGGCTCGACTTCCCCCGGGCCTGGGTGGAGTTCCCCGATCCCGCCGACGCCGAGCAGGTCTTCCGCTGCGACCTGACCTGGCTGACCTCCCGCTGGACGTGCATCTTCGGCAGCGGCTGCCAGGGCATCCAGGCCGGGCGGGCCTCCGACGGCTGCTGCACCCTCGGCGCGCACTTCTCGGACGAGGACGACGAGAAGCGGGTCGCCGAGCACGTGGCGCGGCTGACCCCCGAGCTGTGGCAGTTCCACGACGTCGGCAGCGAGACCGGCTGGACGCAGAACGACGACGACGGGGAGAAGCAGACCCGCCGCTGGGAGGGCGCCTGCATCTTCCTCAACCGGCCCGGTTTCCCCGCCGGGGCGGGCTGCTCGCTGCACATCCTGGCCCTCAGGGGCTGCCAGGAGCCGCTGGAGACCAAGCCCGACGTGTGCTGGCAGCTGCCGATCCGCCGGACGTACGAGTGGATCGACCGGCCCGACGACACCCGCGTGCTCCAGGTGTCGATCGGCGAGTACGACCGGCGCGGCTGGGGCCCGGGCGGGCACGACCTGCACTGGTGGTGCACGTCGGCGACGTCCGCGCACGGCGCCGGCGACCCGGTGTACGTGTCGTACCGCGCCGAGCTGACCGAGCTGATGGGCAAGGAGGGGTACGAGGCCCTCGTGAAGCTCTGCGAGGCGCGGCTGTCCTCGCTGCTGCCGATGGCTCCGCACCCCGCCGACCCGGCCGGCCCGGCCACCCCGTAGGCGAAGGGCCCACGAAGGGCCCACGGAGGGGTCGCGAAGGGGCTACGACGGCCCCGGCCCGCCAGGATCCGCCGGCGGGCCAACCGTTCCTCCTGGTTCTCCCGGTCCGGCTGACGCGCTCGCCGTCGGGGTCGGGGTCGGCGTGGGCGTCGGTGTGGGGGTCGGCTCCGGGGTGTCCGTCGGCTTCGGCGTGGGCGTCGGGCTCGGCGTCGGCGTGGGGTCCCCCGGCTCCGGCGGGGGCGTGGGCGCCGGGCGGCCGCGGCCGTGGATGGAGATCACGGCGCCGCCCGGCTCCACCCCGATCCGGGCGGACCAGGCGCCGACCGGCTGCGCCTCGGTGTCGATGGTGATCCACACGGTGACCGACTCCCCCGGCTCCAGCGTCCCCGCGCTCCGGCTCGCCCGCAGCCACGGAGCGTCCGACCACAGCTGCCAGTCCACCGGGGCCCCGCCGGAAGCGGTGAGCGTGAGCATGGTGGTGCCCCGGTGCGAGGAGGCGGCGACGGCGAGCCGCCCGGGGTTCCCCGGCCGGCCGTCGGGGGCGGCGGGCGCGCCGGTACTGATCACCTCGACGGACACGTCCGAGCCGTCCGGGTCGGCTGCGCCCCGGCCGAAGCCGGGCTCGCCCGTCGTGTGCGCGGTGTTGCCGGCGTTCTCGTACGCGCGCAGCGGGCGGCCGTCCTCCCGCAGGGCCGGGAGCTCGGACTCGCTCGCGGAGATCCGGGTGGATTCCGAACCGACGGGCTCACCGGTCTCCGGGGCGCCGCGGTACGCCGCCCACAGCGCGATCACCGGGGCCGCGACCACGGTGGCCACGACGGTCGTCGTCACGGCCCGGGCCCGCAGCCGGTCGCGGCGGGCCGCGCGGTCGCGGGGGTCCATCGGGAAGCCGGTGCGGTCGAAGCGCGGCCCGGGGCGGCGGCCGCGGCGGCCGCCGGAGCGGACCATGGCCGCGCGGACGGCGGTGCGCGGGGCGGGGACCAGCGGGAGGGCCGCGTCGATGCCGCCGGTGCCGGGCCAGGGGGCGGCGGCGTCGACGCGTTCGGCGACGCGGCGGCAGCGCGGGCAGTCGTCGACGTGGCGAACGAGCTCGGCGCGCAGGGTGGTGGACAGCAGCACCTGCCCGTCCCCGTCACCGGTGAGCCGGGACACGGAGGGGCAGCCGCCGGTCTCGACGACGGCGAGGGCGGCGCGGGTCCGCTCCACCTCGCAGGCGGCGCCGGCCAGCAGCTCCCGGGCGAGGGCGGGGGGCGTACCGAGGACGGCGGCGAGCTCGGGCACGCCGAGGCGGTGGCGGACGGCGAGTTCGAGGGCCTCGCGCTGCGCGGGGGTGGTCCCGGCGGCCTCGGGCCAGGCGAGGCGGGCCAGCTCGGTGCGCCGGTACGCGGTCACGTCCAGGGAGCCGGGGCCGGGGCCGGGGCCCGCTCCGGATCCGGTGGCGGTGGCGGAACGGTACTCCTGCGGCGCGCGTTCGGCATCCGTGCGCTCCGGCGCGCGCCGGGCGGAATGCGCTCCCTGCCGGCTCCGCCGGTGCTCGGCCAGCCTCCGCAGGCAGCCCCAGCGGGCGAGGGCGTACAGCCAGGCCCGCCGGTCGCCCTCGTCGGGACAGCGGCCGGGGTGGCGCTCGGCGACCGCGAGGACCTCGGCGAGCACGTCGGTGGCGGCGTCGTGGTCGCACAGGACCGACAGGCAATAGGTGAACAGGCCGTCCAGGTACGGCTCGTGCCGGAACGGGGGCGGCGGGGACGGCTGTTCCCCCCCGGAACCCCCGGGGGCCTCGGGAGGTTCAGGGGGGCCCGCGGGGGGCGTGCGCCCGTGCGCCCGGTGTGCGCCGGTGCGCGGGGCGGGGCTTTCCTGATTGCTGCTGTTCACCCTGGCGAAGGTAGGCGGCACGCCGCTGACGGCCGTGAAGCCTTCAGCTGTTTTAGCCCTTACGGGTGAACAGATCGAAGGTGTGCTGACTGCGGCCCTGACGCCGGGCACACGTACGCGGCTCCGGGCCACCGCTCCGGGACGGCTCCGGGACGCGGCCCGGTCCCGCTGTCACAGGCGCCGGATACGGTGGGCCGCATGGCTGCCCGTACATCTCGTTCATCCGCCAAGGACCGGCCGTCCTACCGCTGCTCCGAGTGCGGGTACACGACCGCGAAATGGCTCGGCCGGTGCCCCGAGTGCCAGGCCTGGGGCACCGTCGAGGAGATGGGCGGCGCGCCCGCCGTACGGACCACCGCCGCCGGCCGGGTCTCCGCGCCCGCGCTCCCCATCGCCCAGGTCGACGGCCGGACCGCGACCGCCCGCAGCACCGGCGTCGACGAACTGGACCGGGTCCTCGGCGGCGGGCTCGTGCCCGGCGCCGTCGTCCTGCTGGCCGGCGAACCGGGCGTCGGGAAGTCCACGCTGCTGCTCGACGTCGCGGCGAAGGCGGCCAGCGAGGCGCACCGCACCCTCTACGTCACGGGCGAGGAGTCGGCGAGCCAGGTGCGGCTGCGGGCCGACCGGATCAACGCGCTCAACGACCACCTCTTCCTCGCCGCCGAGACCGATCTGTCCGCCGTACTGGGCCACCTCGACGCCGTGAAGCCCTCGCTGCTGATCCTGGACTCCGTACAGACCGTCGCCTCCCCCGAGATCGACGGCGCGCCCGGCGGCATGGCCCAGGTCCGCGAGGTGGCCGGGGCGCTGATCCGCGCCTCCAAGGAGCGCGGGATGGCCACGCTGCTGGTCGGCCACGTGACGAAGGACGGGGCGATCGCCGGCCCCCGACTGCTGGAGCACCTCGTCGACGTCGTCCTCAGCTTCGAGGGCGACCGGCACGCGCGCCTGCGCCTCGTGCGCGGGGTGAAGAACCGGTACGGAGCCACCGACGAGGTCGGCTGCTTCGAACTGCACGACGAGGGGATCACCGGCCTCGCCGACCCGAGCGGGCTGTTCCTGACCCGGCGCGCGGAGGCCGTCCCCGGCACCTGCCTGACGGTGACCCTGGAGGGCAAGCGCCCGCTGGTCGCCGAAGTGCAGGCGCTGACCGTGGACTCGCAGATCCCCTCGCCCCGGCGGACCACCTCGGGCCTGGAGACCTCGCGCGTCTCGATGATGCTGGCGGTGCTGGAGCAGCGCGGCCGGATCACCGCGCTCGGCAAGCGCGACATCTACTCCGCCACCGTGGGCGGGGTGAAGCTGACCGAGCCGGCCGCCGACCTGGCCATCGCGCTCGCGCTGGCCTCGGCGGCGAGCGACGTCCCGCTGCCGAAGAACCTCGTGGCGATCGGCGAGGTCGGTCTCGCGGGAGAGGTGCGGCGGGTGACGGGCGTACAGCGGCGGCTCGCCGAGGCGCACCGGCTCGGCTTCACGCACGCGCTGGTGCCGGGCGATCCGGGGAAGGTGCCGGCCGGGATGAAGGTGATCGAGGTCGCGGACATGGGGGACGCCCTGCGGGTGCTGCCGCGCGGGCGTTCGCGGGCGGCGGCCAAGGAGTAGCCGCTGGTGGCGGGGGGTACGAGGGGGCCCGTCCGGGGTCCCTCGGGGGCGCACCTGGCCAAGCCACGGCGGGCGCGCAGCGCGCGCCGGTAGACTTTGTGCTGGTCCGCCCGGCCGTACGCAGGCGGCGCAACCCGCGACCGGAGGAGTGCAGTGGCAGCCAAGGACGGGGCAGCAGCACCCGGGAAGTCCGGCGCGAGCTCCAAGCACGACGCGCTGATGCGCGCCTCGCTGAGTGCGGTCGCCCCCGGTCAGCCCCTGCGCGACGGCCTGGAGCGGATCGTCCGCGGCAATACGGGCGGTCTGATCGTCCTGGGCATGGACAAGGCCGTCGAGGCGATGTGCACGGGCGGCTTCGTCCTGGACGTGGAGTTCACCGCGACCCGGCTGCGCGAGCTGTGCAAGCTCGACGGCGCGCTGATCCTCGACAAGGACCTGACCAAGATCCTGCGGGCCGGCGTCCAGCTGGTGCCGGACGCGTCGATCCCTACGGAGGAGACGGGCACGCGGCACCGGACCGCGGACCGGGTCTCCAAGCAGTGCGGGTTCCCCGTCGTCTCGGTCTCGCAGTCGATGCGGCTGATCGCGCTGTACGTGGACGGGGAGCGGCGGGTCCTGGAGGAGTCCGGGGCGATCCTGTCGCGGGCGAACCAGGCGCTGGCGACGCTGGAGCGGTACAAGCTCCGCCTGGACGAGGTCGCCGGGACGCTGTCCGCGCTGGAGATCGAGGACCTGGTCACGGTGCGCGACGTGACGGCGGTCGCGCAGCGGCTGGAAATGGTCCGCCGCATTGCCACGGAAATCGCTGAATACGTGGTCGAGCTGGGCACGGACGGACGACTCCTGTCACTCCAGCTGGACGAGCTGACGGTCGGGATCGAGCAGGAGCGGGAGCTGGTGATCCGGGACTACGTTCCGGAGCCCACCGCGAAGCGCTCGCGCACGGTCGAGGAAGCGCTGCCGGCGCTGGACGCGCTGACGCATCCGGAGCTGCTGGAGCTGGCGATCGTGGCGCGGGCGCTGGGGTACACGGGCTCGCCCGAGACGCTGGACTCGGCGGTGTCCCCGCGGGGTTACCGGCTGCTGGCGAAGGTGCCGCGGCTGCCGGGGGCCATCATCGAGCGGCTGGTCGAGCACTTCGGCGGCCTGCAGAAGCTGCTGGCCGCGTCGGTGGACGACCTCCAGGCCGTGGACGGCGTCGGCGAGGCCCGCGCCCGGAGCGTCCGCGAGGGCCTCTCCCGCCTCGCGGAGTCCTCGATCCTCGAACGGTACGTCTGATCCTTCCGACGCGGCCCTCGCACGGCTCGGCGACGCCCAGCCAAGGTCCGGGTCCGAGCCCGGCTCAGTCCTGCTTCAGGACGAACGAGGTCCGGGCGACCGGCATGCCCGGGGACTTGACCTCCACCACGTACGTGTCCGGGACCGCGGCCCCCGCCGGAGGCGTCTGGCACTGGTCGGGGGCGCTGAACTTCCGGTCCCATTCCAGCGATTGCTTCGTCTCGCCCTGCGCCGGGACCCGGAAGAACGCGTTGCCCGCGCCCGACGGGCAGTCCGCCGAGGACCAGACCGCCTTGCTCGTGCTCGCCTGAAGGATGGTCAGGACAGCCTGCTTCGGGCCGAGATCGACCTTGCAGGTCGTGCCGGAGACATTGCGCGCGACCAGTTCGAGGCGGGGCTTCTCGCTCGTCTCGTACTCGTTCTTCACGCTCTTGACCTCCCACTGCAGCCCGCCCGGGGCGCAGGTGGGCAAGGGCGAGTCCGCCGGGACCTGGGGTGCGCCGCCGCCCGTGGCGCCGCTTGCGCCGCTGCCGCCGGCGCCGGCGACACCGCCCGAAGCGGAACCGGTGCCCGGAGTGCCGCCCGGCTCACCGTTCTTGCCCGCGCCGCCGCCCGACTCCGCGCGTCCGCCCGGTGCCTGACTGATCGCCGGGCCCGTCCCCGCGGGTCCGGGGGTGATCGAGGTGACCGGCTTCGGCGCCTTGTCGCCGCCCTTGCCGTTCGTACTCGACCTGCCACCACCGGAGGTGACGGTCCATACGGCGAGCAGCGCGAGGAGCGCGACGACGGACGCCAGCACAGCCCTCCGTCGCCAGTAGATGGAGGAGGGGAGCGGCCCGACCGGATTGCGCATAGATCCCACGGACGGAACTTTACGAGAGTCCGCGGCCCGATCCGCGCCCCACATGCCGCGCAACCGGCTTGTTTTGCCGATGATCATCCTGCGGACCGACCTCTGACCGTCGAGAATCGGCCAAGAGCCCGACGCCGGAATTGATCGGCTTTGAGTACGGTCGGTGAGCATGGACTCCTCCGGCCTCTACCGCGCCATCACCGATTCCGCCCGTTCCGCGCCCGGCTGGGCGCAGTCGGCGTTCGAGGTCTGGACGGAGTACGGGCTCCTGCTCTTCGGTCTGCTCTTCATAGCCGTGTGGTGGCGGGCCCGCGGTCAGGCGGGCCCGCGGGCCGTCGCCCTCGCCGTCGCCGCGCCGCTCGCCACCGCCCTCGCGTACGTCGCCTCCGAGCTCGTGAAGTCCGCCGTGGACGAGGAACGGCCCTGTCGGGCGGTCGCCGGGGCCGCCGCCCCGCTCCTCGCCTGCCCGGCCCCGGGCGACTGGTCGTTCCCCAGCAACCACTCCGCCATCGCGGGCGCCGCCGCCGTCGCGCTGGCCCTCGCCGTACGCCGTCTCGCGCTCGCGGCCGTCCCGCTCGCCGTGCTGATGGCCTTCTCCCGGGTCTTCGTCGGCGTCCACTACCCGCACGACGTCCTGGCCGGCCTGCTGCTCGGCGGGGCGCTCGCCGCGCTCGCCGTCCCGGCCCTGACCGGGCCGATCAGTACGATGACCGCCGCCATGCGGGCGAGCGGGGGGCGCGCCGCTGTCTGGTTCACCGGCCCGGGCCCCGCGCGCCGGCCCTGAAACGTGCCAGGATGCCGTTGCCATGACTGCATCCACCAGCCCTTCCCCCCAGACGTCCTCCGACGCGTCCCACGCGCTGCACTCACCGGTCATCGCCTGGTTCGAGGAGCACGCCCGCGACCTTCCCTGGCGCCGCCCCGAGGCCGGCCCCTGGGGGGTCATGGTCAGCGAGTTCATGCTCCAGCAGACCCCCGTCAGCCGGGTCCTGCCGGTGTACGAGCAGTGGCTCGCCCGCTGGCCCCGCCCCGCCGACCTGGCCGCCGAGGCCCCCGGCGAGGCCGTGCGCGCCTGGGGGCGGCTCGGCTACCCGCGGCGGGCCCTGCGCCTGCACGGCGCGGCCGTCGCGATAACGGAGCGGCACGGGGGCGACGTACCGCGGGAGCACGCGCAGCTGCTCGCGCTGCCCGGCATCGGCGAGTACACGGCGGCGGCCGTGGCCTCCTTCGCGTACGGGCAGCGGCACGCCGTACTGGACACCAACGTGCGGCGGGTCTTCGCCCGCACCACGACGGGCGTCGAGTACCCGCCGAACGCCACCACGGCGGCCGAGCGGCGCCTGGCCCGGGCGCTGCTGCCCGAGGACGAGGAGACGGCGGCCCGCTGGGCGGCGGCCTCGATGGAGCTCGGCGCCCTGGTGTGCACCGCGAAGTCCCCGGACTGCGCCCGCTGCCCGGTGGCCGGGCTGTGCGCGTGGCGCCTGGCCGGGAAGCCGGCCCACGACGGGCCGCCGCGGCGCGGGCAGACGTACGCGGGGACCGACCGGCAGGTGCGCGGCAAGCTCCTCGCGGTGCTGCGCGACGCGGTCGGGCCGGTTCCGCAGGCCGTCCTCGACACGGTCTGGGACGAGCCGGTGCAGCGGGCCCGGGCACTGGACGGGCTGGTCTCCGACGGACTGGTCGAGCCGCTCGCGGCGGGGATGTACCGGCTGCCGCAGGGAACCCCCGTTCCTACCCCCGTGAGCACCGCCGAAACCGCCTCCGCAACGACGGCTTCGACCACCCCCACCAGCCCCGACGCGAGCACTCCGGCGAGTCCCGCCACAAGCTGAGCCCGAGATTCCGTTTATCTCGGCGAAACCCCAGCTCACGGCTCTGTTACACAACCTATGGGTGTCCGTGCGCCCACCGAAGGCTGGCTCGCACAGGGCCGTGACAACCCCTCCGTACCTTCGAATCCGTAAGGCGAGAGGCAACGGACGAGCGGTTGCACGGGACGGAGGCGGTCTGAGATGGCGCACGGCGAGGTACTCGGATTCGAGGAGTACGTACGCACTCGGCAGGACGCGCTCCTGCGCAGTGCCCGGCGCCTGGTTCCGGACCCCACCGACGCGCAGGACCTCCTCCAGACGGCCCTGGTGCGCACGTACGGCCGCTGGGACGGCATCGCCGACAAGTCCCTCGCCGACGCCTACATGCGCCGCGTCATGATCAACACCCGTACCGAGTGGTGGCGCGCCCGCAAACTCGAAGAGGTCCCCACCGAGCAGCTCCCGGACGCCTCCGTCGAGGACGGCTCCGACCAGCGCGCCGACCGCGCCCTGCTGATGGACATCCTCAAGGTGCTCGCGCCCAAGCAGCGCAGCGTGGTCGTGCTGCGGCACTGGGAGCAGATGAGCACCGAGGAGACCGCCGCCGCGCTCGGGATGTCTGCGGGTACTGTGAAGAGCACCCTGCACCGCGCACTGGCCCGCCTCCGGCAGGAACTGGAGAGCCGGGACCTGGACATGCGCGCGCTGGAGCGCGGTGACCACCGCGGTGACCACACCATCCGGTACGAGGGGCGTGAGCGGTGCGCGGCCTGAACGGCCAATGCCTGAGGGGCAGAAGTTCGCTGGTGCTGATGTCGGCGGGGACGGTCGTCCTCGTCGGCACCGTGCTGTTCGCGGCCGGTTGCAGCGCCGGCGGGACCGGTCTGCGCGACGGCGGGCCCGCACAGACCGACCCCGTGTCCAAGACCAGCTCGCCGACGGCCACCCCGCCCGACCACGCCCCGGCCACGACCGGCGCGTCGGGCAAGCCCTCCAAGAAGGTCGACCCGGTCGCGCTGCTCAAGGCGGACCCCAAGGTCAGCGCCGAGGTCAAGCGGGACCTCAAGCCCTGCACGGGCAAGGACTACCCGATCGACGTGAGCTACGGGAAGGTCACCGGGAACGCGGTCGTCGACATCGTCGTCAACGTGCTGTCCTGCGCCGACGCGCTGGGCCGGGGCTCGTACGTGTACCGGTCGGAGGGCGGGACGTACGAGAATGTCTTCTCGGACGAGCAGTCGCCCGTCTACGCCGAGATCGACCGGGGCGACCTGGTCGTCACCAGGCCGGTGTACTCCAAGAGCGACGCGCTCGCGTACCCGTCCGGCGAGGACGTGATCACGTACCGCTGGAACGGGGAGAAGTTCACCGAGCAGGACCGGGTCCACACCGACTACAGCAACATCGACGGCGGGGCCCAGCCCGCCCCCGCCGTCACCCAGAAGAACTAGCAGCGAGCGAGGCTCCCGCATGGCCGAGACCCATGTCCTGTTCGTGGAGGACGACGACGTCATCCGTGAGGCCACGACCCTGGCGCTAGAACGCGACGGGGTCGTGGTCACGGCCATGCCCGACGGCCTCTCCGGACTGGAGTCCTTCCGGGCCGACCGCCCGGACATCGCCCTGCTCGACGTGATGGTGCCCGGCATGGACGGCGTGAGCCTGTGCCGCCGGATCCGCGACGAGTCCACCGTCCCGGTGATCATGCTCTCGGCGCGCGCCGACTCGATCGACGTGGTCCTCGGCCTGGAGGCGGGCGCCGACGACTACGTCACCAAGCCCTTCGACGGCTCGGTCCTCGTCGCCCGCATCCGCGCGGTGCTGCGCCGCTTCGGCCACGCCGGAGGCCCGCAGAACGGCCGGCCCGGCGCGCACGACGAGGACGGCTCCGAGGAGCGCGGGGTGCTGGCCTTCGGCGACCTGGAGGTCGACACCGAGGGCATGGAGGTCCGCAAGGCCGGCGCCCCGGTGGCGCTGACGCCGACCGAGATGCGGCTGCTCCTGGAATTCTCCTCCGCGCCCGGCACCGTCCTCTCGCGCGACCGCCTGCTGGAGCGGGTCTGGGACTACGACTGGGGCGGTGACACCCGCGTCGTGGACGTCCACGTCCAGCGGCTGCGCACCAAGATCGGACAGGACCGCATCGAAACGGTCCGAGGATTCGGATACAAGCTGAAGGCATGAGGCGCTTCACCCTCCGTACGGGGATCCGCTGGAAGATCACGCTCGCCATCGCCGCCGTCGGCGCGCTCGTCGCCGTGGCACTGAGCCTGGTCGTGCACAGTGCTGCCCGCGTGTCGATGCTGGAGAGCGCGCGCGAGGCCCAGCTGGCGAACGTGAACGTCATCGCCCGCTTCGTCGAGGCCGGGCGCAAGCCGCTCCTCGGGGCGAAGGTCAACGACCCCGAACTGCCCGCCCCGCTGCGCGAGAAGGCGCGGTCGGGGCGGCGCGGTACGTACATCCAGGAGTCGAGGAAGAACGTGCCCGTGGTGTGGGCCGCGGTGCCGCTCGGGAACGGGCAGGTGCTGTCGCTGCACAGCGAGTTCACGGAGAGCGCCAACATGGTGCGCGACCTGGACCGGGCCCTGGTCGTCGGGTCGATCTCCGTCGTGGTCGCGGGCGCCGCGCTCGGTGTGCTCATCGGCGGGCAGATCTCGCGCCGGCTGCGCAAGGCCGCGGCCGCCGCGCAGCGGGTGGCGCACGGGGATCCCGACGTACGGGTGCGGGACGCGGTCGGGGGCGTCGTACGGGACGAGACCGACGACCTCGCGCGGGCCGTGGACGCCATGGCGGACGCCCTCCAGCAGCGGCTGGAGGCCGAGCGCCGGGTGACCGCCGATATCGCGCACGAGCTGCGCACCCCCGTGACGGGCCTGCTCACGGCGGCGGAGCTGCTGCCTCCGGGGCGGCCGGCGGAGCTGGTGCGCGACCGGGCGCAGGCGATGCGGGCGCTGGTCGAGGACGTGCTGGAGGTGGCCCGGCTGGACAGCGCGTCCGAGCGGGCGGAGCTTCAGGACGTGGCGCTGGGCGAGTTCGTGAGCCGGCGGGTGACCGCGCTGATGCCGGAGGCCTCGGTACGGGTGGTGGCGGACGAGATCGTCAGCACCGACCCGCGGCGGCTGGAGCGGATCCTGGGCAACCTGCTGGCCAATGCCTCGCGGTACGGGCAGCCGCCGGTCCAGGTCGACATCGAGGGCCGGGTCGTACGGGTCCGGGACCACGGTCCGGGCTTCCCCGAGGCGCTGCTGCGCGAGGGGCCGAGCCGGTTCCGCACCGGGTCCACGGACCGGGCGGGTGTCGGGCACGGGCTGGGGCTGACGATCGCGGAGGGGCAGGCGCGGGTGCTGGGCGCCCGGCTGACGTTCCGCAACGTGGCGGCTCCCGGCGGCGCGGACCGCGAGGGCGCGGCGGCGGGCGCGGTGGCGGTGCTGTGGCTGCCGGAGCAGGCGCCGACGGCGACCGGCAGCTTCCCGGTCGTCAAGCTGTCGCAGTAGGGGCGCCGGGGCGGTCCGCGGCCGGCTCGGCCGCCGCGGCGCGATCCGACCGGGACCGGGCCGTACCCGCGCGCGGACCGGTGTTTTAGCATCCCTGGATGACCGACGGTACGAATCCCCCCAGCAGCCCGCAGCCCCAGCCCACCCCGGGGAACGGGGGCTACGGGTTCCCGCCGGCCCCGCCGACCTCCGCGTCCGGCTACGGCTACCCGCCCGGCGCTCCGGCCCAGGACGGCGGCGGTGGCTTCGGCCCGGCTCCGCAGCAGTGGGCCCAGGGGCTCCCGGACATGGGCGCGCCGACGCCGCCGGGTGCTCCGGGCGGTCCCGGCTTCCCCGGCGCCCCGGGGCCGTTCGCCCCGCAGCCGGACCAGCCGGACTGGGAGGCCATGGCGGACCGTTCGGCGGCCGAGAGGCGCAAGAAGCGGCTGTGGACGATCGGCGGTGCGGTGACGGTACTGGCGCTGCTCGCCGGAGGCGGAACGTTCCTGCTGATGAGCGGGGACGACGGCGGCAAGAACGAGGCGGTGGACGACAAGGCGTCCCCGTCCGTGTCGGCCTCGCCCTCGCCCAGCGGGTCGAAGAGCAAGGCGCCCGTCGACAACACCCCGACCGTCAAGGACGACCCGACCCAGATCCGGGACCGCAGCGGAAAGGCCCCGCTGAAGATGGGCCCCGACGCCGGGGTCTTCCCGATCGACAAGCGCTTCGAGGTCCGTACGAAGGGCAACGAGAACTCGTACGCCGAGTCCGAGAAGCGCGTGGTGGACACGGCCAAGAGCTTCACCGTCTCGGCCCGCGTCTGGAACCGGGCGCCGAAGGGGCGCCAGATCGCCGTCAGCCAGGGCAACGAGAAGTCCTTCTCGTTCGAGCTGGGCCTGGACCAGGTGAACGGCAAGCCCGCCTGGGTCTTCCGCGTCCAGACCGGCGACCAGGGGGCCGAGGCGACCGCCGTGACCGTCAGCGGCGAGAGCCCGAAGATGGAGAAGACGTTCTCCACCGTGACCGGGACCTACGACGCCGAGCGCAAGCAGATCGCCCTCTACGTGAACGGGAAGAAGACCGGCGAGGCTCCCGTCCCGGGGGTCTTCCAGGCGCCGGGCCCGCTGGAGCTGGCCCGCTCCCGCCACGAGGACAAGTGGACCGCGCCGTGGAACGGGGCGATGGAGAGCGTGCAGACGTACGCCTCGGTGCTGTCGCCCGCCCAGATCGACACCCTCAGGCCGGGCCGGGTCGACGCGAAGTCGAAGCCGACCGGCTCCTGGCTCCTGTACTGACGCGTCAGACGGTGACGCCGGCGTTGCGCAGGAAGGAGACCGGGTTCACGGCCGAGCCGTAGTTCGGGGTGGTGCGGATCTCGAAGTGGAGGTGCGGGCCACTGGAGTTGCCGGTGTTGCCGGACAGCGCGATCTGCGAGCCCTTGGCGACCTTCTGGCCGATCCGGACCTGGATCTTCGAGAGGTGCGCGTACTGCGAGTACGTGTTGTTCGCGTGCTTGATCACGATGGCGTTGCCGTACGCCGGGCCGTCGCCGCCGCCGTTGGGGCCGGCCTTGACGATCGTGCCGGCGGAGGCGGCCTTGACCGGGGTGCCGACGGGGCAGGCGAAGTCCTGGCCCGAGTGCTTGTGGGACCACATGGTGCCGCCCTTGCCGAAGGTCGCGGAGAGCGTGTAGCGCGCGACCGGCTTCTGCCAGGCGACGACGGCCTTGGCGGCGGTGGCCTTGGCGGCGGCCGCGTTGGCGGCGGCGGCCACGGAGGCCTGGGCCTTGGCCTGGGCGGCGACCAGCGCGGCGGTGCCGGTCAGGGTGGTCTCCGGAGCCGTGTCGGCGAAGGCGGCGGTCGTCCCGGCCCCGAGAGCCAGCGCCGCACCGAGAGCGGTGGCGCCGACGGCGATACGGGTACGACGGGTGATGCTGCGCTTCGCGGACATAGGAGGACCTCCGGGCCGGGGACAAGGGACGCTTCGGGCAAGAAGCCACCCGGCACGCTGGTGAGCGGATGCCGGGCTTGCCCACCCTTGGTAACCCGTGCCCCGCGGTATCCCCAAACCTCCCGATTACTACCGGGGCTCGTAGGCCGTGGGCGTGTGACGCAACCGGTTGACCCCGCCCCGACTGGCCCGAAGCCCCGCCCCGACAGGGGCAAAACGGACATCACGCCTACGAGACGCCCTAGTAGGTCCGTTTTGCCCTGTGCGGCTTGTCACCGGCGCGGCACCTTCGCCGCCCCCCGAGGACCGAAACCCCCGCAACCGTCCGGACCCCGCGGCTACCCTTGCGCGCCGTGGATCATCGAAGAGGCACCCGTATGGAACCCGCCGCGGTCGCCCGGCCCGGCCGCGCGTTCGCACTGCTGCAGGCGGCCGGCTTCTGCGGGAGCATGGCCACCCGCTGCCTGGAGATCGCGGTCGCCTGGTGGGTCCTGGACCGGACGGGGGACGACGCGCTCCTCGGCCTGGTGCTCGGCGTGGGCGTCGCCGCCGACGTGTTCTCCGCGGAGCCCTGGGCTGGGTCGGCGATCGTCTCCCCGTGCGGCGCGTGATCGTCTGCTGCTTCGCCGGGTCGGCGGCCGTGAGCGGCCTCCTGGCGGGCCTGGCGTTCGCGGGCGTCCACCACCTGGCGCTGGTTCTGACCGGGGTGGCCCTGCTCGGCGTGGGCCTGGGGGTTCGCGAACCCCTGCTGACGTCCGCCGTCCGCGCGGTGGTGGACACGACCGCGGTCGCCGGCGCGGTGCGCGTGCGCAGCGCGATGGCCTCCCTGTCCTCCTTCTCCGGCCCCATCGTCGCGGGCGCCCTCGTCGGCCCCCTCGGCTACTCGGCCGTCCTGGCGCTGTCCTGCGCCGTCGTCACGGTGTGCGCCGCGCTGACGGCGGCGCTCCCGATGCCCGCGGCCCCCGCACGCCCCCGGGAGCGGGCCGCGGTGGGCGCGGCCTCCTGGGCGGCCGACGCCGCGGCCGGGTTCCGGGCCATCAGGGGTGTCGTGCCGGAGTGGCGGCTGGCCCTGCTGGCCATGGCGGTGGACTTCGCGCTGTTCCCCGTCTTCGCCGTGGTCGTGCCCGCACTCGTCTCCTCCCACCACCCGGGCCGGACCTGGGTCCTGAGCATCGTCGAATCGGCCTTCGCCGTCGGCATGATCCTGGGGAGCGCCCTCGTCGTCGGGTGGAGCAACCGCGCGGTGGGTCGGCGCCGCACCGTGCCGTACGGGTTCGCGGCCCTCGGCGCGGGCTTCGTCGGGACCGGCGCCGCCGTCGCCCTGACCGGCCCCGGCGCACCGCTCGTGTTCACCGCCGTGGCGTCCCTGCTGCTCATGGTCTCCGGGGCGGGGCTGTGCATGGTGACCGTGAACACCGGCACGGTACGGCTGCTGGCCACGCCCTCGGAATTCCGCAACAGGATGGTCGCCGCGGCGTCCTTCCTGTCGGGGATCGTGATGCCCCTGGGCTCCCTGGCCGGCGGTCTGATCTCCCGTACGTCGGGTGAATGGCTCGCGCTCACCGCCCTCGGCGGGGTCATCTGCCTGTGCGCCGGCATCGCCCGCGCGGACCGGTCGCTCACCCGGTTCCTGGCCATGCCCGACGAGGAGCTCGACGAGGCCTACCTCCGCGAGTTCCCGTCCGCCTTCGGCGGGGCGGCCGTGCGGTAGGCCTCCGCCGCGGCACGGCAAAGGGGCGGCCCCGGAACCGTGTGGTTCCGGGGCCGCCCCTCGTTACAGCCGACCCTTGCGGGTCACGCGCCCTTCGACAGGTCCGGGCCGGAGCCCGTGGCCTCGATCGGGGGGAGGTCGGGCAGGGCCGACTTCTCCTCGCCGCGGAAGGTGAACTTGGCGTCTTCGCCGTCGCCCTCCTTGCCCACGACCACGATGTGACCGGGACGCAGCTCGCCGAAGAGGATCTTCTCCGACAGGATGTCCTCGATCTCGCGCTGGATGGTGCGACGCAGCGGGCGGGCACCCAGGATCGGGTCGTAGCCCCGCTTGGCGAGCAGGAGCTTCGCGTCGCCGCTCAGCTCGATGCCCATGTCGCGGTCCTTCAGGCGCTCGTCGACCTTGGCGATCATCAGGTCGACGATCTGGATGATGTCTTCCTGCGAGAGCTGGTGGAAGACGACCGTGTCGTCGACACGGTTCAGGAACTCGGGCCGGAAGTGCTGCTTGAGCTCTTCGTTGACCTTCGCCTTCATCCGGTCGTAACCGGTCTTGACGTCGCCCACGGCGGCGAAGCCGAGGTTGAAGCCCTTCGAGATGTCCCGCGTACCCAGGTTGGTCGTCATGATGATGACCGTGTTCTTGAAGTCCACGACCCGGCCCTGGGAGTCGGTCAGGCGACCGTCCTCCAGGATCTGGAGAAGGGAATTGAAGATATCCGGGTGGGCCTTCTCGACCTCGTCGAAGAGGACGACGGAGAACGGCTTGCGGCGCACCTTCTCGGTGAGCTGGCCGCCCTCTTCGTAGCCCACGTAGCCGGGGGGCGAACCGAAGAGCCGCGAAACCGTGTGCTTCTCGCTGAACTCCGACATGTCGAGGGAGATCAGCGCGTCCTCGTCGCCGAAGAGGAATTCGGCGAGCGTCTTGGAGAGCTCGGTCTTACCGACACCGGACGGACCGGCGAAGATGAACGAGCCACCCGGGCGCTTCGGGTCCTTCAGACCCGCACGGGTACGGCGGATCGCCTGGGAGAGCGCCTTGATGGCGTCCTTCTGGCCGATGACCCGCTTGTGCAGCTCGTCTTCCATGCGGAGCAGTCGCGAGGACTCCTCCTCGGTGAGCTTGAAGACGGGAATGCCGGTCGCGGTCGCGAGGACCTCGGCGATGAGCTCGCCGTCGACCTCGGCGACGACGTCCATGTCGCCGGCCTTCCATTCCTTCTCGCGCTTGGCCTTCGCCGCCAGCAGCTGCTTCTCCTTGTCGCGGAGGGAAGCCGCCTTCTCGAAGTCCTGGGAGTCGATGGCCGACTCCTTGTCGCGGCGCACGCCCGCGATCTTCTCGTCGAACTCGCGGAGGTCCGGCGGCGCGGTCATCCGGCGGATGCGCATCCGGGAGCCGGCCTCGTCGATCAGGTCGATCGCCTTGTCCGGCAGGAAGCGGTCCGAGATGTACCGGTCGGCCAGCGTCGCCGCCTGGACCAGGGCCTCGTCCGTGATGGAGACGCGGTGGTGGGCCTCGTAGCGGTCGCGCAGACCCTTGAGGATCTCGATCGTGTGGGGGAGGGAAGGCTCCGCCACCTGGATCGGCTGGAAGCGGCGCTCAAGGGCCGCGTCCTTCTCAAGGTGCTTGCGGTACTCGTCCAGCGTCGTGGCACCGATGGTCTGGAGCTCACCACGGGCCAGCATGGGCTTGAGGATGCTGGCGGCGTCGATCGCGCCCTCGGCGGCGCCCGCACCCACGAGGGTGTGGAGCTCGTCGATGAACAGGATGATGTCGCCGCGGGTGCGGATCTCCTTGAGCACCTTCTTCAGGCGCTCCTCGAAGTCACCGCGGTAGCGGGAACCCGCGACCAGGGCGCCGAGGTCAAGCGTGTAGAGGTGCTTGTCCTTCAGCGTCTCGGGAACCTCGCCCTTGACGATCGCCTGGGCCAGGCCCTCGACGACGGCGGTCTTGCCGACGCCGGGCTCGCCGATGAGGACCGGGTTGTTCTTGGTACGGCGGGACAGGACCTGCATGACCCGCTCGATCTCCTTCTCGCGCCCGATGACCGGGTCGAGCTTGGATTCGCGGGCGGCCTGCGTGAGATTGCGGCCGAACTGGTCCAGGACGAGGGAGGTCGAGGGGGTGCCCTCGGCCGGGCCGCCGGCCGTGGCCGACTCCTTGCCTCCGCCGGAGTAGCCGGAGAGCAGCTGGATGACCTGCTGCCGGACTCGGTTGAGATCGGCGCCCAGCTTCACCAGGACCTGGGCGGCGACGCCCTCGCCCTCGCGAATGAGGCCGAGCAGGATGTGCTCGGTGCCGATGTAGTTGTGGCCGAGCTGGAGGGCCTCTCGGAGCGAAAGCTCCAGGACCTTCTTCGCCCGCGGGGTGAAGGGGATGTGGCCGGACGGGGCCTGCTGCCCCTGACCGATGATCTCCTCAACCTGCTGGCGAACAGCCTCGAGCGAAATCCCGAGGCTCTCCAGGGCCTTAGCGGCGACACCCTCACCCTCGTGGATCAAGCCCAGGAGGATGTGCTCGGTGCCGATGTAGTTGTGGTTGAGCATCCGGGCTTCTTCCTGAGCCAGGACGACAACCCGCCGCGCGCGGTCGGTGAACCTCTCGAACATCGTTTATCGCTCCTCAGAGCGGTCGGGCAGTTCGGGGTCGGTCCCCGCCCTGTCCTTCCGCATGCTAGTCCCGCGGGGCGGGACAGCTCATTCCAACTGCCGACATCCGTCCGCGATCACCCCCACGTCAGTGGGGAAAACCGGCTTCAACAGCCGACAACTGCTCCAACCCGATGGTGCGAGACGATGTTCCCGCAGGCCAGGCAGATACCCGTCACACGTGTACGCCGATGGCGAACGGAACCCGCCCAAATCAGCGTGTCGCCCCGATCCACTAGGAATGTCTTACCCGTAAGGACTGACACTCCATGCCGGTGGCACCGGTTCCCTCCGCTACGGGCGAACACGATTGCGTCCCGAATGTGGGACTCCACCTCGACGGATGTTTACGTTCCGCATTGAGACCGGCGCACTGCGTAACTCCGGTGGCGCTCCGGAGTTGCTCCGGTCATGGCCGTCACCGTTCCACCGCCCCGCGTCGCGCCCGAGGATCCACCCGCGGATCCGTACCTGGACGCGTACGCGTCCTGGTACGCGGAAGTGCTCGGCTGGCCGGTCGCGCAGGGGCCGCCGGCGGAGCTGGTCACCGGGGTGCGGTTCGACGTGCTGGAGGTGCCCGCCGACGCCGGGGAGCGGCTGCTGCGCCGGCCGCTCGGCACGGGTCCGGTGGCGCTCGCCGGGCGCAGGATGCGGTTCCTGGTGGCCGCGGGGAGCGCGGACGAGCTGGACGGGCTGCTGGACTGGCTGGAGTGGGGCGGGGTCGCCCTGGACCTCACCGCGCTGGGCGCCGGCGGCCGGATCTCGGCCCCGGTCCCGCCGGGACACCCCGGGGGAAGTCCCCGGGGAGCCGCCGTGTGGCTGCGGCCCCCCGAGCAGGGGTGTGAGGCACTGCTGCCTTCCCTGCCCGGTCCTGGGCAGGGCGCCGGTCCCCGGCACGGTGGTGCCGGGCCCGATCTCGTACGCCTGGTCGCCGCCGCCGCGACGGAATGCCACCGGGCGCACCTGTGGCGGCGTACACCCCCGCGGAGCGCCGTGGCCGGGCCCCGGGCGGGCCGGCCGGATCAGACCCTGGCGGGTCAGGCCCGGTTCTCGTAGGCCTCGCGGATCTCCTGCGGAACGCGCCCGCGGTCGTTGACGCTCATGCCCTGGGCCTTGGCCCACGCGCGGATCTCGGCGGTGTCCGGGTTTCCGGACGCCGCGGCCGTACGGGTCTTGGCGCGACCGCCCGAGGCACGGCCACCGGTGCGGCGGGCGCCCTTCACGTAGTCGGCGAGCGCGGAGCGCAGCTTCTCCGCGTTGGCGGTGGTGAGGTCGATCTCGTAGGTCTTGCCATCCAGAGCGAACGTCACGGTCTCGTCCGCCTCGCCACCGTCGAGGTCGTCGACAAGAAGGACCTGAACCTTCTGTGCCACCGGGATTTCCTTTCATCGAAAAGCAGTACGCGGAAAGGAAACCGCTTTTCCGTGGAAAACACAAACCCCCGGGGAGAGGTTCGAGACCGCAACGCGGCGGGAAACGTGCGCGATTCGGACATAGGCCACAGGTGCGCGGAGCACGGGAAAAGCCGCCGTGATCGTTCAGAGGTGCAGAAGCATCCGACTGTTGCCCAAGGTGTTCGGCTTCACTCGTTCGAGACCGAGGAACTCGGCGACACCCTCGTCATAGGAACGCAGGAGCTCCATGTAGACATCGGTCTCGACCGGGGTCTCCCCGATCTCGACGAAGCCGTGCTTCGCGAAGAAGTCCACTTCGAAGGTGAGGCAGAAAACCTTGGCGACACCGAGCGTGCGCGCGGTGTCCAACAACTGCCGCAGCAGCTGATGCCCGACTCCGGCGCCCTTCAAGTCGCGGTCGACCGCCAGAGTGCGGACTTCCGCCAGGTCTTCCCACATGACGTGGAGAGCGCCGCAGCCGACGACCTGCCCGTCCGGGTCGCGTTCCGCGACCCAGAACTCCTGGATGTCCTCGTAAAGGACGACCGGGGCTTTGTCGAGGAGGATCCGCTGCTGCACGTACTGGTCGAGGAGGCGTCGCAGAGCGGGAACATCGCCGGTGCGGGCACGGCGGATCGTCACTGTTTTTGCGTGTTCAGCGGAAAACTCACCCATGCCCGGACGCTATCGCCCGGGCTCGGCCCCGCGCTCGGCGGAGTCCTCTTCGGCGGGAGGGGGTTCGGCGGAAGGGGCCGCGGGCGGGGCGGCGGAAGGGGCGACAGGTGGCCGGCCCGCGGACTCGGCGGGCGGCTCGGCGGCCGTCCCGTCGTCGTACCCGACGATGCGGAAGGCGTCGCGCAAGGCGTCGCGCTGTTCGGCGGACATCATGCCGAAGAAGGCCACGAGGGCGGCGGCGGGGTTGTCGCTCGTCGACCAGGCTTCGTTCATCAGTGCGGCCGAGTAGGCGGCGCGGGTGGAGACCGCCGTATATCGATAGGCCCGGCCTTCGGCTTCCCGGCGGACCCAGCCCTTCTGATGGAGATTGTCCATAACCGTCATGACGGTGGTGTACGCGATGGACCGTTCCTGCTGGAGGTCTTCCAGAACTTCACGAACAGTGACCGGGCGGTTCCACTGCCACACCCGCGTCATGACCGCGTCTTCGAGTTCTCCCAAGGGGCGAGGCACAACAGCACGATAGTGTGGAATGTGCGGAATTGCCCGGCTATTCGGAGCGCAACTCGCCGCAAGAATGCGGGGGCGCAGCGTTACCGGGGAGGGCGCGCCGAACCGGCGCGCGGAACCGGCGCGCGCGGGGTCACGCGGGGAAGGCCGGGCGGACTAGTTGCCGGGCCGGGTCTGCTGAGCGGCCTCGGCGCGGGCGATCACGGCGTCGACGGCCGCGTCTTCCTTGGCCTTGTTGGCGCCGCCCTGGCTCTTCACGATCGTCACGACGAGCGCGATGAAGAAGCCGGCCATCACTACGGGGGGCACGAGCGCGGAAACGTAGTCCATGCCCCCAAGCGTAGCTACCCGGCGGCGAGCCCGGCCTCGGGGGGCGGGGTCGGCTTGCGGCGCGGCGGGAACACCTCGCCGGGGGTCGGGATGGGCCGCTCGGACGGGCGCTCGGGGCGCGGCGGCTCCTTGGGGGCCGGTGCGGGCCGGGCGGGCTCTTCCTTGCCGTCCTTGCCGCCCTTGCCGTCCTTGCCGCCCGCGTCGCCCCTCCCGTCCAGGGCGCCCCGGACGTCCCGGCGCTCCCTCGTGTCCTTGCCCCCGGACAGGGCCAGCAGCCGGGTCCGGGGCGGCGGGGCGGTGGAGAGCCGCCTGCGTACGGAGCGCTCGGCGATGCCCTGGCAGCGCTCCAGCACCGCCGCCGCGACCGGGTTGGCCCGCAGGGCGCGCAGCGCGGCCAGGTCGTCGGGGACGGGCTCGTACCCCGCCGCCAGGGCGTCCTGGAGCAGCTCCAGGTAGCCGGAGAGGCTGCCGGGCAGGGCCCCGCGGTAGCGGGCGAGGTCGGCGAGGAGGAACTCTCTGAGCCGCCCCGCCTCCTGGACCGCTTCGTCCACCGACTGCGCGAGGCGCAGACAGTCCTGGACCTCGGGGGTCGTCAGGGGGGCGGGGGCCGTGGAGGACTGGAGGGCGTGGGCGAGCGTTCGCCTGAGCACGTGCAGCTCGGCGGCGCTGAACGCCATGCCGCCGCGGGATCCGTAGGGCGTGGGCATGGGCCGAAGATACGCGCTAATCGGACAAAATCCCCTCAGCGGCATGATTTCGGGCGCGCCGATGGCTACCCGTCCGCCTTGACGGCGTCAAGGAAGTCGGCCCAGGCGGACTGGGTGGTGGCCAGAACCAGGTGCGCCGGGTCGGCCCGGTCGGCCACCCGGACCAGGTGGCCGGGGGCGGCGGAGACGTAGACGCAGGCGTCTCCTTCGCCGCAGTACGTGGACTTCTGCCAGGCGGGGTGAGCGGTCATGGTGTCTCCTCCGGGGGACGGCTCCGTTGCTTTCCCGTGGAGGGAAGGTAACCGGGAGGGGGCGCCGGACCGATGACTTCGGCGGAAATCGGTGCGTCGCCGTTGCAGGGGCGGGACCATTCGCGGATCTGCGGGGCGGGGCCGACGCCGGGGCGGGCCCCGCGTCCCGTCAGGGGTGGAGGCGGGCGGTGAAGGCCCCGACCGCCTCCTCCACGTCCTGCGGGGTCCACTCCAGGCCCGGGGCCGTGACCGTCAGCTCCGTCATCGAGACGCCCGGCGCCGCCGCCGGCGACCAGCGGTGGAAGAGGACCGTGCCGGTCTCCTCCGCCGTGCGGACCCCCGCCTCCGTCAGCCGGTCGGCCTCGTACGGCAGCCAGAGCTGGAACTGGTGCGTGTGCGGGGTCTGCGGGTTGATCCGGAACCACGGGACCGGCCCGTCGGCCAGCGCCCCGCCCAGCGCCGCGGCCACCCTGCGCGCCTGGGCCACGTACGAGGGCAGGCGCGGGAGCTCCCGGTCCAGCCCGGCCAGCGCGGACAGGGCCTGCGGGAACTGGCGGAAGACCTGGCCCCCGTACCGGTGGCGCCAGACCCGCGCCTCCGCGACCAGGGAGGAGGAGCCCGCCAGGGCGGCGCCGCTGAGCCCGCCGAGGGACTTGTAGAACGAGACGTACACGGAGTCCGCGAGCCCCGCGATCTCCTCCAGCGGCCTCCCGAAGTGCACCGTCGCCTCCCACAGCCGGGCCCCGTCGAAGTGGACCACCGCGTCCCGCTCGCGGGCCGCGCCGACGAGCGCCTCCAGCTCCTCCCAGGTGGGCAGGAGGAAGCCCGCCTCGCGCAGCGGGAGCTCCAGCATCAGCGTGCCGAAGGGCTCCGCCAGATCCGCGACCTCCTCCGCCGTGGGCTGGCGCGGGTCCTTCGTCGGGTGCACCGTGCGCAGGCCCGAGACCAGCGACAGCGCCCCGCCCTCCCACATCTCCGGATGGCTCATCGGGTGCAGGGCGACCACCGGGTTCCCGGTCCGCCCGGCCCAGCAGCGCAGCGCGATCTGCTGGGCCATCGTCCCGGACGGGAAGAACGCCGCGTCCTCGGTCCCCAGCAGCTGCGCCACCCTCTCTTCGAGCCGGGTCACCACCCCGTCGCCGTACACGTCGGCCGGCTCGTCGGGGTCCGGTGCGGCCAGCCCCGCCAGCAGCTCCCCGACCGTCGCCTCGCGCAGGCTGCGCGTGAGCGTCCGCCGCGCCGTACGCCCCGCCGCCACCAGCCGCTTCGTCAGATCCTCGTCACCCGTCATGCCCCGATCATCGCCGACCGGCCAACACGCCCAGGGGCTAGCATGGCGGCGTATCGTCCGGTACCCCCCGCGGACTGGAACGGAAGGCCTTCCCCGCGTGAATTCATCCCAGCAACCGCGCCCCGCCCGGCTCACCGTGGGCGTCGTCGGCGCAGGCCGGGTCGGCCCCGCGCTGGCCCGTGCGCTCCAGCAGACCGGGCACCGGCCGGTCGCCGTCTCCGGCGTCTCCGACGTCTCGCGCAGGCGCGCCGCGCGGATGCTGCCCGACGTGCCGCTCGTACCGCCCGCGCAGGTGCTGGAGCTGGCCGACCTGGTGCTGCTGACCGTGCCCGACGACGCGCTGCCGGCGCTCGTCGAGGGGCTCGCCGAGACCGGGGCGGTCCGGCCCGGGCAGCTCCTCGTCCACACCTCCGGGCGGTACGGGACCGCCGTCCTGGACCCGGCCCGGCGGGCGGGCGCGCTGCCGCTGGCCCTGCACCCCGCGATGACCTTCACCGGCACCGAGGTGGACGTGCAGCGCCTGGCCGGCTGCTCGTTCGGCGTGACGGCCCCCGAGGAGCTGCGGCTCGCGGCCGAGGCCCTGGTCATCGAGATGGGCGGGGAGCCCGAGTGGATCGCGGAGGAGAACCGTCCGCTCTACCACGCGGCCCTCGCCCTCGGCGCGAACCACCTGGTCACCCTGGTCGCCCAGTCCATGGAGCTGCTGGCCAAGGCCGGGGTCGAGCACCCCGATCGGATGCTCGGCCCGCTGCTCGGCGCCGCCCTCGACAACGCCCTGCGCTCGGGAGACGCCGCGCTGACCGGCCCGGTGGCCCGCGGGGACGCCGGCACGGTCGCCGCGCACGTGGCGGAGCTGCGCAGGCACGCGCCCGCCTCGGTCGCCGGGTACCTGGCCATGGCCCGGACGACGGCCGACCGGGCCCTCGCGCACGGCCTCCTCAAGCCCGAACTCGCCGAGGACCTCCTGGGCGTGCTCGCCGATCCCGAGGGTGGGGACCAGTGACCGAGCTGCTGCTGATCGACACCGCCGAGGAGCTGCACAAGCTCCCGCGCGCCGCCGAGGGCCCCCGGGCCGTCGTCATGACCATGGGCGCCCTCCACGAGGGCCACGCCACCCTCATCCGTTCGGCCCGCGAGCGGGCCGGGCGGACGGGCCAGGTCGTGGTCACCGTCTTCGTGAACCCGCTGCAGTTCGGGGCGAACGAGGACCTCGACCGCTACCCCCGCACCCTCGACGCCGACCTGGAGATCGCCCGCGCGGCAGGCGCCGACGCCGTGTTCGCCCCGGCCGTCGACGAGGTCTACCCCGGCGGCGACCCCCAGGTGCGGGTCAGCGCCGGCCCGATGGGCGAGCGCCTCGAAGGGGCCACCCGGCCCGGCCACTTCGACGGCATGCTGACGGTCGTCGCCAAGCTGCTCCACCTCACCCGCCCCGACCTGGCCCTCTTCGGCCAGAAGGACGCGCAGCAACTGGCCCTGATCCGGCGGATGGTGACCGACCTGAACTTCCCCGTCGAGGTGGTCGGCGTACCGACCGTCCGCGAGGAGGACGGGCTCGCGCTGTCCTCCCGCAACCGGTACCTGTCCCCCCAGGAGCGGCGCACCGCCCTGGCCCTGTCCCGCGCCCTGTTCGCCGGGCAGGACCGGCTCGCCGCGCAGGCCGCGCTGCGGGCCCGCGCCGAGGCCTCCCCCACCAGCGACGAGCGGGCCACCGCCCTGGCCCGGCTCGGCGAGATCCGCTGCGCCGCCGACGCGCACGCCGTGTCCGCCGCGGGCACCGGGCTGCCGGACGCCGTACGGGCCGCCGCCCGGCACGTCCTGGAGGAGGCGGGCCGGCACGATCCGCCGCTGGTGCTGGACTACCTGGCGCTGGTGGATCCGCAGGACTTCACCGACGTCCGCCCCGAATTCACCGGGCAGGCGGTCCTGGCCGTCGCCGCCAAGGTGGGGACGACCCGGCTGATCGACAACATCCCATTGGAGTTCGGAGCACACACGTGAGCACCCCAGGCACAGGCACAGGCACCGCCGGTACCGGCATACGGCTGCACGCCAACGCCCCCGGCTGGGCCCTCGACGCCGACGTCGTGGTCGTCGGCTCCGGCGTCGCCGGCCTGACCGCCGCACTGCGCTGCGCCGCCGCGGGCCGCCGTACGGTCGTGGTCACCAAGGCCCGCCTCGACGACGGCTCCACGCGCTGGGCCCAGGGCGGGATCGCCGCGGCCCTCGGCGAGGGCGACACCCCCGAGCAGCACCTGGACGACACGCTGGTCGCGGGCGCCGGGCTGTGCGACGAGGCCGCCGTACGGCTGCTGGTGACCGAGGGGCCGGACGCCGTGCGCAGGCTCATGGCCACCGGGGCCGTCTTCGACACCTCCGCCGAGACCGGCGAGATAGAGCTGACCCGCGAGGGCGGCCACCACCGCCGCCGGATCGCGCACGCGGGCGGCGACGCCACCGGCGCCGAGATCTCCCGCGCGCTGGTCGAAGCCGTCCAGCGAGCGGGCATCCGTACGGTCGAGAACGCGCTCGTGCTGGACCTGCTCCAGGACGCCGAGGGCCGTACGGCCGGGGTCACCCTGCACGTCATGGGCGAGGGACAGCACGACGGCGTCGGCGCCGTCCACGCCCCCGCCGTGATCCTCGCGACCGGAGGCATGGGCCAGGTCTTCTCGGCCACCACCAACCCGTCGGTGTCCACCGGCGACGGGGTCGCGCTCGCGCTGCGGGCCGGGGCCGAGGTCTCCGACCTGGAGTTCGTCCAGTTCCACCCGACCGTGCTCTTCCTCGGACCGGACGCCGAGGGCCAGCAGCCGCTGGTCTCGGAGGCGGTCCGCGGCGAGGGCGCGTACCTGGTCGACGCCGACGGCGTCCGCTTCATGCAGGGGCAGCACGAGCTGGCCGAGCTGGCCCCCCGCGACATCGTCGCCAAGGGCATCATGCGCCGCATGCAGGAGCAGGGCGCGCAGCACATGTACCTGGACGCCCGGCACTTCGGCGCACGGATGTGGGAGCAGCGCTTCCCCACCATCCTGGCCGCCTGCCGCTCCCACGGCATCGACCCGGTGACCGAGCCGATCCCGGTGGCGCCCGCCGCGCACTACGCCTCCGGCGGCGTACGCACCGACCTGCACGGCCGCACCACCGTCCCCGGCCTCTACGCCTGCGGCGAGGTGGCCTGCACCGGCGTGCACGGCGCGAACCGGCTCGCCTCCAACTCCCTGCTGGAGGGGCTCGTCTTCGCCGAGCGGATCGCCGCCGACATCGCCGGCGCAGCGCCCGCCGGCAGCGGCCCCGGCATCCCGGTCCCCGCGAGCGGCCCGCTCCAGCCCGCCGAGGCACGGTACGAGGTCCAGCGCATCATGACGGACGGGGCGGGCGTGCTGCGCTCCGCCGAGTCCCTGCGCGCGGCGGCCGCCGCCCTGGAGGACCTGTACGCGACGGCCCTCACGGCGCTGGAGACGGACGGCAAGACCGCCGTGCCCGGCGTCGAGACCTGGGAGGCCACGAACCTGCTGTGCGTGGCCCGCGTCCTGGTCGCCGCGGCCCTGCGCCGCGAGGAGACCCGCGGCTGCCACTGGCGCGAGGACCACCCCGACCGCGACGACGCCGCCTGGCGCCGCCACCTCGTCGTCCGGCTGTCCGCCACCGAGAGGCGGGCCCTGGTCGTCACCCCCACCGACTCCGCGGGCTTTCCGTCCGTACAGCACCCCCTGAGCCAGGAGCAGTCATCGTGAGCACCGAACAGCACGAGCACGACCACGAGCACGCGGAGCTGCCGCTCCTCGACCAGTCCGCGGGCGGCGGCTGCGGCGACGACTGCGCGTGCGGCGACGGCGAGGAGAGCGGCCTGGACCCGGCGCTCGCCCAGCTGCTCGCCGACGCGGGCCTGGACCCCGTCGAGGTCGAGGACATCGCCCACATGGCGATCTCCGAGGACCTGGACGGCGGGGTCGACGTGACCACCGTGGCCACCGTCCCCGAAGAGGCCGTCGCGTACGCCGACTTCACGGCGCGCGAGGCGGGCACGGTCGCCGGCCTGCGCGTGGCCGAGGCCGTCCTGTCGGTCGTCTGCGAGGACGAGTTCGAGGTCGAGCGGCACGTCGAGGACGGCGACCGGGTCAAGCCCGGCCAGGTGCTGCTGACGGTCAGGGCCCGTACCCGGGACCTGCTCACCGGCGAGCGCAGCGCGCTGAACCTGCTCTGCCTGATGTCGGGCATCGCGACGGCGACGCGGGGGTGGGCCGACGAGCTGGAGGGCACCAAGGCGAAGGTCCGCGACACCCGCAAGACGACGCCGGGCCTGCGCTCCCTGGAGAAGTACGCGGTGCGCTGCGGCGGCGGCGTCAACCACCGCATGTCCCTGTCGGACGCGGCGCTGGTCAAGGACAACCACGTGATCGCGGCGGGCGGTGTCGCGGAGGCCTTCCAGGCGGTGCGCGAGCAGTTCCCCGACCTGCCGATCGAGGTCGAGGTGGACACCCTGCACCAGGTCCGCGAGGCACTGGACGCGGGCGCGGACCTGATCCTGCTGGACAACTTCACGCCGATCGAGACCGAGGAGGCCGTGGCCCTGGTCGCCGGCCGCGCGGTGCTGGAGTCCTCGGGCCGGCTGACGCTGGCCAATGCCCGCGCGTACGCGGAGACGGGCGTGGACTACCTGGCGGTCGGCGGGCTGACGCACTCCTCCCCGATCCTGGACATCGGCCTGGACCTGCGCGAGGAGCGGTAATGCTGCTGACCATCGACGTCGGCAACACCCACACCGTCCTCGGCCTGTTCGACGGCGAGGAGATCGTCGAACACTGGCGCATCTCCACCGACCCGCGGCGCACGGCCGACGAGATGGCCGTCCTGATGCAGGGCCTGATGGGCATGCACCCGATGCTCGGCAGCGAGCTCGGCGACGGCATCCACGGCATCGCGATCTGCTCGACCGTCCCGTCGGTGCTGCACGAGCTGCGCGAGGTGACCCGCCGCTACTACGGCGACGTCCCCGCGGTGCTCGTCGAGCCCGGCATCAAGACGGGCGTGCCGATCCTGATGGACAACCCCAAGGAGGTCGGCGCGGACCGCATCATCAACGCGGTCGCCGCCGTCGAGCTCTACGGCGGCCCGGCGATCGTGGTCGACTTCGGTACGGCGACCACCTTCGACGCGGTCTCCGCGAAGGGCGAGTACGTGGGCGGCGTGATCGCCCCGGGCATCGAGATCTCGATGGAGGCCCTCGGCGTACGGGGCGCGCAGCTGCGCAAGATCGAGCTGGCGCGGCCGCGCAACGTCATCGGCAAGTCCACGGTCGAGGCCATGCAGTCGGGCGTGGTCTACGGGTTCGCCGGGCAGGTCGACGGGGTCGTCACCCGCATGGCCAAGGAGCTGGCCGGGCCGCACGGCGACCCGGGCGACGTCCGGGTGATCGCCACGGGCGGGCTGGCGCCGATGGTCCTCGGCGAGTCCTCGGTCATCGACGACCACGAGCCGTGGCTGACGCTGATCGGGCTGCGCCTGGTCTACGAGCGCAACGCGCCGAACTTCGACTGAGGGCGGTCCGGCCTCCGGCCCCTCCGCCCGCCCCCCGCCCGTCCGCCCGTCTGTGCGCCCGTCGTCGCCGTCGGCGGGCGGGCGTGCGGGCGGGGTGTGGTGCTCGTCTCACTCCCCGCCGTTCCGAAGACCCGGGTCCGACCTGATGAATTAGCTTGAGGTCAACTCCTCGACAGGCACAGGACGGCTCATATGGCCCGTGACACGGCGTACTTGAAGGTGGCCGACGCGCTGCGGGCGCGGATCGGGGCCGGGGAGTGGCCCGCCGGCGCCAAGCTGCCGTCGCGCTCCCGCTTCGCCGCGGAGTACGGGGTCGGGCAGAGCGTCACGCAGCGCGCACTGGAGTTGCTGATCATCGAGGGGCTCCTGGAGGGCCGCGCCGGCTCGGGCACCTACCGGAGCGCGCCGCGCGAGCGGCTGCGGACGGTCCGCTCCCGGCGGCGCCGGTCCGGGCCGGCCCGGACCGGCCTGACGTGGGAATCGCACTCCACGGCCCGTACTCCGGCGCCCGAGCGGATCGCGCGGCGGCTCGCCGTCGCGCCGGGCGACCCGTGCGTGCACACCACGTACGAGTTCGTGGCCGAGGGCAGGCCGGTGGAGATCTGCGAGTCCTGGGAGCCGATGGCGCTCACGGGCGGCACCCCGGTCGTGCTGCCGGAGGCCGGTCCGTTCAAGGGCGCCGGGGTCATCGAGCGGATGCGCTCGATCGGCGTGCTGGTCGCCTCGGCGCTGGAGGTCCCCCGCCCGGCGCGCGCCAACCGGGCGCAGGCAGGGCTGCTCGGCATCGGCGTCGGCGAGCTGATCACCGAGATCGAGCGGACGTACTACGCGGTGGACGGCCGGGCCGTGGAGACCGCCGACATCCTGGTCGCGGACCGGCGCTCGGAGATCGCGTACGAGATCGACTTCCACCCCGGGGACCGCTGACCGGCCCGCTCCGTCCCCCGCGCTACCGGGCTACCGGGCTCCGTGGGGGTGGGCCAGCCGGCGCAGCGCGGCCCGCCAGGGGTGGCGGGCCTCGCGGCCGTCGAGGACGGCCTGGAACTGGGCGTACGTACGGGCCGAGCGCAGGACGGCGACGTCGTCCCGGCCGGGCGGCGGGGGCATCGGCTCGCCCAGCCGGGACGCCCGCCAGGTGTCGATGAGGTACTGCTCGATCGCTGTCATGTCTCCACCCTGAACCCACTCGGCCCACCCCGCACGACGATTGACGCCCCTCGTCAATCGATCCGTGTCATGCCTGGTCACAGCCCCGGAACAGGTCAGAATGGAGCGATGAGCGTCACCATCGACATCGCCGGGCTCCCCGCGGGGCGCATCCGTTTCGCGCCCTCCCCGCTCTCCGAGCTCTGCATGGCGCTGCACGCCCTCTCGCAGCCCGCCCACCACCCGGGCCTGGCCTCCTGGACCACCGCCACCGCGGCCGCGCTCGACCCGTGCCTCGCGGACCGGCTGCTGGAGGCCGAGTTCATGTGGCGCAGCTCGTTCTCCGACATCTTCATGGCCTTCGCGGGCATCCCCGGCGGCAGCGGGCTGCCCGCCGCGACCCTGGCCGAGGAGCTCGACGTACTGGACCGCATGGACGACGAGCGGTTCGCGATGGCCGCGCTGGAGCACTGCTGGCTGGCGCTCTACAACGAGGGCGGCGGACCCTCCCCGCTGAAGGACCCGCTGGCCAGGGCCAAGGCACTGGAGACGGCCGCCGCGCGCGGTCCGCGCCAGCTGGAGTTCTCGCTGCGGCTGCTGGACGACACGGCCTCGGTGCGGGTGTGGCTGCGGCGGCTCCTGGAGGAGTGCGACGAGGCGTTCTTCGCGCAGACCTGGCGGCGGATCGAGCCGCAGCAGAGCGCGGACGCCCGGCACAAGACGGAGGTCCTGCGCCGCAAGGGGCTGGCGGCGACGCTGCACGAGGTGTCGAGCGCGCTGAGCGTCGACGCGGCCGCCACCACCATCACCGTCGACAAGATGGTGCACGGCTCCGCCACCGCGACGGACCCCGAGATAGGCCCCGGCCTGGTCTTCGTACCGACGAACTTCGGCTGGCCGCACCTGCTGGTGCTGCACGCGCCCGGCTGGGTGCCGGTGGTCCACTATCCGATCCGCTCCCCCGAACTGCCCGAGCCGGGCTCGGTGGAGCTGCTCCAGCGGCGGATGGAGGCGCTGGCGCATCCGATGCGGATGATGCTGTGCCGGAGCCTGGCGCGCGCCCCGTACACGACGAGCGAGCTCGCGACCGTGCACGGGATCACCGCGCCGGAGGTCTCGCGGCACCTGTCGGCGCTGAAGAAGGCGGGCCTGCTGCACACCTGGCGCCAAGGGCGTTACGTCCACCACCAGTTGGACCTGAAGGTCGTCGCCCGGATCGGCTCGGAGTTCATCGAGGGCATCCTGCGCTGACGGACCCGCGGAGGTCGTCACCCGGATTCGGCGAAACCTCTGGCGAGACCGGCCCCGCCGTCTATACCGTGCGTCCACCGCGCACCACCGACGCCCGACCACCCGTCTGTCTGCTCGTACTTGTCGTGGAAGGACCTTCATGCCCTCACGCCGTATAGCCGCAGCAACCGCCGCCCTGGCCGCCGCGGCCCTCGTCTCCCCGCTGGTGCTCGCCGGCCCCGCCGGTGCCACCGGCAGCCCGCAGAGCGATGCCGCGCGGGGTGACGCGCTGGCCCGGAAGCTGGTCAAGGACTCGACCGGCAAGGGCGCCAACAACCACCTGAAGGTCTTTCAGGCGATCGCCGACTACAACAAGGGCACGCGCGTGGCCGGTTCCAAGGGCCACGTGCAGTCCGCGCAGTACGTCGAGGCCGTGATGCGGGCGGCCGGCTACAAGGTCTCGAAGAACGAGTTCGACTTCGTGTACGTCGAGACGATCGCCGAGACGCTCAAGGTCAACGGTGCGGGCGGGCGCGACGTCCCGATCAAGCTGATGACGTACACGGCGAGCGGCCCGGAGGGCGGCGTGACCGCGCAGATCGCCCTCGCGCCGGTGGACGCGGACGGTACGAACGGCTGCGAGCCCGGCGACTTCGCCGCGGGCGCCTTCACCGGCAAGATCGCGCTGATCAAGCGGGGCGGCTGCACCTTCGCGGTCAAGCAGGCCAACGCGGCGGCGGCCGGGGCGGTCGGCGCGGTCATCTACAACAACACCGAGGGAGCCCTCAACGGCACCCTGGGCGCCGCGGACGCGGGCAAGGTACCGACCGGCGGCCTCTCGCAGGCCGAGGGCGAGAGGCTGGCCGCCGAGGCGAAGGCCGGTCCGGTCGAGGTCACCCTCGACATCCGCGAGTTCCGGGAGAACCGCAAGACGTACAACGTCATCGCGGAGACGCGCGGCGGCGACGAGAACAACACCGTCTTCCTCGGCGCGCACCTCGACTCGGTGGCGGCGGGCCCGGGCATCAACGACAACGGATCGGGCTCGGCCGGCATCCTGCAGGTCGCGCAGCGCCTCGCGAGCAGCCAGACCAAGATCAAGAACAAGGTCAAGTTCGCGTGGTGGTCGGCCGAGGAGTTCGGGCTGCTGGGTTCCGAGGCCTACGTCGGCGGGCTGACGGACGCGCAGAAGAAGCAGATCCGGCTGTACCTGAACTTCGACATGATCGCCTCGCCGAACGCGGCGTACTTCGTCTACGACGGTGACGACTCGGACAAGGTCGGCTCGGGCCCGGGTCCGGAGGGCTCGGCGCAGCTGGAGAAGGGCATCACCGACTTCCTCGACGCCCAGAAGATCCCGCACGAGGGGTCGGACTTCACGGGCCGCTCGGACTACGGCCCGTTCATCGAGGCCGGCATCCCCTCGGGCGGTACGGACACGGGCGCCGAGGGCATCAAGACGGCCGCGCAGGCGGCGAAGTTCGGGGGCCGGGCCGGGATCGCGTACGACGTGAACTACCACGGCAAGGGCGACGACATCACGAACATCGACCAGAAGGCCCTCGACATCAACGTGGACGTGATCGCGAACGCGGTCGGCCATTACGCCTACGACCTGGCCCCGCTGTCGAAGCCGGTCCCCCCGGCCCCGACCACGGGCGCCGGTACCGGCGGGGGCCTGCGCCCGGGCCACGACCACGAGCTCGCGCAGTAGCCGACGGCCGCGAGCCGAGGGCCGCGCCGCGCGGGATCCGCTCCCCGCGCGTCGCGGCCGGTCAGGCCGGCCAGGGGGCGACGCCCACCGGCTGGACCAGCCAGGCGAAGTCCCCCAGACCGCCGCGGGCGGTCAGTTCCGCCGCCTCGCCGGCCGAGGCCAGGGCGCGCACGTAGGCCGCGGGGTCGCTCGACGCCAGGGCCAGCGGGGGCCGGGCCCCCGAGACCCCGAGCAGGGCCAGCGCCTCGCGCTGCGCGAGCAGCGCCGCCCCCTCCCCCGCGCAGGCGTCCAGCGCCACATGGGCCGTCACGTCGCAGCTGCCGTCGGGCACCGGCGCCACCTCCCGGCCGGCCCGGAACCCGGTCAGGGTCCCGTACGGGGGCCGGGCCTCACGGGTGTGTGCGTAGTCCACCGCCACCGCCAGGCCCCGTGAGACCGAGCGCACGGCGGCCGCCCACGCCTCGTCCCGCCCCCGCCCGATCTCCGCCCGGCCGGGCCCCGGCCACCACCGCTCCAGCCAGGCCCGGTCCGCCGCCGACACGGCCGGCCCGCGGGTCTCCGTACCCTCCCGGTCGACCAGTACGTAGTGCCCGTCCTCCGCCACGTCCAGCGGTACGTTGTCCAGCCACTCGTTCGCGAACAGCAGCCCCCGCGCGTCCTGCGGCGGCCGCGCCACCCACCGGATCCGTCCGTCCAGATCCGCCGGCCGCTCCGCCCGCTCCACGGCCCACGCCCGCACCCGCCCCGCGACCTCCGCCGGCAGCGCGCCCAGCACCCCGGTCAGCAGCTCCCCCCGCCCGGCCCCGACGTCGACCAGGTCCAGCTCCGCCGGATGCCCCAGCTCCGCGTCCACCCACCGCAGCAGCCGGGCCACGGCCCCCGCGTACAGCGGCGAGGCGTGCACCGACGTGCGGAAGTGCCCGGCCGGCCCCGGCCCGCCCGGCCGTACGTAGAACCCGTCCGGCCCGTACAGCGCGGTCTCCATCGCCGTCCGCCACCGGACCGGAACGGCATCCGGAACCGGATCCGGAGCCCCGACTTCTCCCTCAGTCCTCATCCCCGAAAGATTAAGCTCGCCCTCCACCTTGGGGAGTACGCCCCCGTCGCCCGGATCGCACCTGTGGTTGACTCCAGCACCTATCTCCTTTGCCTACTCTGGGTTACGTGCAGCGCCTCTACGACTTCCTCCGCAGACACCCGACGGGCGTCGACAGCTTCTGGGCTGTCCTCCTGGTCGGGCTCGGGCTGCTGCAAGTCGCCGAAGACAGTTTCAACAGCACGGCCGCGCGCCTGATCGCCGTCCCCTCGGTGCTCGCGATGGGCGTCGTGGTGGCCCTGCGCCGCAAGTGGACGCAGCAGATGTTCTGGCTCGCCGTCGGCGTCGGCGTCTACAAGCTGGTCACCCACACCGAGTTGATCAACTCCGACCTCGCGATGCTGATCATCCTGTACACGGTGGCCGCCTCGGCCGAGATCCCGCGCTGGCCGTCCCGTACGGCCCTCGCCATCGGGCTGGCCGCCGCCCCGGCGTACGTGCTGGCCTTCCGCGCGGACCAGCTCGACACCTCCGAGAACATCCTGACGGCGGTCTTCGCCGTCGTCCCCTTCGCCCTCGCCTGGGTGCTCGGCGACTCCCTGCGCACCCGCCGGGCCTACTACGCCCAGCTCGTCGAGCGCAACCAGCGCCTGGAGAAGGAGCGCGAGGCGCAGGCCAAGGTGGCCGTCGCCGCCGAGCGCGCCCGCATCGCCCGCGAACTGCACGACGTCGTCGCGCACAACGTCTCGGTGATGGTGGTCCAGGCCGACGGCGCCGCGTACGTGATGGACGTGGCCCCGGAGCAGGCCAAGGAGGCCCTCCAGACCATCTCCGGCACCGGCCGCCAGGCCCTGGCGGAGATGCGCCGGCTGCTCGGCGTGCTGCGCACCGGGGAGCCCCAGGAGTCCGAGGACTACGTGCCCCAGCCCGACGTGGAGCAGATCGAGGTCCTCGTCGAGCAGGTCCGGGCGGCCGGGCTCACGGTGGACTTCGAGGTCGAGGGCGCCCCGCGCCGACTGCCCACGGGCGTCGAGCTCACCGCGTACCGGATCGTGCAGGAGGCGCTGACCAACACCCGCAAGCACGGCGGACCGGACGCCAAGGCGAGCGTCCGGCTGGTCTACTTCGACGACGGGCTCGGCCTGCTGGTCGAGGACGACGGCCGGGGGGCGGCCCACGAGCTGTACGAGGACGGCGGCGCCGACGGCGCCGGGCACGGGCTGATCGGCATGCGCGAGCGGATCGGCATGGTCGGCGGCACCCTGGACGCGGGCCCGCGTCCGGGCGGCGGCTTCCGGATCAGCGCACTTCTCCCGCTCAAGAAGAAATGACGAGGTCGAGGTAACTGATGTCCATCCGAGTGATGCTGGTCGACGACCAGGTGCTGCTGCGCACGGGCTTCCGCATGGTGCTCGCGGCCCAGCCGGACATGGAGGTCGTCGCCGAGGCCGGCGACGGCCTGGAGGCGCTGGAGGTGCTGCGGTCCACGAAGGTGGACGTGGTGCTGATGGACGTCCGGATGCCGAAGCTCGACGGGGTCGAGGCCACGCGCCGGATCTGCGAGCGCGACGAACACCCCGACGTGATCATCCTGACCACCTTCGACCTGGACGAGTACGCCTTCTCCGGGCTGAAGGCGGGCGCGAGCGGGTTCATGCTGAAGGACGTGCCGCCCGCGGAGCTGCTGGCCGCGATCCGCTCGGTGCACAGCGGTGACGCGGTGGTCGCCCCGTCCACGACCCGGCGCCTGCTGGACCGCTTCGCGCCGATGCTGCCCACGAGCACCCAGGAGCCGCAGAACAAGGAGATCGAGCGGCTGACCGAGCGCGAGCGCGAGGTCATGCTGCTGGTGGCCCAGGGCCTGTCGAACGGTGAGATCGCCGCCCGCCTGGTCCTCTCCGAGGCCACGGTCAAGACGCACGTGGGCCGCATCCTGACCAAGCTGAACCTGCGCGACCGCGTCCAGGTCGTCGTCCTCGCGTACGAGACGGGCCTGGTCCGCGCCGGCGGCGCGTAGCGGGGCTCCGGCTCACCCCGTCCCCGTCCCCGTCCCCGTCAGCCGGTCATCCAGCGGTCCGGGCGGGCGTCCGCGCGGGAGGTGCGGGAGCGGGCGGCCTGGGCGTCCAGCAGCTCGGCGGCCCCGGCCGCCGGGCGCAGCCGGGCCGTCACCGTGGCGTCGGCCCCGGTGTCCAGGTGGACGTCGGCGAGGCCGTGCACCCGCGCCCAGGGGCCCTGGGTGAGCCGGACGCTCTGCACCTTGGCGTGCGGGACGATCTCCGTACGGCGGCACAGCAGCCCCTTGCGGGCGGCGAACACGTCCGCGGAGACGGCCAGGGCGTAGCCCCGCCACCACACCGGTACCACCCACCGCGATCCGGCCTTCGGGGAGGGGCCGAAGGCGAGTGCGGCCAGGTCCGCGCCCGGCAGCACGCGGGCGACGACCGCCTGGGCGGCTTCCCGCGAGGCCACGGGGACCAGCACCCCGTTCTTCGAGCCGGCCACCGCCAGCTCCACGCGCACCCAGCCCCGGCGCCGCCACAGCAGCGGCTCCACGATCCGTACGGTCTGCACCCGCCCCGGGGGCACCGTCTCGTGGGCCCGGTCCAGCAGCCCGTGGTCGAGGCGCAGCCCGTCGGGGGACTCGGCGACCCGCCAGTCGAACTCGCCCAGGAAGCGGCCGACCGTGCCCGACCAGAGCCCGCCCAGCATCGGCAGCATGGTCGCGATCGTCGCCCAGTGGTTCCCGCTGAACCACCACACGGCCACGGGCACGCCGATCCCGGCGGCCAGCGCCCCCCAGGCAGGGAGCGTGAGCAAGAGCGACACCACCAGGTCCCGGGGGGCGACGCGCAGCAGCTCCCGCTGCGGCGCCTCACCGAGCGAGACGGCCTCTGCGGGCGCGAAACCGGCCGCCCGGGCCAGCAGCTCGGCGCGCAGCGCGACGGCCTCGCGCTCTTCGAGGAAGGCGAGCTCGTCCTTGTCCTCGGTGCCGATCACGTCGAGCCGCAGCTTGGCCACCCCGGCGACCCGGGCCAGCAGCGGGCGGGTCACGTCGATGGCCTGGATGCGGTCGAGGCGGATGTGCGCGGTACGCCGGAAGAGCAGCCCGCTGCGGATGCGCAGCTCGGTGTCGGTGACGGCGTAGTGGGTGAACCACCAGCTCAGGAACCCGTACACGCCGAAGACCACGACGAGGGCGGCGAGCACGAGGACGCGCAGGGTCACGGAGAGCCCGCTCGCCCACCGCTGGACCTGGTCGGCCTGCTGGACGGCCACACCGACGGTGGCGCCGATCGGCACCCAGGCCCGGCGCAGCGGCGTGAGCAGGTGCAGCCGGCGCTCTACGGCGGGCGCGGCGAGCGCGGCGGGCATGGCGGGGGCGGGGGTGGCGGGCAGGGCGGGGGTGGCGGCCGGTCCGGCGGCCGGTTCGGTGGTCACAGACCCGCCGACCTTGCCTCGCCGAGCTCCGTCAGCCGGTCCCGCAGCCGCTGCGCCTCGTCCGGGGCGAGCCCCGGAATCTTGGCGTCCGTGGCCGCGGCCGCCGTGTGCAGCTGTACGGAGGCCAGCCCGAAGCGCCGCTCCAGCGGCCCCGAGGTCACCTCGACCAGCTGCATGCGCCCGTACGGGACCACGGTCTGCGCCCGCCACAGCACGCCCCGGCTGATCAGCAGGTCGTCGGCGCGCTCCGCGTACCGCCAGGACCGCCAGTTGCGGCCCAGCAGCACCCAGCCCCAGACCAGGGCGAGCAGCCATATCGCCCCCGCGGCCGCCCACGCCGGGCCGGCCGCCCATCCCAGCAGCAGCGCCGTCCCGGCGGCGAGCGGCACCGCCCACGTCACCAGCAGCAGCCGGCGCAGCCTGAGCAGCCCGCCGGGGAGCCCCACCCACTCGGCACGGCCCGTCCCACCCGATGTCCCCGTTTCCATGGGTTCAGCGTAGGGCTGCGACAATGCGGCCATGACGGAGACCACGGTCGGCATCGGCGGAGCGGCGGAGAGCACCGACATGGTGCTCAACATCGGACCCCAGCACCCTTCCACGCACGGCGTGCTGCGCCTGCGCCTCGTCCTGGACGGCGAGCGGATCGTCAGCGCCGAACCGGTCGTCGGCTACATGCACCGCGGCGCCGAGAAGCTCTTCGAGGCGCGCGACTACCGGCAGATCGTGATGCTCGCCAACCGCCACGACTGGCTGTCCGCGTTCTCCAACGAGCTCGGCGTGGTCATGGCCGTCGAGCGGATGCTCGGCATGGAGGTCCCCGAGCGGGCCGTGTGGATGCGGACCCTGCTCGCCGAGCTGAACCGGGTGCTGAACCACCTGATGTTCCTCGGCTCGTACCCCCTCGAACTGGGCGGTATCACCCCGATCTTCCACGCGTTCCGCGAGCGCGAGGAGCTCCAGGCCGTCATGGAGGAGATCTCCGGCGGCCGCATGCACTACATGTTCAACCGCGTCGGCGGCCTCAAGGAGGACCTCCCCGCGGGCTGGCTCGGCCGGGCGCGCGCCGCCATCGCCGACGTCCGCACCCGCATGGACGTCTACGACAAGCTGGTCCACGGCAACGAGATCTTCCGCGGCCGCACCCGCGGGGTCGGCGTGCTCTCCGCCGAAGCGGTGCACGCGTACGGGGTCTCCGGCCCGATCGCCCGCGCCTCCGGCGTCGACTTCGACCTGCGCCGCGACGAGCCCTACCTGGCGTACGGGGAGCTCCAGGACGTCCTGAAGGTGGTCACCCGCACCGAGGGCGACTGCCTGGCCCGCTTCGAGTGCCTGCTGGACCAGACGCACAACGCGCTCGACCTGGCCGTGGCCTGCCTGGACCGGATGGCCGAGCTGCCGCCCGGGCCGATCAACCAGCGCCTGCCCAAGGTGCTGAAGGCGCCCGAGGGGGCCACGTACGCCTGGACCGAGAACCCCCTCGGCATCAACGGCTACTACCTCGTCTCCAAGGGCGAGAAGACCCCGTACCGGCTGAAGCTGCGCTCCGCCTCGTACAACAACATCCAGGCGCTGTCGGTGCTGCTGCCGGGACAGCTGGTCGCGGACATGGTGGCGATCCTGGGCTCGCTGTTCTTCGTCGTGGGAGACATCGACAAGTGATAAGTGGCGGGAACTCCCGCGACTGAGCGGGCGTTCCCTGCTTAGGGTGCGGGCATGACCCCTGGCCTGTTCGAGGGCTACCTGCGGCGGCTCGGCTTCGCGCGTCCGCCCCGGCCCACCGCGGAGGCGCTGTTCGCGCTCCAGCGCGCCCACGTCGAGCGCGTCCCGTACGAGAACCTCGACATCCAGCTCGGCCGGCCGCCCGGCATCGATCCCGAGCTGTCCGCACGCCGCATCGCGGCCGGGCGCGGCGGGTACTGCTTCCACCTCAACGGCGCCTTCGCTCTGCTCCTGGAGCACCTCGGCTTCGACGTGACCCGCCATCTGGCCGGCGTCCTCGTCGCGGCGGAGCGCGAGCGCCTCGACGTCAACGGCGACCACCTCGCGCTGACGGTCCGCGCCGGCGGCGAGGAGTACTTCGTCGACGCCGGGCTGGGCGACGGCCCGTACGAGCCGCTTCCGCTGCGCGCCGGAACGCACCGGCAGGGGGAGTTCACGTACGGGCTCGGTCCGCTGGAGGGGGAGCTGCCCGGCTGGCGGTACGTCTACGACGAGGGCCCCTGCCCGGTGGTCAACATCCTCTCGGCGCCGGCGCGGACGGCCGACTTCGAGACCACGCACCGGCGGCTGTCGACCGCGCCGGACTCGGGCTTCGTACGGACCCTGGCCCTGCTGCGGCGCGACGCGCACGGCACCGACGCGCTGCGCGGCCGGGTGCTGACCCGGACCGAACCGGGCAAGCCGACGACCGAGCGGATCCTGAACACGCCGGGCGAGTTCTGGGCGGTGGTCGGCGGGGTCTTCCGGCGGGAGCTCGACGACCTGTCCCCGGCGGACCGCGCGGGACTCTGGGACCGGGTCTGCGCGGCCCACGCGTCGTGGTTGGCCGCCCGGCGCTGACGTCCGGCGTTGATGTCCGGCGCCGATGTCGGTACGGGGGTGCAGACTTGGGGCATGTCCCTCTCCCCCCGACGGGCCTGCCCCGCATGCGGGCGCGACTGCGCCGTGACCGCCGGCCGGATCGCCCGCCACGACCCTCCCGCCGGCCGCGTCCGGGCCGATCTGGTCTCCTGCCCCGGCTTCCGGGCCCGCGTGGTGCTGGGCGCCTCGGCGCCGACCCTGGACGGCTTCGTCCTGCCGCCCCTGCCGGGCCAGCTCCCGCTGTTCTGAGGGCTAGGAGATCGCGGTGCGCAGGCGGACGACGTCGATCGGCTCCGTCTCGTCGTGGGCCGTCAGGTCGATGACCTGGCCCACCGCGCGCTGTTCGGGCGTGGGCTGCTTGAAGCCCTGTTCCTTGACCGGCTGCTCGCCCGCGGCCGGCTCCGCCTGCGCGGATTCCGCCTGGTGCACCGCGAGGGCCTCGGCGCCGACCACGTCGGCCAGGTCCTCGTTCTGCACCGATTCGATCACCGCACGGGCCTGGGCCGCGGTCTTGGTGCCGAAGAAGTCGAAGCCGCCCTCGACGCGGGAGGCCGAGCGGCGCGCGACCGAGTACGGGGCCACCGCGGCCGCCGGGCGGCGCGCCGGGACCGCGCCCGTACGGCCGTGCGCGGATTCCGCTGCCACCGGCCCGGCGGCCTCGGTCTTGCCGGACGCCTTCGCCTTCGCCTCCGCCTTGCGGACGAGGGCCGCCATGGCGGCGTTGGCCCGGGCGTAGCCCACGCTGGTGGGCGCGCCGCTCGACGTGCGTTCCTCGGTCACCGCCGGCAGCTCCTTCGGCGCCGCCGGGGAGGCCGGGGCCGCCGAGGCCTCGATGGCGAGCAGGCGGCGGCCCTCCAGGGCGCTGGCCCGCTCGGTCTCCGCGGTGGCGTACCGGCGCAGCAGCGCGGCGTGCTCGCCGCGCAGCCCGGCGAGTTCGACCCGCTTGGCCCGCAGCTTCGCGTCCAGCTTGGCGCGCAGCGCCCGGGCCTCTTCGAGGTCGGACTCCAGCTCGGCTATCCGCTCCTCGGTCTTCCACTCGTCCTTGACCCGCTCGCGCGCGAGTTCGGCCACGCGGCGGCCGGCCGCGCGGTCCCAGGCGCGCATGAGGACGGCGCCGGACACGCCCGCCGCCCCCGCGAGGGCCACGAGCAGGCGCAGGGGCAAGGGTTCCGCGAGCAGCCAGGCCGCGGCCGCACTGGCGACGGAGACTCCGGCCACGGTCGTCGGCGTGAGCAGCCGGTGCAGGGGTTCGGGATTGCGGTGGCGTCCACGGGGCATGGCCTGAAATTTACAGGGCGTGGGGGTCCAGTGGGGTAACTGCCCGGCAATCTGTGGCCGGGCAGTTACCCGTCATTTCTCCACCAAACCCGTAACTACTCCTACTTCGTGAGGCCCTTCGCCTTCAGATAGGCCTTCGCCGCATCCGCCGGCTTCTCGCGCTGGGCGTCCACCTGCTTGTTCAACTCGACGAGGTCCGCGGTCGTGAGGACCTTGGTCAGCTTGTCGAGGGCGGCCGCGATCTCCGGGGATCCCGCGTCCTTGGCGTTGACCACCGGCAGGACGTTGTCGGCGTTCTGGAGCTTCTTGTCGTCCTCCAGCAGCACCAGCCCGAAGGTGTCGAGGGTGGCGTCGGTGGTCGTGGTGAGCGCCAGCTGGTCGACACCGTCCTTGACCGCCTGCTTGGCCTGCGGGGTGCCCACGCCCTTCGGGTCAATACCGGAAACATCGATTCCGTACGTCTTCTTCAAGCCCGGCGCGCAGAAGGGCCGTACGGCGCATTCGTCACCCGCCGCGATCTTCACCTTCAGCCCCGACTTGCCAAGATCGGAAAGCGTCTTCAGGTTGTTCTTCTGGGCGAATTCCTTCGACACCGCGAAGGCGTTCTGGTCGACCGCCGGGCCCGCCGGCAGCGCCTTCAGGCCGAGCGGCGCCGCCAGCTTCTCCAGCCCCGCGACCGTCGCCGCCACGTCGCTCGACGCGACCGGCTTCTCCTCCGGTGCCTTCGGACCGTTCACCTTGGCGTTGAGGAACTCCGCGAGGGTGGCCGCGTACTCCGGGACGACGTCGATCTCGCCCTTCTCCAGCGAGGGCTCGTACAGCTCGCGGTTGTTCACCGTGGTGATCGACGTGCTGTAGCCCGCGTCCTTGAGGACCTGCGCGTACAGCTCCGCCAGCACGTTGGACTCCGTGAACCCCGCCGCGCCGATCACGATCTTGCCCTTGGCGGAACCGGAACCGGAGTCGGAGGGCGCGGAGGCTCCCGACCCGGCGTCCTTGCTCTTCTCCAGGCTGTCGCCGCCGCACGCGGCGAGGGAGGCGGTCAGGGCCGCCGCCCCCAGTACGGCGCCGAGGACGCGCGTGGACTTGCTCATCTTGTGCTCCTCCAAGGGAGTGGGAACGACCAACGAACGGGGAAGGCCCGCGGCGACGGGCGCGCGGCCGGCGGGTCAGCGCGCCGCCGGGCGCGGGAACAGCCGGTCCGCCGCCACCAGGGCGCCCTCGACCAGCAGGGCCAGCGCCGCCACCAGCAGCGCCCCCGCGAAGACCTGCGGGGTGTTGTACGTGTTGAAACCGGCGGTGATGATCCGGCCGAGGCCGCCCTGCCCGACCATGGCCGCGATCGTGGCCGTCGCGATCACCTGGACGGCGCCCGAACGCAGCCCGGTCATCACCAGCTCGCGCGCGAGCGGCAGTTCCACCCGCCAGAACAGCTGCCCGCCGGACATGCCCATGCCCCGGGCGGCCTCCACCACCGAGCGGTCCACCTCGCGCATACCCACGTACGCGTTGGTCAGCAGCGGCGGTACGGCGAAGAGCACGAGCGCGGCGACGGTGGGCAGATAGCCCGCGCTGCGCAGCGGCGAGACCATGAACAGGGCCAGCACCGCGAAGACGGGGACGGCCCGCCCGATGTTGGAGACGTTGATCGCGAGCGCCCCGCCCTTGCCGATGTGGCCGAGCCACAGGCCGATCGGCAGGGCCAGCGCGCAGGCGATGGCGAGGGAGATCCCGCTGACGTAGACGTGCTCGCCCAGCCGGTGCCACACCCCGTTCTCCCCGGACCAGTTGGCCCCGTCCGCCAGCCAGTCCCAGGCCTGTCCCAGCACGCCCATCGCCTCAGGCCCCCTTCGTCGGAGTCGTCGCGGCGGGCGCAGCGGGCTCGGCGGGCACCGGCTTCGCCCGCCGGGCCGCCCGCGGCGCGCGCGTCGCCCGCGTCCACGGCGTGAGGAGCCGCTGTACGCCGAGCAGGGCCAGGTCCGCCACCAGGGCGAGCAGCACGCACAGCACGGACGCCGTGAGCACCTGGGCCTTGAAGGAGCTGTTGACCGCCGGGGCGATGAGGTTGCCCAGACCGCCCTTGCCGACGATGGAGCCGACCGTGGTCAGCGCCACCGTAGACACCGTGGCGATCCGCACCCCGGCGAGCAGCGCGGGCAGCGCCAGCGGCAGTTCGACCTGCCACAGCAGCCGCCCCGGCCCGTACCCCATCCCGCGCGCCGCCTCCCGCACCTCTTCGGGGACCGCCTCCAGCCCGGCCATGGCGTTGCGCACCAGGATGGTCAGCGAGTACAGCACCAGCCCGGTCACCACGAGTGAGGCCGACAGCCCGAAGAGGGGCAGCAGCAGCGAGAACATGGCGAGCGAGGGGACCGTGTAGAGCAGGGTGGTCAGGCCCAGCACGGGCGCGGCCCAGCGCCGGCCGCGGCGGGCCAGCAGGGCCAGCGGGAGGGACACGACGAGGCCGATGACGACCGACACCCCCGTGATCCAGACATGTTGGACCGTGGCGTCGGTGAGCTCCTGGGAGCGGGACGTGACGTAGTCCCAGCAGATCCAGTCGTTCGCCACCAGGCAGTTCTGCCCGGCCATGCCCTCACCCCCTGCCGCCACTGCGTACACCCGTCCGAACGGGCCCGGTCACAAGCGACCATAACCCCCGGGGCCGACAATGGCCGGAAACCTTCGCAGCGGGGTAATACTCCCGTCACAAACAACCCGCGGGGTGTGGGGGAGGATGGGCATGTGATCCGATTCGAGCATGTGACCAAGCGCTACCCCGACGGGACCACGGCCGTCGAGGACCTGTCCTTCGAGGTGGCGGAGGGTGAGCTGGTCACGCTCGTGGGCCCGTCCGGCTGCGGCAAGACGACCACGATGAAGATGGTCAACCGGCTCATCGAGCCGACCTCCGGCCGGATCCTGCTCGGCGGCGAGGACATCGCGAGCGCCGACCCCGTCGAACTGCGCCGGCACATCGGGTACGTCATCCAGCAGGTCGGGCTGTTCCCGCACAAGACGGTGCTGGAGAACACCGCGACCGTCCCGCAGCTGATCGGCACCCCGAAGGCCACGGCACGCGCCCGGGCCGCCGAGCTCCTCGAACTGGTCGGGCTGGACCCGGCCGTGTACGGGGGCCGGTACCCGGAGCAGCTGTCCGGCGGGCAGCGCCAGCGCGTCGGCGTCGCGCGGGCCTTGGCGGCCGACCCGCCGGTGCTGCTGATGGACGAGCCGTTCGGGGCGGTGGACCCGGTGGTCCGCGAGCGCCTCCAGAACGAGTTCCTGGCGCTCCAGCGGACGGTGCGCAAGACGATCCTGCTGGTCACGCACGACCTGGAGGAGGCGATCCGGCTCGGCGACCGCATCGCCGTCTACGGCACGGGCACCATCGAGCAGTTCGCCCGCCCGGCCGCGGTACTGGCCTCGCCCGCTACGGAGTACGTGGCCTCCTTCGTCGGCGCGGACCGGGGCCTGAAGCGGCTCGCGGTCACCCCGGTGGAGCGGGCCGACCTGGAGCGGGCCGACCCGGCGCGGGCGGCCGGGGACGGGAAAGCCCCCACCGCCGACGTGGCGCTGGGGGCGAGTCTGCGCGAGGCGCTCGCGCTGCTGCTGCAGGAGGACTCCGGCCGGATCGGGGTCACGGACCCGGACTCCGGTGAGCTGGTCGGCGTACTGACCCCGGAGGGGGTGCACCGGGCACTGCGCCGGGCCCAGCTGCAAGAGGCGTAAGGCAGGGGCGCAGGACAGGGGCGCGGCCCCGGGCCCTGAGCGGGCCGGGGTCAGGCCTGGATGCGGTTGCTCATCCACACCAGCATCGGCGGGATCTCGCGGCGCCAGGTGTTGAAGTTGTGGCCGCCGCTGTCGAGGATGATCGAGGAGACCCGGTCCGGGCCCTTGACCAGCTTGATGAACTTCTTGGTGTCGTCGAGGTTGGGCTCGCCCGTCTCGCTGCTGGTGACCAGGAACGACGTACCGGTCGGCTTCTTGTGCTCGATGCTGTGCAGGACGTCCGCGCGCTTCTTCAGCTTGTCGTCGCCCTGGAACAGGTTGCCGGTGGTCGCGTCGTTCGCCGCGTCGTAGTACGCGGACAGACCCGCGGCGGCGCCGAAGGTCTGCGGGTAGTGCGCGGCGATCTTCAGGGCGCAGTAGCCGCCCGTCGAGTTCCCGATGAAGCCCATGTTCTGCGGCTTCTTGCCGACCCGGAAGGTCGCCTGGATGGCCTGCGGCAGGTCCTCGGCGAAGAAGGTCTCCGTCTGCGGTCCGCCGGGTATGTCCACGCACTCGGTGTCACGCGGCGGCGCGACGGTCGGACGCAGCATCACCAGGATCATCGGCTTCATCTTGCCCGCCTTGGCCTGCTTGAAGGCCGTCATCGGGTAGTTCAGCCCTTTGATCAGGTTCTCGGCGGTGCCCGGGTAGCCCGTCAGCACGATGGAGGCCGGAAAGTTCTGCTCCTTGTGCTGCGGCTGGAAGTACTCCGGCGGCAGCCACACGTAGCCCGGGCTCGTTATTTTCGACTTCTGCCCGGTTATGGCAACCTTCAGGATCTGTCCGCCGACCTGGGGCTGGGCCCCGCCCGGCACGTCGAGCTTCTGCTTGTCGACGACCTTGATGTCCTTGCTGCTCATGGAGTGGTCCACGACCTTGCCGACAGACGTCTGCTGGCCGAACAGGTCCGCCCACGAACCGTAGAAGGAGAAGGACTTGTTCGCCGCCAGGCCCACGGCCGAGAACAGCGCCAGCTGGGTCGCGAGCAGGAGCCCGACCCGGCCGAGCAGCGCACGCCAGGTGCGGCCCGAGAGCCGGGGCCAGAACCACACCGTGGCTGCGAACAGCAGCACACCGGCGATGATGGCCAGCGCCAGAACCGTATTACTGGTGAGACCCATGAGCAGTCAGTCGACTTTCTGATGGCAGGACTAGTTTTTCTCGGCGGAAGAGTGAACCCGCTCGACCCCGATGTCGTCCTAGTGGACGCACCACACTCCGGAGGCTGTCGCGGCCTTCGGCCACATGATCTCTCGCGGAGCAACGGGAAGCGATGTCTAGCAGGATAGATGGCGATAAGTCGGGACAGGTTCCGAAGCAGGTCCGCCGAATCTTCCGCGGCCCACGACCGGAGTCGGTGCCCGGGCTGGTAGGTACGGCCGTCATGATCGTCGGCCTTCTGGACATCGCGGCGGGAGTGTTCCCGCGGTTCCGGCACAGCCGGATCCACGCGGTCACCGAGGTGCTGCCCGGTTCGCTGGGCCCGTTCGCGGCCGCCCTCGCCATCAGTGCGGGCGTTCTGCTCCTCCTGCTCGCCCACGGCCTCAAGCGCCGCAAGCGCCGTGCCTGGCGGGCCACCGTCGTCCTGCTCCCGGCCGGTGCCGCCGCGCAGTTCATGTACCGGCACTCCGTCATCAGCGTCGTCCTCGCGGCGGTGCTCCTGGGGCTCATCGTGCGCCACCAGGGTGAATTCAAGGCGCTGCCGGACCCGCGCAGCCGCTGGAAGGCGCTCGCCAACTTCGTGCTGATGAGCGCCGGCTCCATCGGCCTGGGTCTGGTCATCGTCAACTCGCACCCGGGCCGCGTCGTCGGCCATCCGGGTATTTACGAGCAGATCAGCCACGTCGTGTACGGGCTCTTCGGCATGGAGGGGCCGGTCGACTACTCCGGCAGGGTCTCCTGGACCGTGGGCTACTCGCTCGGCGCCCTCGGCATGCTGACCGCGCTCACCACCATCTACCTGGCCTTCCGCCCCGAGCACCCGGCCGCCCGGCTCACCGCCGACGACGAGACGAAGCTGCGCGAGCTGCTCGCCAAGCACGGCGGCCGCGACTCGCTGGGCCACTTCGCCCTCCGCCGCGACAAGGCCGTCGTCTTCTCCCCCAGCGGCAAGGCCGCCGTCACCTACCGCGTCGTCTCCGGCGTGATGCTCGCCTCCGGCGACCCCATCGGCGACGTCGAGGCCTGGCCCGGCGCCATCGAGCGGTTCATGGAGGAGGCCAAGGCCCACTCCTGGACCCCGGCCGTCATGGGCTGCAGCGAGACGGGCGGCGAGGTCTGGACGCGCGAGACCGGCCTGGACGCCCTGGAGCTCGGCGACGAGGCGATCGTCGACGTCAAAGACTTCTCCCTCTCCGGGCGGGCGATGCGCAACGTCCGCCAGATGGTGAAGCGCATCGAGCGCAACGGCTACACCACCAAGGTCCGCCGCGTCAGCGAGCTGACCGACGAGGAGCTGGAGCAGGTACGGGGCGCCGCCGAGGCCTGGCGCGGCACCGACACCGAGCGCGGCTTCTCCATGGCCCTGGGCCGCGTCGGCGACCCGGGCGACGGGGACTGCTACATCGCCACCGCCCACCGCGTCGAGGAGGGCGACACCAGCCCGTTCGGCGACCTCAAGGCCGTCCTGCACTTCGTCCCGTGGGGCAAGGACGGCATGTCGCTGGAGCTCATGCGCCGCGACCGCGCCGCCGACCCCGGCATGAACGAGCTGCTGATCGTCGCCTCCCTGGAGGCCTCGCCCTCGCTGGGCATCGAGAAGGTCTCCCTGAACTTCGCGATGTTCCGCTCGGCCCTCGCCCGCGGCGAGAAGATCGGCGCCGGCCCGGTGCTGCGGATGTGGCGCAGCCTGCTGGTGTTCCTGTCCCGCTGGTTCCAGATCGAGTCGCTGTACAAGTTCAACGCGAAGTTCAAGCCGCGCTGGGAGCCCCGCTTCGTGGTCTTCCGCACCACCCGCGACCTGCCCCGCATCGGCTTCGCCGCGATGCAGGCCGAAGGGTTCGTCACGCTGGCCCTGCCCCGGCTCTTCGCCAGCCGGCGCCGCCCCAAGCCGGTCCGCACCTGCGCCCACACCCACCCGAGCGCCCCGGTCCCGGCCCAGGCCAAGGCGGAGCGCGAAGTCCAGGTCGCCTGATCCCGGACCGCCCCGCACCGGAGCCCGGCCCGCCGCACGCACGGCGGGCCGGGCTCCGCCGTTTCCCGCGTTCCGCCCGGCCAGGGACCCGGCCCTACCCTGGAGCCATGAACATCAAGCGCGGGGCCGCCGGCAGGGGCCGGGTCGCAGGCCTGCCGGAATGGGACCGCTGCGGGGTCATGGGCGTCGTCAACGTCACCCCCGACTCCTTCTCCGACGGGGGCCGCTGGTTCGACACCACCGCCGCCGTCAAGCGCGGCCTCGACCTCGTCGCCCAGGGCGCCGACCTCGTCGACGTCGGCGGCGAATCCACCCGCCCCGGCGCCACCCGCGTCGACGAGGAGGAGGAGCTGCGCCGCGTCGTCCCCGTGGTGCGCGGCCTGGCCTCCGAAGGGGTCACCGTCTCCGTCGACACCATGCGCGCCTCCGTCGCCGCCCGGGCCGTGGCCGCGGGCGCCACGCTGGTCAACGACGTCAGCGGCGGCCTCGCCGACCCCGGCATGATCCCGGCCGTCGCCGCCGCCGAGGTGCCGTTCGTGGTGATGCACTGGCGCGGCTTCAGCGACGGCATGAACAAGCTCGCCGTGTACGAGGACGTCGTCGCCGAGGTCACCGCCGAGCTGCGGACCCGCATCGACGCCGTCGTGGCCGGCGGGATCGCCCCCGAGCGGCTCCTCGTCGACCCCGGCCTCGGCTTCGCGAAGATGGCCGAGCACGACCTGGCCCTGGTCGCCCACCTCCCCGAGTTGCGCGCCCTCGGCTTCCCGCTGCTGGTCGCCGCCTCGCGGAAGCGTTTCCTCGGCCGGATCCTGGCCGGCGCCGCCGACGCCTCCCCGCCGCCCGCCCGCGAGCGGGACGCGGCCACCGCCGCCGTCTCCGCCATCGCCGCCCACCAGGGCGCCTGGGCCGTACGGGTCCACGAGGTACGGGCGACCGCCGACGCGGTTCGGGTGGCCCGCGCCGTGGAAGGAGCGCTGTGACCATCGAACGAGAAGGAGCACGGTGAGCAGAACCGACATCGAAGCGGTCGACGAGGTCAACACGGCCTTCTACGAGGCCATGGAGCGGGGGGACTTCGACGCACTGTCGGCGCTCTGGCTTGAGGACGAGATCTCCTGCGTGCACCCGGGCTGGCCGGTGCTCTCCGGCCGCGGCGAGGTGCTGCGCTCGTACGCGCTGATCATGTCCCACACCGACTACATCCAGTTCTTCCTCACCGATACGAAAGTCGCCGTCATAGGTGACACCGCACTGGTGACGTGTACGGAGAACATCCTCAGCGGCGGCCCCGCCGAGGACGGCGGAGAGCTCGGCCCGCTCGTCGGCCAGCTGGTCGTCGCCACGAATGTGTTCCGACGCACATCGCAGGGGTGGCGACTGTGGTCCCACCACGGTTCTCCCGTGCTCACCGACTCCGACGAGGACGAGGAAGAGGACTCCGCCTGACCCCACCGGCGGGAGCCGGGGTCTTTCGCAGGTAAATTCGAAGACGGACGACGCCGACCGCACTCGGCGCAGGCCATGGATCCGGGGAGTCCCGGACCGGAAGCACCTACGAAAGCAGGAGTGATTCGCGTGGATCGTGTCGCGCTGCGCGGCCTCAAGGCTCGCGGGCACCACGGCGTCTTCCCCCGGGAACGCGAGGAAGGCCAGACCTTCATCGTCGACCTCGTGCTGCACATCGACACCCGCCCCGCGGCGGCCGACGACGACCTGGCGAAGACCGTGCACTACGGGGTCGTCGCCGAGGAGGTCGTCGACGTGGTCCAGGGAGAGCCCGTCGACCTGATCGAGACCCTCGCCGAGCGGATCGCCCAGCAGTGCCTCAAGCACGAAGCGGTGGCACAGGTGGAGGTCGTCGTCCACAAACCGGACGCCCCCATCACCGTCCCCTTCGACGACGTGACCATCACGATCACCCGGAGCCGCGTGTGAACAACGGACTGAACGCCCCGAGCGACCCCACCGTCCAGCCGGTGCCCGCATCCGTCGTCCAGACGGTGGACGCGGCCGACACCACCCTCTCCAACCCCAAGTGGGCCGTCATCGCGCTCGGGTCGAACCTCGGCAACCGCCTGGAGACCCTCCAGGGCGCCATCGACGCCCTCGGGGACACCCCCGGCCTGCGGGTCAAGGCCGTCTCCCCCGTCTACGAGACCGAGCCGTGGGGCGTCGAGCCCGGCTCGCAGCCCTCGTACCTCAACGCGGTCATCGCCCTGAAGACGACCCTGCCGCCGTCCTCCCTGCTGGAGCGCGGCCACGCCATCGAGGAGGCCTTCGACCGCGTCCGCGAGGAGCGCTGGGGCCCGCGCACGATCGACGTCGACATCGTGTCGTACGCCGACGTGGTCTCGGACGACCCGGTCCTCACCCTCCCGCACCCGCGGGCGCACGAGCGGGCCTTCGTCCTGGCCCCGTGGAACGACATCGACCCCGAGGCGCAGATCCCGGGCCGCGGCCCCGTCGGCGCGCTGCTGGCCGGAATCGGCCTGGCGGGCGTCACGCCGCGCCCGGACCTGGAACTCCGCCTGCCCGAGTAGTCGTTAACCTGTGGCTGGGAGCCGGGGAACGTCCACGAGTCCGCGGCGCGGAAAGCGGGGAACGGGCACGTGAAGCAACTGAGGCCGGCGGTCCTGGCGGGGATCTTCGTCGTCGCCGGGGTGCTGTCCTGGGCGGGCGCCCGGCTGTGGAACGCGTACGGGACCCTGCCGGGCGTCCCGCTCGCCGCGCCCATCGTGCTGGGCGCCATCGCGGTCGTCCTGCTGGCCACGGCCCTCTCGCTGCGCGCCCGCCTCAAGGCGCAGCGCGAGCGCAGGCCGGGCGCCAAGGGCGTGGAGCCGCTGATGGCGGCCCGCGCCGTCGTCTTCGGCCAGGCCAGCGCCCTCGTCGCGGCCCTCGTGGCGGGCATGTACGGCGGCGTGGGCGTCTTCCTGCTGATGGACTCCCTCGACGTCCCGGCCCGCCGCGACCAGACCTGGTACGCGGGCTTCGCGGTCCTGGCGGGCGCGGCCGTCATCGCCGCCGCCCTCTTCCTGGAGCACGTCCTCAAACTCCCGGAAGACGACGACACGACCCCCCAAGCCCCCTCCCGCGCCTGAACCCCCCGACGAGCGGGGAGGGCGCACCTAGTCCGCCGCCCGTACGGAGTGACCGTTCACCAGGAAACTGGGATAGGGCTCCAGCCCGAAGCTGTAGAGAGTGAAGGGCTTGGCCCCCGTGGCGGTCCGCGGCAGCACCGCGCGAACCTCCGCAGTACCCGACTCGACGAGGTGGATCGGATGCGTTTCGGGCACGAACGTGCCGCGACGCTCCCACTGATCGGTGATGAGCAGCTGTGAGACCTTGCCCCGGGGCAGCGGCGTGAACCGTGCGCCAATGATCACCGCGAGTTCGGCGAGAAACGGAACGTTCGCGCTCGCGATGGTGCGTGCCTGCCATCGCTTGAGCCTGTACCCGTCCCCGTCCGCGTAGCCGTCGAGGAACCCGTTGAAGGTCTCAAGGTCCCTCAGTACGACCCGGGGGAACCCCTGCCTCATGTGGTGGGCATCGCCACCGACGTACTGCCGCATCAGATCGGCGAGGAAGGAGGAGACCACCCGCACGCGAAAACCCGGAAGGTCACGCCGGAGGAAGCCTGACGGCCGGGTAACCGGCTCCAGACGGGCTGGCAGGCCCGTCGCCACGGTGAGGCTCGACGCGTACCGGCTCGCCCTCGGCGCCGTCCAGCAACTGGTCCGGAGCCACTGTGATCGTCAGTCGGTCCGTCACGACGTCCACGACGTCACGTGCCTTGACGGCCGTCACCCAGACGACAGCGGTTTTGACCGTTCGGTCACCGTCGAGGGCCCACAAGGTGTGCCCAGGCGCAACGCTGCGCGCCTGGACACGGCCGCCGGCAGTGTTCACCAATTGCCTGCTCGGCAGCCCCGCCATCCTGGTCCCCCGATCAGAGTGAAATGCGTCTGATCGGGACGTTAGAGGACGGCACCGACAATCCGGCTAGCGGGCGATGATGAGGCTCATGGCCTCACTCCGGGTCGCGGGGTCACGGAGCTGGCCGCGGACCGCCGACGTGGTGGTCTTCGCACCCGGCTTGCGGATGCCGCGCACCGACATGCACATGTGCTCGGCCTCGATCACGACGATCGCGCCGCGCGCTTCGAGTATCCGCATCAGCGAGTCGGCTATCTGCGTGGTGAGTCGTTCCTGCACCTGCGGGCGCCGGGCGTAGACCTCGACCAGCCGCGCCAGCTTCGACAGCCCGGTGATCTTGCCGGATTCAGCCGGGATGTAGCCCACGTGCGCCACACCGTGGAACGGCAGGAGGTGATGTTCGCACAAACTGACGATTTCGATGTCCTTCACCAGGACCATCTCGTCGTGTCCGAGGTCGAAGGTCGTCGTCAGCACGTCTTCCGGCTCCTGCCGCAAGCCGGCCAGGATCTCCCTGTACGCCCGGGCCACGCGGGCCGGGGTTTCCAGGAGGCCTTCGCGGTCCGGGTCCTCGCCGACCGCGATCAGGAGCTCGCGGACCGCCGCCTGGGCGCGCTTCTCGTCGAACTCGCCGATCGTGCCCTCGTCACCGGTCAGGGTCACTGGGTCGGTCATCTCTTCCTCGTTCCTGTGTGCACTGGCGCCTCACGGGCACACAAAAGTGCCGCGCCCCCCAGGCTAGAACCTGGGGGGCGCGGCATCCATTCCGGGACGGTCCGGCCGAGGGCTACTCGGCGCGGTCCTCCGGCGCGGGGTCCTTCTCCACGGACACGGCGGGCGTGCCCGTCGAGACACCGTTCGCCGAGTTCGTCAGCTGAAGCTCCTTGGGAGAGAGCACCGGCGGGCGGGTCGACGGGGTGCGGTGCGAGGAACCGGTCCACGCCGGGCGGGCCGGGCGCTTCACGATCGTCGAGAAGATCTCGGCGATCTCCTCCTTGCCCAGCGTCTCCTTCTCAAGGAGGGCAAGGACCAGGTTGTCGAGGACGTCGCGGTTCTCGACCAGGATCTCCCAGGCCTCGTTGTGCGCCGTCTCGATGAGCTTCTTGACCTCTTCGTCGACGAGCGCCGCGACCTCTTCCGAGTAGTCCCGCGGGTGCGACATCTCGCGGCCCAGGAACGGCTCGGTGTTGTCCCCGCCGAACTTGATCGCGCCGAGGCGCTCGGTCATGCCGTACTGGGTCACCATCGCGCGGGCCGTCGCCGTGGCCTTCTCGATGTCGTTCGCCGCGCCGGTCGTCGGGTCGTGGAAGACCAGCTCCTCGGCCGCGCGCCCGCCCAGCATGTACGCCAGCTGGTCGAGCATCTCGTTGCGCGTGGTCGAGTACTTGTCCTCGTCGGGCAGGACCATGGTGTAGCCCAGGGCCCGGCCGCGGGACAGGATCGTGATCTTGTGGACCGGGTCGGAGTTCGGGGAGGCCGCCGCGACCAGGGCGTGACCGCCCTCGTGGTACGCGGTGATCTTCTTTTCCCGGTCCGACATGATCCGGGTCCGCTTCTGCGGGCCCGCCACGACGCGGTCGATGGCCTCGTCGAGCATGTGGTTGTCGATCAGCTTGCGGTCCGAGCGGGCGGTGAGGAGCGCCGCCTCGTTCAGGACGTTGGACAGATCGGCACCGGTGAAGCCGGGGGTGCGGCGGGCGACGGCCGAGAGGTCGACGTCCGGAGCGACCGGCTTGCCCTTCTGGTGGACCTTGAGGATCTCCAGACGACCCTGCATGTCCGGACGGTCGACCGCGATCTGCCGGTCGAAGCGGCCCGGGCGCAGCAGCGCCGGGTCGAGGATGTCCGGGCGGTTCGTGGCGGCGATCAGGATGACGCCGCCCTTCACGTCGAAGCCGTCCATCTCGACGAGCAGCTGGTTCAGGGTCTGCTCGCGCTCGTCGTGGCCGCCGCCGAGACCCGCACCGCGGTGCCGGCCGACGGCGTCGATCTCGTCGACGAAGACGATCGCCGGTGCGTTGGCCTTGGCCTGCTCGAACAGGTCGCGGACACGCGAGGCGCCGACACCGACGAACATCTCGACGAAGTCGGAACCGGAGATCGAGTAGAACGGGACGCCGGCCTCGCCCGCGACGGCGCGGGCCAGCAGGGTCTTGCCGGTGCCGGGCGGGCCGTACAGCAGCACACCCTTGGGGATCTTGGCCCCGACGGCCTGGAACTTGGCCGGCTCCTGCAGGAACTCCTTGATCTCGTGGAGTTCCTCGACGGCCTCGTCCGAGCCCGCGACGTCGGCGAACGTCGTCTTCGGGGTGTCCTTGGTGATGAGCTTGGCCTTGGACTTCCCGAAGTTCATCACCCGGGAGCCGCCGCCCTGCATCTGATTCATCAGGAACAGGAAGACGACGACGATGAGGACGAAGGGCAGCAGGGAGAGCAGCACGCTGAGGAACGGGCTGGTCTTGTCCGGAGAGACGGTGTACCCGTCCGGGATCTGACCGGCTTCGAACTTGGTCTGGAGGTTCTGGGCGAGCTGGACGCCCTGGTCTCCGATGTAGTTGGCCTGGAACTTGGTGCCGTCGTTGTCGCCGAGCTTCTGGTCCTTCTTCAGCTCGATCTTGATCATCTGGCTGTCACCGGTGGTGAGCTTGGCGCTCTCCACCTGGCCACTGTTGATCGCCTTGATGACCTCGCTGGTCTCCACCGACTTGTAGCCGCCGCCGGAGCCGACGACGTTCATCAACACGACCACGGCGAGGACGGCCAGCACGATCCACATGACCGGCCCACGGAAGTATCGCTTCACGTCCATCCATACGGGGCGCCAGGCGCCCCGTCCCTCCTGCCCGTAGGTAAATGCTGCTGTGAGTAAAGACTGTTCTTCGGAATGTACCCCTGTATTGTCACCCGCGGCCTCGTGGGACGGCTGACAGAACTGCTTTCCCCTGCTCCAACGCCAGGAATCGTTCCAGGGTTCCCCTGAGCGGGCCCCGGTCCGGGGCCCGGTCGCGATCCGGGCGTCAGCCGCCGTAGACGTGCGGGGCGAGCGTGCCGACGAACGGCAGGTTGCGGTACTTCTCCGCGTAGTCGAGGCCGTAGCCCACGACGAACTCGTTCGGGATGTCGAAGCCGACCCACTTCACGTCGATCGCGACCTTCGCGGCGTCGGGCTTGCGCAGCAGCGTGACGACCTCCAGGGAGGCCGGCTGGCGGGAGCCCAGGTTCGACAGCAGCCACGACAGCGTCAGGCCCGAGTCGATGATGTCCTCGACGATCAGGACGTGCTTGTCCTTGATGTCGGTGTCCAGGTCCTTGAGGATCCGGACCACACCCGAGGACTGGGTCCCGGCGCCGTACGAGGACACCGCCATCCAGTCCATGGTGAGCGGGGTGGACAAGGCGCGCGCCAGGTCCGCCATCACCATCACGGCGCCCTTGAGCACACCGACGATGAGCAGGTCCTTGCCCGCGTACTCCGCGTCGATCTTCGCGGCCAGCTCGGCCAGCTTCGCGTCGATCTCTTCCTTGGTGATGAGCACCGACTGGAGGTCGCTGCCCATGTCCTTCTCGTCCACCCGCATCACTTTCGTTTGCGGCCGGGGCTCCGGGGGTGCCCCCGGAGGACTCAGCCGTGTTTCAGCACCAATCAGCCCTGCCGGATGACAAGTCTGCCACCCTGCCGCTGGGCCTCGACCCGGCCGGGCAGGTTGATCGCGCCCTGGCCCCGCCATCCGGTGATGAGCCGGTCCACTTCCTCGATGTGGCGGGCGAAGAGGGAGCCCGCCGGGGAACCGGCGGCCACCACGGCCCGGCGCAGCACGCGGCGGCGGACGGCCGGGGGCAGGGCGTACAGCTTGGCGCACTCCAGCTTGCCGTCCTCGTCCCGTACGCCGGTCTCGGCCTCCGCGGCCCAGGAGTCGAGGGCGTCGGCGTCGTCGCGGGACAGCTGGGCGGTGCGGGCCAGCGCCTCGACGACTCCCTTGCCCAGCGCCTTCTCCAGGGCGGGCAGTCCCTCGTGGCGGAGCCGGGAGCGGGTGTACGCGGGGTCGATGTTGTGCGGGTCGTCCCAGACCGGCAGGGACTGGACCATGCAGGCCTTGCGGGCGGTCTGCCGGTCGATCTGGAGGAAGGGGCGGCGGTAGCGGTGGCTGCGGCCCGGGCCGCCCGAGACCTCCGCCATGCCGGACAGGGAGCGGATGCCGGAGCCGCGGGCGAGGCCCAGCAGGACGGTTTCGGCTTGATCGTCCCGGGTGTGGCCGAGCAGCACGGCGGCGGCGCCCAGGCGGTCTGCGGCCTCGTCCAAGGCGGCGTAGCGGGCGTCGCGCGCCGCGGCCTCGGGTCCGCCGTCGCGCCCGACGCGCACGGAGACGGACTCCACCGGGTCGAGGCGGAGCGCGGTCATGCGGGTGACGACCTCGGCGGCTCGCAGGTCGGAGCCGGCCTGGAGGCCGTGGTCGACGGTGATGCCGCCGGCCCGGATGCCCAGCTTGGGCGCCTCGAAGGCCAGGGCCGAGGCGAGGGCCATGGAGTCGGCGCCGCCGGAGCAGGCGACGAGTACGAGTGGCGGGGTGGCGGCCGCCGCGGCGGGTGTCCCCCCGGACGGGGTCGGGGAGTGGCCGGCTGGACGGTCGGTGAGGTCGGTGAGGACGTCGTGGAGTACGCGGCGGACCGCCAGGCGTATCGCCGCGACCGCAGGATGGGGACCCATGTCCGGTGCCCTTCGGTGGAGTTCGGATGCCTCGAAGGCTGGGGGTGTGGTGCTGGAACGGCTGCTGTTCGGTGCTGTTCGACGCTGCCCGGTGCCCCGGCCCCCGTGAGGAGCCCCCCGCTGGGAGCCCCCGCGAGATGAGGGTTGTCACTCAGAGTGCGTCGATGGTGACAGAACCGAGCCGTTCCCTGAGCATCGCACGCCCTTCCACGCCCCACGGTCCCTCGGACGGGTGACGCTTCTTCCCCCAGTGAGACATGTTTACGCCCCCTGAGTCACTCCCCTTCGCTCCTATTCGCCCTTGCGGTGCACCCGCGCGACCCACTCCGCCGGCTTGGCGATCTCCGCCTTCGTCGGCAGTGTGTTCGGCGAGGTCCAGACCCGGTTGAAGCCGTCCATGCCGACCTGGCCGACGACGGCCCGTACGAAGCGCTCGCCGTCGCGGTACTGGCGCAGCTTGGCATCGAGCCCCAGCAGCTTGCGCAGCGCGGCGTCGAGGCGGCCCGCGCCGCTGGCCCGGCGCTGCTGGAACTTCTCGCGGATCTCGGCGACCGAGGGCACCACGGCGGGGCCCACGCCGTCCATGACGTAGTCGGCGTGGCCCTCCAGCAGGGACATGACGGCGGTCAGGCGTCCGAGCACCTCGCGCTGCTCGGGGGTCTGGACGAGCTCGACCAGGGAGCGGCCCTCGTCGTCCTGCTCGGAGGCGGGGCGGGCGCCGGCGAAGGACTGGGCGGCCTCGCGCAGCCGCTCCAGGATGGTCGCCGGGTCCACCTCGGTGGCGCCGAGGAACGTCTGGATCTCGCCCTCCAGGTGGTCGCGGAGCCAGGGGACGGCCGTGAACTGCGTACGGTGCGTCTCCTCGTGCAGGCAGACCCAGAGCCGGAAGTCGTGCGGGCGCACGTCCAGCTCGCGCTCGACGTGGACGATGTTCGGGGCGACGAGCAGCAGCCGGCCGCCGCCCGGTACCGAGCCCGGCAGATCGCGTCCGGCCGGGGCGAAGGTCTCGTACTGGCCGAGCACGCGGGAGGCCAGGAAGCTGAGCAGCATCCCCAGCTCGACGCCGGTGACCTTGCCGCCGACGGCGCCGAGGACGGCGCCTCCGGGGGCGCCGGCCCGCCGGTCCTGCATCTTGCCGAGCAGCGGGCCGAGGAGCTCGCGGAAGCCGGCCACGTTGGCCCGGACCCAGCCGGCCCGGTCGACGACGAGGACGGGGGTGTCGGGGACGGTGATCCCCTCCGGGATCATCCGGGTGAACTCGCGGACGTGGCGTTCGGAGGTCTTCGCATGCCCGCGCAGCTCCGCCACCACGGCGCGGGCCTCGTCGCGGCTGACCTCGGGACCCGGCCGCACCAGCCGGGTCGCGGTCGCCACCGCGAGATTCCAGTCGACCATCTCGGCACCACCGATGCTCGTCATGCGTCAACGGTACGTGGACCGGCGCCGCGGCGGAGCCCCTCGGAGGCGGTGGGAGGCGGCGGGGAGGCGGCCGAACGAGCGCTAGGAGGCGCGGGCGACGGCCGCCGCGAGCTTGTCCAGCCCCTTCTCGGCGGCCCCGGGGTCGGGGGCGTTCGCGGTCAGGAACGCGAAGGCGAGCAGTCGCCCGGAGGAGTCGACGACCGTCCCGGCGAGGGAGTTCACGCCGGTCAGGGTGCCCGTCTTGGCCCGTACGAGTCCGGCCGCCGGGGAGGTGCCGGCGTTGCGTGCGCGCAGGGTTCCGGTGAAGCCGGCGACGGGCAGTCCGGTGAGCACGGGCCGCAGCTCCGGCCGCTGCGGGTCGGCGGCCTTGGCCAGGAGTCCGGCGAGCAGCCCGGTGCTGATCCTGTCGGCGCGGCCCAGGCCGCTGCCGTCGGCGAAGCGGGAGCCGGCGGTGTCCACGCCGAGGGCGGCGAGCCGGGCGGTGACGGCCTTCTCGGCGCCTTCGAAGCTGGCGGGCTGCCCGGAGGCGAGGGCGGTCTGGCGGGCGAGGACCTCGGCGATGTCGTTGTCGCTGTTGGTCAGCATCCGCTCGACGAGCCCGGCGAGCGGGGTGGAGAGGGTGGTGGCGAGCGGCTGGGCCCCGGCGGGCGCCTTGGCCGGGGCCGGCTCGGCGGTGACCTTGACCCCGCGTTCCCCCAGCAGCGCCGCGAAGGAGCGGGCGGTCTCCTTGGCGGGGTCCTCGACGCGGTCGACGGGCCCGGAGGTGGACTCGTCGGGGCGGCCCTCGTCGGCCGCGAGGGCGGTGACCGGCGCGATGTTGGGGTTCTCGCCGATCGGGTGGCGGGCGGGGCCGGTGAAGAGGGTGTCGTCGTAGCCGAGGCGCACGGAGTCGGTGCCCGCGGCCTTGAGGGCCTGGGCGGTGTCGGCGGCGAGGGCGAGCAGGCTGCCTCCGGACCCGGCGGGGCTCTTCTTCCTGGCGGTGAGGGAGGGGTCCCCGCCGCCGACCAGGACGATCTCCCCGGGGCCGGCTCCGGGGGTCACGGTGGTCCGGATCCGGTGCTCGGGGCCGAGCGCGGAGAGCGCCGCCACCGCGGTGGCGATCTTGGTGGTGGAGGCGGGGGTCATGGGCTCGCGCGCCCCGGACTCGAAGAGCACCCCGCCGGTGGCGGTGTCGATCACGGAGGCCGTACGGACGCTGCCGAGCGCGGGGTCGGCCAGCAGGGGCCGCAGCACCTCGGCCAGCCGCCCGGCGTCGGCGGCCGCGACCCCGCTGCCGGTCGCGCGCGGGGCGCCCGGGCCGATCCCGGAGAGGACCCCGGGGGCGCTGGGCGCGGCCTGCGGCAGGAGCCCGCCGGCGCGGTCGCCGCCGTGATCTGCGCCACCCGTGAGGCCCCGGGAGGCGGCCCTGTCCCGCTCGGCCTTACGCTGGCCGGAGTCCCAAGGACCGGCCGCGGCCACCGCGGCCACCGACAGGGCGAGGCCGGCGACGGCCGACACCGCGATGAGCTGCCACGTCTTGACGTATGGCACCTCGGACCAGCCCCTTTCGCGATCACACATATGCGTGAGGGACACTTAACCACTGCGTCTTGCCGCGAGCATGGCACCCCACCCGGCAGGGCCGGGGGTGCCCGCGTGCAGATGGACCAATTGCAGTCTCGAAGCAATGAAGCTGATCATGGAGGAGCAGGACGTGGAGTTCGACGTCACCATCGAGATCCCCAAGGGTTCGCGGAACAAGTACGAGGTGGACCACGAGACCGGCCGGATCCGTCTGGACCGTCGCCTCTTCACCTCCACCAGCTACCCGGCGGACTACGGCTTCGTCGAGAACACCCTCGGCGAGGACGGCGACCCGCTGGACGCCCTCGTCATCCTGGACGAGCCCACCTTCCCGGGCTGCCTGATCAAGTGCCGCGCGATCGGCATGTTCAACATGACCGACGAGGCGGGCGGCGACGCCAAGCTCCTCTGCGTACCGGCCTCGGACCCGCGCGTGGAGCACCTGCGCGACATCCACCACGTGTCGGAGTTCGACCGCCTGGAGATCCAGCACTTCTTCGAGGTCTACAAGGACCTGGAGCCGGGCAAGTCGGTCGAGGGCGCGAACTGGGTCGGCCGCGCCGAGGCCGAGGCCGAGATCGAGGCCTCCTTCAAGCGCCTTGAGGCCCAGGGCGGCCACCACTGAGTCCTCTGCCCCCGCTGAGTCCGCTCGGCAGGTGACAGGCTCGAACGCGACGGGCGGTACCCCCTTCACCGAGGGGGTGCCGCCCGTTCGTCGTCTGGTTTCGCCGAGGACGAAACGGTTCCGCATACTGATAGCCGGGCTGGTCGGGGACTGGAGGACGTGTGGCGGAGGGCGAGGGATCCGGGGGTACGGAGGACCGGAAGCCGAAATCCGACGAGGCGCGCAGCGCCTTCGCCCCGCCCGCCGGTATCGAGCCCGAACCGGTCGACGAGGACCAGCCGACCTCGGAGTTCGCCGTGCCGGAAGGGGTTCCGGAACCGAACGCCGAGCCCGCGCCCGAGGGCTCCGCCTTCGCTCCCCCGGCCACGTACAGCGCCCAGCACTCCCCGCCCGCCTACACCCCCGGCGCGGGGTTCCCCGTCTCCCTGATGAAGGAATCCCCCTGGCAGGACCGCATGCGCACGATGCTGCGCATGCCGGTCGACGTCCGGCCCGTCCCGGAGGCCGTGCAGAAGCACGCCGAGTCCGGACCCGCCGTGGGCCGCGTGCTCGACCTCACCCTGCGCATCGGCGAGCTGCTGCTCGCGGGCGGCGAGGGCGCCGAGGACGTGGAGGCGGCGATGTTCGCGGTGGCCCGCTCGTACGGGCTCGACCGCTGCGAGCCCACGGTCACCTTCACGCTGCTGTCGATCACCCACCAGCCCTCGCTCGTCGACGACCCGGTCTCGGCGAGCCGGACCGTACGCCGCCGGGGCACCGACTACACCCGGCTGGCCGCCGTCTACCAGCTGGTGGACGACATCAGCGCGCACGAGTTCGAGCTCTCGCTGGAGGAGGCCTACCGGCGCCTCGCCGAGATCCGGCGCAACCGGCACCCGTACCCCTCCTGGGTCCTGACCGCCGCCGCCGGGCTGCTCGCCGGGGCCGCCTCCACCCTGGTCGGCGGTGGCGTGCTCGTGTTCTTCGCTGCCGCGATCGGGGCGATGCTCGGCGACCGGTTCGCCTGGCTGTGCGCCGGGCGCGGGCTGCCGGAGTTCTACCAGTTCGTGGTCGCCGCGATGCCGCCGGCCGCCATCGGCGTGGCCCTGAAGCTGGGCGAGATCGACGTACGCGCCTCCGCGGTCATCACCGGCGGGCTGTTCGCGCTGCTGCCCGGGCGGGCCCTGGTCGCGGCGGTGCAGGACGGTCTGACCGGTTTCTACATCACCGCCTCGGCCCGGCTGCTGGAGGTCATGTACCTCTTCATCGGCATCATCATGGGCGTGCTGGTCGTGCTGTACCTCGGGCTCCAGCTGGGTTCCTCACCGAAGCCGGAGGAGGTCCTCCAGATCACCCAGCGGCCGCTGATCCAGATCGCGGCCTCGATGGTGCTGGTGTTCACGTTCGCGATCCTGCTCCAGCAGGAACGTTCCACCGTGTGGATCGTGACGCTGAACGGCGGGGTCGCCTGGGTGACCTTCGGGGCCCTGCACTACGCGGGCGGGATCCCGCCCGTACCCTCCACGGCCATCGCCGCCGGACTGGTCGGCCTCTTCGGCCAGCTCTTCTCGCGCTACCGCTTCGCCTCGGCCCTGCCGTACACGACGGCGGCCATCGGCCCGCTGCTGCCGGGCTCGGCGACGTACTACGGGCTGCTGCTGATCGCCGAGAACCGGCTGAACGAGGGCCTCGGCTCGCTGGTGAACGCCGCCGCCATCGCCCTGGCCATCGCGATCGGGGTCAACCTGGGGTCGGAGACCTCGCGGCTGTTCATGCGGATCCCGGGCGCCGCGAGCGCCGCCAAGCGGCGCGCGGCCAAGCGGACCCGCGGGTTCTAGCGGGTTCCGGGGATCTAGCGGGTTCCGGGGCCCTTCCCGGTCCTGCCGGGGCTCCGGCCCGTACGCGCGAAAGCCCCGGCGACCCTCTCGGGTCCCGGGGCTTTCGGACGTTGCGGTGACGGGCCGGCGACGGGCCGCCCGTACGGGGCTCAGCGCTTGGCGTGGCGGCCGCTGCGCCGACCCGGGGCCTGCGGGTCCTCGTCTCCCACGCGCTGCCCGCCGGAGGCGGCCTGCGCCTTCTTCTCCTTGCGGGACTTCAGCACCTCGAAGACCACCGGGATGACGGAGATCAGGACGATGCCGATGAAGATCGGCTCGACGTTCTTCTTGATGACCTCGAACTGGCCAAGCTGGTAGCCCAGGACCGTGACGCCCGCGCCCCACAGGACGCCGCCGATGACGTTGAACGTCAGGAAGGTGCGGTACTTCATCGCCGTCGCGCCCGCGACCATCGGCGCGAAGGTGCGGATGATCGGCACGAAGCGCGCGAGCACGATGGCCTTGGGGCCGTGCTTCTCCATGAAGTCGTGCGCCGAGTCGAGGTTCTCGCGCTTGAAGAGCTTGGAGTTCGGCTTGTTGAAGAGCTTGGGGCCGAAGACCTTGCCGATCATGTAACCGACCTGGTCGCCGATGATCGCGGCGACCGAGATCAGGGTGCAGACCAGCCACAGCGGCTGCTTGATGGTGCCGCTCGCGGTGAACAGGCCCGCCGTGAACAGCAGCGAGTCCCCGGGCAGGAAGGCGAAGAGTCCCGACTCCGCGAAAACGATGACCAGGATGCCGATCAGACCGAATTGCCCGATCAGGTAGTCCGGGGACAGCCACTCTGGGCCGAGCGCAAGCGTGTACACGAGTTCCGGGCTCTCCTGGATCGGGGTATCGCGAGTATCGCGGCGGGGCGTCCGAGGGGGGCTTCGGACAGGACTGCGGTTTCAATTATCAACGCACAAGACCCCCTCCCGGTTCCAGGTACCGGGAGGGGGCCGTGCGGGGAACATCCGGAGATCTAGACGCTGCGGACGGCGTTCGCGAGGATCGCGTCCCGTACGAACACCGCCAGGCCGGTCCGGATCTTGTCGTAGTAGGCGGTGAAGCGCTCGTCCGCGACGTACATCTCGCCCAGGCACGTGTGCATCTCGTGCGAGCAGGGGTAGCAGTTGCGGTCGATCCAGCCCCGGTGCTCCTCGGCCACGTCCATGGCCTCCTCGGAGTCCGCGGCCACACCGGATTCCAGCAGCGCGGCGAACCGACGGTTGATCCCGTCCGCCTCGTCCTGGAAGCGCTGCCAGTCCTCCTTGGTGTAGGCGGCCGAGCGGCGCGCGGACTCCTTGTACGCGTCCGTGTCGCCCCAGCGCCGGTGCGCCTCGTCCGCGTACTGGTCGGGGTCGAAGTCCCCGAAGACCTCGAACTTCTCCTCGGGCGTGAGGTTGATGCCCATTCTCTGTGCCTCCATGGCGTGCTCCACGGCCTCGGCCATCTGCTGGAGCCGGGCGATCCGGTCGGACAGGAGGGCGTGCTGCCGGCGCAGGTGCTCCCTCGGGTTCGACTCCGGATCGTCCAGCAGGACCGCGACCTCTTCGAGCGGGAAGCCGAGCTCCCGGTAGAACAGGATCCGCTGCAGCCGGTCGAGATCGGCGTCGTCGTAACGCCGGTGACCCGCGCCGCTGCGGCTGCTCGGGGAGAGCAGGCCGATCTCGTCGTAGTGGTGCAGCGCGCGCACCGTCACTCCGGCGAATCCGGCGACCTGTCCCACGGAGTAGCTCATCTTTTCCGCTCCTCTGGTCGGTACGCCCTTCACTGTGGGTCCTCACGCCACGTGAGGTGCAAGCCCGCCGCGGAAGTAGCGGCCGGCCGGGGCCCGGGAGCCGGCCGGCCCCCGGCCTACCCCATGGCCTTGGTGCCGTCCAGGGACTCCCGGATGACGTCCGCGTGGCCCGCGTGGCGGGCGAACTCCTCGACCAGGTGCAGCAGCATCCAGCGCATCGAGACCTTGGCGTTCTCCGGGAACCACGGCGCCGGCGGCAGCGGGAAGGTCTCGTCCAGGCTCGGCAGCTCCCGTACGAAGGCCGCCAGCTCGGCCGTGACCCCGTCCCAGAAGGCCTGGACCGACTCGATGGACTCGTCCCCGACCAGCCGGAAGGCGTCGGCCCAGGCCTCCGGGCTCTGCTCGGTCTCGCCCGCCCGCCCCTGCGCCAGGCGCAGCCAGGTCAGCTCGACCCCGGCGACGTGCTTGACCAGGCCGGACAGCGACAGCTCGCTGGCGCTCGGCCGGCTCGCGGCCTGCTCCGCGGTCAGCCCCGCCAGCGATTCGCGGATCGCCGTGCGCTGGGATTCGACGAAGAGCAGGAGCGTGCCACGCTCGTCGCCCGGGACCTCTTCGGAGATGTGAGCCATTCCAACCGCCTCTTTCGTGGGTCTTCCCGCTGACAAGGACCACGTTACGAAGGGTTGCGGTCAGTTTCTGTCCTCGATCCGGCCCGGGTGTCGGGCTAGTTTCCGACACCTTCCGGGCGGATCGCCGGCAGCTCCGACTGCGGCTTGGGGAGCAGGGCCTTGGACAGGTCCTGGTTGCCCTTCTCGTCGAGCCCGTACATCGCCTCGTAGATGTTGCGGACCGCCGGCCCCGACGCCCCGGAGCCCGTACCGCCCTGGGAGATGGTCATGACGATCGCGTAGTCCTCGGTGTACGAGGCGAACCAGGAGGTGGTCTGCTTGCCCTGGACCTCGGCCGTACCCGTCTTGGCGTGCATCGGGATCTGCTTCTGCGGCCAGCCGCCGAAGCGCCAGGCCGCGCTGCCCGTGGTGGCCACGGAGGCGAGCGCGCCGTCGATGTCGTCGCGCAGCTCCTCGTCCATCGGCAGCCGCCCCTGCTCCTTCGGCGCGATCTCCTTGACCGAGGTGCCGTCGGCGCTGACGATCGCCTTGCCGATGCTCGGCTGGTGCATCATGCCGCCGTTGGCGATGCCCGCGTAGATCGACGCCATCTGGATCGGGGTGACGAGGGTGTCGCCCTGGCCGATCGAGTAGTTGATCGCGTCGCCCTCGCGCAGCTGGTTGCCCTGGCGGCAGTTCTCGTACGCGATCTTCTCGGCGTACGAGCCGTCCTTCTTGCCGTCCCGGCACCAGGCGGCCTTGTTAGCCTCGAAGAAGTCCTTCTTCCACTGGCGGTCGGGGACCCGGCCGTTCACCTCGTTCGGCAGGTCGATGCCGGTCGCCTTGCCCAGCCCGAACTGGTGGGCCGTCTTGTAGAACCAGTCGCTCGGGTCCTTCTTGGGGTTGATCCCGCCGTCCTTCTTCCACTCCTTGTCCGCGATGCCGTAGTAGACGGTGTCGCAGGAGACTTCGAGGGCCCGGCCGATGGTGATGTCGCCGTAGCCCTGCGATTCGAAGTTGGTGAAGGTCTGGCTGCCGACCGAGTACGAGCTCGGGCAGCCGTACCGCCCGTTGAAGGGGTACCCGGCGTTCACCGCGGCGGTCGAGGAGACCACCTTGAAGATCGAGCCGGGGGCCGCCTGGCCCTGGATCGCCCGGTTGAGCAGCGGGTAGTTGGACTCCTTGTCGGTGAGGGACGCGTAGTCCTTCGCGGAGATGCCGCCGACCCACGCGTTCGGGTCGTAGGTCGGGTTGGAGGCCATCGCGACGATCCGGCCGGTCTTGGCCTCCATCACGACGACCGCGCCCGAGTCCGCCTCGTAGTTCTTGTGCGTGATCTTGTCGTACGTCTTGCGGGCCTCGACCATCGCGTTGTTCAGCTCGCGCTCGGCGACCGCCTGCACCCGCGAGTCGATCGAGGTGACGACGTTGGAGCCGGGCGTCGGCTTGTCGGCCTGCGCCTGCCCGATGACCCGCCCGAGATTGTCCACCTCGTAGCGGGTGACGCCCGCCTTGCCGCGCAGTTCCTTGTCGTACGTGCGCTCCAGACCGGAGCGGCCCACCTGGTCGGAGCGCAGGTACGGGGAGTCGGTCTTCTTGGCCTTGGTGATCTCCGCGTCGGTGACGGGCGAGAGGTAGCCGAGGACCTGCGAGGTGTTGGCACCGTCGGGTCCGGCGTAGCGCCGCAGGGCGGTCGGCTCCGCGGTGATGCCCGGGAACTGCTCGGCGTGCTCCCTTATCTCCAGTACCTGGTCCGTGGTCGCCTCGTCGGTGACGGGGATCGGCTGGTACGGGGAGCCGTTCCAGCACGGCTTGGGCGTTTTGGCGTCGCACAGCCGGACGCCGTTGACCACGTCGTCCGGGTTGAGGCCGAGGACCCCGGCGAGCCGGGTCAGGACGGCCTTGCCCCGGTCCTTCATCTTGGTGAGGTCGGTACGGCTGGCGGAGACGACCATGCGCGTCTCGTTGTCGGCGAGGGGCACCCCGCGGGAGTCCAGGATCGAGCCGCGCACGGCGGGCTGGACGACCTGCTGGGTGTGGTTGTTCTTCGCCTCGTCGGTGTACTCCTGGCCGTTGCGCACCTGGAGGTACCAGAGGCGCCCGCCCAGCGTGAGCAGCAGGGAGAAGACGACCACCTGGATGACGACCAGGCGGTTCTGGACCCGGGGCGTGCGCCCCGTCTCCGGAATGTTGCTCAACTCAGGTCTCCCCCGGAACGCGGCCCGCCTCTGACTCGCCCGAGTCTAGAACGACGTCAGAACGGGAAGGTGGTGCGCCCGTGCTGGACCGAGATCCACTTCTGGGTGGTGAAGGCCTCGATCGTGGCGTCGCCGTTCAGCCGGCCCAGCCCCGAGGCCTTCTCCCCGCCGAACGCGGCGAGGGGCTCGTCCCCGATCGTCGAGTCGTTGACGTGGATCATCCCGGTCTCGATCCGCTGCGCGAACCGCACGCCGCGCTCCACGTCCCGGGTGTGGACGGCGCCGCTGAGCCCGTAGGGGGTCGCGTTGGTCAGGCGTACGGCCTCGTCCTCGCCGTCGAAGACCACCAGCAGGGCCACCGGGCCGAAGATCTCCTGGCCGAGCAGCGGGGAGTCCTCGGGGAGGCCGGCCAGGACGGTCGGTTCGACCAGGTTGCCGCGCGTAGATCCGCGGACGAGGGCCTTCGCCCCCGATTCGACGGCCTGGTCGACGAGCGCGGTCAGCGCGTCGGCCTGGAAGGAGTTGATCAGCGGGCCGATGTGGGTGTCGGCGTCGTGCGGGTCGCCGGTCTTCAGGCCCCGCACGCGGGTGGTGAACTTCTCGGTGAACTCCTCGGCGACCGAGGCGTCCACGAGGATGCGGTTGGCGGCCATGCAGACCTGGCCCTGGTACACGAAGCGGCTGAACACGGCGGCGTCCACCGCGTAGTCGAGGTCGGCGTCGTCGAGGACGACGAGCGCGCTGTTGCCGCTGAGCTCCAGGACGGTCCGCTTGAAGTGGCGGGCGGCGACCGAGCCCACGTGCCGGCCGACCCGGTCGGACCCGGCGAAGGAGATGACCTTCGGGACGGGGTGGGTCAGGAGCGCGTCGCCTATCTCGGCGATGTCGGTGACCAGCACGTTGAGGAGTCCGGCCGGCAGGCCCGCGTCCTCGAAGACCTTGGCGATGACCCCGCCGCCGACCACGGGTGCGTTCTGGTTCGGCTTGATCACCACCGCGTTGCCCAGCGCCAGGGCCGGGGCGACCGACTTCATGGTGACCAGGAACGGGAAGTTGAAGGGGCTGATCACGGTGACGACGCCGACCGGGAGCCGCTGGACCCGGTTCTCCTTGCCGTCGACCGGGGAGGCGAGGATCCGGCCCTCGGGGCGGATGGCCAGCTGGATCGACTCGCGGATGAACTCCTTGGCGAGGTGGACCTCGTACTCGGCCTTGGGACGGGTCCCGCCGAGCTCGTCGATCATCGCCTCGATGATCTCCTTCTCGCGCTCCTCGGTGATGCGCAGGGCGCGTTCCAGGACGGCGCGTCTGGCGTACGGGCTGGTGGCGGCCCACTCTCTCTGGGCGCGCTCGGCGCCGCGGTAGGCCTGGTCCACCTGCTCGACGGTGGCCACGGTGATGGCCGCGAGCTTCTCCCCGTTGTACGGGTTGACGTCGATGATGTCCCACGAACCGGTGCCGGCCAGCCATTCGCCGTCGATGTACTGGTGAGCCAGGTCGTCGAATATGGACATGCCATCCCTTACTGCGAGCGCGCACCCGTGCGCTGCACCGGAGACCGATCGGTCATCATGCACTGATCAGACGTCATACTACGTGCGAATCAAGACAGTTGGAGCAGACCGCGGAGAAGATCCCGCGTCCGGTCGGGGTCGGGGCAGTCGGCCTGGAGCCGCTCCATGGCCCGTTCGTACTGCCCCACTTCCTCGTCCTTGTCCAGGTAGAGGGCGCTGGTGAGCTGTTCCAGATAGACGATGTCCTGGAGATCGGACTCCGGGAAGCGCAGCAGGGTGAAGGCTCCGCTCTCGCCCGCGTGGCCGCCGAAGGAGAAGGGCATCACCTGGAGCTGCACGTTGGGCCGCTGGGAGACCTCGATGAGGTGCTCCAGCTGGCCGCGCATGACGTCGCGGTCGCCGTACGGGCGGCGCAGCGCGGCCTCGTCGAGGACGGCGTGGAAGACGGGCGCGGTCTCGGAGACGAGCACCTTCTGGCGCTCCAGGCGCAGCGCGACGCGCCGGTCGATCTCGGCCTTGGTGGCGCCGGGCATGCCGCGGCTGACGACGGCCTGGGCGTACGCCTCGGTCTGCAACAGGCCGTGGACGAACTGGACTTCGTAGATCCGGATGAGCGAGGCCGCGCCCTCCAGGCCGATGTACGTCTGGAACCACCCGGGCAGCACGTCGCCGTAGCTGTGCCACCAGCCGGCCGCGTTCGCCTCGCGGACGAGTCCCAGCAGGGATTCCCGCTCCGCGCCGTCCGTGACTCCGTAGAGCGTGAGGAGGTCCTCCACGTCCCTTGCCTTGAAGCTCACCCTTCCCAACTCCAAGCGGCTGATCTTCGATTCGGATGCGCGGATCGAGTAGCCGGCCGCCTCACGGGTGATGCCGCGGGATTCTCGGAGTCGCCTGAGCTGAGAGCCCAGGAGGATGCGGCGCACCACAGAACCGCTTGCTTCTGCGGTCACTAGTCCAGCCCTCCCCATCGCCATGTGTACGCGTGGTCTGCGCGTGATGTGCGTCGCCGGGGCCCCCGAACCCCAGGCCCCGCAGTCTGCCACCAAAACGCATCGGTCCGTACTCGTTCTGTAACGGAATCCCGCCTGCCGCAAAAGAAGTCCGTAAGTATGCGTAGGAAGAAATGAGCAAGAACCATCACGGGAGTGGACAGGTCCGGCGCGTGCACGTGCATCTGCCCTTGCATCCAGCTTCTGCATTCGGAACGATGGTGCCGCGCACCTGCGTGCTCTTTCGCGCCGGCGCCGGACCCACCCCGCAGTTCTTTCTGGACGGAGCGCGCCGCTCCGCCCGCGAATCCCGGGAGTGCCTCGCATGGGGACGAATGGATCGACCATGCTCGAGCCGTTACGGCAGGGGCTGCCCCCGGTCGACCCCACGGCTGTCTCCGGGTCCGCTTCCTGCGCTCTGCCCGCACGCTTCGAGGCGGTGCGGGGCGCCCGTTCCTTCACCCGGTCGACCTTGTCGCAGTGGGGCCTCGACGAGCGCTTCGACGACGTGGCCCTCGTGGTCTCCGAACTCGTCACGAACGCGCTGCGCCACGCCCTGCCGGGGGACGCCGGGGCGGGCGGCGGCACGGGAACGGCGTCGGGGGCGGGCGCGGGACCGGGCTTGGGTGCGGGGCCGGGCGCGGGATCGGGCGCGGGATCGGGCTCGGGCACGGGCACGGGCTCGGGCGAGCCGGAACCGACGGTACGGCTGCACCTGATGCGGTGGAGCACCCGCCTGGTGTGCGCGGTACGGGATCCCAGCGAGGACCGGCCCGGCGGGTCGTTCGCGCCGGAGCGAACCCAGGAGAACTGCGACCTGGAGTCGGGGCGCGGGCTGTTCCTCGTGGACGCCTACAGCGACAGCTGGGGCTGGCATCCGCTCGCGGGCCGGCTGACCGGCAAGGTGGTCTGGGCGCTGTTCATGCTGCACGAGTAGGGCGGCGGGGGCCCGGGGACACCAGCGGAACCGTCCACGAATGACGAAAACTGGCCGGGGTTGATCATTGCGATCAGTCCCGGCCAGTGCACGTGCATGGCTTGATCAGCGCGCTGTTCCTCCGGCCGTCCCTACCGGCCGATCAGGCGATCAGGTGGTCGAACTCGCCGTCCTTGACGCCCAGCAGCAGCGCCTCTATCTCGGCCGGCGTGTAGACGAGCGCCGGCCCGTCCGGGAAGCGCGAGTTGCGCACGGCGACAGCGCCACCCGGCAGCTTGGCGAACTCCACACAGGAACCTTGCGAGTTGCTGTGTCTGCTCTTCTGCCAGGTCACTCCGTCGAGTTCTGCAGCTGCCATCCCGTTGTACGCGTGGTCCACAGGAAGCCCCCGATAGTGCAGATGTCAACTGCACCGGATCATAGCTGTGTTCATAAGCGCCTGCATGGGCAGATGCACGTGCACGCGGAGGGTGCCGCCCTGATCACTGTCAGGGAAGAACTCGGGTGGATCAGGGGCGAATCAGACCCTTATAAAGCCTGGATCAAGCTCCGACCAGGGCCGGGCACCGAACCGCCCTTCAGGTCTTCTTCAGATTTGTCCGTACGCGAACGGCCCTGTTCGATGGTCGGGACCGCACCGGAATTCCCGTCACCCGTAGGGGGAACGCGCATGCTCCGCAATGCCCTTGAGCCCTGGCACCTGATCCTGCTCCTCGTGGTCTGCGTGCTGGTCTTCGGCTCGAAGAAACTGCCCGACATGGCCCGCTCGGTGGGCCGGTCGATGCGCATCCTGAAATCGGAGACGCAGGCCCTGCGCGGCGAGGGCGACGCGGGACGGCAGTGACAGCAGAGATAGCAGAGGCGGCTGTGACTACGGGGACGACGGGGACGCCAGGGCTGGACGCGCCCTAACGCGGAAGGGGCGGCCGCCTGGTGGCCATGTGGGCCCGGTCGGCGGCGGCGGTGCCGTCCTCCCAGCCCGCGTGGTCGGTGGCACCGCGCAGCCGGGTGGTGGTGGTCCGGGGGAACATCTCCTCGGCACGGGAGGTGACGGCGACGTCGCGGGCCACCAGCGCGGGCAGGTTGTCGGGGGCCTCGGCTGCGGTGTGCTCGGCGGTCTCGGCGAGACGCTGGCCGAGGCGGCTGGCGTACGCGAGCAGGAAGGACTGCCGGAAGGTCTTGGTCCGCTTGCGCCCGCCGGAACGCTGGGCGGCCTCGGCGCGGGTCATGGCGGCCGTGCCCTGCACGAGCAGCGACGTGTAGAGGAGCTCGACCGCCTCCAGGTCGCTCTCGAACCCCACCACGGTGGAGAACTCGAAGGCGCTGTTCCACACGGCCCGGCACCGGTTGGCGGTGGCGACGGCGTCCAGCAGCACGGCCTTGGCCTCCTCGTACGGGGCCTCGACCCCGATCCGGCAGGCGGCGGGCACCTGGGCGGGCCCCTTGCCGCTCGCCGCGAGCAGCGCCTCGTCGACGGTGTGCCGGGCCATCAGCTCCTGCGCCTTGGCGCTGAGCGCCTCCGCCTCCTCCGGGAAGTTGGTCGCCTCGGCCTTGGCGAGCAGGGCCCGGATGCGGCCGAGCATGCGGGGCTCGATGTGCGCGTGCTCCAGGGCATCGCCGACGGGGTCCCCGGGCAGCGGCCCGACGGCCTCGACGGAAGGCAGCCGGATCAGCAGCCGGAACACTTCGAGCACGGCCGTGGCGAGGCTGAACCGGTCGCTCTTCTCTCGCCGCACGAGGGCTTCCCCGTAGGCCCCGTCCTCTTCCCACCACACCTCGGCGTCGGTCCACCGTTCGGGCAGCCGGGCGTACCGGCGCGCCTCGGCGGCGATCAGGTCCCGGGTGATCCGCACATGCCGTTCGCCGAGATCCCGCCCGACCAGGCGGAGCACGTCGGCGGGCTGCCACCCCCGCTCCCAGGCCTGCCGTACGTACGCCTCCCCGCGCCCGAGCAGCTCCCGCCCGACCCCGCCCCACTGCCGGCCGTCCCCGACGAGCACCGAAGCCCCGGCGTCCAGCCCGGCATCGCCCTCGCCGTACAGCGCGGCCTCACAGGCCCGATCGACAATCTCTCTCACCACCCCAGCTTGTCACGCCCCCACCCACCCCCTCAGCCCACCCGATCGCCGACCCGGCAAGGCACAGAACCCGGGCCCCGCCCCCTCCCACCCCACCCGCCGACGGTTCCGGGCGGCCCCTGGCCCCGTCCAGCCCCGCCGAAGCCTGAGCCCCAGGCGCCCGAGACCGCAGCCCCCAACGGCGCCGGGGCCGAAGCCCCCAACCGCGCCCGGGGCCAGAGCCCCCAACCGCGCCCGGAGCCAGAGCCCCCCACCGCGCCCGGAGCCGAGGCCCCCAACGAGGCCCGGGGCCGGAGTCCCCAACGGCGCCCAGGGCCGAAGCCCCCAACGGAGCCCGGAGCCGAAGCCCCCAACGGGGCCGGGGGCGGAGCCCTTGACGGGGCCCAGGGCCGGAGTCCCCAACGCGGCTCGGAGCCGGAGCCCCAACGGGGCCCAGGGCCGAAGTCCCCGACGGGGCTCGGAGCCGAAGCCCCCAACGGGTCCGGGCGGAGCCCGGTGAACGGGAGAAGGGCGGGGCGGGGAGAAGGCACCGCGCAGCGGATCCGACACCCACCCGCCCCGCGGCCTCGGCACACCCCACTGTCAGCCCCCGGTGGGACACTCGCACCCATGAGCGACCGCACCCCCCACTGGGCCCTGGCCGAAGCCCCCGACGGCCTCTGGCACGCGGCGCCGCTCACCCCCGCCACCCCCACCGGCCCCCGCACCGGCACCGCCACCGGCACCGGCCCCGACGCCCCCGCCACCACCACCCCCCTCACCCCCCTCACCTTCAAAGACCCCGCCGAAGCGATCCGCTCCGCCCCCGCCCCCACCCGCTGGATCTGGCGCAGCACGGCCGCCGTCTATCCCCGCCTGCTCGCCGCAGGCGCCCGCGTGGAGCGCTGCCACGACATCGAAGACACCGAGCTCCTCCTCCTCGCCCACGAAGGCCGCTCCGGCGAACCCCGCTCGGCCGCCGCCGCCTGGGCCCGCCTCACCGGCGCCCCCGTACCCCCCGACCCCCCGCAGCCGCACCGCACCACCACCCCCACCGCCCAGGACTCCCTCTTCGACCCCCGGCCCGCCTCCGTCCCCCTCCCCCTCGACGCCCTCGTCGCCATCCACCGCGACCAGGCGAAGCGCACCGACGCCACCGCCCACCCCGACCGCATGCGCCTGCTCACCACCTCCGAGTCGGCCGCCTTCCTCGTCGCCGCCGAAATGCAGCGCGCCGGCCTCCCCTGGCGCGCCGACGTCCACCGCGCCCTGCTCACCGAGCTCCTCGGCGAGCGCTACGCCGGCGGCGGCGAACCCCGCCGCCTCGCCGAGCTGGCCGAGGAGGTCTCCGCCGCGTTCGGCCGCCGCGTACGCCCCGACCTGCCCGCCGACGTCATCAAGGCCTTCGCCGAGGCCGGGATCCGGCTCAAGTCCACCCGCCGCTGGGAGATCCAGGAGCTCGACCACCCCGCCGTCGAGCCCCTCATCGCGTACAAGAAGCTGTACCGGATCTACACGGCCCACGGCTGGAGCTGGCTCCAGGACTGGGTGCGCGACGGCCGCTTCCGCGCCGAGTTCGTCCCCGGCGGCACCCTCACCGGCCGCTGGGTCACCAACGGCGGCGGCGCCCTCCAGATCCCGAAGGTGATCCGCAGGGCCGTCGTCGCCGACCCCGGCTGGCGGCTCGTCGTCGCCGACGCCGACCAGATGGAGCCCCGCGTCCTGGCCGCGATCTCCCGCGACCCCGCCTTCATGGAGGTCGCCGGGCGCCCCGAGGACCTCTACACGGCCATCTCCCGCCAGGGCTTCTCCGGCGACCGGGACATGGCCAAACTGGCCGTGCTCGGCGCCGTGTACGGGCAGACCTCCGGCGACGGCCTGAAGAACCTGGCCGCGCTGCGCCGCCGCTTCCCGCAGGCCGTGGCGTACGTGGACGACGCCGCCAGAGCCGGCGAGGAGGGCCGCCTCGTACGGACCTGGCTCGGCCGGACCTGCCCGCCGCCGGTCGGCGCCGACGAGGACGGCGAAGCCGGCATCCCACAGGACCGGGAGGACGGCTGGACGCCGAGCTACGCCTCCACCAACACCCGGGCCCGCGGCCGGTTCACCCGTAACTTCGTCGTCCAGGGCAGCGCCGCCGACTGGGCCCTGCTGCTCCTCGCGGCCCTCCGCCAGGCCATCGCGGCCGCCGGGATGCGGGCCGAGCTGGTGTTCTTCCAGCACGACGAGGTGATCGTGCACTGCCCGGCCGAGGAGGCCGAAGCGGTCGCCGAGGCGATCCGTACCGCCGGCGACCGCGCCGGCCGCATCGCCTTCGGCGACACCCCGGTCCGCTTCCCCTTCACGACGGCGATCGTGGAGTGCTACGCGGACGCCAAATGAACGGGGTCAAGTGAACAGGGTCAAGCGGGGCACGGCCTACCCGAGGGGGTGGAAGTAGACGTGGAACGCGTCCCGCTCGAAGCCCTCCGCCTCGTACAGCCCCTGCGCGACGTGGTTGTCGTACGCCGTCTCCAGCTGGACCCCCGACACCCCGGCCTCCCGCGCCCGGCGCAGCACCTCGCGCAGCAGCGCGCGCCCGGCGCCGGTGCGGCGGCCGGACGGGTCGACGTACAGGTCGCTCAGGATCCACATCGGTCGCATCGCCAGCGAGGAGAACGTCCGGTAGACCTGCGCGAACCCGACCGTCCCGGCTCCCGGCACGTCCGCGAGCAGCACCAGCGACTCACCGTCCCGGATCCGCTGCGCGAGGTACTCCCTCGGCGCGTCCGGGTCCTCGACCTTCACCTCGTAGAAGTCGAGGTACCCCCGGAACAGCGCACCCGCGACGTCGAGATCGCTGTGACCGGCAACGCGCAACACCACACCCTGATCGCTCATTACCTCAGTGTGCGGTAACGGACTGGGCGGGCAGGGTGAAGACGTGTTCCGGAGTGACGACCTTGGTGATCGCCTCACCGAAGAGGGTGCTGGGCTCGGAACCCTCGTACGCGATGTCCGTGTTCAGCATCACCGCCAGCGTGGCTTTCGCCTCCGGCAGGTACACGGCCAGCGCCTGGTAGCCGGGCAGGGAGCCGTTGTGGCCGATCCAGCCCTGGACGTTGAATATGCCCAGGCCGTAGCCGGTGCCGGGCAGCGCCTCGACGACCTTCAGGCGCTCGGCCTGGGTGGCGGGCTTCAGCAGCGTGCCCGTGGCCATGACCTTCGTCCAGGTCTTCAGGTCCTCCAGGTCGGAGATCATCGCTCCGGCGGCCCAGCCCCAGGACGGGTTCCAGTCGGCCGCGTCCTCGGTCTTCCCGGAGGCGGTCTGGTCCGTGTAGCCCTGTGAGTGCGGCTTCGGGAACTCCGCGCCGACGGGGAAGAGCGTGTGGTGCAGCCCGGCCGGGCGGACGACCTTCTCGTTGATGTAGTCGTTGAGCCGCTGCCCGCTCTGCTTCTCGACCACCAGCCCCAGCAGGATCAGGTTGGTGTTGCAGTAGTAGAACTTGGCTCCGGGCTGGAAGAGCACGGGGTGCTTGAAGGAGTAGTCGAGCAACTCCTGCGGCGTGAAGGGCCGTCGGGGATCGCTCGTGAGGGCCTTGAAGAAGCCCTCGTCCTCGGAGTAGTTGAACAGCCCGCTCCGCATGTCGGCGAGCTGGCGCAGCGTGATCCGGTCGCCGTTGGGCACGCCGGCCACGTACGTACCGATGGGGTCGTCCAGCTTGACCTTGCCCTGGTCGACGAGTTGGAGCAGGGCGGTCACGGTGAAGGTCTTGGTCACGCTGCCGATGCGCATGTTCATGTCCGTACGGATCGGTGCGCCGGTCGCCTTGTCGGCGACGCCGAAGGACCGCACGTACGAACCCTTGCCGGGAGCGGACAGCGACACCATGACCCCGGGTATCTTCGCCTCGCTCATCACCTTCAGCACGGCATCGTCCAACTGCCTTGCCACGGCGGGCGTGAGCTGCGGAAACTCCTGATCGGCGGCGACGGTGGCCGCGGCCACGGTCCCGGTCCCGGCCGACGTCTCGAACGCGTACCCCGCCCCGACGCCGAGCGGCACCACGACCAGCCCGACAGCGGCCACCCCCACCGCCGCCCTACGCAACCGTGCAGACATGCCGCCCTCCAACCACGCGCAGCCAGGTCCAGCCTCCCCAACGTATCCCCACCCCCACCCCCCAGCGACTCGGCGCCCCAGCCCCCAACAGCCGGTCACCCTTCGTCACGCGTGCATCCAGAAACAGGTCAGCACCCCCACCATTGATCACTCTTAGTAGTGGACCGCCTTCCCCGCCGGAACCCCATGCGTACAAAACGAGTTCCGTTCTGTACGGATACTCCGCCGGAAGAGGACACACAGGGGCAACCGTCTCGCCGCACGCATCATGGCCGCTGTCGCCACGACAGGAGCGATCGCCGTCTTACCCCCGGCGGAGGCCCACGCCGGCGGCATCGGCTCCACCCCCGTGGCCACCTTCGACTACCAGGTCGGAGGAGTCACGATGAAGGTCCCCACGGGCTGCATGTTCACCCACATCATCCGGGGCGAGGGCAAGACCATCACGTACCAGAACGCGGGAGTCGACTGCGGCTTCGTCGGGGCCCTCAACGCCGGCTTCTGCAACTGGCGCATCGACTTCACCTACGCGGACACCGACAACAAGACCTACCGCACCTCCCGCGGCAAGACCCACACCGAGTGCAAGATCAACCCGATGCGGGACCACGCACCCCAGAAACTCCCCCGGTACGGCAAGGCGTGTGCGCAGATCTACGTCAACGGCGTACGGCGGGCCGGCCAGTGCCACCACATCACGAAGTGAGCCGCGCAATGAGCCCCGAGACCACGCCAGAGGACCCGGCCCTGGAGGCCACTCTCCGCCGCGCCGGAATCGTCGCCTTCCTCGCCGGCGCCGCCGCCACCTTCGCCTTCTTCGCCTTCTTCCCGGGCCTGCCCCACGTCATCGACTGGGGCGCGATCATCGCCGCCCTGGCCATCGGCACCCTCTCCCGCTGGGCCTGCCGCACCCATCTCCGGAAGCACCACGCCCACCCGGACTGAGCCTCGGCCCGGCTCCTGCCCTCCCGCCCGAGCGGAGCACGGAAGGGCAGGAGCCGAGCAGGCGAGCGGACTATCGGCCCGTCACAACGAACTCGGTCCCCGGAAGCGCCGAACCGACCGGACTCTCGGCCCACTTGGCCAGCAGCTCCGGGTCCTGACCGAGCTGTTCCAGCAGACCGGTGATCTCCTCGGCACGCGGCGACGCGGGCAGCGCGCACCGCAGGACGGTGCGGCCCGTCGCACTGCCGTACTCCTCGTCTGGGTCGTCCTGTTCCCAACGGCCGATCTCGATGTCCCAGGCATCGGCGCCGGCTTCACTGGGGTTCGGGGCACAGATCGACAGGTAAAGCCCCTCCGAATCGCCCGGCTCGACGAAGATCTCGGGATAGTCGAAATGCAGTAGACCGTGGACGCCGGAACAGCGCTCGTAGGCGGTGGCCAACACCCGCAGGTCCGCGACGGCCTTCTCACGTTCCTCGGGGGTGATCCCCTCTTCGAGGCGGTTCAGTCGCTCGCGGGTCTCCGCGCTCAGGACGTCCGCGCCGCCGTCGTACGTCACGAACGGGTGGCCGAAGTCCCAGTAGCGCCGGTCCTCCACCTCGGGGAGGTCTTCCCCCTCCTCGTACTCGGCGAGCGCCTCACGCAACTGGCGTGCCTCCGTCTCCAGTTCCGCACCGATCGCGATCCGGATCGGCTCGGGCACGGCGGCCAGAGCGCCTTCCAGGTCGATCAGCGCCTGATGGAGCTTCAGACAGGCGTACTCGTACCACAAGCTGTGCGCGCCGCTCAGAAGACCGGCGCGCGAAGCCGGGTCGGTCAGCGCGGCGAAGTGCTTCGTCGGATAGCTGCCCACACCGCGTTCCCTGAGGTCATGGATGCTCACGGGGACGGTGGCGAGGGCGGAGATCCGGTTGAGCGCGTCGATGATCGGCGCAGCCAGGGCTGCGTCACCGACGCTCGTCACCGTCGACGACACGACGCCGCCGCCGGCCTCCTGGTAGGTCGCGAGAATCTGCGTTTTCCCACGGCTCGCGTGCCGGGAGTAAACGGTCATGAGCACACCTCTCGGCCACCGGGCAAGAAGGCACGGTGGTCACGGAAGAAGAAGGAAGGGGATGCGAGGCGGTGGCGAGGGCGCGTTCCGACGCTCCGTGCCTCGAAGAGACCGGCGGTGGCCCAGGTCTCGTCCCGGGCTCCTTGCCTGCCCTCACCCTAGATGCGCGGCATCGGGAGCGGCAACCAGAAGTCCGGCTCCGAGTGCGCGGCGGCTCGCCCGCCCGGACCGGCACGGTGGGCGCCGAATCGGAGCAAAGCAAAAGCCCCAGGTCACGGCGAGTGAGTCCTGGGGCTTCTACAGAGCCGCCTTCGGGATTCGAACCCGAGACCTACGCATTACGAGTTGTCCGATCTTGGTCCGGGGGCGTCCGCGAGCGTCTGCGGAGTCGGCTCCGGGCCCGGTCACGAGGGTTGTCAAGCCACGGTGGACATGAGCGGACAGCCCCGGAACGGGTGGCAAGCGAGACCGCAACTGAGACCGCGCCGCCCTCGTCCCCTTCGGTAACAACGCCTTCAGCGTTGCCCGTCGACAGCCCCTAGCGGCTACGACCTACAAGGGCTTCTGATAGACCTCAGGCATCGGGTGCCCCGTACCTGCGCTCCACTTGCGCCACTGGTGCCGCTGGGCGTTGTACTCCGTGTCAGCCTTGATGTCGCCGCCACGAGACTTGGCGCCGCAGTCGCAACGCCAGTGCCAATTGGTCTCGTTCTGGGACCAGTCGTACCCGGAGTCTGAGGTGGTCTCTGACTGCGCCGCAGCATCCTGGAGCGTACGCCGAATGATCAACGCCCCGGCCACGACCACTGCGGCCGTCGCGCGACCGGCCCACCTTGGAATCCCCATGCGCCGAACCGTAACGCCTCGCTGCTCTCTACACGCAGAATGCCTCGGAACCGGTCCGAGGCCCCCGCGTCCTGCTGCAACCGTGCTGCGACCCATGTACGGCCTGGTGGTCAGCCGGTCTCGCCAAGGCGCTCGGCCAACTTCCCGGTAACTCGGTCACGGTCTGGCGCAGCCAGCCGACGTGCGCGGTCGTACGCCTGGTCCACGCGGGACCGCGGACGCTCGCCCTTCCGCATCCAGTCGAGAAGCTCCCCTGCTTCTTTGGCGGTGAGGCGCTTGAGCCCAGCCAGGACTTCGTCCAGCTGTTCCGGGTCGGGGACCTCATCACGCATGGTCTCGTTGCAGCGGGAGCACTCAGTACGCCAGTTGCTGAGATCGTCCCGGGCCCCCCGAGACTTCAGCCGTTCCTGCGGAACGAGATGACCGATGGTGAGCCGGACCCGCTCCCCGTCCTCGTAGTACGTGTCGTCGGGCCCCAGCCCACAGATCCTGCACCGCGAACCATCCTGATCCATGACCAGGCGGCGGATGCGGGCGCTGGGCGCGAACTTCTTGTACTTCTCCCTCTCACCGGGCAGCCAGATCCGTCCGCCCTTGGCCTTGAGCCGGTACTCGTCCTGAGCCAGGGTGCTGTCGGTCCGCTGGGAGGGGATGCTCCAGTCGCATTTGCGGAGTTCTCGCAGGCGCCGGTTGAGGTGCTCGGCGTTGTCGGCGATATCCGGCCCCAGGGCAGCACGCAGTTCTCGCATCGTGAACGTGTCGCCCAGGCTCTTGTTGAACCACAGCCAGGCGGCGAGACGCTTCTCCTGGCCGAAGGGCTTCGCCTTTGTGCCGGGCTGGATGGTGAGATCCCACCACGGCGCCCCGTCGGGTGCTCGGGTCTCGTCGTATTCACTGGTCTCCACAGGCATATGCCAACTATCTGACACGTGAAGGATCTTGCGCAGCGGTTTGACTGAGTCTCTGTTCCGGACCGGCCTGAGTTACAGGGAAGCTCCGTTGCAGCCAGTCCCGCACCGCCGCGGGGGTGGTCCTGCCGTGCTGGCGGAGCGCGTCCGTGATGTCGCGCCCGCAGACAAGGGCGATCGGATGCCCGTCTTCGTGTACCTCGCTCTGGACCTGCTGGTTGAAGTGCGAGGTAGTGACGAGCACTCCGAAGTTCCGGTGCCTGATTCGGGAGATGAGCCGGGAGACTTCTCGGACCCCAACACTGTTGCCCGGCCCGTAGCACTTGGCCTCCAGGGCGAAGTCGATGCTGACGGGAGCTGCCGGCGGCCCAAGGACGTACGAACCGACGGCATCGCGGCCACCGTCACGGCTGGGGCGTGTCACGTCCACCGTCCCGGTGGCCGGCGCAATCAGACGCCAGATAGCCACGGCACAGGCCTCGAACTCTGTTTCGCGCCCGCGGAAGTACTCCCGGATTTCCGACAGCATGGCTGCGCCGGCCGGATCGTCGGGCAGCTGCTGAGCTGTCGAGCGTATGACCGTCGTAGCGGGGGTCAGCAACGGCCGGTAGACACGGCTTGCGACCCAGGTCCGCCAGGCTTCCGGACAGTCGCCGCCGAGAGGATCGCCACCCGCCAGCAGGTGGCGAATCCAGGTCCGCGGGACACAGGCTTCGGCCAGTACCGTGAAGCGGGCACGGTAGTTCTGGAACCGGCGGGTGCCAGTTGCCCGCCAGATAGCGGAGAGTTCATCGTCCGGCGCCAGCGTCGGCCCGCCAGGAGCTAGCAGCCCGCGGAAACGGACACTCCGGCCAGGCGCAGCCTTCTCGAAGAGCAGGAACGGTGGTACGCCGCTGGCCCGTTGTTGTGCGGTGCCGTGTGAGAGCTCGAAGGCATCGCGCAGCAGCACGTTGCCCTTGCGCGGCGTCTCGTGAAGGGCCCTGCCCGGGGTCCGGTTGTCGCCGTAGTACGTGAAGGTTCCGGTCTCCACATCCAGGTGATCCGGCCAGTCCACAGCCCCGCCACTGGTGTACAGCACAACCAGGCGGACGCTCCCCTGTGCCGGAGACCCGGCGTAGCGAAATCCTCCCTGATTCCCGGTACCGGGAATGAGCTTGCTGACGGGGTCATCGCCAGAGTGCCCAAAGGTCCCACCGGCGTAGACCGCGTCAATCACCAGGTCAGCGTCGCCAAGGTGCTCGAACTGGGTACTCGGCTCGGCTGAGCGAGTCGCAGGGATCATGGTGTACGTCTATCAAACGCCGCGACCGAACGCGGATGATCCCCCATAATGCATCCCGAGTCAGCATCGCGCATTACGAGTTGTCCGATCCTGGTCCACTGGCCTCCACAGACGTCCCCGGCTACCGGAAGTCTCCTGCTCGCAGTACGTCTCGAACGTCAGAGGACACCTGCACACCGCACCGGACACCCCCATATGAGCCCAGGACTGAGACCTGTGTACCGCCGAGTCGCGGCCGACGAGCAGTGGACCAGCCTTCTCAGCTGCGCCGTCTCGCCACAAAAGCGGAGCACGTCAAAGATCCGTGCGGCCTTAGTAGAAGGTGGTTTAAACCTCTGAGGGGGGCAGCGAGGCCGGTTACATGCCTATCGGTGACACCCTGTTCACACCTTCACCGACTGTTGCGGCAGCGACGGCCTCGCTCCGGAGGTGCCAGCTCACTATCGTCGTCTGCCCAGGAGTAACGCGCTCCCACTTCGCCTTTCGGAAGGATGGATTCGCCGGAGATTCCGGAAGCCGCTGCGGATACGTCCACTCACTGGCACCTTCGGATGGATGCAAGCAGATGATCGACATCTCTCCTAGGGCGTTACCAGTAACCTCCAGCTCGAATGTCTTTTCAAATCTGGAATGCATGAGCGGTATAAAATCTACTGCCCTGCGATACATGCATGTCTCTCTGTCGAAATCGAACCATTTTCCCTGATCGATCTTGCGGCCAGGCGCTTTATCGCTCAGCAGCCGGCTCTGGTCCAGGCGCAACCGGGATCCATCTGGGTGGGTATAGGATCGCAGGGCTTCACGCCCCTCATTTACAGAGATGTCGCTCTCGGGACAGTGCAATCCGTAATGCAGGTACTCGGTCTGCTTACGGTTTCCGCGCGAATGGGTCGAGGTCAACGCCCAAAGGTCTTTTCCGAACAGAAATCCTCCCTTGGATACACACTTACCCCTCCCCGCGAAGGTTATGGTTACCCGGAGGCAGTCCTTGTTGGCGCCCTCCCATTCGAAGCGAAGCACCCATTTTGCGACGTCAAAATATATGGGCTCCTGTGCCAGACTCCGAACGGCGACACGCAGGTCCTCAGGTTGACTGGGGTGAAAGAAGCCAAAGATCTGACCTATCGCGGTTTCCACCCCCAAGCCCACAGAATCACTCTGCATTTTCTGGTTGAGATACAGGTGTCCAGCTGCCAGCAAAAGGAGTGCAACACCGAACGCCTCTCCTACCGCCATCAACACCGCGTGTGATTCTCCTGCGGGAAACGCGAAGGCGGCCAAGCAGTAAGCAGTCGCCGCAATTACAGCGAAGCCCGCTATGACGACCCGCCCGGGATTCCTCTTCAAGACACCCAATTCCTTTGCCGGTGCTCCAGTCACATTGGGCGCCGGTTCAGGTGTCGTCTCACTTCGGGACATCATTCGCCTCCTACACGTGCAGGACGCTGTATACCTAGCTTGACATTCGTGGGAGAATCGGCAACCTAAGCAAACAAGGGATGCTGATCCGCGCAGGTCGGTGTCCTGCAAGGTTAAGGTCGAGATCAAAACTGACTTCCTAGCACTCGACCGCCTGAGGTCGGATCGCTACCGCGGTACCGCTCATCGGTCCGCTACGAGCCGACTGGCGAAACCTTCGGAGCAGAGACGCTCGTAGGCTGCATACACGGCGGGTGGAGTGGCTTGGTGGGTCATGAACCCCTGCTGCGGGTAGATGAGTAGCCGCTGCTGTGCACCGACGAGCATGTCGAAGACCAGCCGAGGGTCCTGGATCGAATCCACGTACTCCGCGAGCGTCATCGGCGCGGATGCGCTGACGACCTCCACCTCCGGCCATACCTTGCGGGCCGTCGCATAGGCTCGCCGCTCCTCGTACGGCTTGCTGACTAGGAGCACCGACTCGATGTGAACACCCTTGTCTGCAAGCAGTGATCGGGAAAAGCGGATGTTCTCGCCGGTGTTCCGCGCCTCCGGCTCCACGAGGATGGCAGAGTCTGGGACGCCCAGCTCCAGGGCCCGCTCGCGGTAGTGCTCCGCCTCACCGCGGGGCATCCGCTCGCGGGTCGTTCGGCTTGTGGCGCCGGTGAACACGATCAGCGGTGCCATGCCGCGCGTGTAGAGGTCAGCCGCGACCTCAGCGACGCCAAGGTCGTGGCTCCCAAGCCCGATGGCCACAGAGCAAGGGCGCAGCTCGTGGTGCATCTGCTGGTACTCCCAGAGCTGTTCGGCGTCGGCCCAGTTCTGCGCAGAAATCACGGCGTTGCCTCTCGCGCCGAGTCAGGGACCTTGAAGTCGTACGCCCACGCGAAGCGAGTGGCCGCGTGCAGGCCGATGGCGAACTCAACGACGGCGCCGTCCGCCGTGTAGGTGGTGCGGTGGAGTTCAACGACCCACTCGCCGGGCGCGAGCTGAAGCAATGTCGACTCGTCCGGCGTCGCGACCCTGGCGAACAGTTCCTCGCGCATGTGGTCGATCTCGTAACCCGCGTCGTACAGAACGCGGAATCCGCCGCCGCGGCCGGCGGGGCCCGGGCTGGGGTCTACGAGGCGCGTCCCCTCGACATGTTCAGGCCGGTAGTAGCTGGTCAGGGTGTGTGTCGGCTGGTCGCCTTCCTTCACGAGCCTGGCCCGCGCGTACACCTCAGCCCCCTCAGGAAGCCCGTGGGCCGCAGCCACCAGCGGGGGCGCGGGCACACGGCTGACGCTCTGCGTCTGCTCGCCACGCTTGTACGAACGGCCAGACGCGACGCGGTCGGCAATGAACGCGACCTCGTCCCCGTCGCGCCACTTCGCCTTGTCATACCGAGCGATGCCGAGCCGTTTCAGCGGCGCTCGCTCGCGCACGACCGTTCCATGCCCACGCGAGGACGTCACCAGACCCTCGGCTTCGAGCGCCTTATACGCCGCGTGAACCGTGGACTTGGAGCCCTCGCCCGCGTCCACCAGGTCCCGGATATGCGGTAGCTGCTGGCCAGGGGCGTAGTCGCCGCTTCGGATGCGCTCGGCAAGCTTGTCCGCCAGCTCTCGCCACTTCGGTGCCACGCGAACTCCTTTCGACGCAGCCAGTGAAACACAGTCCCAGGACTGTTGACAGTCCTGGGACTGTGCGTCCATAGTCATCCACAGAAGTTCGCAGTCCTAGGACAGCGAACCGGGGAGGGCCTTCTTTGGGCTGCTCTCGGCGCCCGGAGAGCCGGTGAGACGGCTCGAAGGAAGCGGTTGTGATTTGAGAACTCAACAGTGGACCGAGGTATCCGCCCCCCTCTGAGAGGGCGGCGTACACGGGTTCTGTTCCCGCGTACGGATCAGCGCCACCCAACCTCTCCGCCGCCTGATCGCGCGGCGGCCGGTTGCCTCCTCTGCCCGTCTGGCGCTTCGGCGCTGTACGGGCGGGGTTGAGGGGAGCCGGAGATTCTCCTGCTTCACCCCAACGCAGTGCAGCCCCCGGCGTTCCCGCGCCGGGGGCTGCTGAGTCCCGTTCCTCTCTCGAAGGAGCAAGACCCATGAAGTCCATCGCTGCACTTCACGACGTTGTTACCCCGTGGTCCGACGGTCTGGAGCCGTCGGACGCGGAGCTGGACGCGGTCGAGACCGAGATGCCCCTGGTCCTGGCCGAGGTCGAGTTGCTGGACGCGCTGATCGCGCTGCTGGACCGACCCGCGTCCGAGTTCGGCGCCCGCCGCATCCGGCGGGCCCGCAACCGGGTCCTGGCGGTCCGGCGGGAGCTGGCCAACCGCACCGCCGGCACCACGGTGTCGGGGGACGCGGCATGAACGAGCGCACTGTGAAGGCTGGCTACGCCGATCTGCTGGCCGCGATCGTGGACGCGCTGGACGTGCCCTTGCCGTCGCTGGCCGAAGCCGACGAGCGGACCTACTACCGGCTGCTGGAACGCCGCGCGAGCGACGTGCGGGTCGTCGTGGCGGTGAACCTCTCCCACAGTCGGGGCCCGTGGCTGGCCGCGAGTGAGATCCGCCGGCGGACCGCCGAGAGGCCCGTCACCTACAGCCCGTTCGAGTTCACGACGAGCGAGGCAGACCGGTGAACCGCAAGGCGAAAGCCGCGCTGGTCTGCGCGCTGGTCGTCGTGGTCGCCATGGCCTTCCGGGTCTCCTGGAACGCGCTGCGGGACATCGCGAAAGCCATCGGAGCCGACGACGTCGCGGCGACCCTGTATCCGTTCGTGGTCGACGGCCTGATGGCGCTGGCACTCGTTGCCGCCCTCGTGCTCGTTGGGACGGACCGGAGGTTCGCCCTGCGGGTGCTGGCCGGATACACGCTCGCGTCGCTGGTTCTGAACTACGTTCACGGACTCCTGCCGGAGCTGCACGGCGAGTCGATCGGCTGGAGTCGACTGGCCGACGGGAACCTGACGAACTGGGCGCTGGTGCTGCTGGCGACGTCGCTTCCGGTCGGGTCGATCTACTTCGGGTCCGATCTCGTCGCGAAGGTGCTCCACCACCGCCCCCCGATCGAACCAAATGTGCAGGAATCGACGCAGACCGATGTAAATCGGTCGATGGATGAGCTGGGCGAACCGGTAGTCGAAGAGGGTCCCGACCCGGCCGCCTTCGAACCGGTTCCGGTCGATGTGGTCGACGTGGTGGTCGACCCGGTCGAGGTTCGGGTGCCGGTCGCCGCCGCCGAGGTGGTCCGGCCGCGGCGGGCGACCGGTCGAGTGCCCGAGGTTGCCCGATCGGCCCGACCGGTCCGCACTCCGGAGGAGCTTCTCGCGGAGGCCCGCTCGATCACTGAGGCGTGGTCGATTGAGGATCTGACGGGCGAGCGGATCCGCAAGGCGCTGCGTACCTCTCCGGCTAAGGCCCGGATGCTGCGGGAGACGTTGAAGGCCGAACGCGCCGCGAACGCCACCGCTGAGGCGGTGGCCGGATGACCCTCTGCCTCGACCCGACCGGCGCCCGGTACGGGATACCGACCTTCCCGTGGCGACTGGCGCCGGACGGGCTCGCCACCCGGCGCCAGTTACGGGCCCTGGGCTTGCGGCCCGGGGGTCAGGACATCGCCGGGCAGGTGCTCCGCCCGCGCTACCGGCGTGGCCCGCTCGCCGCGTTCCTGTACCGCGTCGACCGGGCCAAGCCCGTCCGCCCGATGACCCCCGCCAAGCAGGCCGCGCTCGTCAAGGCCAACGCGGCCCGCCGTACCTGCCCCGTCTGCCGGCTCGATGCCGGATACGTCATCCCGGCCTCGCTCGGCATGTGCGTCCCGTGCGCCTACCCAGAAGGGAACCCCTGATGGAGCACCTACCCGACCTCCCCCGCGTCGTCCAGCTCCCGGACGGCACTCACGTCTACGCCACCCCGGACCAGCTTCCGGCCGCCTTCCAGCAGCCGCAGGTCGTCCATCAGCACATCCACCAGGCCGCACCTGACCGGACCGTGCAGCGCCTGGCACTCGGGTCCGGGGTCGGGGCCGGGGCGGTCGCGGCCGGCGTGTACTTCGGGCCGCTGCTGGTCGGTGTGCTGACCGCGATCGCCGCGAACATCGCGCTTCTGGCCTTCCTGGCTCTGATCCTCGCCTGGGGTATCCACACGGTCGTGAAGTCGGCCGGAAGCTCCGAGGGCGCCGCTGCTGTGAAGAACGCGCGCAGGCTCGCCCGTCGCAGCCGCTGACGGCTGCCCGATCCACCCGCCTCGTCGCGGGTGGTGAGGGGAGCCGGACAGACCGGCCCCGGAGGGAGTTCCGTGATGGCGAAAGACCCGAAGTTCACCGCAGGTGAGACCGCCAAGCTGACCTGGCTCGTCGCCCGGATGGCCAAGCGCGGGATCGCCGGAGAGAACGTCTACCAGGGCGACCTGGAGCGCAAGTTCGAGCGGATCATCGACGGCGCCCGCGAACGCGAGGAGCGCCAGGCTGCCGAGGCGGCCGAAGCGGAGAAGGCCGCGCGCAAGGCGAAGGCCAAGGCCGCGCGGAAGTAGCGGTGCCCCGGGGCGGCCGTCCCGGCCAAGGAAACGAGGCCGCCCCGGGCCCTACCCACCCCCGCCAGTCAGCGAGAGCAGGAGTCCACAGCATGACCGATGCCCCGATCACTCACCTGCGGGCCGTCCCGGACGACGACGTCGAGTCGGAGCTCCCCAAGATGGTCGACAACCCGAACCTGCCCGATCCCAAGGTCCGCAGCGAGAAGCGCAAGCCGGTCCTGGCCGGGTGGCTGACCAACCGGCGGGACTTCGCCGCCACCGCCCGTCACGCCGCCGCGAACCTCGGCTACGCCGCCCTCTTCCACGGCGTCCGCCTGCCCGTCTACGCCGCCCGGCTCGGCATCCGCTCCCCGCGGGGCGCCTGCCGGTTCATCGCCTCGACCAACCGGTGGGTGTGGGACCGCGAGGCCGCCCCCTTGCGGGACTTCGCCGTCCGCACCGAGGACGTCGACGAGTACATGCGCCTGGCCAAGCTGCGGCAGGGACGTATCCGGCTGCGCGGCCTGGTCACCTTGGTCGCCGCCGTGTTCGGCCTCGGCTTCGCCCTGTGGCTGTACGTCCTGGCCCCCGTCTACCTGTACGCGTTCGCCGCCGGCGGGGTCCTCCTGCTGGGGCTGGCCGGGCAGCAGCCCGACGCCCCGGTCATCGGCCCGGCCGTCCTGAAGACCGAGCTGCAGAAGATGACCGGCTCGATCGTGCTGCGCGGGCTGGACAGCATCGGCAACGCGAAGATCTCCGCCGCCATCAAGAAGGGCGGCGACATGAACGGTCTGCGCTTCACCTCGGAGATCGTGCGGGACGGGCCCGGCTACCGCGCCGACCTGGACCTTCCGTACGGGGTGACGCCCGAGGACATCATGGAGGCCCGCAAGCCGCTCGCCTCCGGCCTGCGCCGCAAGGTCGGCTGCGTCTGGCCGTCTCCGGACCCGACCGAGCACGAGGGACGACTTGTCCTGTGGGTCGGGGACAAGCCGATGAACGAGACCACCAAACCCGCCTGGCCCCTGCTGAAGTCGGGGCAGGTGGACCTGTTCAAGCCCGTTGTGTTCGGCAACGACCAGCGCATGCGGGACGTCTCGGTGACCCTCATGTTCGCCGCGGTCGTCGTCGGCTCCATCCCCCGCATGGGCAAGACGTTCCTGATGCGGCTGCTCCTGCTCATTGCCGCGCTCGACCCGCGCGCCGAGATCCACGCGTTCGACTTCAAGGGCACCGGCGACTTCTCCGCCCTGGAACCGGTCTGCCACCGCTACCGGGCCGGTGAGGAAGACGAGGACATCGAGTACGTCGTCCAGGCCCTGCGCGAACTCAAGGACGAACTGCGCCGCCGGGCCAAGGTCATCAAGTCCCTGCCCCGCTCGCGGTGCCCGGAGTCGAAGGTCACCCCCGAACTCGCCTCCGACAAGACCCTCGGGCTCCACCCGATCGTCGTCGGCCTGGACGAGTGCCAGGTGCCGTTCGAGCACGAGAAGTACGGCCAGGAGATCGAGGACATCTGCACCGACATCACCAAGCGCGGCCCCGCCCTCGGCATGGTCGGCATGTTCGGCACCCAGCGCCCCGACGCCAAGTCCCTGCCCACCGGGATCAGTGCGAACGCGGTCCTCAGGTTCGCGCTCAAGGTCATGGGGCAGCCCGCCAACGACATGATCCTGGGCACCTCGATGTACAAGGCGGGGTACCGGGCCACGATGTTTTCCCGCTCCGACCGCGGCATCTGCTGGATGGCCGGCGAGGGAGACGACCCCCGCATCGTCGCCTCCGCGTTCGTCGACGCGGTCGCCGCCGAACAGGTCGTCGCCCGCGCCCGGAAGATGCGCGACGAGTACGGCAACGTCACCGGCCACGCCATCGGCAAGGGCCCCGAGACCACCGCCGGCGTCGACATCCTCACCGACGTCCTCACCGTCATCCCGGCCGACGAGGACGCGGTGTGGTGCGAGCGGATCGCCACCCGCCTCACCGGCCTGCGCCCCGACGCGTACGCGGGGTGGAAGGGCGAGAACGTCACCGCCGCCCTCAAGCCCTGGGGCATCAAGCCCGGCCAGGTCTGGGGCCAGGACGAGGCCGGTGAGGGCAAGAACCGGCGCGGCATCAAGCGCGCCGACATCACCACCGCCATCACACGCCGTGACGCCGACAGGGCCGCCGCCTGACCCTAGGACCGGTGCTAGACCTAGCAGGCGCCGCTGCTAGGTCTAGCACCCCCGCTAGCACCCCATCAGGCCCCTGAGCTGGGAACTAGCGTCTAGCGGCCCACCTGCGACAAGCCCCGGAAAACCGCCCCAGTCATGGGAAGGACCCGCATGCTCATCGCTAGCACCACCCTCATCCTCGCCACCCTCGCCGGTTACACACTGTTGTGCATGGCCAGTCCCTTCGGGACCTGCCGCAAGTGCGAGGGCGCCGGCGCCAAACTCACCATCAACCGCGCCGGGAAGATCAAGCGGGTCAAGCCCTGCCGCCGCTGCAAGGGCCACGGCAAGCGCCTGCGGATCGGGCGCCGCCTGCACAACCACAGCCGCGAACTCCACCGCGCCGGCACCCGCTGACCCCTGACAGCACAAAGCCGGTGGCCGCCCGCCATCAGACGGGCCCCGCTCCAGTGGAGGAGCTAGGCGGACGCGGCCACCGGCACCACCCCGGGCCTGTCACCACCCGGGGCCCGTGAAGCCTCCCAGCCACCCCATGCGCCGTCAAAGGAGATACCGGCATGGCCATCACCATCTCGCTCGTCGCGTTCTTCGGACTCGTCCTGTACTTCCTCCTGCGCAACGGATCCCTCGGATACGGCGGCGCCTTCACCGCCGCCGCCTTCGGGTTCTTCCTCGCCTCTACCGGCGCCGCCGGTCCCATCAACCAGATGGCCACCGCGATCGTCCAGGCCATCCCCAACCTCTGACCCAGAAACAGAAGGGCGGCCCCCGTCTCGGCAAAGTCTGGGGCCGCCCTCATCCAGCACGTTCCACTGAACTGGAGGACTCCAGCATGACCCACCCCACCGACATCCGGCGAGAGCACCGGCCCCTGTTACTGGACGCGTTCTGCTGCCAGGGCGGCGCCGGCATGGGCTACCACCGGGCCGGATTCGAGGTGACCGGCGTCGACAAGGACCCGCAGCCCCGCTACCCCCTCGGCTTCCACCAGGGCGACGCTATCGACTTCATCCAGCAGTTCGGCGCCAGCTTCGACTTCATCCACGCCTCTCCGCCCTGCCAGCACGACACCGACTGCCAGCGCATCCAGGGCAACACCCACCCCGACCTCATCGCCCCCACCCGCGAAGCCCTCAACGCCACTGGCCGCCCGTGGGTGATGGAGAACGTCCGCGGCGCCGCCCACAAGCTGCGTGAGCCGGTCATGCTCTGCGGGGCGATGTTCGGCCTGCGCACTTACCGGCACCGGTACTTCGAGACCGGCGGCGGATTCACCCTCACCCCGCCACCGCACCCGACCCACACGGTCCCGCAGGCGAAGATGGGCCGCCCCGTCCCAGAGGGCTGGTACGGCCAGTTCGTCGGCAACTTCTCCGGCGTCCCCCACGCCCGACAGGTCATGGACGTCCCCTGGATGAACCGCGAGGGCATCCGCGAGTGCATCCCCCCGGCCTACACCCAGTGGATCGGCGCCCAGGCCGCCGCACACCTCAACGCTGTGGCGGTGGCCGCATGAACACCACGACCGGGCCCCTGAGCAACGCGCTCCAGCTGGCCGAGCGGGGCCTGCCGGTGATGCCGCTTCGGGAGGGCAAGGGCCCCATGGGCAACTGCCTCGCCTGCCGGAAGAACGTCTGCGGCGGCCGGCCGAACATGAAGACCCCAGGCCCCTGCACGTGCCCGGCGCCCTGCCACGCCTGGGCCGCCGCCACCACCGACCCGACCATCCTCACCTCACCCGCGTGGGCCCCGGCCTGGCGGCAGGCCGCGGCCGTCGCCTACCACCCCGGGGGCGCCGGACTCACCGTCGTCGACCTCGACAACCCGGCCGCGGTCACGTGGGCCCGCCAGACCCTCCCCCCGACCAAGACCGTGGCGACCACCCGGGGTGAGCACTGGATCTACCGGGGCACCATGCGCTCAGTCAACGGCGTCCGTCCCGGTGTGGACATCAAGTCCACGATGGCTTACGCCCGGTGGCGTGGTCCCGGTACCGGGACGGTGCAGCCGCTGCCCGACGTCGTGCGCGCGCTGGCCGTGAAGGAACCCACCACGGTCCGGCAGGTGCCTCGCTTGGTCACGGTGCCCGCGCCGGCCGGGGGCGGGGAGTGCAGCCACCGCTCCCCGGCCTATCTGGAGCGTGGCATCGCCATGGCGGAGCAGCGGATCAAGGAGGCCCCGGACAACATCCACAGGACCGTGTACCGGACCTTCCTCGCCGTGCTGTCCGCCCACGGCCGTTGCGGCTGTCTCACCGAGGCGCACATCAAGCGCCTGTTCACCGCCGCGCAGGCCAAGGGCGAGTCCCTGCGGCACTGCGAGGACGCGTGGACCAACGCCCGAACGAAGCTGGGACTGTAGCCATGCCCGAGGACGAGAAGACTCCCGCCCGCGAGATCATCACCGACTACGCACAGGCCCACTTCCGGTACTTCCGCACCGCCGACGGGACCGTGTACGCGCAGAGGAACGGCCACCCCGTTGCCCGCCCGATCCGCTCCCAGGGTACGACCGGCAGTCACCGGCAGGAACTCATGGTTGGTCTCTTCAAGGACGGGCTCGGCGTGTTCAACGGCACCGCGCTCAAGGAGGCGCTGGACTTGATCGAAGCACTCGCGCTCAGCCAGGCCGTGCAGCCCGTCCACATCCGCGTCGCTCCGGGATACGACGGGTCGACCTGGCTTGACCTGGGCCGCAACGACGGCCAGTCCGTCCGCATCCACCCCAAAGGCTGGGACATCCTCACCCCCGACCCGCAGGAAGTGTGCTGGCGGCGCACCCAACTCACCGGAGAGCTCCCCCTGCCGGCCAAGGACACCGACGGCAAAGGCATCGACGCTCTGCTGCGGCTGTGCAACTTCGCCAACGCCGAAACCGAGTGCCTGGCCCTCGCCTGGCTCATCGGCTGCCTCGGACCGTCCGTACCGGTCCCCGCACCGTTCCTCACCGGCCCCCAGGGCGCGGGGAAGTCGACCGGCGGACGGATGCTGGTGCGGATCATCGAAGGCATGAGCGGCGACCTGCGCCGCGCCCCCAAGGACGAAGAGAACCTGATCGCGGCCGTCGCCGCCGGATGGGTCACCGCCCTGGACAACCTCTCCCACCTGCCCCCCGATCTGTCGGACGCGATGTGCTGCATCGTCACGGGCGCCGAGAACGTCAAACGCGCCCTGTTCACCGACGGGGACGTGGTCCGCTCCCGCTACCGCCGGCCGCTCCTGCTGACCGGTATCGACGTGGGCGTCATCCGGCCCGACCTCGCCGAAAGGCTCCTGCCGCTACGCCTGGAGCGCCCGAGCGTGCGGCGGACCGAGGCGGAACTGTGGGTGGAGTACGCGGACGTCCTGCCCGTCATCCTCGGCTCCCTGCTCGACCTCACCGTCACCGTCCGCGCCGCGCAGGCGGACATCCCCACCGACCTGCGCATGGCCGACTTCGCCCACCTGTGCGCCCAGCTCGACGCGGCCACCGGCCTCGGCGCGCTCAACGCCTACCGGGCCGCCCTGGACGACCTCAACGACGACGTGATCGAAGGAGACCTGCTCGCCCAAACCGTCCTCAAGCGCGCCGCCGGCACCGCCCCGGGCGAGGAAGTCCGGATGACCTCAACGGAATGGCTGCACGCCCTTACCCAGCTCTACACCGGCGAAGACTGCCGCCCCCTGCCCAAGGGCTGGCCCACCACCGGCAAGGTCTTCTCCGACCGCCTCAAGCGGCTACAGCCCACCCTCGCCGCCCGCGGCGTCCTCGTCGACTGGGGCCGCACCAAAACCGCCCGGTACATCGAGATGACCCGTACCGCCGCCCCAGCACCGGAGCAGCCGGACCCGATGTTCTGACCCGCGCGCCACGACCGGCACCGCACAAGCAAGAGGAGCACCCGGCCCCGGGCGAGGCGTGCTCCTCTTGCCGTTCCGGCGGCTTGCCGCCGCCGCAAGGGACGCGCCGCGCAGCGGCCCCCTCTTCACGCTCGAAGGCACACCGCACCACAACAGAAACCACCCCTCTCTTTTTCCTAAGAGAAGAGACGCTGCGTCACCCACGTCACCACACGCCACAAAACAGCCTCTGACGTGCGCATACAGGGGTGACGCAGACGCCAACGGCTGCGTCACCACACGTCACCCGCGTCACCGCCCTACGTCACCCGGTGACGCTGACGCAGGCCGATGACACACGGCCCAACCACCGCGTCACCGAAAACCGCAGGTCAGGCGGCCGGATGACGTGAGTGACGTGGTGACGCAGAAACCAGCACCTCGGACAGCCCAGCTACCGCAGGCCGCTCTTTCACTAACGGGGCAGAGCCCCGACATCCGATCGCCGTGGAGGCACTTCGATGAGCACCGCAGCCATTTCCGTCGCCCCCGTCCTCTGCACGGTCGAGTTGGCGGCCGAGTTGCTTTCGCTCGGCCGCTCCACCATCTACGAGCTGATGGCCTCTGGCGAGCTGCCGTTCGTCAAGGTCGGCCGCGCCCGCCGTATCCGCCGGACCGATATCGACGCGTTCGCCGCCCAGCTCCGGCCCCAGTCCGTCTGATCTCACGCCACAACACCGCAGGCGGCCCCGGGAAGTCCCCGGGGCCGCCTTCCGCATGGAGGAGCACATGAGTCCCCGCAAGCCGAACATGGAGTCGTCCATCTACCTGGGCAGTGACGGGTGGTGGCACGGCCGAGTCACGATGGGCGTGAAGCCGGCCGGCGGCCCCGACCGCCGGCACCGCCGGGCCAAAACGGAGACCGCGGTCACGAAGAAGGTGCGCGAGCTGGAGAAGCTGCGCGACGAGGGACGGGCCACAAAGGCTGGACGGAAGCCGACCGTCGCTGAGTGGATGGACACGTACCTGACCACGATCGCGAGCTTGAAGCTCAAGCCGCGGTCGCTGGACGACTACTGGTCGAAGACCCGCAACGACATCATCCCGGGCGTCGGGAAGCACCGCCTGGACAAGCTCGCGCCGGAACACCTGGAGGTGATGTACGCGGCCATGTTGGAGGAGGGGCACGCCCCTTCGCACGTGGTCAAGGTGCACCGGATCCTCTCCCGCGCCCTGAAAATCGCCCACCGTCGCCGGATCATCAGCGAGAACGTCGCCACGCTCGTGGACCCCCCGTCCGTGGACGAGACGGAGGCGAACCCGTTCTCGCGGGAGGAGTCGAAGGCATTCCTGGCGGCCGCCGCCAAGCGCCCGACGTTCATGCGGTGGGCCATCGGGGTCGGCATGGGCTTCCGGCAGGGCGAGGCTCTGGGCCTCCGCTGGCCCTATGTCGACCTGGAGCAGGGGTTGTTCCACCCTGCGTGGCAGCTCCAGCGCCTCACCTGGAGGCACGGTTGCAAGGACGCACACGCCTGCGGGGCCCGGCTGCACCGGTTCGACCCGTGCCCGCCCGACTGCGCGGCCCACAAGGGCTACAGGCGCGGCTGTCCGCAGCCCTGCCCCAAGACCTGCCGCCGGCACGCCAGCACCTGCCCCGACCGAAAGGGCGGGGGACTCGCCTTCACCCGACCCAAGACGAAGAAGAGCCAGAATCCAGTCCCGATCCCGCCGCCCTTCCTGCCGTACCTCTTGGAGCACAAGGCGAAGCAGGATGAGCAGCGGCAAGCCGCGGGTGACCTCTGGGAGGAATGCGGCGCGGTCTTCACCCGGCCGGACGGCCGGCCGCTCGACCCGCGTGCCGACTGGGAGGAGTTCAAGGAGCTGCTGGAGGAAGCCGGGATCAGTGACCGACGCCAGCACGACGGGAGCCGCCACACGGCGGGCACGATCCTGAACGAGCTGGGCGTGGACATGCCCACGATCATGGAGATCCTCCGGCACACCCAGATCAGCCAGACCCGGCGCTACGTCAAGGGCCGATCAGAGCTCTCGCGGGAGGCAATGCGCCGCATGGGCGAGGCGTTCATGCCGGGCCCCAATCCGCCGTCTGAGACCAGAACTGAGACCGAGAGCACACGAGCGGCCCGCGCGCGGAGGCGGCGCAAGATCCGGTAAATAGCAAAAGCCCCAGGTCACGGCGAGTGAGTCCTGGGGCTTCCACAGAGCCGCCTTCGGGATTCGAACCCGAGACCTACGCATTACGAGTGCGTTGCTCTGGCCAACTGAGCTAAGGCGGCACCGCTGGGTAGACAAGTGTTCCCTTGGAAAGGAGCTCTCATCAGCAGCGGCGCCAAGTCTACAGGCTCGAACGGGGTGCCCCGAACCGCATTGCGCAGGGGGTGGACATACCTCTCATATCGGCCTCACGTGCACTTCTTGCCGTCCTTCGGCGCGGTGCCCTCCAGGAGGTACGTGTTGATCGCCGTGTCGATGCAGGAGCTGCCGCGGCCGTAGGCCGTGTGGCCGTCGCCGTCGTACGTGAGCAGGACGCCCGAGTCGAGCTGCTGCGCCAGGGCCTGGGCCCACTTGTACGGGGTCGCCGGGTCGCGGACCGTGCCGACCACCACGATCGGCGGGGCGCCCTTCGCGGCCAGGGCGCCGGCCTCGCCGGTGGCCTTGACCGGCCAGTACGTGCAGTTCAGCGAGGCCCAGGCCAGGCCCGCGCCGAAGACCGGGGAGGCCTTCTCGAAGGAGGGCAGGGCCGCGTCGACCGCCTCCGGGCCGGCGAAGGCGGGCGGCTGGTCGAGGCAGTTCACGGCGGCGTTCGCGAACATCAGGTTCGCGTACTTCCCGTCCGGCTCGCGCTCGTAGTAGCTGTCGGCGAGAGCGAGCAGGCCGGACCCGTCGCCGTTCATCGCCGACGCCAGCGCCTCGCGCAGCTGCGGCCACGCGCTCTCGTCGTACAGCGCCGCGATCACCCCGGTCGTGGCGAGGGACTCGCCCAGCGGGCGGGCCGGATCGCCGCTGGGCACCGGCTGGGCGTCGACCTTGCGGAAGAACTCCTGGAGCTGCTCCGCCACCGCCTCCGGGCTGCCCTTGCCGAGCGGGCAGTCGGACTGCTTCACGCAGTCCTTGGCGAAGGAGCGCAGCGCCGTCTCGAAGCCGCCGGTCTGGTCCCGGTTCATTTCGAGCGCCGGACGGGAGGGGTCCATCGCGCCGTCCAGGACGAGCCGGCCGACGCGGCCGGGGAAGAGGTTCGCGTACGTCGCCCCGAGGAGGGTCCCGTACGAGGCGCCGACGTACGTCAGCTTCTCGTCCCCCAGCACCGCGCGCAGCATGTCCATGTCGCGGGCCGCCTCGACGGTGGAGACGTGCGGCAGGATCCGCTGCGAGCGCGCCTTGCACCCGGCGGCGAACTCCTTGAACGCGGTCACCAGCTCGGCCCGCTCCGCCGCGTTGTCCGGCGTCTGGTCCACCTGCGTGAACTTGTCCATCTCCGGTCCGGTCAGGCACTGCACCGGACTGCTGCGGTCCACCCCGCGCGGGTCGAAGGAGACCATGTCGTACTGGGCGCGGACGGGGGCCGGATAGCCGATGCCCGCGTACGCCTGGAGGTAGCCGATCCCGGAACCGCCCGGGCCGCCCGGGTTGACCACGAGCGAGCCCAGCCGCTTGCCCGGCCCGGTGGCCTGGCGGCGGGCCACCGCGATGTCCACGTCCTGCCCGGATTCGGGGTGCGCGTAGTCCAGCGGGGCCTTCATCGTGGCGCACTGGAACCCGGGGACACCGCAGTCGCGCCAGTTCAGCTTCTGCCCGTAGTACGAGCGCAGCGCGGCCGGGACCGCGTCCGGGGCCGCCAACCGCGCGGCGCTCCCGGAGGAGGCGGCCGCCCGTGGGCCCCCCGACCCGGCCGAGGTGCACCCGGAGAGCAGCAGCCCGGCGGCTGCGATCACGGTTCCGGTGGTACGCAGCAGGCGACTGGTGTCCATCCTCGGAGCCTACGGCCTGCGTGGCGCCCCGGCCGGGCGGGCGCACGCCGACCGGCCTACGGCCGCCCGGGGGCCCTCCGCAGGCCCGCCCGGGGTCCGCACCGAGTCCGCGCCGACCGGCCCGGCCCCGCCGGATCGCTCGTACGGGTGAGGCGGTCAACGCGGGCGGGGCGCCCGGGCGCTCAGCCCGCGCGCAGGGACATCGTCATCGCCTCGACCGCGAGGAGCGGGGCCACGTTGCGGTCCAGGGCGTCGCGGCAGGCGATGATCGCCTCGATCCGGCGCAGGGTGCGCTCCGGTCCGGACGCGCGGGCGATCCGTTCGAGGTCGCCCCGTATCTCCTCGTTCGCGATCGCCAGCGAGGAGCCGAGCTGGAGGGCCAGCACGTCCCGGTAGAAGCCGGTGAGGTCGGTCAGCGCGAGGTCGAGGGTGTCGCGCTGGGTACGGGTGCGGCGGCGCTTCTGCCGGTCTTCGAGCTCCTTCATCACGCCCGCCGTGCCGCGCGGCATCCGGCCGCCCGTGCCGGCTCCGGCGCCGAGCGCGGCGCGCAGGTCCTCGGTCTCCTTCGTGTCGACGTCCTCCGCGACCTGCTTGGCGTCCTCGGCGGCGGCGTCGACCAGCTCCTGGGCGGCCTTGAGGCATCCACCCACGTCGTCGATGCGGAGCGGGAGCTTCAGCACGGCGGCCCGCCGGGTCCGGGCGGACTCGTCGGTGGCGAGCCGGCGGGCCCGGTCGATGTGCCCCTGCGTCGCGCGCGCGGCGGCCGCGGCGACGGCGGGCTCGATCCCGTCGCGCCGGACCAGCACGTCGGCGACGGCGGAGACGGGCGGGGTGCGCAGGGTCAGGTGGCGGCAGCGGGAGCGGATCGTGGGCAGCACGTCCTCCAGGGAGGGCGCGCAGAGCAGCCACACGGTCCGCGGAGCGGGCTCCTCCACGGCCTTGAGGAGCACGTTGCCCGCGCCCTCGGTCAGCCGGTCGGCGTCCTCCAGAACGATGACCTGCCAGCGGCCCACGGCCGGGGAGAGCTGCGCCCGGCGGACCAGGTCGCGCGTCTCCTTCACGCCGATGGACAGCAGGTCCGTCCGGACGATCTCCACATCGGCGTGCGTGCCGACCAGGGTGGTGTGGCAGCCGTCGCAGAACCCGCAGCCCGGCTCGCCGCCGAGGGCGCGGTCGGGGCTGGTGCACTGGAGGGCGGCCGCGAAGGCCCGGGCGGCGGTGGCCCGCCCCGAGCCGGGCGGGCCGGTGAACAGCCAGGCGTGGGTCATCTTGGACGCGGCGGGGTGTGCGGTCCCGGCCTCGACGGCGGTGACCAGGGCGTCGGCGTCGCGGGCGGCAGCGGCCAGCTGCGCCTGCACCCGCTCCTGTCCCACCAGGTCGTCCCATACGGGCATCGCGCCCACCGCCCTTTCGCCGGCCGTCGTCGCCCTCGGCGCCGTCCGTACCGCTCGTACCGCTCGTCCTGCCCCTGCCCGCCCCCAGTGTGGCGTGCGCCACTGACAATCCCCGTCAGCGGCGGCGCGGGCCGCCTTCCTCGCCCTCGTCCTCCCGGCGCGGGCCGAGCAGCTCGTCCGCGAGGGTCGGCAGGTCGTCCAGCGGGGTTTCCTCGGCCCAGGCGGGCCGCGGCCGGCTCGGCCGGCCCCCCGACCGGTCCTCTTCGCCCTGCCCGGCCGGGCGGCCGTCGGCGCCGAAGACCGGTAGCTCACGGGTGGCGTCCTCGCCGGCGTCCCGGAAGATGCCCGGCGGCACCCGGTCGGCCGGGCTCTCCTCCGGACGCCGGGCCGTCGGCCGCGTGGCGGACCGCGCCGGTCCTGACGGGGTCCGACCGGCCGGAGGGGTCGTACGGGACGGCCGTACGGGCGGCAGGACCGCCGTCTCGTCGGCCGGACCGGACGGGGGGACGGCGGGCAGGACCGAGGTCTCCGCCGCCGGGTCGATCTTCGGCACCGGGACCGTCTGCGTCACGTCGTCCGGCTGGACGACCCGCTTGACCATCGGGGTCTCCACCGTCACGGCGTCGTCCGGCAGCGGCTCCTTGGTCATGGGCACCTTGGGCGCAGGAGCCGCGGGGGCCGCGGGAGCCGGAGCAGCCGGTTCCGGAGCAGGCGCGGGAGCCGCAGCGGCCTGCGCCGAAGCCGCCGCGGCCTTCGCCGCCGCCGCTGCCGCCGAGGCCTCCGCCAGCCGGCGCGCCTCCTCGGCCCTCAGCAGGGCCTCCTCGGCCCGCCGCTGCTTCTCCAGCCGCCGTTCCTCGGCCTCGGCGCGCAGCCGGGCCTCCTCCTCGGCCTGCCTGCGCAGCCGCTCCTGCTCCGCCGCGCGGGCCTTCTCCTCGGCCTCGGCGCGCAGCCGCTCGGCCTCGGCCCGGGCCCGGGCCTCCTCCTCGGCGCGCAGCCGCTCCTCCTCCGCCCTGCGGGCGGCCTCGGCCTCGGCCTTGATCCGGGCGGCCTCCGCCTCGGCCTTCAGCCGGGCTTCCTCCTCGGCGCGCAGCCGCTCTTCCTCCGCCTTGCGCGCCGCCTCTTCCTCGGCCCTGCGCCGGGCGACCTCCTCGGCCTTGCGCCGGGCCTCGGCCTGAGCCGCCACCTCGGCCTCCGACAGCGGAAGCATCCGGTCCAGGCGGTGGCGCACGACGGTGGTGACGGACTCCGGGTCCTGGCCCGCGTCGACCACCAGGTAGCGCCCGGGGTCGGCCGCGGCCAGCGTCAGGAACCCGGCCCGCACCCGCTGGTGGAACTCGGCCGGCTCCGACTCCAGCCGGTCCGGGGCCTCCGTGAACCGCTCCCGCGCCGTCTCCGGCGACACGTCGAGCAGCACGGTCAGGTTCGGTACGAGCCCGTCGGTGGCCCAGCGCGAGATCCGGGCGATCTCGGTCGGGGACAGGTCGCGCCCGGCGCCCTGGTAGGCGACCGAGGAGTCGATGTAGCGGTCGGAGATGACGACCGCGCCGCGCTCCAGGGCCGGCCGTACGACGGTGTCCACGTGCTCCGCGCGGTCGGCGGCGTACAGCAGCGCCTCGGCGCGGTTCGACAGCCCGGCCGAGGAGACGTCGAGCAGGATGGAGCGGAGCCGCTTGCCGACCGGGGTGGCCCCCGGCTCCCGGGTCACGACGACCTCGTGGCCCTTGCCCCGTATCCAGTCGGCCAGCGCCTGGACCTGGGTGGACTTGCCGGCGCCGTCGCCGCCCTCCAGGGCGATGAAGAACCCGGCGTCGGACGCCGCCTGCACCGGCTCCCCGCCCCGCAGCGCCTCGCGCAGGTCACGGCGGAGCGGTACGCCGCTGCGGTCGTCGGCCTTGGTGAGCACCACGACGGCGACGGGCAGCAGCAGGGCGCCGACCAGCATCAGGGTGAAGGCGGCTCCGCCGTGCGCGAAGACGACGTCCCCGGAGGCCAGCCGGTGCGGGCCGATCGCCGCGGCCAGGACGGGGGCAAGGACGGCTCCCGTGCCCACGGCCACGCGTACGACGGCCTGGAGGTGCTCGGTGACCCGGGCCCGGCGGAACTCCTCGGTCTCCTGGTCGAGCAGGGTGTGCCCGGTGTTGGCGGCCACGCCCGCGGCGGTGCCGGCGAGCAGCGACAGGAACAGCACGGTCGCGGTGTCCGGCACCAGCCCGGTCAGCAGCAGCGCGATGCCGGCCACCGCGATGGCCAGGGCCAGCAGCCGGCGCCGGGACAGCGCGGGCAGCACCTTGCCGGCCTGGGTGGCGCGGATGCCGATCCCGGTGCCGCCGAGCAGCGCCAGGACGAGCAGGGAGAAGGTGGCGGGGCCGCCGCCCAGGTCGAAGGCGTGCAGCACGGCCACGGCCGCGGCACTGGCCACGGCTCCGGCGACGGCGGCGCAGGCCAGGACGAGCAGCGGAATGGCCCCCGTACGCCCCTTCTCCGGCCGGTCCCCCGCCTTGGGGGCGCGCAGGCCCTCCAGCGGGGAACGCGGGCGCGGGGTCTTCGCCGCGGGCAGCACGAGCGGGAGCAGCAGCGAGACCGACGCCGCGAAGAGGCCTGCGGCCACGTACGAACCCAGGGCGGCCTGGTTCTCAGCGAACCAGTCCACGCCGAGGCCGAGGGCCTTGCCGACCAGGGTCGCGGCGAGCAGCACGGCGGCGGCCGCGGGCAGCGCGGCGAAGGAGGTACGCAGGTTCAGCCGGCGCAGCGCGTCGAGGTGGTCCGGCAGCGGGCGTACGGTCGCGCCCTCCGGCGGCGGCGAGGGCAGCAGGGCGGGAGCCGCGCTGTCCTTGGCCAGGGTCCACAGCCGCTCGGCGACGCCGGCGACGAAGACGGTGGCCAGCAGCGCGGTCAGCGCGTGGGCCGCGATCCAGTCGAGCCAGAGCGGGGCGACGACGAACAGGCCGAGCCGGATCCCGTCGGCGCCGATCATCGTCCAGCGGCGGTCCAGTCTGCCGCCGGCCTCCTTCGGGGCGAGGAGCCCCGCCAGCGGACCGAGCAGGACGGCGCCGAAGATGAGGGTGGCGAGGATCCGGACCCCGAAGACGGCGGCGATGGTGAGGGCCCAGCCCTGGTAGCCGCTGCCGAAGGTCTCTTCGGAGACGGCGCTCTGGAAGGCCAGCAGCACCAGCACCAGCAGGGCGAGGGCGTCTCCGATGCCGCTGACCAGCTGGGCGCTCCACAGCCGGCGCAGCCTGGGGGTGCGCAGCAGGGCGCGCACCGCGCGCTCGCGGGAATCCGCGGCGAGGGCTTCGTCGTAGGCGGGGTTGGCGGGGGCGGTCACGACCGTTGGCTGCTCGGCTCGCGTCATCCGCCCAGCCTATCCGCTGTGCTCGGCAGCTGCGGAGCCCTGTGGACAACCATCCGCTGTGACCCCGGCCCCACCGCCGCGCGGAGCGAAAAACCCCGGGCCCGTGCGCTTCGCACGGGCCCGGGGGTGGTGGTCAGTCGTCCGACGACGGGGCGGCCGCGGCCGCCTTCTTGGCGACCGTCTTCTTCGCGGCGGTCTTCGTCGCCGTCGTCTTCGCCGCCGTCTTCTTCGCGGCGGTCTTCTTGGCCGTCGTCGTCTTCTTCGCCGCGGCCTTGGTCGCCGTGGCCTTCTTCGCGGGCGCCTTCTTGGCCGGGGCCTTCTTCGCCGTCTTCTTGGCCGGGCCCTTCGCGCGCTTCTCCGCCAGCAGCTCGTAGCCGCGCTCCGGCGTGATCGTTTCGACGTCGTCGTCCCGCCGCAGCGTCGCGTTCGTCTCGCCGTCCGTCACGTACGGCCCGAAGCGGCCGTCCTTGACGACCACCGGCTTCTCGCTGACCGGGTCGGTGCCCAGCTCCTTCAGCGGCGGCTTCGCCGCGGCGCGCCCGCGCTGCTTCGGCTGGGCGTAGATGGCGAGGGCCTCGTCGAGGGTGATCGAGAACAGCTGGTCCTCGGTCTCCAGCGACCGCGAGTCCGTGCCCTTCTTCAGGTACGGGCCGTAGCGGCCGTTCTGGGCCGTGATCTCCACGCCCTCGGCGTCCGCGCCCACCACGCGCGGCAGGGACATCAGCTTCAGCGCCTCGTCCAGCGTGACCGTGTCGAGGCTCATCGACTTGAAGAGCGAGGCCGTGCGCGGCTTCACCGCGTTCTTGCCCGTCTTCGGCGTGCCCTCCGGCAGGATCTCCGTCACGTACGGCCCGTAACGACCGTCCTTCGCGACGATTTCGTTCCCGCTCACCGGGTCCTTGCCCAGCTCGAACTCGCCACTCGGCTTCGCGAAGAGCTCCTCCGCGTACTCGGTCGTCAGCTCGTCCGGCGCCAGGTCGTCGGGCACGTCGGCCCGCTGGTGGCCCTCCGCGTCCTTCTCGCCGCGCTCGACGTACGGCCCGTAGCGGCCGACGCGCAGCACGATGCCCTCGCCGACCGGGAAGGAGGAGATCTCCCGGGCGTCGATCGCGCCGAGGTCCGTGACCAGCTCCTTCAGGCCGCCGAGGTGGTCGCCGTCGGCCGGTACGACCTCGGACGCGTCCTCGGAGCCGAAGTAGAAGCGCTTCAGCCACGGCACGGACTGTGCCTCGCCCCGCGCGATGCGGTCGAGGTCGTCCTCCATCTTGGCCGTGAAGTCGTAGTCGACGAGCCGCCCGAAGTGCGTCTCCAGCAGGTTGACCACGGCGAACGACAGGAAGGACGGCACGAGCGCCGTGCCCTTCTTGAAGACGTACCCGCGGTCCAGGATCGTGCCGATGATCGACGCGTACGTCGACGGGCGGCCGATCTCCCGCTCTTCCAGCTCCTTGACCAGCGAAGCCTCGGTGTAGCGGGCCGGCGGCTTGGTCGAGTGGCCGTCCGCCGTGATCTCCTCGGCCGACAGCGCGTCGCCCTCGGCGACCTGCGGCAGCCGCTTCTCGCGGTCGTCGAGCTCGGCGTTCGGGTCGTCCGCGCCCTCGACGTACGCCTTCATGAAGCCGTGGAAGGTGATCGTCTTGCCGGAGGCGGTGAACTCGGCGTCCCGGCCGTCCGACGCGCGGCCACCGATCCTGACGGTGACCGAGTTGCCGACCGCGTCCTTCATCTGGGAGGCGACGGTCCGCTTCCAGATGAGCTCGTACAGGCGGAACTGGTCGCCGGTCAGACCCGTCTCGGCCGGGGTGCGGAAACGATCACCCGAAGGGCGAATCGCCTCGTGCGCCTCTTGCGCGTTCTTGACCTTGCCCGCGTAGACGCGCGGCTTCTCCGGCAGGTAGTCGGCCCCGTAGAGCTGCGTGACCTGCGCCCGCGCCGCCGACACCGCGGTGTCGGAGAGCGTGGTGGAGTCCGTACGCATGTAGGTGATGAAGCCGTTCTCGTACAGCTTCTGCGCCACCTGCATCGTCGCCTTCGCGCCGAAGCCCAGCTTGCGCGAGGCCTCCTGCTGGAGCGTCGTCGTACGGAAGGGGGCGTACGGGGAGCGGCGGTACGGCTTGGACTCGACCGAGCGGACGGCGAACGAGGTGTCCGCCAGCGCGGCGGCCAGCGCCCGCGCGTTCGCCTCGTCGAGGTGCAGCACCTCGCTCTTGAGCTGCCCGTTCGAGCCGAAGTCACGGCCCTGCGCGACGCGCTTGCCGTCCACCGTGTTCAGGCGGGCGACCAGGGTCGAGGGGTCGGAGGCGTCACCGGCGCGGCCGGTGGAGAAGGTTCCGGTCAGGTCCCAGTACTCGGCGGAACGGAAGGCGATGCGCTCGCGCTCCCGCTCGACGACGAGGCGGGTGGCCACCGACTGGACGCGGCCGGCCGACAGGCGCGGCATGACCTTCTTCCACAGGACCGGCGAGACCTCGTAGCCGTAGAGGCGGTCGAGGATGCGCCGGGTCTCCTGGGCGTCGACCATGCGCTGGTTCAGCTCGCGCGGGTTGGCGACGGCGTCGCGGATCGCGTCCTTGGTGATCTCGTGGAAGACCATCCGGTGGACGGGGACCTTGGGCTTGAGCACTTCCTGCAGGTGCCACGCGATGGCTTCGCCCTCGCGGTCCTCATCGGTGGCGAGGAAGAGTTCGTCGGACTCGGCCAGCAGCTCCTTGAGCTTCCTGACCTGCGCCTTCTTGTCGGCGTTGACGACGTAGATCGGCTGGAAGTCGTGTTCGACGTCCACGCCGAGACGGCGGACCTCGCCCGTGTACTTGTCGGGGACCTCGGCGGCGCCGTTCGGGAGGTCGCGAATGTGCCCGACGCTCGCCTCGACGACGTATCCCGGGCCGAGGTAGCCCTTGATCGTCTTCGCCTTGGCAGGGGACTCGACGATGACGAGTCGGCGGCCGCCCTTTGCGGTCTCGCTAGTCGGGGACAACTTGGCTCTTCTCTCCGGTCGGCACTCGGTCGCGGTACGGCGACGCTGCGGAGTGTGACGGTACAACCCGCCCCCGTGTCAAACGGCGGAAGCCCGCAACGGCCACTCGAACGGTAACCCGACAAGTGCCATTTCTGCCGCCCGGATACCGCGCCGGACCCGTAGCGATCACCGGGCCGGGTGGCCAGGGGGCCGTCTGGCCCCGCCCCCGCACCCCGTCCGGCGCCCCGTTCACGACGCGGATCCGAGCGGGTCGGCGCGCCGCCCGCGGCGCCGGTGACCAGGCTCCGGTCAGGCCCGTGATCTGGCTCCGGTCAAGCCCGTGACCAGGCTCCGGTCAGGCCCCTGACCGGGCCCGTGATCACCGTCGCAGGAGGCACCACACACCGAGCGCCAGGCAGGTCCCGGCGGCGAGCAGTACCAGCGGTACGGCCACGGCGGGGCGCACACCCTCGGCCACCGGCGCCCGGCGCGCCGCGCACGCCCCCGTCCAGCCCAGCAGACCCGTTCCGAACAGCAGGAACACGCCCGCCGCGAAGATCCCCGGACCACCCTCCATGGCCGTTCCCCTTACTCCCGCCTGCCCCGGGGCCGCTCGGGGACCCCGTACGGATCCCCCCCCGATCCCCGTCGGCCGGGACTCGGACGCGCCCTGGGCGGAAGTCTGCCGACCGCCGCGGGGCGGGTCGTGAACCCCCGGTTACCCGACGGTTTCGGCCACGCCCTCCGGGGCCGCCGGATCAGCCCTCGGCCGGCTCCAGGAACCCCTGCTCGACCAGGACGCGGATCGCCTCCGGAGTCCGGTCGCGCAACACCACCGGATCCTCCTGCACCAGGTGCGCGATCGCGTCCAGGATCCGGCCCGCCGTGAGTGAGCCGTCGCACACTCCCGCGAAGCCCGCCCCGACCGTGTCGACCTTGGTCGCCCGCCGCATCCCGCGGTTCTGCCGCAGCACCACGTGCTCCGGATCCTCCGCGCCCGGCGCGCCGACCTGCTCCTGGACGACCTCCGCCGCCAGCACGAAGCGGGCCTCCAGCAGGGCCGCGTCATCGTGGTCGCGCAGGTAGTCCTGACGGGCGAAGTGGGCCACGACGGCGTCGCCGAGCGGCTGTTCCACCGAGTGCGGCCACTCCTCGACCACGATCGACGGCTCCGCCGCGTCGCTGCGCCGCAGGGTGATCCAGCCGAAGCCGACGGCCTTGGTCTTGCGCGCCTCGAACTCGTCCAGCCAGTCCTCGTACCGCCGCGCGTACTCGGCGGGGTCGGTGCGGTGGTCGCCCGCGTCGCGCAGCCACAGCTCGGCGTACTGCGTGACGTCCTGTACGTCACGCTGCACGATCCACGCGTCGCAGCCGCGCGGCACCCAGGCGCGGACCCGGTCGTGCCAGTCCTCGCCGTCCACGTGCTGCCAGTTGCCGAGGAACTGCGCGTACCCGCCCGGGTTGAGGTGCGTGCCGGCCTCCTGAACGAGGGTCCGGCACAGGTCGTCGCCGCCCATCCCGCCGTCGCGGTACGTCAGCCGCGCGCCGGGGGAGATCACGAACGGCGGGTTCGACACGATCAGGTCGTACGTGGCCTCGCCGACCGGCTCGAAGAGCGAGCCCTGGAGCAGCTCGGCCTCCTGGGCGCCGGACAGGGCCAGGGTCAGCCGGGTGAAGTCCAGGGCCCGGGGGTTGACGTCCGTCGCGGTGACCCGGGTGGCGTGCTGTGCGGCGTGCAGGGCCTGGATGCCGGAGCCGGTGCCGAGGTCGAGGGCGCTGGCGACCGGGGTGCGGACGGTGATCCCGGCCAGGGTGGTGGAGGCTCCGCCGACGCCGAGGACCACGCCCTCCTCCCGGCTGCCGATCCCGCCGGCCCCGCCGACGGCGCAGCCGAGGTCGGAGACGATGAACCAGTCCTCCCCGTCGGGACCGCCGTACGGGCGCACGTCGACGGTGGCGTACACCGCGTCCCCGCCGTCGGCGGCCTCCTCCCGGCGCAGCCAGCCGTCGGCCAGCGCGGCGTCGAGGGGCAGGGCCCGGGCCACGTTCACGTACGGCTCCGGCTGCTGGAGCAGGAACAGCCGGACCAGGCTCGCGAGCGGGCCGTCGCTGCCGCGCGTGGCGCGCAGGGCGGGGACCGTCTCGCTGCGGGCCAGCGCGGCGTAGGCGGGGGCGCCGAGCAGGTCGAGCAGGCCGTCGGCGGTGAAGCCGGCGGCGAGCAGGGCCGTGCGGAGCTCGGCGGCGCGGTCGGGCGAGGGGAGACTGGTGGTACTCACCGGTCCATTGTGTCGGCTGCCGCCCCCGATGCGTATGCCGCGCGGCCGGTGACGCCTGCGACGCATGGGCCGGGGCGGCCGGATTCCTCGGAACCCGGCCGCCCCGGCCCTCGTACGGACGTGTCGCGTACGGCCGTGTCGCGTACGGCCGGCCCGCTCACTTCGGCGATGCCGACGGCGCCGCTACCTGGCAGCCCTTCTGGCCGTTCATCGCCTTGTCCAGGCCGCCCGCCTTGAGCGTGTTGAGCGCGTTCTTGCCGCCCTGGGTGGCCTGGTCGAGTCCGCCGGCCACCTCCTTGAGGCCCTCGGCGAACTTCGTCTGGTCCTTCGCGTCCAGGGCTTCCATCTTCGTCTTCAGGTCGGCGTATCCCTTGGAGGACTCCTCGAAGCCCTTGATCGCCGTCGCCTGCGTCGTCTGACCGTCCTTGACCGGCGGAACCCCCGCCCCCTGCAGGGCGGTTCCCATCGCCTTGTACGACGCCGACATGGTCCCGAACGCAGCCGAGTCGGTCGTCTGCACCTCTTCGGGCTTGCTGCTCTCGGTCGCCACCCGCTTGATGTCCGCGTTGGCGGTCTCGATCTTCTTCAGCTCGGGCTGCCACTTGTCGCAGACCTTCTTGGCCCAGGCGTTGGCCTTCTCGTCCCCGTCGTCGCCGCCGCAACCGGACAGCACGAGCATCAGTACCGCACCGCCGGACACCGCGGCCGCAAACTTCTTGTTCACCGGATTGGTCCCTTCGAAGGCTCTCGGCCCGGAAGATACACGCCCGCCATCCGGGCACGCGGAAAGGCGGACGGACGGCGCGTCAGTCCGCGCCGCCCGTCCGCCGTTCGGGCCTATCTCCGAGTCCTCGGGCCGGCCGGCCCGCAAGGCCCTTCGAGGGTCTCCCCCCAGGTCAGGAAACCACCGCGGGATCGGCCTGCTGGGCCGTCCGCTCGGCGGGCGCACCCTCGCCCTCGGTGTCGTCCCCGACCGCGATGCCGCGGCGCTTGGAGATGTAGACCGCGCCGATGATGACGGCGATGGCTAGGGCGGCGACGATCGCGCGCACGGTCGCGCTCGTGTCGGGTCCGTAGCTGAACTGCACGACCGCCGGGGCGATCAGCAGCGCCACCAGGTTCATGACCTTGAGCAGCGGGTTGATCGCGGGACCCGCGGTGTCCTTGAACGGGTCGCCGACCGTGTCGCCGATGACGGTCGCGGCGTGGGCCTCGCTGCCCTTGCCACCGTGGTGGCCGTCCTCGACGAGCTTCTTCGCGTTGTCCCACGCGCCACCGGAGTTGGCGAGGAAGACCGCCATCAGGGTGCCGGTGCCGATGGCACCCGCGAGGAACGAGCCGAGCGCGCCGACGCCGAGCGAGAACCCGACCGCGATCGGGGTGAGGACCGCGAGCAGCCCGGGCGTGGCGAGCTCGCGCAGCGCGTCCTTGGTGCAGATGTCCACGACGCGCCCGTACTCGGGCTTCTCGGAGTAGTCCATGATCCCGGGGTGCTCGCGGAACTGGCGGCGCACCTCGTAGACGACGGCGCCCGCGGAGCGGGAGACGGCGTTGATGGCGAGGCCGGAGAACAGGAACACGACCGCCGCGCCCAGGATCAGGCCGACCAGGTTGTTGGGCTGGGCGATGTCCAGGCTGAGGTTCATCTCCCCGGCCTTGGCACCGACTTCCTTGACCGCGTTGGCGATGGCATCGCTGTACGAGCCGAACAGCGCGGCCGCGGCCAGCACGGCGGTGGCGATCGCGATGCCCTTGGTGATGGCCTTGGTGGTGTTGCCGACGGCGTCCAGGTCGGTCAGGACCTGCGCACCGGCGCCCTCGACGTCGCCGGACATCTCGGCGATGCCCTGGGCGTTGTCGGAGACGGGCCCGAAGGTGTCCATGGCGACGATGACGCCGACGGTGGTGAGCAGGCCGGTGCCGGCCAGGGCCACCGCGAAGAGCGCGAGCATGATCGACGTGCCGCCGAGCAGGAACGCCCCGTACACGCCGAGGCCGATGAGCAGCGCCGTGTAGACGGCGGACTCCAGGCCGATGGAGATGCCGGCGAGGACGACGGTGGCCGCGCCGGTCAGGGAGGACTTGCCGATGTCCCGGACGGGACGGCGGTTGGTCTCGGTGAAGTAGCCGGTCAGCTGCTGGATCAGGGCCGCGAGCACGATGCCGATGGCGACGGCGACGAGGGCCAGGATGCGCGGGTCGCCCTCGTGGTTGGTGATCGTGGCGTTCTCGACGCCGATGAGGTCCTTGTAGCTGGACGGCAGGTAGACGAAGACGGCGATCGCGACCAGGACCATCGAGATCACGGCGGAGATGAAGAAGCCGCGGTTGATGGCGGTCATTCCGCTGCGGTCGGAACGGCGCGGGGAGACCGCGAAGATGCCGATCATGGCGGTGATCACGCCGATCGCGGGGACGATCAGCGGGAAGGCGAGGCCGAGGTCGCCGAAGGCGGCCTTGCCGAGGATCAGCGCGGCCACGAGGGTGACGGCGTACGACTCGAAGAGGTCGGCCGCCATACCGGCGCAGTCGCCGACGTTGTCGCCCACATTGTCGGCGATGGTCGCGGCATTGCGCGGGTCGTCCTCCGGAATGCCCTGCTCGACCTTGCCGACCAGGTCGGCGCCGACGTCGGCGGCCTTGGTGAAGATGCCGCCGCCGACGCGCATGAACATCGCGATCAGGGCGGCGCCGAGCCCGAAGCCCTCCAGGACCTTGGGGGCGTCGGCGGCGTAGACCAGGACGACGCAGGAGGCGCCGAGCAGGCCGAGGCCGACGGTGAACATGCCGACGACGCCGCCGGTGCGGAAGGCGATCCGCATGGCCTTGTGCGAGACGTCGGTGAGGTCCTTGGCGGGCTCGCCCTCGGCGGGGGTGGCCTCGCGCGCGGCGGCGGCGACGCGCACGTTGGCGCGGACCGCGAGCCGCATGCCGATGTAGCCGGTGGCCGCCGAGAAGAGGGCGCCCACGAGGAAGAAGGCGGAACGTCCCGCCCGCTGGGTCCAGTCGTCGGCGGGGAGCAGGAAGAGCAGGAAGAACACGACGACGGCGAAGATCCCGAGGGTGCGCAGCTGCCGGCCGAGGTAGGCGTTGGCGCCTTCCTGGACGGCGGCCGCGATTTTCTTCATGTTGTCGGTTCCCTCGTCGGCGGCGAGCACCTGGCGGACCAGGATCTGCGCGACGACGAGTGCGGCGAGTGCCACGGCCGCGATCACCATGACGATGACCCGATTGTCATCGGTGAGTACGGCGGCTGCCAGATCGGAGTTTCCGACCGGCGCGTTGGGGGTGAAGAGCCCCGTCATTCGTCCTCCTTGACGTGATGAGCTCAAGATGTGGACGGATTGTAGGGAGCTCTTCCCGATCAAAACAGTGCGCGGGAAACGGAATTGGCCTGCTCTTGCTCCTCAGCAATAGATCGCGTCACTCCATTACCCTCGAAAGAGGTAATGGGGCAAAGGCATTGACGCCTGATCGTCGATCTAGAAAATGCCGTAGGGGTATGAAAAAAGGCCCTGCTCAGCAGGGCCTTTGTGAAGATCGGAAGAATCTCCGGACTATGGGATTTGTGAGCCCGGCGGGACGGACCGGACCGGCGGAGCCGCCGGGAACGCCGGGGCACAAGGGGTGCCGGAACCGGCGAAGCGCCGGGGCCAAGGGCGTCGCGACGGACGGGAGCACCGGGCCGAACGGGGCGTCGGCGCCGGGGGGCGGCGAGGCGTCGCGGCTGACAGGAGCGCCGGGGGCCGACGGGAGCACCGGGGTCGACCGGGCGTCGGGCCCTGCGGGAGCACCGGGCCGGTGAGGCGTCGGGACCTGCGGGAGCGCCAGGGGGCGGCGAGGCATCGGCGTCGACAGGATCGCCGGAGGCCGACGAAGGCGCCGGGGCCTACGGGGGCCGGGGTACTGCGGGACTACGGGCGGTCCGGCGCGCCGGACACGGGCCAGCTCATCCGGATGGTCCCGCCCGCCTCCCCGCTCGTCACCTCGACGTCGTCGACGAGCCCGCTGATCACTGCGAGGCCCATCTCGTCCTCGGTCTCGGTGCCCGGGTCCAGGGTGGCGTCGATGCCGGAAACGGCGCCCTCCGGCCCGCCCGCCGGTCCGGGCACCTCGTCGCCGACCTCGATGGAGAACAGCTTCTCCTCCTCGGTCAGAACCACCCGGACGGGCGCGGTCAGCCCGTTGCTGAGATGCAGACCGACGGCGCGCGAGCAGGCCTCACCCACGGCGAGGCGGACCTCGTCGAGCACGGCTTCGTCCACGCCGGCCCGGCGCGCCACGGCGGCCGCGACGAGGCGGGCCGTCCGGACGTGTTCGGGCTGGGCGCTGAAGCGCAGTTCAACGGTGGCCATGCGCGTCCCCCTCGGACTACGGGCGTGCCTTACAGAGGCCCGGACCGCTGCCGGCCCGCGCCCCCGCTCCTCTTCGGCTCCCCCCGCGGCGCCTCACGGCGCCCCGGAGGGTGAAGCCGTCAGTCGGTGGCTGCGACGGCGTCTTCCACGGTCGTGTGGATCGGGAACACCTTCGTCAGGCCGGTGATGCGGAAAATCTTCAGGATGCGCTCCTGGTTGCACACCAGACGCAGCGAGCCCTCGTGCGCACGGACGCGCTTGAGACCTCCCACCAGCACACCAAGCCCGGTGGAGTCGAGGAAGTCCACTCGCTCCATGTCGACGACCAGGTGGTAGCTGCCGTCGTTCACCAACTCGACCAACTGCTCGCGCAGCTTGGGCGCGGTATACACATCAATCTCGCCACCGACCTCCACGACCGTACGGTCGCCGACAGTGCGAGTCGACAGGGACAGGTCCACGGATCCTCCAGCACCTTGCTATCGAGCGGCGCCCCCCAGGGGCCTCCCCACCCGTAGGTAGGGGAGGGATTGGCTGCCGCGATGGCATTCAATCACTTACCGGCAGGCGCGCACGACGCCTTCGGACCATTGTCCCGCACGCCGGTGACACACTCGGTTCCAATGGCCAATACTCACCGTCCCGGTCGGCCCACGGCACCCGGGGACCCTCGACCCACTCCCGGCACGGTCCTGGACCGGCTCTCACGGGGGCCTTCTAGAGCTGCGCGCATCACCCATACGGAGCACTTGCCCCCTCGGGAGGGCCGTCATGCAGTGTGGCCCGACCGCATCCGAACGGATGTCGTAGCCGCTATCCAGGCCGCGGGCATCGAACATCCGTGGGAACACCAGGCCGCGGCCGCCGAGCACGCCCTGGACGGCGAGTCGGTGGTCGTGGCCACCGGCACCGCCTCCGGCAAGTCGCTGGCCTATCTGGCGCCCGTCCTCTCGGCCCTCGCGGACGGAGCCGAGGCCCCGAACGGGCGGGGCGCGACCGCCCTCTACCTGGCCCCGACCAAGGCCCTGGCGGCCGACCAGCGGCGCGCCGTACGGGAACTGGCGGCGCCCCTCGGCAACGCGGTCCGGCCCGCCGTCTACGACGGCGACACGCCGGTCGAGGAACGCGAATGGGTGCGCCAGTACGCGAACTACGTGCTCACCAACCCCGACATGCTGCACCGGGGGATCCTGCCCGCCCACCCCCGCTGGGCCTCCTTCCTGCGCGCGCTGCGCTACGTGGTCATCGACGAGTGCCATACCTACCGGGGCGTATTCGGCTCCCACGTGGCCCAGGTCCTGCGCCGCCTGCGGCGGCTGTGCGCCCGCTACGGCGCCGATCCGGTCTTCCTGCTGGCCTCGGCCACCGCGAGCGACCCGGCGGCCGCCGCGTCCCGGCTGACGGGCGTGCCGGTCCTGGAGGTGGCCGACGACGCCTCCCCGCGCGGCGAGGTCGTCTTCGCCCTGTGGGAGCCGCCGCTGACCGAGCTGCGGGGCGAGAAGGGCGCCCCGGTGCGCCGCACCGCCACCGCGGAGACCGCCGACCTGCTGACCGACCTGGTCGTCCAGGGGGTCCGTACGGTCGCCTTCGTCCGCTCCCGGCGCGGGGCGGAGCTGATCTCGGTGATCGCCCAGGAGCGGCTGGCCGAGGTCGACCGGTCCCTGCCCCGGCGCGTCGCCGCCTATCGGGGCGGCTACCTGCCGGAGGAGCGCCGGGCTCTGGAGCGGGCCCTGCACTCCGGCGAGCTGCTCGGCCTGGCCGCCACCACCGCCTTGGAGCTGGGCGTGGACGTCTCGGGCCTGGACGCCGTCCTGATCACCGGGTACCCGGGCACCCGGGCCTCCCTGTGGCAGCAGGCGGGCCGGGCCGGGCGCTCGGGCCAGGGCGCCCTGGCCGTGCTGATCGCCCGGGACGACCCCCTGGACACGTATCTGGTGCACCATCCGGAGGCCCTGTTCCGCCGTCCGGTGGAGGCCACCGTGCTGGATCCGGACAACCCGTACGTCCTGGCCCCGCACCTGTGCGCGGCCGCCGCCGAGCTCCCGCTGACGGAGGCGGACCTCGCCCTGTTCGGCCCGGCGGCCGCGGAGCTGGTCCCGCAGCTGGAGGCAGCCAAACTGCTGCGCCGCCGCGCGGCGGGCTGGCACTGGACCCGCCGGGAGCGGGCCTCGGACCTGACCGACATCCGCGGCGAGGGCGGCCGCCCGGTGCAGATCGTCGAGGCGGCCACGGGGCGCCTGCTGGGCACGGTCGACGAGTCGGCGGCCCACACCGCCGTCCACGACGGGGCCGTCCACCTCCACCAGGGCCGCACCTATCTGGTGAAGCACCTGGACCTGGAGGATTCGGTCGCGCTGGTCGAGGAGTCCAGCCCGCCGTTCTCGACCACCGCGCGCGACACCACCTCCATCTCCGTCCTGGAGACCGAGACCGAGATCCCCTGGGGCCCGGCCCGGCTCTGCTTCGGTTCGGTCGAGGTGACCAACCAGGTCGTCTCGTACCTGCGCCGCAAACTGATCACCGGCGAGGTGCTCGGCGAGGCCAAGCTGGACCTGCCGCCCCGCACCCTGCGCACCAGGGCCGTGTGGTGGACCGTGACCGAGGACCAGCTCGACGAGGCCCGGATCAATCCGGAGATCCTCGGCGGCGCCCTGCACGCCGCCGAGCACGCCTCCATCGGCCTGCTCCCGCTGTTCGCCACCTGCGACCGCTGGGACATCGGCGGGGTCTCCGTCCCGCTGCATCCCGACACGCTCCTGCCGACCGTGTTCGTCTACGACGGCCACCCCGGCGGGGCCGGTTTCGCGGAGCGGGCCTTCCACACGGCCCGCGCCTGGCTCACGGCCACCCGCGACGCCATCGCCGCCTGCGAATGCGAGGCCGGCTGCCCGTCCTGCATCCAGTCCCCCAAGTGCGGCAACGGCAACGACCCCCTCCACAAGCGCGGCGCGATCCGCCTCCTCACCCGGCTCCTGGCCGAGGCTCCGCCCGCCTGACGCCCGTACGGGAGCCCCAGGCCGGCCGGGGCCGGACCGCCGCTCCGCCCGGCCGGGGCCGGCCCGGCTCGTTCGGGCCCCGGGCCGGTCGCGGCCGGCCAGGGGCGGGCCCGCCCGGGCACTGATCGTCGGGGCGAAGGGGCCCGTCGCGGGGCGGGCCGCCACCTCGACGACCTCGCCCCGGACGGTGCAGGCGGCCACCACCGCGCCTTGGGCCCCGGCGACCCGGCGCGCCGCGGCGCAGGCGGGCTCCGGACCGTGGGCCCAGGTCACGGCCGCCGCGAGGGCCGCCAGGTCGGCAGTGGCCGCCGCACGGTGCCGGGCCACCACGGCCTGGCCCAGCAGCAGAACCCCGCCGAACACCGCCCCGAGCACCGTCGCCACCAGCGCCGCCCACACCGTCGCCGAACCCCGGTCCCGGCTCATGACGGCGGCCCCACGCTGTCCTCGGCCAGGGCCACCGCCTGAGCGCCGAGCCGCACCGGCAGCCCGCCCGGACCCGGCGCCGGCGCCGAGACCCGGACCCGCCACAGGTCGCCCTCCCGCTCCAGCCCCACTTGCGCCCCCGGCGGGGCGGCGGCCCGGGCCGCCGCCTCCGCCACGCCGGGCGGCTCCGAGCGGGCCGCCGCCCGGGCCCCGACCCGGGCCGCGTCCACGCACCGGATCTGCGCGGCCGCCGCCATCAGCGCCCACACCAGCAGCGCCGCGAAGAGCACCAGCGCGGGAATCACCAGAGCGGCCTCGGCCGTCACGTATCCCCGGTCACCCGGCCCCCGGCGTTTCTCCTCAGAACGGCACATCGAGCGCCTTCCCGATGGTCGACTGAAGTGCCGTGGAGACCACGTCACTCGTCACCACCTTGTACAGAACGGCCGCGAATGCACACGCGGCGATCGTGCCCATGGCGTATTCGGAAGTGGACATGCCCGCGTCGGTCGCACGACCGCTCAGCGCCGACCGCAGACGGGTCCAGATGATCCTCATGACAACCTCCTGTTGATTCGGGTTTCTTGACGTGATCTCAGTGGTGATCCGAGTGGTGTTTCAGGCGCTCGGTTGAGAGCCGAGTTGCCAGAGATTCCGCTGTGACTTCAGTGGGAGGAGAGAAGGCCGGATGCCATTCCGATCACCACCGGGGCCACTCCGACCGCGAGAAACGCGGGGAGGAAACACAGGCCCACGGGAGCGGTGACGAGCACGGCCGCCCGCTGCGCGCGGGCGCCGGCCTGCCGGGCCCGGTCCTCGCGCAGGGCCGTCGCGAGGCGGGAGACCGGCTCGGCGGCCGGGGCCCCCGTCCGGGCGGCCCGCTCCAGGCATTCCGCGAGCGCCCGGGCGCCCGGTATCTGCGCCAGCCTCCCCCACGCGGCGCCGGGTTCGCCGCCGAGCCGCAGCTCCGCCCCGGCCAGTGCCAGCCGCTCGCCGACCGGGCCGCCCAGCGACTCGCCCACCACCTCCGCGGCCTCCACCGGCGCCGCGCCCGCCGCCAGACAGGCGGCCAACAGATCGGCCGCGAACGGCAGCTGCCGCTCCGCCTCCCGCGGATCCACCCCGGCCGGCGGCCGCGCCCGCCGAAGCCAGCGCCGGACCCCGATCGCCGCCCCGCAGCCGGCCAGCGCCCCCGGCCACCCGCCGACCAGCACCCAGGCCGCCAGCAGCGCCCCCGCCGGACCGGCCCACGCCGTCACCACCGCCCGCGTCCCGGACCCGAACACCGGCGCCCGCCGCGCCGGTCCCGCCGACAGCAGCACCGCGGCCCTGCGCCGGACCGCCCGCGCCCGGATCCGCGCGACCACGGCCGAAGCCGTGCACAGCGCCACGGCCGCGAGGCACAACGCCGTCCCCAGCCTGTGGATCACGAAGGCGCCCATCACCGCTCCCCCGCCCGTACGATCCGCCGGCACCACAGCAGCCCCAGCGCCTCCAGCACCCCGCCCGCCAGCAGGCAGCCCCACCCGACCGGGGTGTGCAGCAGCACGCGGAGCGGATCCGCCCCGAGCCCGGTGCCCATCAGCAGGCCGACCAGCGGCAGCAGGGCCAGCACCACCGTCGTCGACCTGGCCCCCGCCAACTGCGCCCGCAGGGACTCCTGCCGGTCCCGCTCGGCCCGCAACGCCCCCTCCAGCCGGTCCAGTCCGGCAGCGAGCCCGGCGCCCCCGTCCACCGCGATCGACCAGCAGGCGGCCATCCCGGCCAGCCCTTCCGCGCCGGGCTCCCGCGAGGCCAGCCGCAACGCCGCGGGGACGTCTCCGCCGAACGCCGCGGCCGCCAGGACCGCCGCCTCCGCCGGGCCCGGACCGCCCGGGCCCGCCGCCGTCCGCCGTATCGCCGCCGTCAGCGCCTGCCCGGGCTGGGCCCCCGCCCGCAGCTCGCCCACCACCGCGCCGCACAGCGCGATCACCCCGGCGGCCCGGGCCCCCCGCTCCCGCTCCCGCCGGCGGACCCGCAGCCACCGCCGCACCAGCGGCACCGCCGCAGCACCCGCCACCAGCGGGATCACCGAGCCGCCCAGCAGCGCGACCACGAGCCCGGCCCCGAGGCAGGACCACTCCCGCCACCGAGCGGCCCGTACCCGCACCGCGACGACCAGCCGCTCCCAGTTCGCCGGGCTGTGGGGCACCACGGCCCCGCCCCCGGCCAGCACCACCCGGGCCCGCCGGGAGACCCGGTCTCCCCCGGCCAGCGCCCAGGCGGCCGTCCCCGCGCAGAGCACCCCGGCGAACAGCGGCACCGGCACCGCGGCCGCCCCGCTCACCGCGCACCCCGCAGCAGGGGACGCAGCCGCTCCCAGCCCGGCTCCCGGACGAAGCCCCGGGCGGACCAGCGCAGTGCCGGTACGGTCACCACCAGCCCGGCGGCGTCCCGCTCCAGCACGTGCACCTCGGCCACCCGGCGGCGCCCCGCCCGGTCCCGGACCAGATGGACCACGAGGGCCAGCGCGGCCGCCAACTGGCTGTGCAGGGCGGCCCGGTCGAGCCCCGCGGAGCTCCCCAGCGCCTCCAGCCGGGCCGGCACGTGCGCGGCGGCGTTCGCATGGACCGTGCCGCACCCGCCTTCGTGACCCGTGTTCAAAGCAGCCAGCAGATCGGCCACTTCGGCTCCCCGGACCTCGCCGACGACCAGCCGGTCCGGGCGCATCCGCAGCGCCTGCCGGACCAGGTCCGCCAGGGTCACCAGGCCCGCCCCCTCCTGGTTGGCCGGCCGGGTCTCCAGCCGCACCACATGCGGATGGTCGGGGCGCAGTTCGGCCGAATCCTCGGCCAGGACGATCCGCTCGCCGGGGCCGACCAGCCCCAACAGGGCGCTGAGCAGGGTGGTCTTGCCGGTGCCGGTCCCACCGGAGACGAGGAAGGACAGCCGGGCCTCGACCATGTCCCCCAGGAGGCGCTGTCCGCCGGGCGGCAGCGTTCCCGCCTCGACCAGCTCGTCGAGCGTGAACGCCCGCGGCCGCACCACCCGCAGCGACAGGCAGGCCGAGCCGACCGCCACCGGTGGCAGCACGGCGTGCAAGCGGGTGCCGTCCGGCATCCGGGCGTCCACCCAGGGCCGGGCGTCGTCCAGGCGCCGGCCCGCGACGGCGGCCAGTCGCTGGGCGAGCCTGCGCACGGCATCGGCGTCGGCGAAGGTCACCCCGGTCAGCTCCAGCCCGCCGCCGCGGTCCACCCACACCCGGTCCGGGGCTGCCACCAGGACATCGGTGACCTCCGGGTCGGCGAGCAGCGCCTCCAGCGGGCCGGCGCCGACCAGTTCGGACCGTAACTCGGCTGCCACCCCCAGCACTTCCGCATCACCCAGCAGCCGGCCCTGGGCCCGCAGGGCCGCCGCCACCCGGGCCGGGGTCGGCTCCGCCCCGCTCTCGGCGAGCCGCTGACGCACCGCGTCCAGGAGCACGGCGCTCATGCCGCCACCCCCTGGGCGGGGCCGAGCGCCCGCCGCCAGAAGCCGTCGCAGAACCGGGCCAGCGCTCCCCGCCCCTGCCCGCCCGGCGGTTCCCCCTCGGCGACCCGCCCCGGGAGCCCCACCTCGACCGGCACCTCCCCGGCCAGCGGCACCCCCAGCAGCCCGGCCACCGCCTCGGCGTCGAGCCCGCCCGGACAGCGGCCCCGTACGACCACGCGGACGTCCCGGGCCACCATCCGCACCCCGGCTGCGACCCGCCCGGCGGCGGCCACCGCCCGCAGCTCGCCCGGCACCACCATCAGCACCAGGTCGAGCTGGGCCAGCGCCTCGGCCACGGCTTCGTCCACCCGCCGGGGCAGGTCGACCACCACCACCCCGCCCCTGCGGCGCGCGGCGGCCAGCACCGAGCGCATCGCGGCGGGCGGCACCACCACCCGGTCCCCGCGGTCCCAGCTGAGCACCCGCAATGCGTGCAGCTCCGGCAGGGACTCCTCCAGCGCGCCGGCGCCCACCCGGCCCCGCGAGCCCGCGAAATCCGGCCAGCGCAGCCCCTCGGCGCTCTCGCCACCGAGCAGTACGTCCATTCCGCCGCCGAGCGGGTCGCCGTCGATGAGGATGGTCCGCTCCCCGGCGCGGGCGGCCCGCAGGGCCAGGGCGCACGCGAGGGTGGAGGCCCCGGCCCCGCCGCTGCCGCCGATCACCCCGACGGCGAGGGCGGGTTTCCCGGCCCCTTCCACCACATCGGCGATGCGGTCGACGAGCCTGCTCTCGGCATCGGGGAGCCGGAGCACCTCCTCGGCGCCGATCTCCACCGCCCGCTGCCACACGAGGGGGTCGTCCAGGTCCCGGCCGACGAGCAGCACGCCGGCTCGGCGCGGAGCTCCGCGCACCCGGCGGGCGGCATCGTCCCCGACGAGCACCAGCGGCGCGGACTCCCATCCGACGCCCCCGCCCGCCTCCGGGCCGGTTCCGGAACCGCTTTCGCCCCTTCCGCCGCCACCGCCACTTCCGCCTCCGCTTTGCTCGGGCACCGCATGGTGCACATGCGGTTCAGCGCCGGCGGCCGCGCACAGCCGCAGCAGATCGTCGAGCAGCAGCGGGTCCTCGGTGATGATCAGCGGTCGACCGCCACCGGGCGCCGCCCCTCCCGGAGTGCCCAATGGCCTGATTCCGACCACTTCCGCGCGCTCGTGCACTTCACACGACTTCGATCCAGCCACGATCTCCGCCCCCTTCTCACTGCAAATCCCAGCACCGCGGACTTCGCGGCCGGAATCACCGTGGGGCCATCCGGAAAAAGAAGTGGATCTTGCTCGAAAACTGTGGACAACTCACACCCTGTGAATAACTCCATCACCCCCCACAGGTGAGTTCCAGAGCGCGGCGGAACCACTACGCAGCGTTACGAGCCTGGAGGGGTGGGGGCCTTCGCCGCGCAGGGCCCGCCGAGGAAGGAGGGCCGCAGGAATGGTCACTTGGGGCCGAAGGCAGGGACGCGAACCGCGTCCGGACATGCGACGACCCCCGCCGGGGGGGAGAGCGGGGGTCGTCCCCACGGTCCGACTCGGGGGGGGAGGAGCCAGACCGGGTTAGCACGGTCGCGAACGATCCGTGACTTCCATGGTGTACCCGAGAGCCTTCTTAGGCAAACCCACGCGCCACACCTTACGCCGAATGGTGGGCGCATATGCTCGGGGCGTGGAAATCCAGCCCTTGCCGCACTCGTCGCCCCGCACCGCAGCGTTCTTCGACCTGGACAAGACGGTCATTGCGAAGTCAAGCACTCTGACGTTCAGCAAGTCCTTCTACCAGGGCGGCCTCATCAACCGCCGTGCCGTGCTGCGCACCGCCTACACCCAGTTCATCTACCTGGTCGGCGGAGCCGACCACGATCAGATGGAACGGATGCGTGAGTACCTGTCCTCCCTCTGCAAGGGGTGGAACGTCCAGCAGGTGCGGGAGATCGTCGCGGAGACCCTGCACGACCTGATCGACCCACTGATCTACGACGAGGCCGCGTCCCTGATCGAGGCCCACCACACGGCCGGCCGCGACGTGGTGATCGTGTCGACGTCCGGCGCGGAAGTCGTCGAGCCGATCGGCGAGATGCTCGGCGCCGACCGGGTCGTCGCGACGCGCATGGTCATCGGCGAGGACGGCTGCTTCACGGGCGAGATCGGGTACTACGCGTACGGACCGACCAAGGCCGAAGCGGTGCGGGAGCTCGCGGAGTCCGAGGGGTACGACCTCGCCCGGTGCTACGCGTACAGCGACTCGGTGACGGACATTCCGATGCTGGAGGCGGTCGGGCACCCGCACGCCGTCAATCCCGACCGGGCGTTGCGGCGCGAGGCGGTGGCGCGGGAGTGGCCGGTGCTGGTGTTCAACCGGCCGGTGCGGCTGAAGCAGCGGCTTCCGGGGCTGTCGATGCCGGCGCGGCCGGCGCTGGTGGCCGCGGCGGCGGTGGGTGCGGCGGCGGCCACCGCCGGGCTGGTCTGGTACGTCAGTCGGCGACGGGCGAGCGCATTGGCCGCCGCCTCCGCCTGACCGCCGCCTCTGCGGACCCCCTGACCTGCCGGAATACAGGCTGTCCGGTTCGCCCCGCCGTGTCCGGGAAAGTAAAAAAATTAGGCAGGGGTTCCGCTTGTCAGCGAAGCGGAGTACAAAGGAGTCAACGGCCCGCGAGACCAAAGAACATCCGAGAGGATCATCTTTAAAACGCAGTAAGGCCCACGGACCGAAGCATGAACGCCGAGCACCCACGCGACGTCGACCCGTCGATTACGGGCCAGCCGCACCAGGTGACGGGCAAAGATCCCGGCCTGATGGGCAACCATCGAGGACGCTTGGTAACTGGGCGTAAATGCCAGCGGCGACACCAAGGCAAGACGGTGTCGCCGCAACCCTGTGTCCAGGGCCTTTACCGTTCAGCTCCTCACGGTTAAGGCCTTCACGGTCCGGGCCTTCACGGTTCAGGCCGTTACGCCGCTTACGCCGCCCCCCGCTGCAGCGCCTCGCATACCGCCGTCGACTCGCGCACACCCAGCTCGATGGCCCGGCCGCAGTGCGCGATCCAGGCGGCCATCCCCTCCGCGGTCCCCGAGAGGTAACCCTCGAACGCCGCCAGGTACGCCTCGCGGCCCTGCTCCGCGTGTCCGACCTCCGCCGGGCAGATCGCCTTCGGGTCCAGACCGCTGTTGATCAGCACGATCCGCTCGGCCGCCCGCGCGACCAGCCCGTTGTACGAGCCGAACGGACGCAGCGCCAGCAGCTCGCCGTGCACCACCGCCGACGTGATCAGTGCCGGGGCCGAGCCGCCCGCGATGATCAGCCGGGACAGGCCGTCCAGCCGGCCGGCCACCTCGTCCGCACCCGGCAGCGGCGCGGTGACGAAGGGTTCGTCCACCGGCTCGCCCGCCAGCCGCGGGCGGCCCACCACATCACCCTCGGCCGTCGACCCCGACGCCACCAGGTGCAGACGCGCCAGCACCCGCAGCGGCGACTGCCGCCAGATGCTCAGCAGCTGCCCGGCCTCCGCCGTCAGGCGCAACGCCGCGCCCACCGTGCGCGCCTGCTCCTCCGCCCCGAAGTCGGTGCGGCGGCGCACCTCCTCCAGCGCCCAGTCCGCCCCGGACAGCGCCGCGCTCCCGCGCGCGCCGCGCAGCGCGGCCTCCGAGGTGATCTCCCCGCTGCGCCGGCGCATGACCCGGTGCCCGTAGACCCGGTCCACGGCCTTGCGTACGGAATCCACGGACTCGGCGACGCCCGGGAGGGAGCCCAGGGCGGCCAGCGGGTCAGAAGCGCTACTCATAAGTAGGGAGCCTACGCACTGCGGGTCCTTAGCACCGACCCCTCCTTGGAGTGGTCTTCTTCACTTACAAGCACCACACAAAGCGACAGCCCCACTACTCTTGGTGAACATGAAGATCGCTTTCGTGGGAAAGGGCGGCAGCGGCAAGACGACCCTGTCCTCCCTCTTCATCCGCCACCTCGCAGCCAATGAAGCACCTGTCGTCGCGGTGGACGCCGACATCAACCAGCACCTCGGCGCGGCCCTCGGGCTCGCCGAGGAGGAGGCCGCCGCGCTGCCCGCCCTGGGCGCGCACCTGCCCCTGATCAAGGAGTACCTGCGGGGAGCCAACCCGCGCATCGCGTCCGCCGACACGATGATCAAGACCACCCCGCCCGGCGCCGGATCGCGCCTGCTGCGGGTCACCGAGGACAACCCGGTGTACGAGGCCTGCGCGCGCACGCTGCTGCTGGACGGGGAGCCCGTACGGCTGATGGCCACCGGACCGTTCACCGAGTCGGACCTCGGGGTCGCCTGCTACCACTCCAAGGTCGGCGCGGTGGAGCTCTGCCTCAACCACCTGGTCGACGGCCCGGACGAGTACGTGGTCGTCGACATGACCGCCGGCTCCGACTCCTTCGCCTCGGGCATGTTCACCCGCTTCGACATGACCTTCCTGGTCGCGGAGCCCACCCGCAAGGGCATCTCCGTCTACCGCCAGTACAAGGAGTACGCACGGGACTTCGGGATCGCGCTCAAGGTCATCGGCAACAAGGTGCAGGGCACGGACGACATCGAGTTCCTCCAGGACGAGGTCGGCGAGGACCTGCTCGTCACCGTCGGGCACTCCGACTGGGTGCGGGCGATGGAGAAGGGCCGTCCGGCGGCGTTCGAGCTGCTCGAAGCGAGCAACCGGCTGGCCCTCCAGGCCCTCCAGGACGCGGCCGACGACTCGTACGCCGACCGCGACTGGGAGCGGTACACCGCGCAGATGGTCCACTTCCACCTGCGGAACGCGGAGAGCTGGGGCAACGCCAAGACCGGGGCCGACCTGGCTGCCCAGGTCGACCCCGATTTCGTTCTGCGGGAGAGCCCGGACTCCCCTGACCTGGGGTCCCCTGGCCCGGACTCCCCTGACCTGGAGTCCCCTGACCCCGAGTGCCTTACTCCTCTCCCGACTCCTCTTCGGCCGGCTCCGCAGCCGGCTTGACCGCGGTGGCGGCCGGCTTCGCCGCCGGCCCCGCCGTCAGGAACTTCGTCCAGCCCTCCTTGGGCGCCTCGCCGACGTCGAGGCCGCGCATCCACTCCAGTACCTTCGGGTCCTGGGCGTCCAGCCAGTCGACCAGCTCACGGAACGGCACGCAGCGGACCTCCTTCTGCGTGCACATCGACTCGATCGAGTCCTCGACGGCCTTCATGTAGGTGCCGCCGTTCCAGGACTCGAAGTGGTTGCCGATGATCAGCGGCGCGCGGTTGCCCGCGTAGACCCGGTCGAAGGCCTGCTGGAGCCCCTCGCGCATCTGCTCGCCCCAGTACGCGTGCTGCGAGGGGTCGCCCTGGGTGGTCGTACCGGACTGGTTGACCAGGTAGTTGTAGTCCATGCTCAGGGTGTCGAAGGCGCGGCCCGGCATGGGCACCAGCTGGAGCGGAACGTCCCAGAGCCCGTCCGTCTTCTTCGGCCAGATCTGCTTGCTGATGCCGCTGGAGTCGTAGCGGAAGCCCATGTCCTTGGCGGCCAGCATGAAGTTCTTCTGGCCTTCGAGGCAGGGGGTGCGGGCGCCGATGAGCTCCTTGTCGTAGTCGAACGGGAGCGGGTCCATGCCCTTGAGGTCCGGCGTGTTGGTCTTCCAACTCTTGACGAACGACTTGGCCTGGTTGATCTCGCTCTTCCACTCCGGCACGGACCAGGTGCCGACGCCGCCGTCGGGGCCGCAGAAGTGGCCGTTGAAGTGGGTTCCGATCTCGTTGCCTTCGAGCCAGGCCCCGCGGACCTGGGCGGCCGTGTCCTTGATGCCCTGGACATCGCCGAAGCCGATGTCGGAGCGGCCGGACTCGTGCTGCGGGGCCGTATAGAGGGAACGTTTTTCCTCGGGGAGCATGTAGACGCCGCTGAGGAAGTACGTCATCCGGGCGTTGTACTTCTTGCCGACCTCGCGGAAGTGCGAGAAGAGCTTCTGGCTGTCCTCGCCGGCCCCGTCCCACGAGAACACCACGAACTGCGGCGGTTTCTCGCCGGGCTTCAGCTTCTGCGGCTTCCGCACGTTCGGCTGCGCACCGGTGTACGCGGTCGAGCCGTCGCCGATGAGCCGGTTCACGCTGCCGGGGGCGGCCTCCGGGGCGGGGCCCTTCTTGGCGTTCGGCCCGCCGGCCGGCTTGGCGGGCCCCGAGGTGCTGCACCCGGCGACGCCCAGCACCAGCGCCGTGGCGACCAGGCCGCCGGCGATCTTCTTCGTGGCGGCGATCATCCGTCCACCTCTCCTCGCAGTTCCATCGCGGGTCTTCCGCGCCGCAACGTCCCATGCGGTCCGCCGTGAAGATGATGTGACAAGCCGTACAAAATGCTTAATCACTCCTGGGCGCTAATTGCTAGGCCATTTGCCCCCATTCCCTATCGCGTTCCTTTACTCTCCATTACCTTTCATTTACTGAGTGTTGAGACTCCCGCCGCTTCACCCCTCCGCAGAGGAGACGGGACCTATGACAGCCACCTCCCCCACGGCCGACCACGCACCGAAGAAGGCCGACCGCGCGCCGAACAAGGGCCACCGTGCCGATCTCCACGCCGACCTGTCCGCCTCCCTGACCGTGTTCCTGATCGCCCTGCCGCTCTCCCTCGGCATCGCGCTCGCCACCGGCGCCCCGCTCCAGGCGGGCCTGGTGGCCGCGGCCGTCGGCGGGATGGTGGCCGGGCGGCTGGGCGGTACTCCCCTCCTCGTGAGCGGACCCGCGACCGGACTGACCGTCGTCACCGCCGAGTTGATCCAGCACTACGGATGGCGCACCACCTGCGCCATCACGGTGCTGGCGGGCTGCTGCCAGCTGGGCCTCGCCGCGCTGCGCACCGCGAGGTCGGCGCTCATGGTCAGCCCGGCCATCGTCCACGGCATGCTCGCGGGCGTCGGCGTCACGATCGCGCTGGCCCAGCTGCACATCGTCCTCGGCGGCACCCCGCAGAGCTCCGCCGTCGCCAACGTCCTGGGGCTGCCCGGCCAGCTGGCGAACCTGCAGCCGGCCGCGGTCGGCGTCAGCGCCCTGACCCTGGTCGTCCTGCTCGGCTGGCCGCGGCTGCCCGGGCGGGTCGGGCTCGCGCTGCGCAAGGTGCCGGCCGCGCTCGCCGCCGTCGCCACGGCCACGGCGTTCGCCGCGCTGACCGGGCTCAGCCTGCCCCGGGTGGACCTGCCGTCCTGGCGCAGCCACGCCCTGCCCGAGCTGCCGGAGGGGCCCGTCCTCGGCATCCTGGCCGCGGTCCTGACGGTCACCCTGGTCGGCAGCGTGGAGTCCCTGCTGTCCGCGATCGCCACCGACAAGCTGATCGCCTCGCAGCGCCGTACGGGCAACCGCCCGCCGCGAGCCGACCTCGACCGCGAACTGCGCGGACAGGGCGCGGCGAACGTGCTCTCCGGCCTGCTGGGCGGGCTGCCGATCGCGGGCGGGGCCGTCCGCAGCGTGGCCAACGTCAAGTCCGGGGCCGTCAGCCGCCGGTCGGTCATGCTGCACGGGCTGTGGATCCTGCTCGCCGCCGCCCTCCTCGTCCCGGTCCTCGACCTGATCCCGCTCGCCGCGCTGGCCGCCCTGGTGATGGCGCTGGGCGTGCAGATGGTGAACGCGACGCATCTGCGTACCGTCACCCGGCACCGGGAGATCGCGGTGTACGTGGCGACGATCGCGGCCGTGGTGCTCGGCGGGGTCCTGGAGGGGGCCGCCATCGGCATCGCGGTGGCCGTCGCGATCGCCCTGCACCGGCTGGCCCGGACCCGGATCACCGTGGAGGTGCAGGACGGGGTCCACCGGGTGTGGGCGCGCGGGCAGTTGACCTTCCTCTCGGTGCCGCGGCTGAGCCGGGTACTGAACCAGATCCCGCCCGGCGGGCGCGCGGTGGTGGAGCTGGACGGCTCGTTCATGGACCACGCGGCGTACGAGACGCTCCAGGACTGGCAGCACGCCCATCTGGTGCACGGCGGCTCGCTGGAGGTCACCGGCCGCTCCACCACCCGGATGAGCGGGCCGGACCGGGCCGGCCATCGCGGCGGGCACCAGTGCTGCCGCCCCTGGACCCCGTGGATGAACCACTGCGACCACCGGCCGGCGGCCGAGCCCGTCATCCCCGGCGCGGCCGCGGCTCCCGACGCGATGGAGCCCGTGGAGGCACCCGCACCGCCCCCGGCCCCGCGGCGGCGCCGCGGCGCCGGCCAACTGGCCAGCGGGATCAGCGCCTTCCAGCGGGACACCGCGCCGCACGTCCGCGAGGAACTGGCCCGGCTGGCCCGGGAGGGGCAGCGGCCCTCGCAGCTCTTCCTGACCTGCGCGGACTCCCGACTGGTGACCAGCATGATCACCGCCAGCGGGCCCGGCGACCTGTTCACCGTCCGCAACGTCGGCAATCTGGTCCCCCTGCCGGGCGCCGAGGCCACGGACGACTCGGTCGCGGCGGCCATCGAGTACGCGGTGGACGTGCTCAAGGTGGACAGCATCACGGTGTGCGGGCACTCGGGCTGCGGGGCCATGCAGGCGCTGCTGAACTCCACGCCCGGGGCCCCGATGACCCCGCTGCGCCGGTGGCTGCGGCACGGACTGCCCAGCCTGGAGCGGATGGCCAGCCGCCACCACCCCTGGGCCCGGATCGCCGGCCGGCTCCCGGCCGACGCGGTGGAGCAGCTGTGCCTGACCAACGTGGTGCAGCAGCTGGAGCACCTGCGGGCGCACGAATCGGTCGCCCGGCGGCTCGCGGAGGGCACGCTGGAACTGCACGGGATGTACTTCCACGTGGGCGAGGCGCAGGCGTACCTGCTGTCGGAGGGCGAGGACTTCTTCGACTGCCGCGTCTTCGACAGCGTCGGGCACCAGGCCCCGGAGCACGTCGGGCAGCATGCCTGAAAGATGACCGGATGATGACCGAATCGCCGTCCCCGGCAGATCCGGATCATGGACGCGAACGAACCGGTAACCTCCGGTATCCGTGTCACACAGTGGCCCCTTCCCGCACCCTGCAGCGGGAAGGGGCCACTCTGCACGTCCGCCCGTCCGTGATATAGGTCTAAACCAATTTTCGGCTACCCCTTGTCACCAGGGCCTCTGACTGATGAGCTATGCCCGGGGACACAACGGACACCCTGGGAAAGGGAGATGTCGTGAGCAACGAAAGCCTGGCCAACCTGTTGAAGGAGGAGCGCCGATTCGCTCCTCCCGCCGACCTGGCCGCCGCCGCCAACGTGACAGGGGCTGCGTACGCACAGGCCGACGCGGACCGGCTGGGCTTCTGGGCCGAGCAGGCCCGTCGCCTGACCTGGGACACCGAGCCGACCGAGACGCTCGACTGGACCAACCCGCCCTTCGCCAAGTGGTTCGCGGACGGCAAGCTGAACGTGGCGTACAACTGCGTGGACCGCCACGTAGAGGCCGGCAACGGCGACCGCGTCGCCATCCACTTCGAGGGCGAGCCGGGCGACAGCCGCGCGATCACCTACGCCGAGCTCAAGGACGAGGTCTCCAAGGCCGCCAACGCCCTGACCGAGCTCGGCGTCCAGGCCGGCGACCGGGTCGCGGTCTACCTGCCGATGATCCCCGAGGCCGTCGTCGCGATGCTCGCGTGCGCCCGCGTCGGCGCCGCCCACTCGGTCGTCTTCGGCGGCTTCTCCGCCGACGCCGTGGCCTCCCGCATCCAGGACGCCGACGCCAAGCTGGTCATCACCGCCGACGGCGGCTACCGCCGCGGCAAGCCCAGCGCCCTCAAGCCCGCCATCGACGAGGCCGTCGCCAAGTGCCCGCAGGTCGAGCACGTGCTCGTCGTACGGCGCACCGGCCAGGACACGGCGTTCACCGAGGGCCGCGACGTCTGGTGGGACGAGATCGTCGGACGCCAGTCCGCCGAGCACACCCCTCAGGCCTTCGACGCCGAGCACCCGCTGTTCATCCTGTACACCTCGGGGACCACCGGTAAGCCCAAGGGCATCCTGCACACCTCCGGCGGCTACCTCACGCAGGCCGCGTACACGCACCACGCCGTCTTCGACCTCAAGCCGGAGAGCGACGTCTACTGGTGCACCGCCGACATCGGCTGGGTGACCGGGCACTCCTACATCGTCTACGGACCCCTCGCCAACGGCGCCACCCAGGTCATGTACGAGGGCACGCCGGACACCCCGCACCAGGGCCGGTTCTGGGAGGTCGTGCAGAAGTACGGCGTCACCATCCTCTACACCGCGCCCACGGCGATCCGCACCTTCATGAAGTGGGGCGACGACATCCCCGCGAAGTTCGACCTGTCCAGCCTGCGCGTGCTGGGCTCGGTCGGCGAGCCGATCAACCCCGAGGCCTGGATCTGGTACCGCAAGCACATCGGCGGCGACCGCTGCCCGATCGTGGACACCTGGTGGCAGACCGAGACCGGCGCGATGATGATCTCCCCGCTGCCCGGCGTCACCGAGACGAAGCCCGGCTCCGCCCAGCGCGCGCTGCCGGGCATCGGAGCCACCGTCGTCGACGACGAGGGCCACGAGGTCCCGAACGGCGGAGGCGGCTACCTGGTCCTCACCGAGCCGTGGCCGTCGATGCTGCGCACCATCTGGGGCGACGACCAGCGGTTCGTCGACACCTACTGGTCCCGCTTCGAAGGCCGCTACTTCGCGGGCGACGGCGCCAAGAAGGACGACGACGGCGACATCTGGCTGCTGGGCCGCGTCGACGACGTGATGCTGGTTTCCGGCCACAACATCTCGACCACCGAGGTGGAGTCGGCGCTCGTCTCGCACCCGTCGGTCGCCGAGGCCGCCGTGGTCGGCGCCAAGGACGAGACCACGGGCCAGGCCATCGTGGCCTTCGTGATCCTGCGCGGCAGCGCCTCCGAGACCGACACTCTGGTCGGCGAGCTGCGGAGCCACGTGGGCGCCACGCTGGGCCCGATCGCCAAGCCGAAGCGGATCGTTCCGGTCCAGGAGCTCCCGAAGACCCGCTCGGGCAAGATCATGCGGCGTCTGCTGCGCGATGTCGCCGAGGACCGCGCGGTCGGCGACGTCACGACGCTGGCCGATTCCTCGGTCATGGACCTCATCCAGAGCAAGCTGCCGTCCGCCTCCAGCGAGGACTAGGCACCGGCTTCACCGACTGGGTGAAAGGGGCATCCGGCGCGTCGCGCCGGATGCCCCTTTCACGCATAAAGTGATGATCGCCGGATACGTCCTCGCGCCACCCTGTAAAATATGCGAAGCGTAAAAATGCAAGTCCACAGGGTGCGCCGGGAAGTCTGGTCGGCAATGAGCTTCGCCATGCCGTCCAACCCACCCGGAGGTGTCCCCCGTGGCCGCGCCCAGCCCCACCGACCGCCACAGCCGCAAGTTCCTCGGGATGCTGTCGCTGCCCGAGCGGCGCTTCGTGGCCGACGCCCTGCGCGCCGAGACCGTCGGTGGCGTGCTCCTGCTCGCGGCCGCCATCGCCGCCCTCCTGTGGGCGAACATCCCGGCCCTCTCCGCCAGCTACGCCGACGTCAGCGGCTTCCACATCGGCCCCGCCTCCCTCGGCCTGGACCTCTCGCTCCAGCACTGGGCGGCCGACGGACTGCTCGCGATCTTCTTCTTCGTCGCCGGCATCGAGCTCAAGCGCGAACTCGTCGCGGGCGACCTGCGCGACCCCAAGGCGGCCGCCCTCCCGGTCATCGCCGCCGTCTGCGGCATGGCCGTGCCCGCGCTGGTCTACGTACTGGTCAACACCATCGGCGGCGGTTCGATGGACGGCTGGGCGGTCCCGACCGCCACCGACATCGCCTTCGCCCTCGCCGTCCTGGCCGTCATCGGCACCTCGCTGCCGTCCGCCCTGCGCGCCTTCCTGCTGACCCTCGCCGTCGTCGACGACCTCTTCGCCATCATGATCATCGCGGTGTTCTTCACCAGCGAGATCGACTTCCTGGCCCTCGGCGGAGCGGTCCTCGGCCTGGTCGTCTTCTGGTTCCTGCTCCGCAAGGGCGTCCGCGGCTGGTACGTCTACGTTCCGCTCGCCCTGGTCATCTGGGGCCTGATGTACAACAGCGGGGTCCACGCCACCATCGCCGGCGTCGCCATGGGCCTGATGCTCCGCTGCACCCGCAAGGAGGGTGAGCACACCTCCCCCGGCGAGCACATCGAGCACCTCGTACGGCCCATCTCGGCCGGCCTCGCCGTCCCGCTCTTCGCACTGTTCTCGGCCGGGGTCTCCCTCTCCGACGACGCCATCGCGCAGGTCTTCACCCGGCCCGAGACCCTGGGCGTGGTCCTCGGCCTGGTCGTCGGCAAGGCCGTCGGCATCTTCGGCGGCACCTGGCTGGCCGCCCGCTTCACCAGAGCCTCGCTCAACGACGACTTGGCCTGGCCCGACGTACTCGCGGTGGCCTCCCTCGCCGGCATCGGCTTCACCGTCTCCCTCCTCATCGGCGAACTCGCCTTCACCGAAGACCAGACGCTCACCGACGAGGTGAAGGCCGCCGTCCTGTTCGGCTCCCTCATCGCGGCCGTCGTCGCGAGCGTCCTGCTCAAGCTGCGCAACCGCACGTACCAGGCCCTCACCGAGAACGAGGAGCGCGACGAGGACCTCGACGGCATCCCGGACATCTACGAGCAGGACAAGCCGGAGTACCACCTGCGGATGGCGAAGATCTACGAGGCGAAGGCCGCGGAGCACCGCCGCAGGGCCGAGGCGGCCACGGCCGCCGCGCTCGAAGCGGCCACCGGGTCCAGCGCCGAGCGCGACCGTCCGGCATGATCTGAACTGACGCCGTGACGGGCGCGGTGACGGGCGCAGGACAGGCGCCGCCGCGCGGGGCGTCGACAGCAGACGACGGCAGATGACAGAGGGAGAGAGCGATGAGCGCAGTGGACCAAGGGGCGCAGGGAGCCGAGCGCACACTCGGCCAGCTGGTCGCCTCGGCCACCGCCGAGATGTCCGCCCTGGTGCACGACGAGATCGCCCTCGCCAAGGCGGAGATCCGCCAGGACGTCAAGCGCGTGGGCATCGGCGGCACCGCCATCGGGATCGCAGGCGTGTTCGCCCTGTTCTCCCTGCCCGTGCTGAGCTTCGCGGCGGCGTACGGGATCCACAACCTCGGGCTCGGGCTGGCCTGGTCCTTCCTCATCGTCGGCGTGGCGTTCCTGCTGCTCGCGGGCCTGCTGGCGCTGATCGCCGTATCGAAGTTCAAGAAGGTCAAGCCGCCGGAGAAGACCATCGCGTCCGTCAAGCAGACCGCGGCGGTCGTCGGGACCGTCAAGCCGCATCCGCGGTCGGTGAGTGACCAGGCCGTGGGTGTGGCACGCTCGTCCTCATGACAGCGCCCTCACCGGAGTCCAGCACTCCGCCCACCGCCGCGACGGCGGTCAGGATCGACGTGCCCGGCGGGCGAGCGGTGACCCACCGGGACGTCGCGGCCAACGGGGCCCGGTTCCACGTCGCCGAGATGGGCGACGGGCCGCTGGTGCTGCTGCTGCACGGCTTCCCGCAGTTCTGGTGGACGTGGCGGCACCAGCTGACCGCCCTCGCCGACGCCGGGTACCGGGCGGTCGCCATGGACCTGCGCGGAGTGGGCGGCAGCGACCGCACCCCCCGCGGCTACGACCCGGCGAACCTGGCGCTCGACATCACCGGGGTCGTACGGTCCCTCGGCGAGCCCGACGCCGCCCTCGTGGGGCACGACCTCGGCGGCTACCTCGCCTGGACCGCGGCCGTGATGCGGCCCAAGCTGGTGCGCCGGCTCGTGGTCTCCTCGATGCCGCACCCGCGGCGCTGGCGCTCGGCGATGCTGTCCGACTTCGGCCAGACCCGCGCCAGTTCGCACATCTGGGGCTTCCAGCGGCCGTTCGTTCCGGAGCGGCAGCTCGTCGCCGACGACGGGGCGCTCGTGGCCGAGCTGATCCGGGACTGGTCCGGCCCGCTGCCGCCCGCGGCGGAGGACCTCGACGTGTACCGGCGGGCCATGTGCATCCCGTCCACCGCGCACTGCTCGATCGAGCCGTACCGCTGGATGATGCGGTCGATGGCCCGGCCCGACGGGCTCCAGTTCAACCGCCGGATGAAGCGGCCGGTGCGCGTACCGACGCTGCACCTGCACGGTTCGCTCGACCCGGTGATGCGCACCCGCAGCGCGGCCGGCTCCGGGGAGTACGTCGAAGCCCCGTACCGGTGGCGCCTGTTCGACGGGCTCGGGCACTTCCCCCACGAGGAGGATCCCGCCGCCTTCTCGACCGAGCTGGTGAACTGGCTGAAGGACCCCGAGCCGGACCGCTGATCCGACGGGGTCTCAGCTGACCGGCCGTCAGTACGACGGTCCGACGAGCATTCAATTGCCCGGCGCATAGGCCAATTGGCCGCCCCGGGAGGGGTTACGGACCTTGGGGCCCGGGCACAGCTCGTTGTATGGGCTGGACGCACGACTACGGTGACACCGCACGCGAACACCGCCCGGCAGCGACGCCGGGCACGCACGGGAGGACGGGCCGGGACGGCCACGACCCCCGACTCGGGATTCCGCGCATCCTGCGCCGCCGGGCCCGGTGGGTCTCGGCGCGCCTGCGGCATCCACGGACGTAGCGGGAGCCGCGCCCCGTTCCGTACGGATCAGAGGGCGCAGCCCTGGCTGTCGACCCGCCGGTCGGAAATCTTCCCGATCCGGATGTCGTCGCGGACCTCGTCCGCCGTCAGCGCGTAGCCGGTGTTCGGGTCGTCGAGCGACTTCGCGAAGACGACCCCGTACACCTTGCCGTCGGGCGTCAGCAGCGGCCCGCCGGAGTTGCCCTGGCGGACGGTCGCGTACAGCGAGTAGACGTCCCGGCGGACGGTGCCGCGGTGGTAGATGTCCGGGCCGTTGGCGTTGATCCGGCCGCGGACGCGCGCCGCGCGGACGTCGTACGCGCCGTTCTCCGGGAAGCCGGCGACGATCGCGTCGCTGCCGCTCGACGCGTCCTTGTCGGTGAACTCCAGCGCGGGCGCCTTCAGCTTGGGCACGTCCAGGACGGCGATGTCGCGCTCCCAGTCGTAGAGCACGACCTTGCCGTCGTAGAGCTTGCCCTCGCCGCCGATCTGCACGGTCGGCTCGCCGACCCCGCCGACGACATGCGCGTTGGTCATCACCTTGCCGGGCGCGAAGACGAAACCGGTCCCCTCCAGGACCTTGCTGCAACTCGGCGCGGTACCGACGACCTTCACGATCGAGCGCTTGGCCGCCTCGGCGACGGGGCTGCGGGCGAGCGCCGGGTCGGGGGCCTTCACCTCGGTGATCGGCTCGTTCGAGAACGGGCTGAAGACCTGCGGGAAGCCGCTGCGCGCGAGGGTGGAGCTGAAGTCCGAGAACCAGGTGTTGGCCTGCGCGGGCAGCACCCGCGAGACGCCGAGCAGCACCTTGGAGTTGCGGACTTCCTTGCCCAGGGTGGGGAGTGAGGTCCCGGCGAGGGCCGAGCCGATCAGCCATGCCACCAGCAGCATCGCGACGACGTTGACCAGGGCGCCGCCGGTCGCGTCGAGGGCGCGCGCCGGCGACCACGTGATGTGGCGGCGCAGGCGGTTGCCCAGATGGGTGGTGAAGGCCTGCCCGATCGAGGCACAGACGATGATCACCACGACGGCGATGACCACGACCGTGGTCGAGACCTGGGTGCCGTTGTCGGTCACCCGGTCCCATATCAGGGGGAGCAGGGACACGGCGATGAGACCACCGCCGAGGAAGCCGATCACCGACAGGATGCCGACGACGAACCCCTGGCGGTAGCCGACGATCGCGAACCACACGGCGGCGACCAGCAACAGGATGTCCAGCACGTTCACGAGGGTCACCGTCTCATGCGCGCCAGTCGAGCGGGACCTGCCTCGATCGGTCCCAGGGGCGCTCCCATCCCGCGAAATGCAGGATCCGGTCGATCACTCCGGCGGTAAAACCCCAGACCAGAGCCGATTCGACGGTAAAGGCGGGGCCCAGGTGACCCTTCGGATGGACGGCCATGACCCGATGATCGGGATCCGTGAGATCGGCCACGGGAACCGTGAAGACGCGGGCGGTCTCGGCCGGGTCCACGACGCCGACGGGGCTGGGATCGCGCCACCAGCCGAGCACCGGGGTCACGACGAACTCGCTGACCGGGATGTACAGGCGCGGCAGGACGCCGAAGATCTGGACGCCGGAGGGATCCAGCCCGGTCTCCTCCTCGGCCTCGCGCAGGGCGGCGCGCAGCGGGCCTGTGGTGTGCGGATCGCCGTCCTCCGGGTCGAGGGCGCCGCCAGGGAACGAGGGCTGGCCGGGGTGCGAGCGCAGGGTTCCGGCGCGCTCCATGAGCAGCAGCTCGGGGCCGCGCGGGCCCTCGCCGAAGAGGACCAGCACGGCGGACTGGCGGCCGCGGCCGTCCTCGGGCGGCAGGAACCGGCTCAGTTGGGTCGGCCGGACCGTTCGCACGGCCTCGACGACGGGATCGAGCCACCGGGGCAGGCCCTGGCTGCTCACGCGCAGAGCGCCCGGGTCCTCGCCCGGGTCCTCGTACGGGGTCTGGAACCGGTTCTCGTACGGCGTCTCGAACCGGGCCTCGTACGGGGCCTGCGGCCCTCCGTGCTGCGGCGGCGCGGCCGCCTGGGCCACACCGCTCTCGTCCCGCGCTCCGCGCGTCATAGGCACCCCTGCTCCCTGCCGTCGCCGACACCGTCGCCGTCCCGATACGGGGACAACGCGGCCCCGGGCCGGATTCGTTCCTCCGCGGGCCGCCGTGTGGGGGCGGCCCGCGGCCGTGCTGCGTACTCCGTGCCGCGCCGCGTGCTCTGCGCCGTGCTCCGCGCTCAGGAGCCGGCCGGGGCCTCCGGCGCGGACCCCAGCGGCGGGGCCGGGAGCCCCGGGTAGTCCGGCGGCGGGCTCAGACGCTGGCCGGGCTGGCCGCCCTTCTCGTACTTGAGCAGCTTCTTCGCCTTCTCCGGGTCCGTCTCGCCCTCCCCGTACGCCGGGCACAGCGGGGCGATCGGGCAGGCGCCGCAGGCGGGCTTGCGGGAGTGGCAGATCCGGCGGCCGTGGAAGACGACGCGGTGCGAGAGCATCGTCCACTCGCTCTTCGGGAAGATCGCGCAGATCTCCGCCTCGACCTTCTCCGGGTCCTCCTGCTCGGTCCACTTCCAGCGCCGCACCAGCCGGCCGAAGTGGGTGTCCACGGTGATCCCCGGGACACCGAACGCATTGCCGAGGACCACGTTGGCGGTCTTGCGGCCGACCCCCGGCAGCTTCACCAGGTCCTCGATCCGGCCCGGCACGTTCCCCCCGAAGTCGTCCCGCAGGGCCTGCGAGAGGCCGAGGAGGGAGCGCGCCTTCGCCCGGAAGAACCCGGTCGGCCGGATGATCTCCTCCAGCTCCTCCGGCACGGCAGCGGCCATGTCCTCGGGCGTCGGATAGGCGGCGAACAGGGCCGGGGTCGTCTGGTTCACGCGCAGGTCGGTGGTCTGCGCGGAGAGGACCGTGGCGACCAGGAGCTCGAAGGGATTCCGGAAGTCGAGCTCGGGGTGGGCGTACGGATAGATCTCGGCCAGCTCGCGGTTGATGCGGCGGGCCCGGCGCACCATCGCCAGATGCGATTCCGGTTTCTTGGCCGAACCTTTGCCCTGAGGGCTCGGCAGGGCCGTCCGGGGCTTCCGTGGCGTCTTCTCGGGGGCTTGTTCGCCCACAGCTGAATTGGGCCCGCCCGTCACTCCCGCGGACCCCTTGGCCTGTGCTCTCACCGGCTTATTGGACACCCGGCCAGCCTAAGGCCGGGCGCTGACACCCGCCTGGACCTCAGGTAACACCACCCTGATTGGTCTCTCACCGCACAGCACACGCGTACGTCCGGCATCCTTGGTAGTGATTGATCGCACTGTTTGAGCCGTCCGGCAAAATGGGGGACCAGGTCCCCTGAGCTGGTCGACATAGGAGAGAGACTCGTGGACGACGTTCTGCGGCGCGCCCCGCTCTTCGCGGCGCTCGATGATGAGCAGGCCGCGGAGCTCCGCGCCTCCATGGGCGAGGTGACCCTCGCACGCGGTGACGCCCTGTTCCACGAGGGCGACCCCGGTGACCGGCTGTATGTCGTGACCGAGGGCAAGGTGAAGCTCCACCGCACCTCCCCCGACGGCCGCGAGAACATGCTGGCCGTCCTCGGCCCCGGTGAGCTGATCGGCGAGCTGTCGCTGTTCGACCCGGGCCCGCGCACCGCCACCGCCACCGCCCTGACCGAGGTCAAGCTGCTCGGCCTCGGCCACGGCGACCTCCAGCCGTGGCTCAACGCCCGGCCCGAGGTCGCGACCGCGCTGCTGCGCGCGGTGGCCCGGCGCCTGCGCAAGACCAACGACCAGATGTCCGACCTGGTCTTCTCCGATGTGCCGGGCCGCGTGGCCCGCGCCCTCCTGGACCTGTCGCGCCGCTTCGGCGTGCAGTCCGAGGAAGGCATCCACGTCGTGCACGACCTGACGCAGGAAGAGCTGGCCCAGCTGGTCGGCGCCTCCCGCGAGACGGTCAACAAGGCCCTCGCCGACTTCGCGGGCCGCGGCTGGCTCCGCCTGGAGGCCCGCGCCGTGATCCTGCTGGACGTCGAGCGGCTGGCGAAGCGCTCGCGCTGAGCCCGTACCGGATGTGCGTGGAGGGGTCCTGCCCGGTCGGGCGGGGCCCCTTCCGCGTCCGCGGCGGGGAGGGCGGAACCCTTTCGGCGCAAGCGGCGCTCAGACGTCCGTCAGGGCCTCGACCGCCTGCTTCGCCTCCAGCAGATCCGCCCCCGTGACACGCCGGTAGACCTTGATGGCCTCGATCGTGCGGCCGTCGCGCACGAGCGCCCGTACCTCGTCCAGCCCGGCCGGCTCCGGCTCCTCGATGCCGAAGTGGTCCAGGACCAGGCCCAGGCGCCTCTCCAGCCGCTCCGAGCGCCGCTCCAGGGCCTTCATGCGCAGGGTCACCGTCGAGGTGATCCACGCGGCCGTGGCGATCAGCGCGAGCAGCAGGAACAGCGTGGTCATTCGGGGCCCCCCGGGATCAGTCCGTGATCTTGAAGGTACTCCAGCTGCGCTCGTACGGACCATTCCGCGGCCGGCCACAGCGAGCGGTCCACGTCCGCGTAGACGTGGGCGACGACCGCCTCGGGGGTCGTGTACCCGTCCTCCACGGCGGTCTCGACCTGGGCGAGCCGGTGCGCGCGGTGGGCCAGGTAGAACTCGACCGCGCCCTGGGCGTCGTCCAGGACCGGCCCGTGGCCCGGGAGCACCGTGTGCACGCCGTCGTCGACCGTCAGCGAGCGCAGCCGGCGCAGGGAGGCCAGGTAGTCGCCGAGCCGGCCGTCGGGGTGGGCCACGACGGTGGTGCCGCGGCCGAGGATCGTGTCGCCGGTCAGGACCGCGCGGTCGGCGGGCAGGTGGAAGCAGAGCGAGTCGGCGGTGTGGCCCGGGGTCGGGACCACGCGCAGCTCCAGGCCGCCGGTGCGGATCACGTCCCCGGCGCCGAGCCCCTCGTCCCCGAGGCGCAGCGCGGGGTCCAGGGCGCGGACCTTGGTACGGGTGAGCTCGGCGAACCGGCCAGCGCCCTCGGCGTGGTCGGGGTGGCCGTGCGTGAGGAGGGTCAGCGCGATCCGCTGGCCGGCCCGCTCGGCGGTCTCGATGACCGCGCGCAGGTGGGCCTCGTCCAGGGGGCCCGGATCGATGACGACGGCTTCCGCGGAACCGGGCTCCGAGACGAGCCAGGTGTTGGTGCCGTCCAGGGTCATCGCCGAGGCGTTGGGGGCCAGGATGTTGACCGCGCGGGCGGTGGCGCGCCCTGAGGTAACGATTCCTCGGGGCTGTCCGGGCAGGGCGCTCGCACTGGTCACGGGGTGCCTCCGGGGCGGACGTGCTTGGTGAACTCGTCGTGGCCGGGCCAGCTGAGCACCAGCTCCCCGTTCTCCAGCGCGGCCTGCGCCAGTACGGGCGCCAGGTCCTGGTCGGCCGCCGCGGCGAGGGCCTCCGCCGCGCTCCCGTACGGCTCCAGCGAACGCAGCGTCGAGATGGTGGGCGGCATCATCAGCAGCTCGCCCTTGTCGTAGCCGGCGGCGGCGTCCGCGGGGCGGATCCAGACGGTCCGGTCGGCCTCGGTGGAGGCGTTGCGGGTGCGCTGGCCCTCCGGGAGGGCGGCGACGAAGAACCAGGTGTCGTAACGGCGGGGCTCGAACTCCGGGGTGATCCAGCGGGCCCAGGCGCCGAGCAGATCGGAGCGCAGCAGCAGGCCGCGGCGGTCGAGGAACTCGGCGAACGAGAGCTCGCGGGCGACGAGGGCCGCCCGGTCGGCCTCCCAGTCCTCGCCGGTGGTGTCGCCGACGACCGTGTCGGGGGACTCCCCCGCGAGCAGGACGCCGGCCTCCTCGAAGGTCTCGCGGACGGCGCCGCAGACGATCGCCTGGGCGCTGCGCGGATCGGTGGCGAGGCGGGCGGCCCAGGCCTCCCGGTCCGGACCGGCCCAGCCCACGAGGTGGTCCTCGTCGCGGGGATCGACCCCGCCCCCGGGGTAGGCGTACGCGCCGCCCGCGAAGGCCATGGAGGTCTTGCGGCGCAGCATGTGCACGGCGGGTCCTGCGGGGGTGTCGCGGAGCAGCATGACGGTGGCGGCGCGGCGGGGTTCCACCGGGACGAGGGACCCGTCCATGAGCGCGCGGATCCGGTCCGGCCACTCCGGCGGGTACCACTGGCCTCCGGCGGGGGGCTGCTGCTGACCGTGCTGACCATTCGGCATGTCGGGATGCTACGGGTATCCGGCCCGATGTTCGAGGGCTCCCCCGGGCGGGCCGGGGCGGGTGTCGGTCCGGGCGGCAGAGGACGCCGGTCACGGCGACGGGACGCGAACGGCCCCGGCGGGCCGCCGGACGGAGTCCGGTGCAGCGGCGCGGAGCCGGTGCGGCCCGCCGGGGCCGGAGCGCGCGAGTGGCGCGTGAAGAGGGGGTACGACGCGTCAGGAAGCGGTACGGCGCGTCGAGAAGAGGTACGACGCGTCAGGAAGCGGAGACCTCGACCTGGAGCTCGACCTCGACCGGGGCGTCCAGCGGGAGCACCGCCACGCCGACCGCGCTGCGGGCGTGGACGCCCTTGTCGCCGAGCACCTCACCGAGCAGCTCGCTCGCGCCGTTCAGCACGCCGGGCTGGCCCGTGAAGTCCGGGGCCGAGGCCACGAAGCCGACGACCTTCACGACGCGCTCGATCTTGTCGAGGTCGCCGATCACGGACTTGACCGCCGCCAGGGCGTTCAGCGCGCAGACCGCGGCCAGCTTCTTGGCCTCCTCCGCGGAGACCTCCGCCCCGACCTTGCCGGTCGTCGGCAGGCTGCCGCTGACCATCGGGAGCTGCCCCGCGGTGAACACGTACGCGCCCGACCGCACGGCCGGCTGGTAGGCGGCCAGCGGCGGGACGACGTCCGGCAGGGTCAGGCCGAGCTCGGCCAGCTTCGCCTCGACAGCGCCGCTCATACCTTCTCCCGCTTGAGGTAGGCCACGAGCTGCTCGGGGTTGTTGGGGCCGGGCACGACCTGGACGAGCTCCCAGCCGTCCTCGCCCCAGGTGTCCAGGATCTGCTTGGTGGCGTGGACCAGCAGCGGGACCGTCGCGTATTCGAACTTCTTGGTCATGGGGGCGAGCGTAACGCGTGACACCGAGGGCTCATGCGCAGCCCGAGGGGCGAGTGGTTAGGCTCAGACGCTGTGAGCAGGCTCCAGGTGGTCAGCGGCAAGGGCGGAACCGGAAAGACCACGGTCGCCGCGGCACTCGCGCTCGCCCTCGCGCGCGAGGGCAGACGGACGCTGCTGGTCGAGGTCGAGGGCAGGCAGGGGATCGCGCAGCTCTTCGGAGCGGAGGCGCTCCCGTACGAGGAGCGCAAGATCGCCGTCGCCTCGGGCGGCGGGGAGGTCTTCGCGCTGGCCATCGACGCCGAGCGGGCGCTCCTGGACTACCTCCAGATGTTCTACAAACTGGGCTCCGCCGGCCGCGCCCTGAAGAAGCTCGGCGCCATCGACTTCGCGACGACCATCGCGCCGGGGCTACGGGACGTGCTGCTGACCGGCAAGGCGTGCGAGGCCGTCCGGCGCAAGGACAAGGCCGGGCGTTACGTCTACGACCACGTGATCATGGACGCGCCGCCGACCGGGCGGATCACCCGCTTCCTGAACGTCAACGACGAGGTGGCGGGGCTGGCCCGGTTCGGGCCGATCCACAACCAGGCACAGGCCGTCATGAAGGTGCTCAAGTCCCCCGAGACGGCCGTCCACCTGGTCACGCTGCTGGAGGAGATGCCCGTCCAGGAGACCGCCGACGGGATCGCGGAGCTGGAGGAGGCCGGACTGCCCGTGGGGCGGGTCGTCGTCAACATGGTGCGGCCGCACCATCTGGACGAGGACACCCTGCGCGCCGCCGCCGGCGAGCGCCGGGCGGACGTGGCCAAGGCGCTGTCCCGGGCGGGCCTGGGCGGCGCCCGCCGCGGCGGGGTCGCGGAGCGGCTGGTGGACCCGCTGCTCGCGCAGGCCGCCGAGCACGCGAGCCGGGTGGAGCTGGAGCGCGCGCAGCGCACCGTACTGGAGCAGCTGGACGTGGCGACGTACGAACTCCCCCTGCTCGGCGCGGGAATGGATCTGGCCGGGCTCTACGAGCTGGCCTCGGAACTGCGGAAGCAGGCGGGCGAGGAATGACCGAGGCCACGACGGGAACGAAGACCGGCGCCCGCATGGACGCGGCCCGCATGGACGCCGCCCCGCGGCTGCCCGTGGACCGGCTGCTGGACGACCCCGGGACGCGGATCATCGTCTGCTGCGGAGCGGGCGGGGTCGGCAAGACCACGACCGCCGCGGCCCTGGGCGTACGGGCGGCCGAGCGCGGGCGGAAGGTGGTCGTGCTGACCATCGACCCGGCGCGCCGGCTCGCCCAGTCGATGGGGATCGACTCCCTGGACAACACCCCGCGCCGGGTGAAGGGGGTCGACGGCGCGGACGGCGGTGAACTGCACGCCATGATGCTGGACATGAAGCGGACCTTCGACGAGATCGTCGAGGGGCACGCGGACTCCGAGCGGGCCGAGGCCATCCTCGCCAACCCCTTCTACCAGTCGCTGTCGGCCGGCTTCGCGGGCACGCAGGAGTACATGGCGATGGAGAAGCTGGGCCAGCTGCGGGCCCGCGAGGACTGGGACCTGATCGTCGTGGACACCCCGCCGAGCCGGTCCGCGCTGGACTTCCTCGACGCGCCGAAGCGGCTGGGGTCCTTCCTGGACGGGAAGTTCATCCGGGTGCTGATGGCTCCGGCGAAGGTGGGCGGCCGGGCGGGGATGAAGTTCCTCAACGTCGGCATGTCCCTGATGACCGGCACGCTGAGCAAGCTGATGGGCGCCTCGCTGCTGAAGGACGTGCAGACGTTCGTGGCGGCGATGGACACGATGTTCGGCGGTTTCCGCACGCGCGCGGACGCGACGTTCCGGCTCCTCCAGGCTCCCGGTACGGCCTTCCTGGTGGTCGCGGCGCCCGAGCCGGACGCGCTGCGGGAGGCGGCGTACTTCGTGGAGCGGCTGGCCGCGGAGAAGATGCCGCTGGCCGGGCTCGTACTGAACCGGGTGCACGTCAGCGGGGCCGACCAGCTGTCCGCGGAGCGGGCGTTGGCCGCCGCAGAGAATCTTGAAGAAGGCGGCATTGTCGATCAGGAGTCCGGGAATGCTGGACTTCGTGACTCGGCCGCGGAGGCCGACGCGACGGGAGCCGGGGCCGCGGAGAGCGGCGCGGACGCCGACGTGGACGAGATCACCGCTGGACTGCTGCGTCTGCACGCCGAGCGGATGCAGGTGATCGCACGTGAACAGCGCACACGCGATCGTTTCACCTCACTGCACCCCGAGGTGGCGGTGGCCGAAGTGGCCGCCCTGCCCGGCGATGTGCACGACCTCGCCGGGCTGCGGGCCATCGGAGAGCGACTCGCGGCCGGGGTGCCGGCCGGAGCGTAGGCGTTCGTACGGCGGCGGCCTACCCGGCTGCCGCGTACGTCTCGTACGGGACGTCGAGGTCCGCCATGTCCGCATCGACATCCACGGTGAGGATGCCCGTACTGCGCTCGTACTCCGTGCGGGCGGTTTCGAGCAGCCGTCGCCACGAGGTGACGGTGGGACGCCTGCGCAGCAGTGCGCGACGCTCCCGCTCGGTCATTCCGCCCCATACTCCGAACTCGACACGATTGTCGAGCGCGTCGGCCAGGCACTCGGTCCGCACCGGACATCCGGTGCACACCGCCTTGGCCCTGTTCTGTGCCGCTCCTTGAACGAACAGTTCATCCGGATCGGTAGTGCGGCAGGCTGCCTGCGCACTCCAGTCGGTAACCCAGCCCATCCCGGCGCCGTCCTCTCCCGAATCGAGGCTCCCCCACGGCGGTAGCGGCATATTCACCGCTGCCAGTTGAGGACGTTACGGAAGGTGGGCACGGCGCAACACCCCCGACGGGCCCAATCTTGAATGGTCCGAACGGACTATGGGTAAGCGGCAGATCACCCGACGGAGTGATCCGGCGACATGCCCGACCATTCCGGCAATTCGGGTGGAATCGGCGGACCACGGACGAGCGACCGTCAGAGTGAGGGGCGAGATTCGGACGTAAGTCCACCCCATTCGGGAAGGGTGAAAATCAAGCCGAGGGGTTGATGTCGCACCGGACTGCTGTGACAGTTGAGGACAGCTTAGGCCAAGGCATTCGCGCGTGTCCGGCGAATGAGAACGTAGGCTGCCCTCCATGGGAAAGAAGCGCTCGGGCGCCGGGCTCACGGGGCCGCAGCAGGCCGCCAAGTTCCTCGGGGTGTCCGTTCTCTCCGGAGTTGTGCTGGCCGGCATCGCCATCCCGGGCGCAGGCGCCCTGGGACTCGCCGCCAAGGGGACGGTCGAGGGATTCGACGAGATCCCGGCCAATCTCAAGACGCCGCCGCTGAGTCAGCGCACGACGATTCTGGACGCCGAGGGTGGCTTGATCGCCACGGTCTATTCACGGGACCGGCAGGTGGTGCCGCTCACGGCCATCTCCCCGTACATGCAGAAGGCGATCGTCGCGATCGAGGACTCGCGTTTCTACGAGCACGGCGCGATCGACGCGAAGGGCATCCTGCGCGCGGTGAACCGCAACGCGCAGGAAGGCGGAGCCGCGCAGGGCGCCTCGACGCTGACCCAGCAGTACGTGAAGAACGTGTTCGTCGAAGAAGCCGGTGACGACGAGACCAAGGTGCGCGAGGCCCAGGAGAAGAGCCTCGGCCGCAAGATCCGCGAGCTGAAGTACTCGATCCAGGTCGAGGAGGAGCTCGGGAAGAAGAAGATCCTTGAGAACTACCTCAACATCACGTACTTCGGCCAGCAGGCGTACGGAATCGAATCCGCCGCCCAGCGTTACTTCAGCAAGCCGGCCAAGGACCTGACCCTGGACGAGTCGGCGCTGCTGGCGGGCGTGGTGCAGTCGCCGAGCCGGTTCGACCCGGTGAACGACGCGCAGGAGGCGATGAAGCGCCGCAACGTCGTCCTCCAGCGGATGGCCGACATGAAGGACATCTCGCAGGCCGAGGCGGACGAGGCGAAGAAGAAGCCGGTGACGCTGAAGGTGACGCGGCCGAAGAACGGCTGCATCACCGCGGTCAAGGGCGCGGGCTTCTTCTGCGACTACGTGCGCAACACGTTCCTGACCGACCCTGTCTTCGGCAAGACCCGCGAGGAGCGGGCGAAGCTCTGGAACCAGGGCGGCCTGACCGTACGGACGACGCTGGACCCGCAGTCGCAGGAGTCCGTCAACGAGTCGATCAAGGACCACGTCAACCAGGACGACAAGGTCGCCACCGCCGTCACCCTGGTGCAGCCGGGCACGGGTCGGGTCCTCGCGATGGGCCAGTCCAAGCCGTACGGCTTCGGGAAGAACGAGACGCAGATCAACTTCTCGGTCGACAAGCGGATGGGCGGATCGAACTTCGGCTTCCCGACCGGTTCGACCTTCAAGCCGTTCGTCGCGGCCGCGGCCCTGGAGAAGGGCGTGCCGGCGGGCAAGACGTACGCCTCCCCGCACGACATGGAGTACCCGAGCCCGGTGCAGACCTGCGGCGACAAGCCCTGGGTCAACACCTCGCACGACCGGGTGGAGAACGAGTCGGAGTCCGAGCGCGGCCCGTACGGCATGCAGGAGGCCATGGCCAAGTCGGTCAACACGTACTTCGTGGAGATGATCTCCGAGAACGGGCTCTGCCCCGTGACCGACATGACCACGAAGCTCGGCGTGATCCCGGCCGACGGGACGAAGCTGCCGGAGGTCCCGGCCATCGCGCTCGGCACCGAGGGCATGTCCCCGCTGACCATGGCGAACGCGTACGCGACCTTCGCCAACCGCGGCGTGTACTGCACCCCCGTCGCGCTGGAGTCCATCACGGACGCCCACGGCAAGGCGCTGGCCGTGCCGAAGTCGCAGTGCGACCGCGTGATGAGCGAGAAGACCGCCGACACCGTCAACACGCTGCTGCTCGGCGTGATCGACTCCGGTACGGGTACGGCCGCGGGCCTGACCGACCGGCAGAACGCGGGCAAGACCGGCACCACCGACAGCCGCTACAACGCCTGGTTCGTCGGGTACACGCCGAACATGGCGGGCGCGACGTGGGTCGGCTCGGGCGGCGCCAAGCAGGTGTCGATGGAGAACATCACCATCGGTGGCCAGTACTACGACAAGGTCTACGGCGGCGGGCTGCCCGGCCCGATCTGGAAGCAGGCGGTCTCGGGCGCGCTGGACGGCCGCGAGGCGCCGAACTTCGTCACGGTCGGCCTCGGGCCCGACACCGGGGCGCCGACCGGCGGCGGCCGGCCCACCAACCCGACGCCGAACAAGCCGGGGAAGCCCGGCAAGCCGGGCGGCGACAACAAGCCCGGAGGCCGCCCCGGAGGCCAGACGGCGGCCGGAGCCACGGGCGGCGCCGCGGCCGGCCCGACCGGGGGCGCGACGGGCGGCGACACGCCGACCGACCCGTTCCCCGGCGGCATCATCGGCGGCCTGGAGGACTGACCGCCGGCAGCTGACGAGAAGGGCCCCGCCCGCGCGACGCGCGGACGGGGCCTCTCTTTTTCTTCGGCGTACTCCTACGCGAGTGCTTCTAGACGAGTGCCTCTAGGCGAGGTGCTTCTAGGCGAGGTGCTTCTTGACGGCGGCGGCGACGCGGCCGCCCTCCGCCAGACCGGCCACCTTCGGGTTCACGATCTTCATGACGGCACCCATGGCCCGCGGCCCCTCGGCACCCGCGGCCTTGGCCTCCTCGACGGCCTGCGCCACGATCGCGCCGAGCTCCTCGTCGCTGAGCTGCTTGGGCAGGTAGGTGTCGAGGAACTCGCCCTCCGCCGTCTCGCGCGCGGCCTGCTCGGGACGACCGCCCTGCGCGAAGGCCTCCGCGGCCTCGCGGCGCTTCTTCGCCTCCTTGGCGATCACCTTGAGGACCTCGTCGTCGGAGAGCACGCGTGCCTCCTTGCCCGCGACCTCCTCCTTGGTGATGGCGGCGAGGGTCAGGCGCAGCGTGGACGAGTGCAGCTCGTCGCGCGCCCTGATGGCGGTGGTGAGGTCTTCCTGGAGCTTGGCCTTGAGCGTGGTCATGACTGGAGTCTGCCAGGTGGAGGGGCAGTGGCGCCCGCCGGTTTTGCGCGTCTGCGACGATGGGGCCATGCGTGCGCGTTACGGAGTACCCCTGAAGGTCACGGCGTCGATCGCGGCGGTGGGGGCCGCCGGTGTCGCCTATGCCGCCGGTTTCGAGGCGCGGTCGTTCCGGCTGCGCCGGATCACCGTGCCGGTGCTCCCCGCCGGGATGCGGCCGCTGCGCGTGCTCCAGGTCTCCGACATCCACATGGTCGGCGGGCAGCACAAGAAGCGCGCCTGGCTCCAGTCGCTGGCCGGCCTGCGCCCGGACTTCGTGGTGAACACGGGCGACAACCTCTCCGACACGGAGGGCGTGCCGGAGGTGCTGGACGCCTTGGGCCCCCTGATGTCCTTCCCCGGGGTGTACGTCTTCGGCTCGAACGACTACTACGGGCCGCGGCTGCGCAATCCCGGGCGCTACCTGATCGAGAAGGTCCAGGGCCGGCACGGGCTGAACGGCAACAAGCCGGTCGTCGGCGCCGTGCACAACCCGTGGGAGGAGATGCGGGACGCCTTCGACGCGGCGGGCTGGGTGAACCTCACCAACACGCGCGGCCGCCTGAAACTGCCCGGCCTGGAGCTGGCCTTCACCGGCCTCGACGACCCGCACATCAAGCGGGACCGGTACGAACGGGTCGCGGGCGGTCCGGAGCCGGACGCCGACTTCTCGATGGCCGTCGTGCACGCCCCGTACCTGCGGGTCCTGGAGTCCTTCACGGCCGACCGCTACCCGCTGATCCTGGCGGGGCACACACACGGCGGGCAGCTGTGCATCCCCTTCTACGGGGCGCTCGTCACCAACTGCGACCTGGACACGGAGCGGGTGAAGGGGCTCTCGACGCACGAGGCGGACGGGCACCGCGCCTACCTCCACGTCTCGGCGGGCTGCGGCACGAACCGCTACACCCCGGTCCGCTTCGCCTGCCCCCCGGAAGCCACCCTGCTGACGCTGACCCCGAAGGCGTAGGCCACCCGGCGCCCCCCTCGCGAAAACCGGATTTCGTCTCCGGCCGAGGGTCCGCTAAAGTAATCGATGTCGCCAGGACAGCAACTGCTGCAAGGCGACGATCGGGGTGTAGCGCAGCTTGGCAGCGCGCTTCGTTCGGGACGAAGAGGTCGTGGGTTCAAATCCCGCCACCCCGACAGTTGAGTACAAGGCCAGAGGCCCTTCCCTTCGGGGGAGGGCCTCTGGTTTTTTGTGACTCTCGGGGAGAGGTGTTCTGACCGACGTGGTCATCGCCCATGTCAGCGATCTGTATCTGGACCTCTCGGAGCGCCCCACGCGGCGCGCAGGCCGCTATGAACCACCTGCGCGACATGCCCGGGCCCGTCGATGCCGTCTTGGTATCGGGGGACATCGCCGACCGTGCGACGGCGGACGAGTGCGCGCAACCCTGCGAGCTGTTCGACTGCTGGTGCTGCCCGGCGACCATGACCGGCGGGGGCCGTTGCGTACGGGGCTGGTCGGTGCGGAGTCGGACGGCGGGGAGGTGAACCGGGTCGTCCGCCTGGCCGGGGCCGTCTTCCTGCTGTGCGGTTCGACGGTCCCGGGCAGCGACGAGGGGCTGCTCAGCGCCGCCGAGGGCGGGGAGCTGCCCGCCTGCACACCTCGCACGTGGACCGGGTCCCGCAGTTTGGCGAGGAGCGGCAGGCCGGGGCGCTGCTGTGCGGGCACGCGCACGCCGCCGCGCGCCACGGCGTTCGCGGGGCGGCCGCTGCTCGGGGCGGCCGGGGTGGTCTCGACCGTGCCGCTGCCCTTCGAGGGCCGGGCCGCCGTGGACCACGGACTCCCGCCGGCGGTCGGCGGCGGCTGGGGATGCGCTGCCGGGCGCTGGGTCCTTCTCCGTTCGTCGCGTCGGTTACGTGGCCGGCCCGGACTCGGCCGCCAGCGCCGCGAGTTCGGTGCGGACCAGTGCGAGGAAGTCGGCCGAGGGCGTGGCCTCCACCCCGCGTTCCCGCGCCGCCTCCCGCAGGCGGTCGAGGACCGCGCCGACCGTGGGGAGGGAGCCGGGCGGGCGCAGCAGCCACAGGCGGCCCGGCGGCCGGGGCGGGAGGCCGAGGGCCCTCAGGACCTCCTCGTCCTCCCGGTCGAGGTCGCGCAGATCGGGGTCGTCGAGCGGGGCGGCCTCCACGTCGGTGACGTGCCCGTGGCCGTCCAGCCGGGTCTCAACCGCCCAGTGGGTGGACCGGTCCGGGATCCAGGTCCGGTACGCCGGCGGCCACACGTAGGGGAGGAACGCCCACAGCGTTTCGCCGGGCGCGGGCTCCCAGCCGAGCACCTCCAGCTCCCGGACCTCGGGCAGCCGGTCCGGCTCCTGCTCGCTGCGGCCGGAGCGGCGCAGCGCGAGCGGGTGCGGTGTTCCGCCCTCGTCCCACGAGCCCCATGAGCCCCACGAACCCCACGCGTCGAACGAGTCCACCGAGTCCCTCGCCATGCGCGCAGGCTACCGCCGCGGCGGCCCCCGGCCTACGACCGGCGGAAGTCCACCTCGGACGGCGGCTCCCCCGGCCAGTTCAGCCGGGTCGGCGCCGGCGGCGTCTCGGCGAGTACGGTCCCCCGCGCGACCACGTACCGCGGCCGGACCTGGCGGCGTACCGCCTCGGCCGGGGTCTCGGCCGGGAGCAGCACGAAAGAGGCGGGCGCGCCCTCGGCGATCCCGTACTCCGCCTCCGTCAGGCCCAGCACCCGCGCCGCGCGCCCGGTCACCATCTCGAAGGCCACCGGGATCTCGTCCGCCCCCGTGAGCTGGGCGGCGTACAGCCCGACGAGGGCGGTCTGGAGCGGGTTCGCGGTGCCGAGGGCGTTCCACGGGTCCATCACGTCGTCGTGGCCGAAGGCCACGTTCACCCCCGCCGCCAGCATCTCCTTGACCTGGGTGAGCCCGCGCCGCTTCGGGTAGTCGTCGAAGCGGCCCTGGAGGTTGAGGTTCGCGAACGGGTTGGAGACCAGGTTGATCCCGGAACGGGACAGCAGCCGCCGGAGTTTGAAGCTGTACGCGCCGCCGTAGGAGCCCATCGCCGTCGTGTGCGAGGCCGTCGCCCGCTCCCGCAGCCCCGTGCGCAGCGCCAGCGCGGCCAGCACCTCCACGAACCGGGACTGCTCGTCGTCGATCTCGTCGCAGTGGGCGTCCACGCGCAGCCCGTGCTCCTCGGCCACGGCGAAGGCGATCCCGAGCGAGGCGACCCCGTCCTCGCGGGTGTCCTCGAAGTGCGGGATCGCCCCGACGACGTCGGCGCCGCGCGCCACCGCCTCGCGCAGCAGTGCCTCGCCGCCGGGGAAGGAGACGATGCCCTCCTGCGGGAACGCGACGATCTGCAGGGTCATGAACTCCCGGACCCGGTCGCGGACCTCCAGCAGCGCGTCCAGCGCGGTGAGCCCCGGGTCGGTGACGTCGCAGTGCGTGCGTACGTGCAGCACGCCGTGGGCCGCCTGCCAGCGCAGCACCTGCTCCGCCCGCGCGATCACGTCCTCCCGGGTCAGGGTGCGTTTGCGCTCGCTCCAGCAGGCGATGCCCTCCCACAGCGTCCCGGAGGCGTTCGGGCGCGGCTCCCCGGCGGTCAGGGCGGTGTCCAGGTGGATGTGCGGCTCGACGAAGGGGGCGGTGAGCAGACCGCCGTGCGCCTCGATCAGCACGCCGGTGGCCGGCGGCTCCTTCTGGTCGTCGTACGGGACCACCCGCGCGATGCGCCCGTCCTCGGCGACCTCCACGTCGGAGAGTCCTTCGGTGTGGAGCAGCCGGGCGCCCCGGACGATCATCCGCATGCGGCCACCCTACGACCGTGGCCCGCGGTTTCCGGGGAAACCGCGGGCCACGACGCCTGCACCGCGTGCGTGCCGGGCTCAGCCCCGCTTGGCCTGAGCCTTCTGCTGCATGCCCCGCGTCTTCGCGGAGACGGACTGCACGTCTCTGACCGCCGCCTTCGCGCGTGCCTCGGCCGCCGTGTTCTTCGCCCGCTCCCGCTCGCGCTCCGCGGCCTGTGACGTGCCGGCCCGAGCCTTCTTGGCCATGATCGCTCCTCCTCGGGACACATCGGGACGCACCGGAGGGCCTACGCCCTCCACTGTCCCTCCGTTGGCGGGAGGCGGCATCCGGAGCGAGGGTCAGCCGCGCCCGCCCTTGCGGCGCTGCTGCTCGCGCATCCGGTCTTCCTGCATGGCCATCGTCTGCGCCTCGCGCACGTCCTCGACCAGCATCGCCGGCTTGTTCGACATCCCGGATTCGGACGACCGACGGTCCTCGTGAGTCTGTTCCTTGCGCTGCTTCGCCATGATCACTCCTCACTGGAACTGGAAAACGGCTGGGTGGGACCCCGCCCACGCTGCCTCCTCCCGCCCGCCACGACCATTCGACAGCGCCAATCGGGTTACATGGGGGACATGACTGACAACACGGCCGCACCTGACTGGGAGAAGCGCTTCCGGGCGCCGCGCGTCGGGCTGCCCGACTGGGCCGAGGACGCTCCGGACCGCTCGCTCTTCGTCTCGAACGCCACCGGGACGTACGAGCTCTACGCCTGGGACCGGGCCACCGGCAGCCAGCGGCAGGCCACCGACCGGCCCAACGGGACCACGGACGGGACCCTCTCCCCCGACGGGGAGTGGATCTGGTGGTTCTCCGACACCGACGGCGACGAGTTCGGCACCTGGGTGCGCCAGCCGTTCGCGGGCGGCCCCGACGTGCCGGCCACCCCCGGGCTGGAGCCCTCGTACCCCGCCGGGCTCGCCATCGGGCGCGACGGGACCTCCGTGGTCGGCCGCTCCACCGACGAGGACGGGACCACCATCCACGTGGTGCGGCCGGACGGCGCGGAGCCCGTGGTGATCTACCGGCACCGCGAGTCGGCCGGCGTCGGCGACCTCTCCCACGACGGGACGCTGATCGCGATCGAGCACACCGAGCACGGCGACGCCATGCACTCGGCGCTGCGCGTGGTCACCCTCGACGGGGCCACCGTCGCCGAGCTCGACGACTCCCGGAACGGGACGGTGGAGCTCGGCCTGGAGGTGCTCGGCTTCGCACCGGTCGCCGGGGACACCCGGCTGCTGGTCGGCCACCAGCGGCGCGGCCGCTGGGAGCCGATGGTCTGGGACGTGGCCACCGGGTCCGAGGAGGACCTGGCGATCGACCTGCCGGGCGACGTCAGCGCCGAGTGGTACCCGGACGGCTCCGCGCTGCTGATCGCGCACAGCTACGAGGCCCGCAGCGAGCTGTGGCGCTACGACCTGGCCGCGCGGGAGCTCGCCAAGGTCGACACCCCGCCCGGCACCGTCTCCGGCGCGAGCGCCCGGCCCGACGGCACGGTGGAGTACCTGTGGTCCTCGGCGGCCGAGCCCTCGGCCGTACGGTCCACCGCGGGCGGGATCGTCCTGGACCCGCCCGGCTTCCGGGCGCCCGGCTCGGTGCCGGTGGAGGACGTGTGGGTGGAGGGCCCCGGCGGGCGGATCCACGCGCTGGCGCAGCGGCCGCAGGGGCACGGCGACGGCCCCTTCCCGACGGTCTTCGAGGTGCACGGCGGACCGACCTGGCACGACAGCGACGCCTTCGCGGCGGCCCCGGCAGCCTGGCTGGACCACGGTTTCGCGGTGGTCCGGGTCAACTACCGCGGTTCGACCGGCTACGGCCGCGCGTGGACCGACGCCCTCAAGCACCGCGTCGGCCTGATCGAGCTGGAGGACATCGCGGCGGTCCGGGAGTGGGCGGTGGCCTCCGGCCTCGCCGACCCGGCGCGCCTGGTGCTCTCGGGCGGGTCCTGGGGCGGCTACCTGACCCTGCTGGGGCTCGGCACGCAGCCCGAGGCCTGGGCCGTGGGTCTGGCCGCCGTACCGGTCGCCGACTACGTGACGGCGTACCACGACGAGATGGAGGCGCTGAAGTCCCTGGACCGCACCCTCTTCGGCGGTACGCCGGAGGAGGTCCCGGACCGCTTCGAGGCTTCCTCGCCGCTCACCTACGTGGACGCGGTGAAGGCACCGGTCCACATCGCGGCGGGCGTCAACGACCCGCGCTGCCCGATCCGCCAGATCGAGAACTACGTGGAACGGCTGGCGGCGCGCGGGGCGGTGCACGAGGTGTACCGCTACGACGCCGGGCACGGCTCGCTTGTCGTGGAGGAGCGGATCAAGCAGGTCCGGATGGAGCTGGAGTTCGTACGCGAGCACCTGCCGCGGTAAGGCGTGCCGGGCCCGTGGCGGTGGCCCCGGCCCCGGTGATCCGGTGCACCCCCCGTACGGTGGTGGGGTGCACCGGTTTCTCCTGACCCCGCGCTGGTGGGGGATCAACGTCTTCGTCGCGCTCGCCGTCCCCGTCTGCCTGTTCATGGGGACCTGGCAGCTCGGCCGGTTCGAGGACCGCGTCGACAGCCACAAGGAGGCGAGCGCCGGACGGCCCGCCGCCGAGGCCGCCGCGCCGCTGGAGTCGCTGCTCCCGGTGGACAAGAAGACCTCCGGACGCCTCGCCTCCGCATCCGGCGAGTACGCCGAGCAGCTGCTCGTCCCCGAGCGCCGGCTCGACGGCAGGAGCGGGTTCTACGTGCTGAACCTGCTGAGGACCGACTCCGGAAAGGCCGTCCCCGTGGTCCGGGGCTGGCTGCCGGGCCCCGCGGACGCCTCGAAGGCCCCGGCCGCGCCGACCGGGCGGGTCGAGGTGACGGGCGCGCTCCAGGCCTCCGAGAGCTCCACCAGCAAGGGCGTGCACGCCGAGGGCGGGCTGCCCGCCGGCCAGCTCGGGGTGATCGGGGCGGCCTCGCTGGTCAACCTCGTGCCGTACGGGCTCTACGACGCCTGGCTGACGGTGCAGACCCCGGCGGACGGGCTGACCCCGGTGCCGGCCCAGGCGCCGAGCAACACCGGGCTGGACCTGAAGGCCTTCCAGAACCTCGGCTACACCGGCGAGTGGTTCGTCTTCGCCGCGTTCGTGCTGTTCATGTGGTTCCGGCTCTACCGCCGCGAGGTGGAGACCCTGCGCGACGCCGAGGCGGGGCTGCTGCCGGAGCCCGCCGCGGCCGAAGCGGCGACGCCCGCCGCCTCCACGGCCGCGGACCCGGCCGCCGCTACGGCTTCGGCGCGTCCAGCGGAATGACGCCCGTCCGGTAGACCGTCCCCCCGCAGGCCGCGGGGATCGTCGTCTGCGTGGTCGGGGCACCCGGCGGCGTCGTGTGCGGCGTGTGCGTCACCTCCACGCCGGTCGGCTCCGGGGACTTTCCGGTGCCGTCCGGGTCCGAGCCCGCGGCACGGGCCCCGGCGTCCTGCCCGCTCTCCGGGGCTCCCACGGGGGGCTTGGGGGCGGGGTCGGGCGTGGCCGCCGGGCAGGACTGCGCCGAGGGCACCCACGCGAAGCGGACCTCGTACGCCGTGTTCGGCTGGAGCACGAGCAGGGCCGCCTCCGCCGACGGGTCGGGCAGGCCGGCCGCCGGATCCCCCGCCGTGTGGCCGACCACGGTGACCCCCGAGGACCGGCCGGGCCCCGACACGGAGGCCGCCGTCACGGTGTCCGGGCCGATGACCGTGCAGCCGCGCACCGAGACGTTGGTGACCTTGAAACTGCCGTACACCTTGCCGTCGGCCTCCGGGGACCGGGCGCTGCCCTGCACCCCGAGCTGCTCGGCACTGCACTCGGGTGCGCTGGGCGCCGCCACCACGGGGGGCTGGGGGCCGGTGCCGGCCGAGGCCCCCGCCGTCGCGCCCGCGGTGTCCGGGCCGGTGGTGGTGGTGCCGGTCGGGGCTCCGCCCTCCTGCGCGTCCTGCTGCGCGCCGGCGCCGCCCGTCTCCGCGCCCTTGCCGGCGGCCTTGCCGGCCTGGGGCCGGTCGCCCTCGCCGTCCTGGTGCGGATCGGAGGTGCCGCCGCCGGCCGCCGTCCCGGGCTGCTCGCCGTGGCCGGCCATCGCCGAGTGGCCGGCGCCGTCGCCCTCGCCGCCGGTGATGTGCAGGTGCAGGGCCGCCGGGATGGCCGTGCCCGCGAGCAGCACGGCCACCGCCGCCCCGACGAGGGCCTGCCGCTTGCGGGCCTTGCGTACGGGGACGGCGTACCGCAGCCGCTCCAGCGCGTCCCCGGAGGGCTCCAGGCCCTCGACGGCTCCGTGCAGCAGGCTCCGCAGGGCCTGTTCCTCGCCCGCGCCGCCCGGCGGGGTGTGGTCGTCCATCATGACTGCGCAGCCTCCATCGCCACCCGCAGCGCGGCAATGCCCCGCGATCCGTACGCCTTGACCGAGCCGAGCGAGACGCCGAGCGTCTCGGCGACCTGGGCCTCCGTCATGTCCGCGAAGTACCGCAGCACCAGCACCTCGCGCTGACGCCGCTGGAGTCCGCGCATCGCCTTGATGAGATCGTCCCGTTCCAGCTGGTCGTACGCGCCCTCCTCGGCGCTGGCCATGTCCGGCATCGGCTTCGAGAGCAGCTTGAGGCCGAGGATGCGGCGGCGCAGCGCGGAGCGCGAGAGGTTGACGACGGTCTGGCGCAGATACGCCAGTGTCTTGTCCCGATCGCGAACCCGGTTGCGGGCCGAGTGGACGCGGATGAACGCCTCCTGGACGACGTCCTCGCAGGAGGCGGTGTCGTCGAGGAGGAGCGCGGCCAGGCCGAGCAGGGAGCGGTAGTGGGCCTGGTAGGTCTCGGTGAGGTGGTCGACCGTGGTACCGGCGACGACGACCGGCTCGGCGGCGTCGGCGGCGGGCGCGGTGGACGCCTCCTGCCCCTTCCCCGCGGCCTCCGCGCTATCGCGGGGCGCGGGCACGCGGCCGCCCCGGGTCGGTACGGCGGAGGGCACGGCGATCGACGCCGCCGCCGGCGGAACGGGAAGGATCACCGGGAACCCGCCGGGCGCGGGCGCGCGGGAAGGCCTGAGCGGCACACCGAGTGCGCTGCGCGCCGGTACGACGGCGAAGTCGAGAAGTGCCTCTGCCACGCCAGTTGGACACGCGTCCCCCCACCAGGGTTGTACGCGTGAGGACGCCTCACCAGCAAAATTCCCATGGCCCTCATGCGTACTCGCTCTTCCTGACCGCCCCGTCCGTCCAGGCGGCAGTCAGGCCATCACCTTGATCAAGGGATCAGCACTGATCCTACAAAGTGAATTACGCGAATTCACCAGCGATCAGTTCCGCGATCTGAGTGGCATTCAGGGCGGCCCCGTTGCGGAGATTGTCGGCGCAGACGAAGAACTCCAGGGAGCTTGGATCGTCGAGCGAGGCCCGCAGCCGTCCCACCCACGCCGGATCGGTCCCCGCGGCGTCCACCGGAGTGGGGAACTCCCCGGCCGCCGGATCGTCCACCACGACCACGCCGGGCGCGGCCTCCAGGACCTCCCGGGCGTGCGAGGCGTCCACCTCGGCCTCGAACCGCGCCCGTACGCTCAGCGAGTGCCCGGTCAGCACGGGCACCTGTACGCAGGTCACCGCCACCGGGAGCGCGTCCAGGTGCAGGACCCGGCGTACTTGCGCCCGTACGGCCAGCTCGTGCGAGGACCAGCCGCCTCCCCGCAGCTCACCGGACCACGGCACCACGTTCAGCGCGAGCGGGGCCGCGAAGGGACCCGCGTCCTCGCCGACGGCCCGGCGCACGTCCCCGGTCTGCTCCCCCAGGGAGGTCCCCGCGACCAGCGACAGCTGGCGGCGCAGCGTCTCGGTGCCGGCCCGCCCGGCCGCGCTGGCGGCCTGGTACGAGGAGACGGTCAGGTCCGCCAGCCCGTACTCGGCGTGCAGCGCGCCCAGGGCCGCGATCATCGCGGCGGTGACACAGTCCGGGCCCGCGACGATGCCGCGCGGGCGCTCCCGTACGGCCCGGGCGTTGACCTCGGGCACCACCAGCGGCACCTCGGGGTCCTCCCGGAAGGCCGCGGACTGGTCGACGGCGACGGCCCCGCGCATGACGACCACCGGCGCCCAGCGGGCCGACACCTCGGCCGGGGTCAGGAACAGCACCACATCGCCCTGCCCGATGCCCTCGAAGGCGTCCTCGGTGAGGGCGAGCACCTCGCACTCCCGCCCGCGCACGGACAGCACGCGGCCGGCCGAGCGCCCGGAGGCGATCAGCCGTATGTCGCCCCAGACGTCCGCCCGCTGGGACAGGATCTGGAGCACGACGGAGCCGACCGCTCCGGTCGCCCCGACCACGGCGAGCGCCGGAGCCGGGGTCGACCGGGTCTCGGTCATCGTCCGGTGCCTCCGTAAACGACGGCCTCGTCGCTGTCGGAGTCGAGGCCGAAGGCCGTGTGCACGGCGCGCACGGCCTCGTTGACGTCGTCCTGGCGGGTCACGACCGAGATGCGGATCTCGGAGGTCGAGATCAGCTCGATGTTCACGCCCGCGTCGGACAGCGCCTGGAAGAACGAGGCGGTGACGCCCGGGTTCGTCTTCATGCCGGCGCCGACCAGGGAGATCTTGCCGATCTGGTCGTCGTAGCGCAGCGAGTCGAAGCCGATCTGGCCCTTCGCCTTCTCCAGGGCGTCGATGGCCTTGTGGCCCTCGGCCTTGGGAAGGGTGAAGGAGATGTCCGTCAGGCCCGTGGACGCGGCGGACACGTTCTGCACGATCATGTCGATGTTGATCTCGGCGTCCGCGATGGCGCGGAAGATCGCCGCGGCCTCGCCCGGCTTGTCCGGTACGCCGACGACCGTGATCTTGGCTTCGGAGACGTCGTGAGCGACTCCGGAGATGATGGCGTGCTCCACCTGCGCGTCCCCTTGCGGATTCTCGTTGCTGACCCAGGTGCCCGGCAGTCCGGAGAAGGACGAGCGGACGTGGATCGGGATGTTGTAGCGGCGCGCGTACTCGACGCAGCGGTGCAGCAGCACCTTGGAACCGGAGGCCGCGAGCTCCAGCATGTCCTCGGAGGAGATCCAGTCGATCTTCCGGGCCTTCTTCACGACGCGGGGGTCCGCGGTGAAGACGCCGTCGACGTCGGTGTAGATCTCGCAGACCTCGGCGTCCAGCGCCGCGGCGAGCGCGACGGCGGTCGTGTCCGAGCCGCCGCGGCCGAGGGTGGTGATGTCCTTGGAGTCCGCCGACACGCCCTGGAAGCCGGCGACGATGGCGATGTTGCCCTCGTCCAGCGCGGTGCGGATACGGCCCGGCGTGACATCGATGATGCGCGCTTTGTTGTGGACCGAGTCGGTGATGACGCCTGCCTGGCTGCCGGTGAACGACTGGGCCTCGTGGCCCAGGTTTTTGATCGCCATGGCCAGCAGGGCCATGGAGATCCGCTCTCCGGCGGTCAGCAGCATGTCGAATTCGCGCCCGGCAGGCATCGGGGATACCTGCTCGGCGAGATCGATCAGCTCGTCCGTCGTGTCGCCCATCGCGGAAACCACGACGACCACCTGGTGGCCGTTCTTCTTGGCATCCACGATCCGCTTGGCGACGCGCTTGATGCCCTCGGCATCGGCTACGGAGGAGCCTCCGTACTTCTGCACGACAAGGCCCACGTGCGCTCCTCGCTCAGTCCGTCTCATTGCTGGTGCAGTGTAACGAGCGACCGCGATCCGACCGCTTCGTACCGCATCATGAGACGAACGGACCGGGTCCGGGGTTCCCCGCCCGGGTGGCCCGTATGACCGGATCGCCCGCTTTTCCGGCTGCCTACTTCCGCGGAAGACCCAGCCGCGCACCGATTTCCTCGGCCATCACCCGTCCGGCCTGCTCGGCGAGGTCGTCCTCGGCGAGGTCCTCGTCGGTGTCCAGGCCGTCCAGGGCCTCCAGCGGCTGGTCCAGCCGTACGTGGGCGATCAGCGACTGGAGGGCGCGCAGCGTCGCCGAGGCCGTCGGACCCCAGTTGGTGAAGTACGAGAACTGCCACCACCACAGCGCCTCGGTGGTCCGGCCCGCCTGGTGGTGGATGAGCCCGTGCCGCAGGTCCGCCACCACGTCGGCGAGGTCGTCCGAGATCCGGTGCGCGACCGGTGCCTTGCGCGGCTCGTACGGGTCGAAGACCTCGGAGTAGACGTCGACCGGCTCCAGCATGATCGCGAACCGCTCGCGCAGCTCGTCCACGTCCGGCTCCGGGCCCAGGTCGGGCTCGTACCGCTCGTCGGGCAGGACGTCCTGGTACGCGCCCAGCCGGCCGCCCGCCAGCAGCAGCTGGGACACCTCCAGGAGGAGGAAGGGGACCGCGCTGTCCGGGTCCTCGCCCTTGGCCACCTCGGTGACCGCGACGATGAAGGATTCGATCTGGTCCGCGATCGAAGCCGCGAAGTCGTCCGGATCCACTCCCAGGGCGTGCAGCATTGCGTCAGACATCGAGAAGTCGCCTTCCTTCAAAGGCCCGCCCCAGCGTGACCTCGTCCGCGTACTCCAGGTCTCCCCCGACGGGGAGCCCGCTGGCCAGGCGGGTGACCTTCAGGCCCATGGGCTTGATCATGCGGGCGAGGTAGGTGGCGGTCGCCTCGCCCTCCAGGTTCGGGTCGGTGGCGAGGATCAGCTCGGTCACCTCTCCGTCCGCGAGGCGCGCGAGCAGCTCGCGGATGCGCAGGTCGTCCGGGCCGACGCCCTCGATCGGGCTGATCGCGCCGCCGAGGACGTGGTACCGGCCCCGGAACTCGCGGGTCCGCTCGATCGCGACGACGTCCTTCGGCTCCTCCACCACGCAGATGACCGTGGTGTCGCGGCGCGGGTCGCGGCAGATGTTGCACCGCTCCTCCTGGGCCACGTTCCCGCACACCGCGCAGAACCGGACCTTGTCCTTGACCTCCAGCAGCGCGTGCGCGAGGCGGCGGACGTCGGTGGGCTCGGCCTGCAGGATGTGGAAGGCGATCCGCTGCGCGCTCTTGGGCCCGACGCCGGGCAGCCTGCCCAGTTCGTCGATCAGGTCCTGGACCACGCCTTCGTACACGGACTGCCTTCTTTCGTTCTGCGGTATCGGCTATGGGGTAGGGGTTCGGGGTCCGATGCCGGACCCCGGGCTAGAACGGGAGGCCGGGGATGCCGCTGCCGCCGCCCAGGCCCTGGGCCAGCGGGCCGAGCTTCTCCTGCTGGAGCGCCTGGGCGTTCTCGTTGGCCGCCTGGACCGCCGCGACGACCAGGTCGGCGAGGGTTTCGGTGTCCGCCGGGTCCACGGCCTTCGGGTCGATCACCAGCGCGCGCAGCTCACCGGAACCGGTGACGGTCGCCTTCACCAGACCACCGCCGGCCTGGCCCTCTACCTCGGCCTGCGCGAGCGCCTCCTGGGCCGCGGCGAGATCCTGCTGCATCTTCTGGGCCTGCTGGAGCAGCTGCTGCATGTTGGGCTGGCCACCACCGGGAATCACAGGTCACTCACTCCGTCGTTGTCGGTCCAAGACTGGGGCAGCTTGGTCAATCCGAGCCTACGTGCTCCCCGGGCGGCGCGCCCTACGCCGTGAGGACCAACTCTTTCGAGTGAGAGACGGGGCGTGCGCGTACCTGATGGAGACCTCCTTGCAGGCGGAAAACCGGGGATTCGTCGCCCACGGGCCGCCATTCGAAGGTAGGAAGAGCATGCGCATCATTGCGCACACGCGCACCACCACACGTCAGCGCAGGCAGAGGGAGTGCCGGGTGAGCCAGCCGGAGATGCAGCCCGAGGGGCCACCCCGGGATCCCCGGGAACCCCAGGACTCCCGGGAGGAGGGCAGCGGACCGATGGCGGCGGGCGATCTGACCGGCGGACCGTTCCCCCTCGGGGACTGGGGCGAGCCGGCCGAGCGGCTGGACGAGCTCTACCGGCGGGTCGAGGCCGATGCGCTGCGCACCGCGGAGTGGTATCTGTCCGACCGGGCGTGGAAGCGCCGGGGCGCCCGGGTGCTGCGGGTCGGGGCGGCCGCGGGTGCGGTGGCCGGGGCCGCGATGCCGCTGCTGGAGCTGACGGGGTCCGCGCCGGGGGTCGCCTCGTACGGCTACCTCTCGCTGCTCCTGGCCGCCGCCTGCCTGGCCTGCGACCGGTTCTTCGGCCTGACCTCGGGCTGGATGCGGGACGTGGCGACGGCGCAGGCGGTGCAGCGCCGCCTGCAGACCTTGCAGTTCGACTGGGCCTCGGAGAACGTGCGGGAGGTCCTGGGGCCCACGGAAGGTACGGCGAGCGAGGCCGCGGAGCGGTGCCTGACCGTGCTGCGCCGCTTCTCCGAGGACGTGACGGAGCTGGTGCGCTCCGAGACCGCGGAGTGGATGGTGGAGTTCTCCTCGGGGCCGGCGCCGCTGGTGATGCAGTCGCTCGGCGCCCCCTCGTCGCGGGCCGAGGCGGGTCTCCCGCCGACCCGCTTCCCCCTCCCGCCGGGCACCCGCCCCAACATGCCGCGCCAGCGGCCGCCGGAGCAGCCCCGCTGAGGCCGGTGCCGGTGTGCGAGGGGTCGGCGGGGGAGACCCGCCCCCGACCCCGCACCCGGCCCCGGCACCGGCCCCGGCCCCGGTCAGCTGAAGATGATCATCGAGCCTTGGCCGAGGCTCCGGGTCGCGGCCGCGTGCAGCCCCAGCCACACGTGCCGCTCCCGCGCGAAGGGGCTCTCGTCGTACGGGATCGGCCCCGCGGGCTCCTCCAGGGACGTGGGCCGTCCCGGCGCCGCCGGCGCCCCCGGCGGGTTCCCCGGGTCGATCCCGATCGCCGGCGCCACCACCATCAGCTCGCGCAGCAGCCCCTGCGCGGAGCCCAGCGGCCCGCCCCCGGCCAGCAGCTCCTCGTTGGCCAGCGGGGCCGCGAAGTCCACGGGCACGTACGCCCCGGCGTGGTCGTAGTGCCACACCAGGTGCGATTGCTGCGCCGTCGACTCGAACATCTCCAGCAGCTGCTCGTAGTCCCCGCCCAGCTCGTCCACCGGCGTCACCGGCAGGCCGCAGATCTGCAGCAGGTAGGCCCGCCGCAGGAAGTGCAGGGCGTCGTAGTCGAAGCCGGCGACGGGGGCGACGTCCCCGCTCAGGCCCGGCATGTACGCGAACACGGGCACCGACGGCAGGCCCGCCTCGCCCAGCGCCTTGTCGTACGAGGCGATCTCTTCCGCGAACGGGTTGTCGGGGCTGTGGCACAGCACGTCGACAAGGGGGACCAGCCACAGGTCACAGGCCACGCGGGCTCCGATCAGTCGATGTCGCCGATCCGGCCAGCGTAGTGCGCCGAACACCCTCCGCGAAGGGCTGCGCAGAACCTGGGGCCGAACCCTCGGCCGACCCGGGGCGGCACATGGGCCCCCACCAGGCGCGACGCGTGCCGCAGCCGCCCGCTACACCTGCCCCGGACCCACCCTCCAGACCCAGACGTCCTCGACCTTCTGCGGCTCGCGCCCCAGCAGCTCGCTGATCATGTCCCGCAGCTCGATGCCCCGGTCCTGGAACGGCAGCACGACCGCCCCCGCCTTCCAGAACTCCAGGTCGCGGCGGGCCTGGTCCCGCCACTGCGGGGTGATCTCCGGCGGCTGCTGCCCGTACCGGACGTCCCGCAGGAGGTTCGACAGGTGGCGCGGGGTGGCCCCGTAGATGCCGATCCGGTCGGGACCCCACGGGCCGTTGAAGTAGCCGCCGGCCAGCCGGAAGCCGAAGTCCGCCTCGACCTGCCAGTGCAGCGCGTCCGCCTGGCCCGGGTCGGGCAGCGGTACCGGAACGAGTGCTTCGCCGTCCTTGACGTAGCCCTTCCAGGCGCCCGAGGTGATGAACGCCGGCACCGGTGCCCGCTCGCGTACGGCCAGCGGCAGGGGCAGCACCGGGATCAGCGCCGCCGCCACCGCGAGCAGGCCGAGCGTGCGCAGCTCGCGCGTGCGCATCCGTACGATCCGGTCCAGCGCGAGAGCGAGCAGCACGCCCAGGACGGGAGCGCACACCATCGCCACGCGCCCCTCGATCACCGACTCGAACAGCGGCAGCTTCACCATCAGCCGCCAGGGCCCCGGCAGCACGACGTCCGTACGCGGGACCGGCACCCAGGGCCCGAGGGACAGCGCCAGCGCCACGCCCCCGGTGATCGCGAGCGCGCGGACCAGCCTGCGGCGCCACATCCACACGCAGACGGCCGCGCCGAGCGCCAGTAGCGGCCAGCCGTAGAAGGCGTTCTGCTCGGTGGTGTTCAGCGAGAGCCGCCCGGCCGTCTCGGCGTCGCCGAAGAGCGAGCGGGCCGCGTACTCGACCAGGGCGCGCGGGCTGTTGCCGGCGTTGTCGCCGTGCAGCACCGAGTGGTAGCTCTGCGGGCCGAAGAACTGCCAGTACAGCGGGTAGATCAGCAGCGGTACGCAGACGCCCGCGGCGATGACCAGACCGAGGCCCAGCGGCCGCGCGGCCGCGAGCGCGCGCCGCCGGTCGACCAGCAGGTACGCCAGCGAGAAGACCAGCATGCCGAGCGCGGCGATGAGCAGCGGCTCCTCGCCGAGGAAGATCTGGTACGTCGCGAACAGGCCGAGCAGGACCCCGTCGCGGACGATGTTCCTGCCCTCGCACAGGCGCAGGGCCCGGTCGATGATCAGCGGGAGCATGAAGAGCACGACGAAGTTCGGGTGGCCGTTGGCGTGCGAGACCATCGGCGGCGCGAAGGCGGCGAGCGCCCCGCCCGCGGCGGCGGCCCAGCGGCTCTGCACGAGGCGGCGGCGGATCAGCCAGTACCAGGTCCAGGCGCTGGCGGCCATGCCGAGCGTCAGGACGAGCGCGAAGGTGACCGTCTCCCCGAACAGGAGCGTGACCGGGATCAGGGGGACGGTCAGGCCCAGCATGGTGGCGTTGGCCATCAGGTTCACGCCGTCGGGCATGCCCTGGGCCGTGGTGAAGAGCGGGTTGCGCAGGTGGGTGATGTTGTCGGTGGCTACGCCGACGAACCACTCCCACTGGTTCTGGTCCTGGAGCGCGTCCGCGAGGTAGCGGCCGTCGAGGTCCGCCCACAGGCCGTGGAAGACGTACGCGGAGAGGGCGAGGAAGACGGCGGCGACGGCGAGGCCGCCCGCGTTCAGGCGGAAGAGCTCGGCGAGGGCGCGGCGCCGGTCGCCAGGGGCCGTGGTGCGGCGGGGGCCGGGGCGGGGGCCGGGGCCGGCGGGCGGCTTCGGGGTACGGGTACGGGTGCGGGTACGGCTCACCGGTACCTCGGCGACGTGCCAGCCCTGGCGGCGCACCCAGCGCAGCACCTCGGCGTCGACGGCCGGGCCGTCGAGGACGGAGGCGCCGAAGGCGGCCCGTGCCCGGTCGCCGTCGAAGAGGGCGAAACCGCAGGTGTCGGCGCGGAAGCCCGGAATCCCGGGGATGCCCAGGGCGCGGACCAGGCGGTTCCCCGACCGGCCGAGGGCGGCGGTCGCGCGCTCGCCCCCGCCGCCGTCGATTTCGCTGCCGCTCCCGCTCCCGCTGCCCGGGGCCGCTTGGCCGAGGGCCTGCTCCAGGTGCTCCAGCTCGGCCGGCGGCGTCCTGAGCCCGGCGTCGGCGAGCAGCACCCGCTCCCCGGCACAGCCGAGCACTCCGGCGCGCAGCGCGGCGCCCTTGCCGCGGTGGTGCGGGGAGCGGATCAGCCGGATCCGGGGCTCGTCCGCGGCCGCGGCCTCGACGAGGGCGGCGGTGTCGTCGGTGGAGGCGTCGTCGGCGACGACGAGCTCCCAGTCGCCGGGGCCGCTGCCGAGGCGGGCGTCGAGGTGGGCGCGGAAGGCGTCGAGCGTCGGGCCGATGCGGTGCGCGTCGTCGTGGGTGGGGATGACGACGGAGAGCCGGACGGCGCCCAGCCAGGCGGGGGCGGCCGCGGCCGCTGCGGGGTCGGTGGTGCGGGGCGTGCCGGTCGCGCCGCTGGTGTGGGTCGTGCCGCTCGTGTCGGTCGTGCCGCTCTTGTCGGTCGTGCCGCTCTTGTCGGTCGTGTCGGTCACGCGCCGACCGCCTTCAGGCCCGCGGCCCAGTCCAGGGCGCGCTGGTTGTACGCGTGCACGAGGGCGCGTACCTCGTCGGCGTCGGCCCGTGTCACCGCTTCCACCAGCTCGTTGTGGCCGGACCACAGCCCGGTGTGCAGATCGGGGGCCGCCTTCAGGTGCGGGACGGCGAAGACCCAGCACTGCACGCGGATGCGGTGCAGGAAATCCGAGATGTACGTGTTGCCGACCAGCCCGCTCAGCTCCCTCCAGAAGCGCAGGTCGTAACCGATCAGCACTTCGAGGGAACCGCTCTGCGCGGCCCTGCACGCCTCTTCGGCACGACGGCGCACCGACACCAGCATTTCGCCGGAGCCGGGCGCGGTGCCGCGCTCGACGAGCCGCCGGAAGATCCCGTCCACTATGAGCGTACGGGCCTCGATCATGCCCCGGTAGTCGTCCACGGAGAAGACGCGCACGCGAAAGCCCCGGTGCTGCACCGATTCGAGCAGTCCCTGGGCGGAGAGGTCGACGAGCGCCTCGCGTACGGGGGTCGCGGAGACCTCGTACTTGTCGGCGATCTGCTTGACGGTGAACTCGGTGCCCGGTGGCAGGCGTCCCGCCAGCACCTCGTCACGCAGCGCGTCCGCGATCTGCTGGCGAAGTGTGTTGCGGGTGACAGCGCCGCTGCCTGGCATAGGGGTCCGTCTCCTTGAGTGAGGTTTCGGACACCTTAGGCCAGGCAGCGAGGCTGAAACCGATCGAACGGTGGTGGCTTTCGTCTCGGCCGACGGGCGGTCAGGCGGACGTGGTGTGGCGGTCCGCGACCGTCAGCGCCTCGTCCAGCAGGGCCAGGCCCTCCTTGGCCTCCGCCTCGGTGATGTTGCAGGGCGGGACGACGTGCGTCCGGTTCATGTTCACGAAGGGCCACAGGCCGGAGGCCTTGCAGGCCGCCGCGAACTCGGCCATCGGCGCGTTGTCGGCCCCGGCCGCGTTGTACGGGACGAGCGGCTCGCGCGTCTCCTTGTCCCGTACGAGCTCCAGCGCCCAGAAGGCGCCGAGGCCGCGGACCTCGCCGACCGACGGGTGGCGCTCGGCGATCTCGGTGAGCGCCGGGCCGATCACGTTCGCGCCCAGGTGGGCGGCGTGCTCGACGACGCCCTCCTCCTCCATGGTGTTGATCGTCGCCACGGCGGCGGCGCAGGCCAGCGGGTGGCCGGAGTACGTCAGGCCACCGGGGTAGGGACGGGTGGCGAAGGTCTCGGCGATGGCGGCCGAGATGGCGACGCCGCCGAGCGGCACGTACCCGCTGTTCACGCCCTTGGCGAAGGTGATCAGGTCGGGGGTGACGTCCCAGTGCTGGGCGGCGAACCACTTGCCGGTGCGGCCGAAGCCGGACATGACCTCGTCGAGGACGAAGACGATGCCGTGGCGGTCGCAGAGCTCGCGCACGCCCGCGAGGTAACCGGCCGGCGGGGTCATGATCCCGGCGGTGCCCGGCACGCTCTCCAGGATGATCGCGGCGATGGTCGCCGGGCCCTCGAAGGCGATGGTGTCGGCGAGGTGCGCGAGGGCGCGCTCGCACTCCTCGGCCTCGGTGGTGGCGTGGAACGGCGAGCGGTAGAGGAACGGGCCCCAGAAGTGGACGACGCCGGCGGCCGCGGTGTCGGAGGGCCAGCGGCGCGGGTCGCCGGTCAGGTTGATCGCGGCGGCGGTGGCCCCGTGGTACGAGCGGTACGTGGAGAGCACCTTCTGCCGGCCCGTGTGCAGACGGGCCATGCGGACGGCGTTCTCGACGGCCTCGGCGCCGCCGTTGGTGAAGAAGACCTTGTCCAGGTCGCCCGGGGTCCGCTCGGCGATGAGGCGTGCGGCCTCGGAGCGGACGTCGACGGCGAAGCCGGGCGCGAGGGTGCAGAGCCGCGCGGCCTGCTCCTGGATCGCGGCGACGACCTTGGGGTGCTGGTGGCCGATGTTGGTGTTCACCAGCTGGGAGGCGAAGTCGAGGTAGCGGTGGCCGTCGTAGTCCCAGAAGTACGACCCCTCGGCTCCGGCGACGGCGAGCGGGTCGATCAGGGCCTGGGCGGACCAGGAGTGGAAGACGTGGGCGCGGTCGGCGGCCTTGACGGCCGCGCCGGTGGCCGCGAGGTCTGCGGGGTTGCCCGTGGTGACGTGAGGGGTCATGCGGCCACGCTAAGAGTGCCCAGGTGGGAGGGGATATCGGCGGACTGTCTGCGGGTGGGTGCCGGGTCTCGGCAGTCTGTCGGCAGCTGGTGGGGAAGCGGGGTGCTTGTCGATCGATTGACAGCAGACTGTCGAACTGACAGCCTGCTGTCATAGGGGGAGGGAAACGGACGCTCGGAAGCATGGAAGAGGCGATGACGATGACCGGGACGACCACTCCCACCACCCGCACCTCCCCGACCTCCCAGACATCCTTGACCTCCCCGACCTCCCCGACCTCTCCGACCTCTCCCCGGCCGGTGCACCTCGCGGTCTACGACACGTACGCGGACTGGGAGACCGGCCACACCACCGCGCACCTCACCCAGCGCGGCTACCCGGTCCGTACGGTCGGCCCGGCCGCCGGAGCGCCGGTCACCACCATGGGCGGCGTTCGCATCCAGCCCGACCTGGCCCTCGCCGACCTCGCGCCCGGGGACTCCTCCCTCCTCATCCTGACCGGCGCCTCGCTCTGGGACTCCGGCGACGAGCTGGCCCCTTTCGCGGTGAAGGCGCGCGAGTTCCTGGCGGCAGGAGTCCCGGTCGCGGCGATCTGCGGAGCCACGGCCGGCCTGGCCCGGGAAGGGCTGCTCGATGCGTACGCCCACACCAGCGCGGCCGCCGCGTACCTGGCGCGCCAGCCGGGGTACGCGGGCGCCGGGCGGTACGTCGAAGCCGACGCGGTGACGGACGGCGACCTGATCACGGCGGGCCCGACGGAACCGGTCGCCTTCGCCCGGGAGGTCTTCGCCCGGCTGGACGTCTACGGGCCGGAGGTCCTGGACGCGTGGTACCGCCTGTTCCACGACTCGGACGCCAGCGCGTTCCCCGTGCTGATGGCGGCGGCGGAGCGCGGCGATGCCTGACGCCCCGTCCGCTCTGCTGAGCCGTACCGCGCTCGGGGTGTTCGGCCTGAACGGCCGGTTCCTCGCGATCTCTGAGGAACTGGCCAGGCCGGCCGGGCTGACCGCGGCGTGGTGGCAGGTGCTGGGCGCGGTGCTCCAGGAGCCCCTGCCGGTGGCGGGGATCGCCCGGGTCATGGGCATCACGCGGCAGAGCGTCCAGCGCATCGCGGACCTGCTGGCGGCCAAGGGCCTCGCGGAGTACGTCCCGAACCCGGCGCACCGGCGCGCGAAGCTGCTCCGTCCGACGCAGGAGGGGCGTGCCGCCGTCGCCCGCATCACCCCGGCCCACGCCGTACTGGCCACCCGGCTCGCGGAGGAGCTGGGCGAGGCGGCCTTCGCGGAGACGGTCGAGGTCCTGGACCGCCTCACGAAGGCGTTGGACGCGCTGCGGGGCGCCGGGGTCGACGGGGCTGCCGGAGCCCCGGAGTCGGACTGACCTGCGCGCGGAGAGGAGGCCGGTGGGGTGCGGTGCGGGCGCCCGGCGCGGTGCGGGTGCCCGGCGCGGCTACTGGGCTCCTAGCCGGTCCAGTTCCTCCCCGATGGCGGTGCGCAGGCCGTCATGCCGGGGGCCCAGCTCGTGGCGGGCCCCCCGCCAGTACTCCTCCTGCTCGTACCGCCACACCGGCACGCGGACCAGCTCGGGGGGCTCCCAGTCGTAGCGGGGCCAGATGTGGGCGTGCAGGTACGGGTCGGTGTTGCCGAGGATCTCGATGTTCACCCGCCGGAAGGCCGGATCGAGCCGCCGGCAGGCCCGTTCGACGGCCTCGGCGAGCCGCTCCATGTCACTGAGGTACGCCGTCCTGCGCGCCCGCGGCAGGTCCGAGAGCCGGGTCACTGACGGGTCGTCGGTCAGCAGTACGGCGTACCCGGGGAGGAACTGCCGGTCACCGATCACGGCGAAGCCCTGGTCGAGGCGGCGCAGCACGGTCGGGTTCTCGCCCCGGTGCGCGCTGCCTATGCGGTCTTTGCGCCAGTCGGTGTTGGTCATGGCGGGACCTTAGGGGACGGCCTTGCCGTCCACCCCCGGGATGCATCCCCGGGGCGGCGTCGCGGAGTTGGCCGCCTGCTTCGGACGTGGCTCTCAGGTCTGCCCTGTCATACCTGAGAGCCACGTCGGAAGGGGGCTCTGCAGCGGGACGCCGACGATGCCCCTCAATTCCTAACTTCGGAACCGGAGAAGACGCGAGCCAGCGCCTCCGGACCGAGCGAAGGAAATGGGACCCGCCATGACCCGCGCCGCAGGACGCCCCGATGGACGCCTCGAAGAACGCAGCGCCGGCCGCACGGCCGGACGGCACCGCGGCCGCCTGCGGCGCACCCTGCTGGCCGGGCTGGTCGCCGCGGCCGTCGTGCTGCCGGTGTCCGCCGCCGCCTCCCCCGACGTCCCCGCCCCGGCCCCGGCCGTGCTCGCCGAACAGACCGCGCTCCCGGACCGGTACGCGGCCAACCGCGCCGGCCTCGCGGAGGCGGCCCGCATGGCGCGGGAGGCCGGCCGCACGGGCCGCGCGGCGAAGCTGGAGGCCATGGAGGCGGGCGGCACCGCCCGGTTCCTCGCCTTCGACGGCCGCGGCAGGGGCCGGGCGGTCGAGGTGCTCGGCGATCTGGAGCGCGCCGACCGGGTCGCCGTCCTGGTGCCCGGCTCCGACACCACGCTGGACACCTATCAGCGGTTCCGCGCCGGGGCCGTCGCCCTGCAGCAGCGCCTCCTGGCAGCCGGGCATCCCCGCTCGGCCGTGGTCGCCTGGCTCGGGTACGACACCCCGGGCACGGTCAGCCCGACCGTGCTGACCGCCGACCGGGCGGATGTGGCCGCCGCCGAACTGGGCCCCTTCCTCGACCGGTTGGGGCGGGCGGCGGCGCCCGGAGCCCAGCTCTCCCTGCTCTGCCACTCGTACGGGAGCGTGGTCTGCGCCCGGACCGCCACGGGCCCCGCAGTCACGGACATGGCCCTGTTCGGCAGCCCGGGCACCGGCGCCGGCTCCGCCGCCGAGCTGCCGACCGGGGCCCGGATCTGGGCCGGGCGCGGCGGGGCCGACTGGATCGGCCACGTGCCCCATGTCCGCCTCGGCGGGATGGGCTTCGGCACCGATCCCGTCGACCGGGCCTTCGGGGCCCGGGCGTTCCCGGCCGGCGCCGGCGGGCACAGCGACTACCTCAAGCCCGGCACCGCGTCCCTCGACAGCCTGGCCCGCATCGTCCTCGGCATCGACCCGACCGACCCGGAGGTCCCCCGTGTCTGAGCTCCGCTCCCGCTGGTCCGTCCTCGCGGACCGCATCGACTCCGGGACACCCGCCGACCGGGACCGGGCCGTGGACGCCCTGCGGGCCTTCGCCATCCTCGGCGTGGTGCTGGGCCACTGGCTGGTGACCGCCCTGACCACCGCCGACGGCGGCCTGGGCACCACCAGTCCGCTGGCCCACCTGCCCTGGCTGGCACCGGTGTCCTGGGTGTTCCAGACCCTGGCCGTGTTCTTCCTGGTCGGCGGTCATGTCGCCGCCCGCGGCCACGCCTCGGCGCGCGAGCGCGGGGTCCCGTACGGGGTGTGGGTCGGGCAGCGGCTGTCGCGGCTGTTCCGGCCGGTCGCCGCGGTGCTCGCCCTGTGGGCCGTGGCGGCGGCCGGGATGCTGCTCGGCGGGGCCGAGCCGGACACCGTCCGGACCCTGCTGAAGCTCGTCCTCTCCCCGCTCTGGTTCCTCCTCGTCTTCGCCGTGCTCACCGCGGCCACACCGCTCGTGGCGCGGCTCGCTCCGCAGTGGCCGCTGGCCGTGGTGGCGGGTGTGGACCTGTGGCGGTTCGGCTTCGGCGGTCCGGAGTGGATCGGCTGGGTCAATGTGGCCGCGGGCTGGCTCGTCCCCTACACCCTGGGCGCCGCCTGGTCCCGCGGAAGGTTCGCCGGGCGCACCGCGGCCGCCCTGCTGCTGGGCGGGGGCGCCGCCGCCACCGCCGGGCTCGTCCTGTGGGGCGGGTATCCGGCCTCCATGGTCGGCGTTCCCGGGGCCCCGATATCGAATCTGAACCCGCCGACGCTGGCCGCGGTCGCGTTCGGACTGGCCCAGTGCGGGCTGGCCCTGCTGCTCCGCGGGCCGTTGGAGCGGGCCATGCGCCGGCCCCGGGCCTGGGCGAAGGTCGCGCTGATGAACCTGTCCGCGATGACCATCTTCCTGTGGCACCAGACCGCGATGATGGCCGTCACCGCCCTGGGGCTGCTGGCCCCCGTCGATCTGCCGGGGCTGCACACCGTGCCCGACTCCCCGTGGTGGATAGCCGCCCGGCTGCTGTGGCTGCCGGTGTTCGCCGCCGCGCTGGGCGTCTGCTGGGCCGCGTTCCGTACGTACGAGCAGGCCGGGCGGCCGGAGCGGGGCAAGTCCCCCCGGACGGCTCCCCGGACCTCCACCGGCTCCGGGGCCCCGGGCCGTGCCCCGCGGGCAGCCGAAGAGGTGACGGCCCATGCCTAGGGTGGACGACGTGAACGAGCAGAGCGGACCGCCCGCCGTGGAAGCGGACTTCGGCACGACCCCCGCGCCCCGGGCCGGGCTCCGGCGGCCCTTGGCCCTCGATCTGCTCACCATCGAGCGCGATCCGCTCCCCCGGATGTCGCGGCCGCGCTGGCTGGCCCGGCTGCCGCACGCGGTGGTCGTCTACGCCGCCGTCTTCTTCGGGTTCCTCACCACGGAGCAGATGAGCGACCACTACAACGACCAGGGCGGCATCCCGCTGGTGGCGGCGCTCCTGACGGGCGCGTCCATCGCGCTCGCGATGTTCCGCCCGATCGCCGGCTGGTGGCTCGGCCTGCTGGCGGCGGCCGTGGTCGCCTGGTCGATCCACGACGGCGTCGGCCACGGCCAGACCTGGCCCTGGATGCCGTCGGGGATCATCGCGTTCGCGCCAGTCCTGCTACTGGTGGCCCTGCGCGTGCCGCCCCGGGTGACCGTCGCCGCCGTCGCCGTCCCCGTCGCCCTGACCGGGCTGGCCGAGCTGCTCTTGAAACCGGAGCACAGCCAGACCAGTGTCCTGGCCGCGCTCCTCCTGTTCGGCTTCGTCGGACTCCTCGGGTACGCCCTGCGGGCCACCCGCCTGGCCCGCGGCAAGCTCGTCGAGCAGGAGACGATCACCGAGGAGGAACGGGCCCGCCGCACCCTGCTGGAGGAACGCAGCCGCATCGCCCGCGAGTTGCACGACGTCGTCGCCCACCACATGTCCGTGATCTCGATCCAGGCGCAGGTCGCCCCGCACCTGGTGGACAACCCCTCCGAGGAGCTCAAGGAGAACCTGGCGGGCATCCGCGAGAACGCGCTGGAGGCCCTGACGGAACTGCGCCGCGTACTGGGCGTGCTCCGCTCCGAGCAGCCGGACGATCCGGCGAACCCGCACCATCCGCAGCCCACCCTCTCCGAACTGGACGGCCTCGTGGACAACGTGCGCGGCGCGGGTCTGGCCGTCACCACCGAGATCGCGGGCGTGCAGCGGTCCCTCGCCCCGGGCGTCGAGCTCACCGCGTACCGGATCGTGCAGGAGGCGCTGAGCAACTGTCTGCGCCACGCGCCCGGATCGCGGGTGGAGGTCGGCATCGCGTACGGGCCGCGCGAGCTGCACCTGTGCATCGCCAACACCGCGCCGACCCGGCCGGCGCCGCCCTCGCACGGGGCCGGGCACGGTCTGCTCGGGATGCGGGAGCGGGCGGGCATGCTGGGGGGCGAGCTCGCCGCCGGTCCCCGCCCGGGCGGCGGGTACGAGGTGAGCGCCGTGCTCCCGATGGACCCCGAGACGAAGAAGGACTGACGAGGACGCATGAGCACTCCGGCCGCACCGATCAAAGTGATGATCGCCGACGACCAGATGATGGTCCGGCAGGGCTTCACCGTCCTCCTCAACGCCCAGCCCGACATCGAGGTCGTCGGCCAGGCCGTGGACGGGGCGGACGCGCTGGCGAAGGTCGCCGCACTGGCACCGGACGTGGTCCTGATGGACATCCGCATGCCCGGGATGGGCGGCATCGAGGCCACCTCCGTCCTCACCGGCGCGCCCGGCTCCACCGTCAAGGTGCTCGTGCTGACCACCTTCGACCTCGACGAGTACGTGTACGAGGCGTTGCGCGCCGGGGCTTCGGGGTTCCTGCTGAAGGACGCGTCGGCCGACCAGCTCGCGGAGGCGGTGCGGGTGGTGGCGGCCGGTGACGCGCTGCTCTCGCCGAACATCACCAAGCGGCTGATCACGGAGTTCTCCCGGATGGGGGCCCCGCGGGCGCCGTCGAGGGCGCGGATCGACGAGCTGACGGAGCGGGAGACCGAGGTGCTGTCGCTGATCGCGCAGGGGCTGTCCAACGCGGAGATCGCCGCGCACCTGGTGGTGGCCGAGCAGACCGTGAAGACGCACGTGGGGCGGATCCTGGTGAAGCTGGGCCTGCGGGACCGGACCCAGGCCGCGGTGTTCGCGTACGAGACGGGTCTGGTCCGTCCGACGGGCTACTGAGTGCCCCGGGTAGTACCTGAGAGGGAGGCCGGGATATCCCCTTCAGCGGCGACGCGGACGAGGGGGCGGCCGACCTACGGTGTGGGTATGAGCGAGACGACCTCCCGGGCGAATCCCCGGACACCCGAGTTCCGGATGGCCTCCGGCCTGTTCCAGAGCCTGCGCCGGGATCTGATCACGGACGCCTTCGCCTACCGGCCGCTGGCGCCGATGCGCACCGACGGGCCGGTGGTGCGGCGGCTGCCCGCGCGGATACGGCCGTACATGGCGTATCTGCCGCATGCGGTCGTCGGGTTCGTCGCGTTGTTCGTGGTGATGCTGACGTCCACGACCAGCGGGGAGTACGTCGTACCGAGCAGCTCCCTCGTGATGGGGCTGGTCGCGGCCACGCCGGTGCTGATGACCCTGATGCGGCCCGTGGGCGCGTTCTGGGCGGCCATCGCCGCCACCGGGGCGCTCGCGGTGGTCGGCTCCGGCATGAACGACGTGTGGCCCTGGACGCCGGGTGCCTTCGTCTCCTACCTCGCCACGGTGACCTTCGCCGCGATGCGGACCAGGCCCCGGGCGGCGGGCTGGATGTGGCTGATCACCCTCGGGGTCGGGATCGGGGTACCGGTCGTGCTCGGCCGGGGGGAGCCGGTCGAGGTCATGCCGATGGCCTTCCTGCTGGCGGTGTCGCTGCTGGTGGTGACGGTCCGCAACATACGCAGGGAAGCGGAGGAGGTAGTCAGCGCGCAGCAGGAGGTCACGGCCGTCGAGCGGGACCGGCGGACGCTGCTGGAGGAGCGGACGACGATCGCGCGGGAGCTGCATGACGTGGTGGCCCACCACATGTCGGTGGTGGCGATCCAGGCGGAGGCCGCGCCGTACCGGGTGAAGAACCCGCCGCCGGAGCTGGAGGCGGCGTTCGCCACCATCCGGGAGAACGCGGTGGCGGCGCTGACGGAGCTGCGCCGGGTGCTGGGTGTGGTGCGCTCCGCGGACTACGAGGCGCCGGACGCCCCCCAGCCGACCCTGGCCTCGCTGGACGGGCTGCTGGCCAATGTGCGGGAGGCCGGGCTGGGCGTGGAGAAGACGGTGACGGGTGCGGTGCGGGAGCTGCCGCCGGGGGTGGAGCTGTCGGCGTACCGGATCATCCAGGAGGCGCTGAGCAACACCCTGCGCCATGCGCCGGGGGCGGCGGCCTCGGTCGAGGTCTCGTACGTACTGGGCGGGTTGGGGATACGGGTGGTCAACGCGGCGGCGACCGGGGACGTGCGGCCGTCGCCGGGCGCCGGGCACGGGATCACCGGGATGCGGGAGCGGGTGGCCATGCTGGAAGGTGAGATGACGGCGGGGGTGACCGAGGCGGGCGGGTACGAGGTGGCGGTGTTCATACCCGTGCGCGGCCGGCAGGGCGGGGCGCAGGACGAGGCGCCGGGGCAGGCGCAGGGATCGGGGCAGTCGGCATGACGATCAAGGTGCTGATCGTCGACGACCAGATGATGGTCCGGGAGGGCTTCTCCGTCCTGCTGAACGCGATGGACGGCATCGAGGTGGTCGGCGAGGCGGTGGACGGGCGTGAGGCCATCGCCAAGGTGGCCGCGCTGCGGCCGGACGTGGTGCTGATGGACATCCGGATGCCCGTGATGAACGGGCTGGAGGCGACGCGGGAGATCGTGGCCTCGGACACGGACGCCAAGGTGCTGGTCCTGACGACCTTCGACCTCGACGAGTACGTGTACCAGGCCCTGCGGGCCGGGGCCTCCGGGTTCCTGCTGAAAGACGCCTCGGCCCGGCAGCTGGCCGAAGGGGTGCGGGTGGTGGCCTCCGGTGAGGCACTGTTGGCGCCGACGGTCACCAAGCGGCTGATCCTGGAGTTCTCGAAGCTGTCGACCCCGCCGAAGCCGGCGGATCCGGCGGGGATAGGGGAGTTGACCGAGCGGGAGACGGAGGTACTGGTGCTGATCGCGCAGGGGCTCTCCAACGCGGAGATAGCGGACCGGCTCATCGTCGCGGAGTCCACGATCAAGACGCACGTGAGCCGGATCCTGGTGAAACTGGGCCTGCGCGACCGCACCCAGGCCGCGGTGTTCGCGTACGAGACCCGACTGGTGACCCCGGCCTAGCGGGGCCGGCGACACCCCGGCGCGGCGACTCCCCGGAGCGCGGGGGAGCCGGCGCCCCCGGAGCGCGGGGGCCGGCGGCCGCCCTTCTATGCGGCGAGGAGTTCCAGGACGGCCCGTACGGCGTCGAGGACGGGCTGGCCGAGCGCGCCGGCCGTGGCGGCGATGCCCGCGACGGCCATCAGGGCCCGGTGCCGCTCCTCCGGCGGAACCGCGTCGGAGTCGGCCGCCAGGGCCGGGAGCGCGTCGTCGAGGGACCGCGCGGTCAGCGGGGACACCTGCTCGCGCAGCTCCGCCAGCAGGACGACCAGCTCGCGGACGGCTTCCGCCAGGGCCGGATCGGCCGGGCGGACGGACGCGGGATCCGGGCCGTGGTTGACCATGCCGGTGTTGTGCGTGCCGCCGTGCATGTTGACGGTCCGGCCGAAGTAGTAGCTGTCCCCGCTCATGCGGATGTCATCCCCACGTTGTTGGAGCCGCCGTACATGTTCACGGCGTCGCCGAAGTAGTAGTTCCTCGGGTTGCTGATCGTCAGCCTCTCCACTCGGACGCGGAGTTCGGCGTCAGGGTTCTCGATCGCATGGGCGATCTGCTGGACGAGCCGGTTCAGGTGGCCGCTCTCCCCGGTGACCAGTGCGGTCGACTGCCCGTTCGACTCGACGGCCAGCACGAAAGGGGAGGGCGCGGTCAGTACCCGCAGCCAGTCCACGATGAAATAGAGCAGTCCGGCCGCGACGGCGAACCAGACGAACCGCGTCAAGCTTTCGAGGGTCTCGCGCTCCCGGCTGAAGATGTTCGCCGTACCCGCCAACAGCGTGAACCCCAGACCGGTCAGCAACGCGACCGCCGAGCGCTTCAGGAAGGCCAGCGTGGCTTCCTTGCGGCGCGGATGCAGGACGAACGTGTAGACGCGGGCCACGTTCTGGAGCGGGTAGACCGCCCCGCCCACCCACAACAGCCGTCTGGTGACGGTCAGATCCAGACTGGCCGGCAGCCCGGCCGAGGTCATCGGAGGCGGCCCCGGCGGTTGCTGCGGGACCGGCGGCGCGGACTGTGGCGGCGAGGCCGGCGGCCGGTGCCATGGCCTCTGCGGCTGCTGAGGCGCAGGTGGCTCTGTCGCTTCCATACATCCCCCTGAGATGGAACCGCATCGGAACGGAGCCCCATGAGAGCCTTCGCCGCGCGGGCCCCGCAAGGGGAGTTCCGGCCGTGCGCCGGGCGGTCTTCTACAGTGAAGGGATGGGCTTTGATCCGTGGGACGCCGCGTTCGTCGCCGATCCTTACCCCGCCTACCGCGAGCTGCGGGAGCAGGGACGGGCACTGTGGTGGGAGGCCACCGGGCAGTGGCTCGTACCGCACTACGCCGACGTGAGCGCGCTGCTGCGCGACCGCCGGCTCGGCCGGACCTACCTGCACCGCTTCTCGCACGAGGAGTTCGGCCGCCAGGCCCCGCCCCCGGGGCACGAGCCCTTCCACGTCCTCAACGACAACGGCCTGCTGGACCTGGAGGATCCCGCCCACGCCCGCGTACGGCGGCTGGTGTCCAAGGCGTTCACCCCGCGCACCGTGGAACAGCTGGCGCCCGCCGTGGACCGGATGGCCCGGGAGCTGGTCGGGCAACTCCTCGCCGACGGGGGCGGGGACCTGCTCACCGTCGTCGCCGAGCCGCTGCCCGTGGCGGTGATCGCCGAGCTGCTCGGGGTCCCGGAGTCGGACCGGGCCCTGCTGCGCCCCTGGTCGGCCGACATCTGCGGGATGTACGAGCTCCGCCCGGACGAGGAGACCGCGCGGCGGGCGGTCCGGGCGAGCGTGGAGTTCAGCGCCTACCTGCGCGAGCTGATCGCGGAGCGGCGCAAGGAGCCCGGCGAGGATTTGATCTCCGGTCTGATCGCCGCCCACGATGACGAGGGACGGCTCAGCGAGCAGGAGATGATCTCCACCTGCGTCCTCCTGCTCAACGCGGGCCACGAGGCCACCGTGAACACCACCGTCAACGGCTGGTGGGCCCTCTTCCGCCACCCCGAGCAGCTCGCTTCGCTGAATTCCGAAAAGTTGTCCACAGCTGTGGATGAACTGATGCGCTACGACACACCCCTCCAGCTGTTCGAGCGCTGGGTGCTCGACGACATCCGGGTCGGCGACACCCTCATCCCGCGCGGAGCCGAGGTCGCGCTGCTCTTCGGGTCCGCGAACCGGGACCCCGCCCGGTTCGAGCGGCCCGACGTCCTGGACCTCGTACGGGCCGACAATCCGCACCTCAGCTTCGGCGCGGGGATCCACTACTGCCTGGGCGCTCCGCTCGCGCGGCGGGAGCTGACCGCCTCCTTCGGCGCGCTGCTGGCAGACGGAGTCCCGCCCCTGAAGCTCGTACGGGAGCCTCGGTGGCGGGACGGGTACGTCATCCGCGGTCTGGACGAACTGCTCGTGGAGTTCTGACCGTTCGGGGCGTGGACTACGCGGCCAGGTCTCGGCGGCGCAGTGCCGTCAGGCCGGCCGCCAGCAGGCCCGCCGCCAGCGCGGTCAGCACCAGCAGCGGGGCCCAGGGCGGGGCCTCGGCACCCGGCAGCTTGGGCAGGTGGGCGAAGGGAGAGAGGTTCAGGACGGCCTGCGGGAGGTTCAGCGCCGGGCCGATCCACCCCAGCGTCAGGGCGCCCCCGGCCACCGCCCAGGCGGCCACCGCGTACCGCGGGGCGGCGCCGTACAGGAGGGCCGCGAGGGCCCCGATCACCCAAACCGCCGGGAGCTGCGCGAGCGTCGCGCCCACCGCCGCCCCCACCCCCTCGCCGTGCCCGATCCCCAGGCCCAGACCGGCCAGCAGCAGGATCAGCGCAGAGCCGCCGAATGCCACCGCCAGATGGCCGCCGGCCCAGCGCAGCCGGCCGACCGCGTTCGCGAGCAGCGGCTCGGCGCGCTGCCCCGACTCCTCGCCGCTCAGCCGCAGCACCGCCGAGACGATGTACAGGGCGGCGATCATGCCGAGCATCCCGGCCATCGTCGCGAGGAAGGCGTCCGCGATCCCGCTCCGCCCGCCCATCCGCTCGATGATCTCGCGGGTCCGCTCGTTGTCGCCGACCAGCTGCGTGGCCCCGTCCGTCATCGCGCCGAAGACCACCCCGGCCGCCAGGAACGCCAGGCTCCACCCGAGCAGGCCGCCCCGCTGGAGCCGCCAGGCCAGCGCCCCCGCGCTGCCGAGCCGGCCCTGCGCGGGACCCGGCCGGGCCGGCAGGAAGCCCATGCCCACGTCGCGCCGCCCGGCCAGCGCGTACGCCGCCGCGACCTGCACCGCCACGGCCGCCGCGAACAGGCCGAACACCCACCGGCGTTCGCCCGCGAAGGCCCGTACGTGCTCAAGCCAGCCCAGCGGCGACACCCACGTCATCGCGCTCGCTCCCCCGGCGCTCCCGGCGTCCCCGGCGGCGCGCAGCACGAAGGCCGCGCCGATCAGTGCGCCCGCGAGCCCCTTCGCGAGCCGGGCGCTCTCGGTGAGCTGCGCCGCGACGGCGGCCAGGGCCGCGAAGAGCGTTCCGGTGGCGCCGATGCCGAGCCCGAGGGCCGCCGCGCCGCCCGCCCCGCGCCCGGCGAGCCCGGCCGTCACCAGGAGCGCGGCCAGGCCGTTGGCCAGCAGGGCCGCGAGCAGGGCGGCCGTCAGCGGCGCCCGGCGGCCCACCATGGCGGCGGAGAGCATCTCCTGACGGCCCGTCTCCTCCTCTTCCCGGGTGTGCCGGACCACGATGACCAGGCTCATGATCCCTGCGAGCACCCCGGCGAAGATCCCGCCGCGCCACGCGGTCAGGGCGCCGATGGAGTCACCGAAGGCCGGCCCGTACAGGGCGCGCAGCGAGCCGTTCGCGTCCATCGTCGCGAGCAGCCGGGCCCGCTCGGCGGCGCTCCCGTACACCGACTCCAGCGAGGCGGGCAGGCTGAGCACCAGCGTTGTCACGACCATGATCCAGACCGGCATCATCACGCGGTCGCGGCGCAGCGCGAGGCGCAGCAGCGTCCCGGTGCCGGCCAGTTGGTTCCTCATCGCGACACGCCCGCCTTCACGTCGCCGCCGACGCCACCCCCGTGGACGTCGTCCGCGTAGTGCCGCAGGAAGAGCTCCTCCAGCGTGGGCGGCGTCGAGGTCAGCGACCGCACCCCCGAGTCGGCGAGCGAGCGCAGTACGGCGTCCAGCTTGTCCGTGTCGGCCTGGAGGCGGATCTTCAGCCCCCGCACCTCCACGTCGTGCACGCCGGGCAGGTGCGCGATCCCGTTCGGCGGGCCGGCGAGCTCGGCGCTGATCGACGTACGCGTCAGGTGGCGCAGGTCGGCCAGCGTGCCCGTCTCCACCGTGCGGCCCTTGCGGATGATGCTGACCCGGTCGCAGAGGGTCTCAACCTCGCTCAGGATGTGCGAACTGAGCAGCACGGTCCGCCCGGCGGCGCGCGCCTCGGCGACGCAGCCCTGGAAGACCCCCTCCATCAGCGGGTCCAGTCCGGAGGTGGGCTCGTCGAGGATGAGCAGCTCGGCGTCGGAGGAGAAGGCGGCGACGAGCGCGACCTTCTGCCAGTTGCCCTTGGAGTACGTCCGCCCCTTCTTGGTGGGGTCCAGCTCGAACCGCTCGATCAGCTCGGCGCGCCGGGCCCGGTCCAGGCCTCCGCGCAGCCGCCCGTAGAGGTCGATGACCTCGCCGCCGGAGAGGTTGCGCCACAGGGTGACGTCGCCGGGGACGTAGGCGACGCGGCGGTGCAGTTCCACGGCGTCGGCCCAGGGGTCGCCGCCGAGCAGCTCGGCGGTTCCGGAGTCGGCGCGCAGCAGGCCCAGCAGGACGCGGATGGCGGTCGACTTGCCGGAGCCGTTGGGGCCGAGGAAGCCGTGGACCTCGCCGGTGGCGACCGAGAGGTCGAGACCGTCCAGTGCGCGGGTGCGGCCGAACGCCTTGTGGAGTCCGGCGACCCTGATTGCCTTCGTCATGATTCTGAACGTACGCTACTTTCACAAACTTGTGAAGCTCGGGAAACATATAAAGTCGGGAGGGTGGCGGACGACATGAACACGCAGGCACCTGACGTACGGAGCGACGAGGCGGCGGTCTCCCGCTTCGTGGAGCGCTTCGCAGCGCAGCTGACCGAGGCGGGGATGCAGCGGATGGCCTCGCGGGTCTTCGCGCAGCTGCTCGCGAGCGACAGCGGGTCGATGACCTCGGCGGAGCTGAGCGAGGCGCTCCAGATCAGCCCGGCGGCGGTGTCGGGGGCCGTGGCCTACCTGACGCAGGTGACCATGGTCAGCCGGGAGCGGGAGCCGGGCTCCCGCCGGGACCGCTACGTCCTGCACAACGAGCTCTGGTACGAGACCTTCACCCGGCGCGACCAGGTGCTGGCCCTCTTCGAGAAGACCCTGCGCGACGGCGCGGCCGGGGTCGGCACGGACACCCCGGCGGGCACGCGCATGGCGGAGACGGCCGCGTTCTTCGCGTTCCTGCAGGGCGAGATGCACGCGATGATGGACCGCTGGCGGGCCCACCGCGCCACCCTGGACCTGCCGAACCCGTAGCCCGCACCGCCGCCCGTCCCACCCGCCCGCACCGGCTCCCGGCAGCCCGGCGAGCCGCTGCCCCCGCCGAGCCGCCACCTCGCCGAGCCGCTACCCCCGCGGCAGCGTCAGCGACCACGCCCCCGGCCGGAGCGTCCACGTACGGCGCCGGACCGGGCCCGCCACCAGCGAGTCCGCCCGGTAGCGGAAGTCCGGGCCCGACACCGTCACCGAGGCCGCCCGCACCCGCAGCGAGGAGCCGCCCGCCAGCCGCAGCGTCACCTCCGCCACCCCGCCGGAGGACGGCACCGCCGCCATCCGCAGGTCCTCCACCACCCGGTCCACGTCCACCAGCAGCTGACCGTCCGCCTCCACCCGCAGCCGGTGCCCCACCCTGGGCCCCGCCGGGACCAGCGTGCGCACCAGCGAGCGGTACGCGCTCCACACCGACGGCCCCGAGGGCCTCGCCGCCGCCCGGACGGGCGGAATCCGCAGGTCCCCGAGGACCACCCCGTCGCTGTCGTCCACCAGCAGGTCCCGCGTCCGTACGGCCCCGTCCAGCACCGCCCGCGCCGCCGCCACCGCCGACAGCGGGACACCCAGCGAGCGCGCCAGTCCCAGCGACCCCACCTGCCCCACCGGAATCAGCGAAACGGCGCCGCTCCCGAGCCCGCGCTCCCGGTGCAGCAGCCCCACGGCCCGGACCAGCGCCCGGTCGTCGCCCACGATCACCGGCTGACGATGACCCCGGCGGGCGAGGGCCCGCGCAAACTCCTCCTGCGAGTCCGGGAGGCAGATTTTCGCCGCGGCTCCCGCCGACAGAACATCCTTCGCGATCCGCACGGACTCGCCGTCAAGACGGCGGGCGACCGGGTCGACGAGCACGAGCAGGCCGCCTACCGGCGCGCCCGCATGGCTCATGGTGGGCTCTGGAGCCGACACCTCGGTCCTTCCTCGGGTAGCATCTTTGTGCAAGAGGCCCTTGCGCTATTGCGCCAGGGCCTTCGTCTATTCCGGGGTACCGGTCCGACGGCTCAGCCTGCGGTGTACATCGTCGTACGCCCCCTGACCTTGGACATGCCCCATCCGGAAGAGGTGTACGCCTGTGCCCGCTCTTGTGCTGCTCGGAGCTCAGTGGGGTGACGAGGGCAAGGGAAAGGCCACCGACCTGCTCGGTGGATCCGTTGACTATGTGGTGCGCTACCAGGGTGGCAACAACGCCGGCCACACGGTCGTCGTAGGCGACCAGAAGTACGCGCTGCACCTTCTCCCTTCCGGCATCCTCTCCCCCGGATGCACCCCGGTCATCGGCAACGGCGTCGTCGTCGACCCGGCCGTCCTGCTCTCCGAGCTGCGCGGCCTGAACGAGCGCGGCATCGACACCTCCAAGCTGCTCATCAGCGGCAACGCGCACCTGATCACGCCGTACAACGTCACCCTCGACAAGGTCGGCGAGCGCTTCCTCGGCAAGCGCAAGATCGGTACGACCGGCCGCGGCATCGGCCCGACGTACGCGGACAAGATCAACCGCATCGGCATCCGCGTCCAGGACCTGTACGACGAGTCGATCCTCACCCAGAAGGTCGAAGCGGCGCTGGAGGGCAAGAACCAGCTCCTCGCGAAGCTGTACAACCGCCGCGCGATCGACGTCGCCCAGATCGTCGAGGAGATGCTCCAGTACGCGGAGCAGATCAAGCCGTACGTCGCCGACACCACCCTGATCCTCAACAACGCGCTCGACGAGGACAAGGTCGTGCTCTTCGAGGGCGGCCAGGGCACCCTGCTCGACGTCGACCACGGCACCTACCCCTTCGTCACCTCCTCGAACCCGACTGCGGGCGGCGCCTGCACCGGCACCGGCGTGGGCCCGACGAAGATCAGCCGCGTCATCGGCATCCTGAAGGCGTACACGACCCGCGTCGGCGCCGGCCCGTTCCCGACCGAGCTCTTCGACCAGGACGGCGAGGACCTGCGCCGCATCGGCGGCGAGCGCGGCGTCACCACCGGCCGCGACCGCCGCTGCGGCTGGTTCGACGCGCCGATCGCCCGTTACGCCACCCGCGTGAACGGTCTGACGGACTTCTTCCTCACCAAGCTGGACGTGCTGACCGGCTGGGAGCAGATCCCGGTCTGCGTCGCGTACGAGATCGACGGCAAGCGCGTCGAGGAGCTCCCTTACTCGCAGACGGACTTCCACCACGCGAAGCCGATCTACGAAAACCTGCCCGGCTGGTCCGAGGACATCACCAAGGCCAAGACGTTCTCGGACCTCCCGAAGAACGCCCAGGCGTACGTGAAGGCCCTGGAGGAGATGTCGGGCGCCCCGATCTCCGCGATCGGCGTCGGCCCCGGCCGCACCGAGACGATCGAGATCAACTCGTTCCTCTAGGACCCACCGCGCGAAAGGGGCGGTGCGCCGCGCGGCGCACCGCCCCTTTCGCGTGCCCGGACCGGCGCCCCGGACCAACGGCGGCGGGCAGGGCCCTACCAGGCGAGCTGCGAGATCTCCTCGGCCACCACCGCGCAGGCGTCGGCCGCGGGGTCGATGAGCGGGAAGTGACCGACCCCGTCCAGCAGGGTCAGGCCCACGGTCTCCCCGGCTTTGGCGGCCGCGGCCACGTAGGACTCCGCCACCGAGGCCGGGACCACGATGTCCTCCCGGCCGTGGACCACGGCCGTCGCGATCCCGGTCGGCAGCAGCGCCGCCGGGTCCGCGAACGGCAGGCGCCGCGCCCACTGTCCGGCGCCGCCCAGCAGCTGCGCGGACGCGCCCCCGCACACGCCCAGCTCCTGCGCGGCCTCGAAGTCCGCGATGGGGGCCAGCGCCACCACGCCGCGCAGCGCCGGCGGCGCGGGCAGCCGCCAGGCGGCCGGGGACCCGGGCGGCAGGACGTGCCGGGCCGAGGCCCACAGCGCGAGGTGGCCGCCGGCGGAGTGGCCGGTGAGGACGGTACGGCGCGGGTCGGCCTGGGGGAGGTGGGCGGCGGCGAGCCCCGGGAGGGCGTCCATCGCGGCCGCGACGTCGTCGAAGGTCTCGGGCCAGCGGCCGGCCACATGGCCCTCGGCGCTCTGGTGCGGCAGGGAACTACCGCGCCGGTACTCGACGTTGGCGACGGCGAAACCCCGGCGGGCCAGGAAGTCCGCGAGCGGGGTGACGTGGTGGCGGTCGTACGGGGCCCGCCAGGCGCCGCCGTGCAGGAGCGCGACCAGCGGGGCCGCGCCCGCGGCGGCCTCCCCGCGCGGCGCGTAGAAGTCGATCACCTGGTCGGGATGGTCCCCGTACGCCCCGGTCGCGTCCGGGGCGACCGGCGGATGGGCGAAGGCCGAGGCGGCCTCGGCGGCGTCCCGTTCGACTGCGGGGTCCGTCATCGGCTCGACCTCTCGGTAACGCGTGGGACTGGTGTTCCGGCAGAGCGGGACCGTATCAGGCCGGAACAGGAGCGTCGGCGGGGGGCGCGGAGCCATGGCCGGGATGTGCGGGGGCGGACGGAGCCGAAGCCCCGCCCGCCCGTTGCCGTGACGTTTCGCCCCTACATCACCCGAAAATGTGACCCAGTGTCCGGGCCGCACGCTCCGCGTCGGCGAATCCGACGTAGAGCGGGGTGAAACCGAAGCGCAGGACGTCGGGGGCGCGGAAGTCCCCGATGACACCGCGGGAGATCAGGTCGTCCATGACCGCGCGGGCGTCCTCGGTGCGCAGCGAGACCTGGCTGCCGCGCTGCTCGTGCTCGGCCGGGGTGACCGACTCGACCTTGCCGGCCGGGACGTACGCGGCCACGCACTCCAGGAAGAAGTCGGTCAGGGCGAGGGACTTGGCCCGTACGGCTTCCACCGAGACCCCGTCCCAGGCGTCGAGCGCCGCTTCCAGGGCCAGCATGGACAGGATGTCCGGGGTGCCGACCCGGCCGCGGACCGCGCCGGCCGCCGGGGTGTAGTCCGGGGTCATGGCGAAGGGCTCCGCGTGACCGTTCCAGCCGGGCAGCGGGGAGTCGAAGGCCCCCTGGTGGCGTGCGGCGATGTAGAGGTACGCCGGGGAACCGGGGCCGCCGTTCAGGTACTTGTACGTACAGCCGACCGCGAGGTCGACGCCGTGCTCGTCGAGGCCGACGGGCAGGGCGCCGGCCGAGTGGCACAGGTCCCACACGGTCACGGCCCCGGCGGCGCGGGCCGCCGCGGTGAGGGCCGGCAGGTCGTGGAGGCGGCCGCCGCGGTAGTCGACGTGGTTGAGGAGGACGACGGCGGTGTCCTCGTCCATCGCCGCGGCCGCGCCGGAGGGGTCGACCGGTACGACGGTCAGGCCGGTCATCCGGGCGGCGGACTCGGCGATGTAGCCGTCGGTGGGGAAGGTGGAGGCGTCGACCAGCATCCGCGTGCGGCCCGGGCGGGCCAGGCGGGCCGCACCGACCAGGGCCTTGAACAGGTTGACGCTGGTGGAGTCGCCGACGACCGTCTGGCCGGGGGCGGCGCCGATGAGCGGGGACAGCTTGTCGCCGATCCGCTCGGGGGCGGTCCACCAGGTCCCGCTGGACCAGGACTGGATGAGCTCCGTGCCCCACTCGTGGGTGATGACCTGGGCGATGCGGGCCGCGACGCCGGTGGGCAGCGCTCCCAGGGAGTTGCCGTCCAGGTAGACGACCCCGTCGGGGAGGGTGAAGCGGTCGCGGAGCTTGCCGAGTTCGTCGGCGGTGTCCAGGGCCGCGGCGCGGGCCGCGAGGTCCGATGGGTGGTTCGCCGCGAGGTTCGCCGGGCGGTTCTCCACGTGGTTCGCGTTCGCGTCAGACATGGCTGCGCGCCGTCCAGAGCTCCGGGAACACGTTCTTCGTGGCGCGCTTCTCCAGCCAGGTCACGCCGGCCGAGCCGCCCGTGCCGGTCTTGGCGCCCATCGCGCGGCGGGTGGCGACCAGGTGGTCGTTGCGCCAGCGCCAGACGAGCTCCGCGACGTCCGTGAGGACCTCGCCGAGTCGGTGCAGGTCGTGCTGGGCTTCGGGGTCCTCGTACAGGGAGGTCCAGACGGCCTCGACCTCGGGCGAGGGCTCGTACCGCCGGGAGAGGTCGCGCTCCAGGACGGCCTCGGGGACGGGCAGGCCGCGGCGGGCCAGCAGGCGCAGGACCTCGTCGTACAGGCTGGGCTCCTGGAGGGCCTTCTCCAGCTCCGCGTGGACGCGCGGGGCGCCGCGGTGCGGGACGAGCATCGAGGCCGACTTCTCGCCGAGCAGGAACTCCATGCGGCGGTACATCGCCGACTGGAAGCCCGAGCCCTCGCCGAGGGCGGCGCGGTAGGCGTTGAACTGGCCCGGGGTGAGCTGGGCGAGCGGGCGCCAGGAGGCGTTGAGGGCCTCCAGTTCGCGCAGGGACCGCTTCAGCGCATCCATCGCGACGGGGATGCTGTCCTCGCGGAGGGCCTTCGCGGCCGTCTCCCATTCGTGGACGATGACCGTGAACCACAACTCCATGACCTGGGTCGTCACCAGGAAGACCATCTCGCCCGGGTCGTCCGAGCGCAGGTGCTGGAGGTGGGTGAGGACGTCCGCCTGGACGTAGTCCTCGTACGGGGTCGTGCCGGCGAAGTCGAGGTTCGGGGTGTCCGAACCGGCTCCGGAGGCATCAAGGGTGTTCGACATCGCTGTCTCCTCGACACGTGCTTCCGGGTAGCGGTCCGCCCCTTCCGATGGGTGAGTGGAGCCCCGGTCCCCTGCTCGCATCATAGGACCGGTTGCCGGGCTCCCTCTATTGGGGTGTGACCGGCGTCACAGGTGTTTTTCGGACAGTACGGCATGCCGGGGCCCCGCGCACGGGGCCCCGGCCGTCCGGATGGCTCAGGCGCCGAGCACGTCGGCGGCCGTCTCGGAGGAGTCGCGCAGGAAGGTCGAGCAGCGCTCGTACTCCTCCTTCTCGCCGATCGCCCCGGCCGCGCGGGAGAGGGCGTACAGGGCGCGCAGGAAGCCGCGGTTCGGCTCGTGCTCCCACGGCACCGGGCCGTGGCCCTTCCAGCCCGCGCGACGCAGGGCGTCGAGACCGCGGTGATAGCCCGTACGGGCGTACGCGTACGACTCGACGGTGCGGCCGGCGTCGAACGCCTCGTCGGCGAGGACCGCCCAGGCGAGGGAGGAGGTCGGGTGCGCGGCGGCCACCTCGACGGCGGGGGTACCCGCGGCGATGGCCTCGCGGCCGGGCTCGTCGGGGAGGTGGGTGGGGGCGGGGCCCCCGAGCAGGTTCTGGTGAATGGACATGCCCCAAGTCTGGGGTATCGGGCTCCCCTCACGTCGAAGGGCCCGGTCCGCCGTCGCGAGACGGCGTACCGGGCCCTTCGGTTCGCACGGGGTGGCGGGTGCTACTTCAGCTTCGTGCCCGTCGAACGCAGGTTCGCGCACGCCTCGGTGACGCGCTTGGCCATGCTCGCCTCGGCGAGCTTGCCCCAGGTGCGCGGGTCGTAGGTCGACTTCTTGCCGACCTCGCCGTCGACCTTCAGGACACCGTCGTAGTTGCGGAACATGTGGTCCGCGACCGGGCGGGTGAAGGCGTACTGGGTGTCGGTGTCGAGGTTCATCTTCACGACGCCGTTCTCCAGCGCGGTGGCGATCTCCTGCTCGGAGGAGCCGGAGCCGCCGTGGAAGACGAAGTCGAACGGGCTGGTCTTGCCGTACTTCTCGCCGACGCCCTGCTGAAGGTCCTTCAGCAGCTCGGGACGCAGGACGACGTTGCCCGGCTTGTAGACGCCGTGCACGTTGCCGAAGGAGGCGGCCAGCAGGTAGCGGCCCTTCTCGCCCAGGCCCAGGGCCTCGGCGGTACGGATCGCGTCGTCGACGGTCGTGTACAGCTCGTCGTTGATCTCGTGGGTGACGCCGTCCTCCTCGCCGCCGGTCGGGGTGATCTCGACCTCAAGGATGATCTTCGCGGCGGCGGCCTTGGCGAGCAGCTCCTGGCCGATGGCCAGGTTGTCGGCCAGGGTCTCGGCGGAGCCGTCCCACATGTGCGACTGGAAGAGCGGGTTCAGACCACGGGCCACGCGCTCGGCGGAGACCTCAAGGAGGGGGCGGACGTAGCCGTCCAGCTTGTCCTTGGGGCAGTGGTCCGTGTGCAGCGCGACGGTGACGTCGTACTTCGCGGCGACGATGTGCGCGAACTCGGCCAGGGCGACGGCGCCGGTGACCATGTCCTTCTTGTACTGGCCACCCAGGAACTCCGCACCACCGGTGGAGATCTGGATGATGCCGTCGCTCTCGGCCTCCGCGAAGCCGCGCAGTGCAGCGTGCAGGGTCTGGGTCGAGGTCACGTTGATCGCCGGGTAGGCAAACTTGCCTGCCTTCGCCCGGTCGAGCATCTCGTTGTAGACCTCGGGGGTTGCGATGGGCATCTGTCCGCTCCTTGGATGTGCGGGGAGTGTGCGATTGCTGGCCCTGACCTGGGGGCGACGTAACCGTCGGGCTCATCTTTCCAGACTCAGCGCGACACTCCACCCGTGCCGGGTGGACCGTTTCACGTGAAACATTCCGCCCGGCCGGGAAAGAGCAGGTCAGGACCTGTGCCAGGAGTGCCGGGGACCTAAGTCACCAGTTCTCCGGGGGTCAGCATGCGAGACCGAACAAGATCAAATACGACCGGGCGGGATCGGCCCCGGCGCACGATCGTCCGGCTGCGGGATCAGCCCAGGTCGAGATCGGCCAGCCGGTAGCCGGTGAGGTACGGCAGGCCCGCCTCGGCGATGGCGTCCGCGGCGCCGCGGTCCACGATCGTGGCGACGGCGACGACCTCGCCGCCGGCCTCGCGGACGGCCTCGACGGCGGTCAGCGGGGAGCCGCCGGTGGTCGAGGTGTCCTCGACCACCAGGCAGCGCTTGCCCTTCACGTCGGTGCCCTCGATACGGCGCTGCATGCCGTGGGCCTTCTGCGCCTTGCGGACGACGAACGCGTCGAGGCGGCCGCCGCGGGCGGCGGAGGCGTGGAGCATCGAGGTCGCGACCGGGTCGGCGCCCAGCGTCAGACCGCCGACGCAGTCGAACTCCAGGTCCGCGGTGAGGTCGAGCATGACCTGACCGACCATCGGGGCGGCCTCGCCGTCCAGGGTGATGCGGCGGAGGTCGATGTAGTAGTCGGCCTCCTTGCCGGAGGAGAGGATCACCTTGCCGTGCACGACGGCCTTGTCCTTGATCTGCTGCAGAAGCGCATCACGTACGTCAGTCATGACCCCGAGCTTAATTGCGCGCTACGCGAGCCGGCGCCAGGTCCACGTCGTGGAGATCTCCAGCGGGTCGACCGGCGTGACCAGGCGCGGGAGGCTGTTCAGGCCGTTCGGCGGACCGGACTGGGGCTCCACGCAGATGGCTTCGGGCTGCTCGTCGTAGATGACCACCCACTCCTCGCGGCTGCGGACCGTGAGCTCCAGCACGCCGGGCCAGGTGAGGGTGACGTCCACACCGTTCGGCATGCCGAAGCAGTCGTCCCAGGGGCCGGGCTTCGGCTCGACGCGGTGCCCGGTGGGGATGTGGTCGGCGTCCCGCTCCTCCTGCCACTCGGCCTGGAAGTCGAGCCGGGCGTCCTCGCCCGTACCGAGGTTGCGGCGGAACCAGGGGTGCCAGCCGGCCTGGGCCGGGAAGGAGTCGCCGTACGTCTCGACGCCCATGGAGAGCGTCAGGCTCTCGGCGGTCAGCTCGACCGTCTGCGTGACCCGCCCGGCCCAGGGCCACGGGTCGGTGAGGTCGTGGACGAACGCCGCGTCGCCGTCACCGTGGCGGACCTTGCGCCACGGGTGATCGCGGCCGAAGCCGTGGATGGCGTGCGGGGGGTGGTTGAGCGGGAGCTGGTGGAGGACGCCGCCGTCCCGGAACCGCCCGTTCGCGGTCCGCCCGCACCACGGCACCATGGGGAAGGCGCCGAAGTGCTCCCCCTGGCGCAGCAGCTCCGTGCCGTCGATGCGCAGGCTGCTGATCCGGCAGCCGTTCTCCTGGTCGACGGTCACCTCGGCGCCGCCCGCGCTCAGTTGCGTACTCATGTGCCCGACTCTAACGACGGGTCAGCGGCGGCGGCGCAGGGCTCGGCCGACGACGACCGCCGAGGCCAGCGCGAGGGCGGCGGCCGGGGCGATCCAGCGCAGGCTCGCGCCGGCGCCGGAGGACGTGGGGGCCGGGACCGGGGCGTACCGGCCGCGCGGGGGCGCGTGGTCGACCTCCTCCGCGCTGCGGCCGATCATGGTACGGCGGGCGTGGGCCGCCTCGGCGGGAGGCTGTGCGGCGGCGGCGAACTCGTCGACGTCCCCGATGTCGCCGATCTCCCCGATCCGGTCGAGCTCGGGGAGGCCCTCGAAGTCCCCGTCCATGAAGGGCTCCAGGGACGGGGGCGGCACCTCCGTGTCGAAGACGGACGCCGTCACCTCGTCGGTGACCCCGTCGTCCTCCCCGTCCTGACCGTCCCGACCGTCCCGACCGTCCCGACCGGCCTCGGCCTCCGCGGCTTCCTCGGCCTCCTCCGCCTCCGCGATGACGTCGGTCACCGGCTCCCCCGCCGCGACGGCCAGCGCCACGAGCTGCTCGGCGGCCCGGTCCAGGAGCCGGCGCACGGCGGCGGCGGTGGCCTCCGGCGGGAAGGCGGCGGCGCGCCCGTCGGCGCTGCCCTCGGCGGTGAACTCCAGCCGGGTCCCGTCGCCGGCCGGGGTCAGCAGCAGTCCGAGGGCCAGCTTGACGGCGCCGCTGCCCCGGATCTCCGTGCCCTCGCCGGTCACGGTGAAGCGGCCTCGATCCCGCTCGGCGACGGTCAGGGCGCCGCGGTAGGTGACGGTGTGCCCGCCGACCCGGAGTTTGAGGCGGCCCGACACGGGCCCGGACGCCGCGTCGGCGTCCTGCTGGAGACCGGGTACGCAGCGGGCCACCCGGGCGGGATCGCGCAGCACGGCGCGGAGGTCGTCTGCCGGTACCGGAACGAACACCTGATGCTCCATGTGGTCGAGCCTACCGAGGGGAGGCCCCTTCGTACCCGGTCCGGCGCTCACGAATGGCCGGTGCTTGTGAATCGTCGGTGCTCGTGAATCGTCAGTGTTTACGAATACCTCGGGTGCGGCAGCGTCGACGGCGGCAGGCCCGCCACCCGGGTCCGCTCCGCATCGCGCGCGGCGTCGTGCAGGGACTGCGTGGACAGCGAGCGCGGCCACGACGCGTCCGGGTCGACGCGCAGCTCGGGGATCCGCTCCCGGCCGGCCAGGACGAAGCCCCAGTCCTGCGCCGGCGCGTCGGAGGTGCCGGGGGTGCGGTCGGGGCCGGCGGCGAAGCCGGAGAGCCGGCCGCCCGCGCTGTAGGGCGCGGTGCGCAGGCCGGCCGCGCGCAGGGTGGCCTCGACCGTCCAGTACGTACGGGGGCGCGTGGCCAGCGGTCCCGCATGCACGGCCAGGCGCCCGCCGGGGCTCAGGGCCCGCGCGGCGAGCCCGTAGAACTCCTGCGAGTACAGCTTCGTGCTGGGGGTGATGCCCGGGTCGGGGAGGTCGGAGACGATGACGTCGTACCGCTCCCGGGCGGCGGGCCCGCGCAGCCAGCGGAAGGCGTCCTGCGTGACGACCACGAGGCGCGGGTCCTCGTACGCCCGGCCGTTGAGCGCGGACAGCATCGGGTCGGTGCGGGCGAGCCGGACCACGCCGGGGTCGAGCTCGACGACGGTGACGGAGGTGACGTCGCGGTAGCGCAGCACCTCGCGGGCGGCGAGCCCGTCGCCGCCTCCGAGGACCAGGACCCGGGCGTGCGGGCCGGTCATCGCGGGGTGCACGAGGGCCTCGTGGTAGCGGTACTCGTCGTAGCCGCTGACCCGCAGCCGGCCGTCGAGGAACAGGTCGAGGGAGCGCGGGGAGCCGGTGGCAGGACCGGTCAGGACGAGTTCCTGGACCCCGGTCTGCCGGGCGACGCGGACCTCGCCGCCGTAGACGGCGCGGCGGGCGACCCGTTCGAAGTCGGCGGCGAGGACGGTCGCGCAGGCGAGGACGGCGAGCACGGTGAGGTGCGCGCCGATCAGCAGCCAGCGGGAGCGGCGGCTCAGGTCGCGGCGGAAGAGCCACAGGACCAGGCCCGCGCCGACGACCGCGTTGACGGTGCCGGTCAGCATGGCGCCGGTCAGCTGGCCCAGCAGCGGCAGCAGCAGGAACGGGAAGGCGAGCCCGCCGACGAGGGCTCCCACGTAGTCGGCGGCGAACAGGTCGGCGACCGCGCCGCCCGCGTCCTGTCTGCGGATGCGCTGGATGAGGACCATCAGCAGCGGGATCTCGGCGCCGATGAGCACGCCGATCGCGAAGGAGAAGGCCACGAGCGCGGGCCGCGATTCGCCGAGCCAGGCGAAGCTGGCGTACAGCGCCATCGCGGAGAGCCCGCCCAGCAGCGCGAGGCCCGCCTCGATGGCGGCGAATCCGAAGGCGGGCCGTCTGCGCAACCGTTTGGCCAGCAGGGAGCCGACTCCCATCGCGAAGACCATGACGGACAGCACGACGGACGCCTGCGTGACGGAGTCGCCGATGAGGTAGGAGCCGAGGGCGAGCAGCTCCAGCTCGTACACGAGACCGCAGGCGGCGCAGACGAACACGGTGGCCAGGACGAGGAGTCGGCCGGTCCGGGGCCGTACGGGCAGGGCGGCCGGGAGGGTCGCCACGCCCCCCGGCTCCGGAGCCGGGAGCACCCGGCGCGGGACGGAACGGTCGATCATGCAGCGAACCGTACGTCACCACACACTCACATCCCGTCACCCACATGGGTGCAAGTGGCTCACCGTTCCAGCCGGTCGGCGTAACCGTGTGGGGACGCCCACGGCGTCCGCGCCCCGGAAGGACCGGCCCGCTCCCGCGCTACCGTGCGGCGGACTCCAGGGCTCCGGTGGGTGCGCCCGTCCGCACGCCGACCCTCGTACGAGTGGCCACCAACTGGCCTTCCTGCGGGTACGCGTGCCAGGTCCGCCAGCGCACCTGCCCCTCGTGGCGCTGCGCGAGCATGGCGGTGAAGGCGTACGGGCTGCCGGGAAAGGTTCCGGCCAATCCGTTCGGGTGATCCGCGACCAGCGCCAGCAGCTCCTGGGCCCGCCCCGCGAAGGAGCCCTGCGACAGGTTCTCCACCCGCGCGGCGAACTCGTACTCCCAGTCACCCATCCGCTTGGCCACCCCGAGCGGCAGCGGCGTACGGCTGCCGGGCATACAGGCGACCGTCTCCGAGCAGAGCACCCCGCCCTCCTCCAGGAGCACCTGGTGGGAGGCGCCCAGGAGGCGCAACTCCAGCTTCGCACCCGCCAGTTCGAGATTCAGTACGGCCAGGGCGGGCAGCCGGTCACGACCCAGGGCCCAGGCCAGATCGGCGGCACGCGTGTCGGTGTAGGTGGTCTGGAGGGTCGTGAGCATGAGTCGGCTCCGCAAACGCGCGAGGGAGAGGGGCCGGGGCCCGCCAGCGGTGGTCAACGGGTGGGGGGACACCGGCACGGGTCCACAGGAAGTCCAGGGAGGTCCGAGGACTGGTCTACTCAACCGAGGGAATCATGAAAGGCACGGCACTCACAGCGTTTTTACCCAACTTGATTGGGTTTACATCCCCCCGGGGGCTACACAGTTCACGTGTTCAACCCCGTCCGTCACGCGCGCCTGACGACAGCCGCCCCGGGTCAGCTGGAACCGCAGCCTCCGCCGCCGCAGGAGGACGAGGATCCGCCACAGGACGAGGAGGAACCGCAGGAGGAGCCGCCGCCCCCGCACCCGCCGGAGGAATCGCCCCCGCCTGCCCACCACGAGGACCCGGAACCCGAACCGGAGCCGGATCCGGAGCCCGAATCGGCGCCGGTCCACGCCCGGACCACCTTCCGGACCAGCCCCACGAACAACACCACGACCAGCGCGGCGAAAATCCAACCGACGACAGACATGAGCCCAACCCCCGTTCAGCGCCCGGTCCCCCGGGTGTGAGGGGGAGATGCCCGCGGGCCACCTCGGCCAAAGCACACTTGAGCAAGTCCAGAGGTTCCCCCCAGGATGGCGCCCATGAGCGCACCCGTGGGCGGCACCCGCCCCCTCCTGAACCGCCGCCTGGCCTCCTTCGGCACGACGATCTTCGCGGAGATGTCGGCCCTGGCCGCCCGCACCGGGTCGATCAACCTCGGCCAGGGCTTCCCCGACACGGACGGCCCCGCCGAGATCGCCGAAGCCGCCTCCCGCGCCGTCCTGACGGGCCTGGGCAACCAGTACCCGCCGGGCCCCGGCATCCCGGAGCTGCGCTCGGCGATCGCCGAGCACCAGCAGCGGTTCTACGGGCTCCCGTACGACCCCGACACGGAGGTCCTGGTCACCGCCGGCGCGACGGAGGCCATCGCCGCCTCCCTGCTCGCCCTGCTCGAACCGGGCGACGAGGTCATCGCCCTGGAGCCGTACTACGACTCGTACGCGGCCTGCATCGCGATGGCCGGCGCCACCCGCGTCCCGGTCACCCTGCGCCCCCACGCCGGCGCGTTCGCCCTCGACCTCGACGAACTGCGCGCCGCCGTCACCCCGCGCACGCGCCTGCTCCTGCTGAACACCCCGCACAACCCGACGGGCACCGTCCTGACCCCGGCCGAGCTCACGGCGATCGCGGAACTCGCGGTCGACCGCGACCTGCTCGTCGTCACCGACGAGGTCTACGAGCACCTCGTCTTCGAGGGCGCGCACCTGCCGCTCGCCTCCCTGCCCGGCATGCGCGAGCGCACGGTCACCATCTCCAGCAGCGGGAAGACCTTCTCCTTCACGGGCTGGAAGGTCGGCTGGGTCACCGCCCCGCCCGAGCTCGTCTCGGCGGTCCGCTCCGCGAAGCAGTTCCTGACGTACGTCTCCTCGGGTCCCTTCCAGTACGCCATCGCCGAGGCCCTGCGGCTGCCCGACGACTACTACGAGGGCTTCCGCGCCGACCTCGCCGCCAAGCGCGGCATCCTCGCCGACGGCCTCGCGGCGGCGGGCTTCGAGGTCTTCCGCCCCCGGGGCACGTACTTCATCACCACGGACATCACCCCGCTCGGCGAGAAGGACGGGCTCGCGTTCTGCCGCGCCCTCCCCGAGCGCTGCGGGGTCGTCGCCATCCCCAACCAGGTCTTCTACGACGACCGGGCCGCGGGCGCCACCCAGGTCCGCTGGGCCTTCTGCAAGAAGACCGAGGTCCTCGAAGAGGCCGCGGCCCGGCTGCGGCGGCTCTGACGCCGCCGGTGGTCCGAGTTCACCGGAGGTTCCGAGGGGATTCACACCCGCCGGAACGCGCTGAGCTTTAGGGTGCCCGAGGCCCTCCTCGTCCGGACGGGCGTCCACACGCAGCGCGGGAAAGACGGGGTTCATGACGGCGACGGGCAGTGCGTCGGTTTCCGTACGGCCGCAGGAACTCCGGACCGGCAGGGTGCCCGCGCCCCTCGTCGCCCTCGGGGTGTTCGCCGCCGTCCGGATCGGCGGGGCGGCGGTGCTCGCCGTGGGGGCGTGGTGGGCCGGGCGGAGCCCCGTGCGGGTGCTCGGGTACTCCTGGGACTCCGTCTGGTACCTCGGCCTCGCCGTGCACGGCTACGGCCGCACCCAGATGTGGGCCGGGACCGGGCTGATCCAGAGCGACTACGCCTTCTTCCCCCTCTACCCGCTGCTCGTACGGATGGCCGGAGGCACGCCCTGGGCCGGTCTGCTGGTGGCGTGGACCGCCGCCGCGGTCGCCGCCGTCGGCGTCTACCGGGTCGGGGAGCTGGTGCTCGGACGGCGCGTCGGGGTGCTGCTCGTGGCGCTGTGGGCGGCGACCCCGCACTCCGTGGTGCTGACCCTCGCGTACACCGAGCCGCTGCTGGCCGCGCTGGCGGCCTGGGCCCTGTACGCCGTGCTGCGCCGGCGCTGGCTGTGGGCCGCGGGCCTGGCGGTACTGGCCGGGCTGACCCGCCCGACCGGCATCGCCGTCGCCGCCGCCGTCAGCGCCGTGGCGCTGCACGCGCTGCTCGTCCGCAGGTCCCGCGCGCCCGAGGTGTGGGCGGCCGCGCTGCTGGCCCCGGCGGGCTGGGCCGCGTACGTCCTCGCCGTGGGGATACGCACCGGGGAGCCGGCCGGGTACTTCACCGTGCAGCGGCACTGGGGCTCCCGCTTCGACTTCGGCTCGTACACGACCGACAGCATCTGGCGGGTGCTGACCGGCGGGCACGTGCCCCTCGCCACCGTCATGACCGTGGCGCTCCTGGCCGTCGCCGGATTCCTGGCGGTGCTCCTGCTGCTGGACCGGATGCCCCCGGCGCTGCTCGTGTACACCGCCGTCCTGCTGCTGATCACCTACGGCGGGGCCGGTTACTTCGAGTCGAAGCCGCGTTTCCTGCTGCCCGCGTTCCCGCTGCTCATGCCGGTCGCGGCCGCAATGGCGCGAGCCCGGCCGCGCTCCGCGGTCATGGTGACCGCGGGGCTGGCCGGGCTCTCGTACGGCTACGGGCTGTACCTGTTGCTGGTCGCCCGCGTACCGCTGTGACCGGGGACGACTACTGGTCGTCGCCTTCCTTGTCGTCACCGTCGCCGTCGGTGGAGTCGATCTCCTTCTCCAGTCCGAGCTGCTCCACGAGCCACTTGTCGAACTCGATGGAGGCACGGACCCAGCTGACCGTGGACGAGACGAAGTGCTCCAGGCTGACGCCGGTGCCGATCAGCATCTGCGCCTCGCCGATCAGGCGGACGGAGCCGTCGTCGTGCGTGTGGCTGTAGACCTTCGGCCACAGGGTGCGGCGGTTCCAGTCGTCGATCGACTCAAGGAGCGCGGGCTTCTCCTCGATCGCGTGCGGACGGTCGTAGAAGGTCCGCACCGAGAAGACCTGCTGCTCCTCCTCGCCGCGGAACATGAAGTACGTCCGGAACTCCTCCCACGGCGCCGCGAGGTCACCCTCGTCGTCGACGACGTACTTGAGCTCCATCTGCTCCAGCAGCTGCTTGACCAGATCCTGGTCGGGGACGACGGGGCCCGCCGGTCCTGTGGCCTGCGGATCGGGCTGCTGCCCTCCGAAGTTCGGAATCGAGGCCGGGTCGATGCTCACCGTGATTTCCCTTCGTGCGGATGATGTCATCCTCCCCCATGGCTCCCACCCCCTGTCCACCCCCGCACGTACGATCCGCGCAGGGCGGACAGCTGTAAGCCGCCGATAAGGGGAACCGGGGGCACGTATGACGGGACGCAGCGGAACCAGCGGCACGGCGCGGCCCGCGATGGCGCGGCCCGCGGTCGCGGTGCCGGCCGCGCTGCTGGCCCTTTCCGCCACCATCGCCGGCGCGGCGTGGCTGTGGCCGGCCCCGGAGGGCCGGGCCGACGCCCCTCACGGCTCCGGGGGGCCCGGGAGCCGCACGCGGGCCGACTGCGCGCAGGCCCTGTGGTACGCCCGGGGGAGTCTTCCGGAGGGGGCCCGGAAGGAGCGGTGCGAGCGGACCGACGCGCCGGGCACCACCCTGAGCGGATCGTTCCGGATCCGCCGCGAGGGGCTGGACGCGTGGCTGGCCGCCGCCTTCCCGCAGGCGCGGGAGCACGGGCGGACCCAGCGGCCGGCGCTCTGCCCGAAGCCGGGGCCGGGGTACGACCCGGAGGCCGGGGACCGGTGCCTGAGCGTCGAGCACCCCGACGCCCTGCCGGGGCGGGCGAAGCGGGTGGAGATCAGCGCCGAGCAGCAGGTGGGGTACGACGTCCTGATCCGGTTCGTCGCCCGCGAGGGGTGAGAGCCCGGTCCGCGGCCGGCCCGGCCGGCCGCGGACCGGACCCCGCCTACAGGGCCTTGCCCACGATCAGGTCCTCGCCGGCCACGTCCACCCGGACGGTGTCGCCGTCGCGGACCTCGCCCGCGAGGATCTCCTTGGCCAGGCGGTCGCCGATCGCCGTCTGGATGAGGCGGCGCAGCGGGCGGGCGCCGTACGCCGGGTCGTTGCCCTTGTCGGCCAGCCAGGCCAGGGCCTCGGGGGTGACGTCCAGGGTCAGGCGGCGCTCCGCGAGGCGCCTGGCGAGCCCGGCGATCTGGAGCTCGGCGATCCGCGCCAGCTCCGGCGCGCTCAGCGCGGAGAAGACCACCAGGTCGTCCAGGCGGTTGAGGAACTCCGGCTTGAAGCTGGCCCGGACCACATCCAGGACCCTGGCCTTCTTGTCCTCCGTGGAGGTGGCCGGATCCATCAGGAACTGGCTGCCCAGGTTCGAGGTCAGGATCAGGATCGTGTTGCGGAAGTCCACGGTGCGGCCCTGGCCGTCCGTGAGGCGTCCGTCGTCCAGGACCTGGAGCAGGATGTCGAAGACCTCGGGATGGGCCTTCTCGACCTCGTCCAGGAGCACCACGGAGTACGGGCGGCGCCGGACGGCCTCGGTCAGCTGGCCGCCCTCCTCGTAGCCGACGTAGCCGGGAGGGGCGCCGACCAGGCGGGCCACGGAGTGCTTCTCGGAGTACTCCGACATGTCGATGCGGACCATCGCCCGCTCGTCGTCGAAGAGGAAGTCGGCGAGGGCCTTGGCGAGCTCCGTCTTGCCCACGCCCGTCGGGCCCAGGAAGAGGAAGGAGCCGGTCGGGCGGTCCGGGTCGGCGATACCGGCCCGGGTGCGGCGTACGGCGTCCGACACGGCCCGTACGGCCTCGCCCTGGCCGATCAGGCGGCGGCCCAGCTCGTCCTCCATGCGGAGCAGCTTCTGGGTCTCGCCTTCCAGGAGCCGGCCGGCCGGGATGCCGGTCCAGGCGCCCACCACGTCCGCGATGTCGTCGGGGCCGACCTCGTCCTTGACCATGGTGTCCTTGGAGGCTTCTTCCTCCTCCTCGGTGGCCTCCGCCAGCTCGCGCTCCAGGGTCGGGATCTCCCCGTAGAGCAGCTTGGAGGCGGTGTCGAAGTCCCCGTCGCGCTGGGCGCGCTCGGCCTGCCCGCGCAGGTCGTCCAGGCGCTCCTTGAGCTCGCCGACGCGGTTGAGGGACTGCTTCTCCTTCTCCCAGCGGGCGGTCAGGCCCCGCAGGTCCTCCTCCTTGTCGGCGAGGTCCTTGCGGATCTTCTCCAGCCGCTCGATCGAGGCCGGGTCGGACTCGTTCTTCAGCGCCAGCTCCTCCATGCGCAGGCGGTCGACCGAGCGCTGCAGCTCGTCGATCTCCAGCGGCGAGGAGTCGATCTCCATGCGCAGGCGGGACGCGGCCTCGTCGACCAGGTCGATGGCCTTGTCGGGCAGGAAGCGGGAGGTGATGTAGCGGTCGGAGAGGGTGGCGGCGGCCACCAGCGCGCTGTCGTTGATGACGACCTTGTGGTGGGCCTCGTAGCGGCCCTTGAGGCCGCGCAGGATCGCGATGGTGTCCTCGACGGACGGCTCGGCGACCAGCACCTGCTGGAAGCGCCGCTCCAGCGCCGGGTCCTTCTCGATGCGCTCGCGGTACTCGTCCAGGGTGGTCGCGCCGACCATGCGCAGCTCGCCGCGGGCCAGCATGGGCTTGAGCATGTTGCCCGCGTCCATCGAGGAGTCCCCGCCGGCGCCCGCGCCGACGACCGTGTGCAGCTCGTCGATGAAGGTGATGATCTGGCCCTCGCTGGACTTGATCTCCGCCAGGACCGTCTTCAGCCGCTCCTCGAACTCGCCGCGGTACTTGGCGCCCGCGACCATCGCGCCCAGGTCCAGGGAGACCAGCCGCTTGTTCTTCAGGGACTCGGGGACGTCGCCCTTGACGATGCGCTGCGCGAGCCCCTCGACGACGGCCGTCTTGCCGACGCCGGGCTCGCCGATGAGCACCGGGTTGTTCTTCGTACGGCGCGACAGGACCTGGACGACGCGCCGGATCTCCTGGTCGCGGCCGATGACCGGGTCGAGCTTGCCCTCGCGGGCCGCCGCCGTGAAGTCCGTACCGAACTTTTCGAGGGCCTTGTACTGACCCTCGGGGTCGGGGGTGGTCACCCGCCGTCCTCCTCGTGCGTTCTCGAAGGCGTCCAGCAGCTTCTTCGCCGTCGCGCCGTGGGTGGAAAGGACCTCACCGGCCGCGCCGCCCTTGGCGGCGATCGCGATGAGGAGGTGTTCGGTGGAGAGGTACTCGTCGCCGAGCTTGCCGGCCTCCTGGTCGGCCTCGGCGAGGACGGCGAGCAGCTCGCGGGTGGGCTGCGGGGGCGCGACCGTGGAGCCCGTGACGCTGGGCAGGGCGGCCAGCAGCCGCTCGGCGCCGTTCCTGACCGCCGCCTGGTCGGCCTCGGTGGCCGCGAGGAGGTCGGTGATGTTCTCGTTGTCCTCGCCGGCCAGCAGGGCCAGCAGCAGGTGCGCCGGGGTCAGATCCGCGTGGCCGTCCTTCACGGCGCGGCTGGTCGCCGCGTTGAGGGCGTCCCGGCTCTTGTTGGTCAGCTCGGCATCCACGTGCGACTTCTCCTCTCAGACAGGTCGGACACAGGGCGGGAATCCCGCCCTTTGAGTATGGCAGCGTCCGCAAAGTTGAGTCTATTCCACTCAAGGGCGGATTCGGTGCCCTCCCGTACCCTCGGGCCATGGCTCTTGACGTACTCAACCCGACGCCCGAGTACCTCGCCTTCTGGCGGGAGCGGCACGTCTGCACGCTGACCACCCCGCGCCCCGACGGGACCCCGCACGTGGTGCCGGTGGGCGTCACGTACGACCCGGAGGCCGGTCTGGCCCGGGTGATCAGCAACAAGCACAGCAAGAAGATCCGCAACGTGCTGGCGGCGCAGGGGAAGCAGGCGGGCCCGGCGCGGGTCGCGGTGTGCCAGATGGCGGGGCGCCGCTGGGCCACCCTGGAGGGGCACGCGGTCGTCCGTACGGACGAGGCCTCGGTCGCCGAGGCCGTGGCGCGCTACGCGGAGCGCTACGGGCGGACGCCCTCGCCCAATCCGGACCGGGTCGTCCTGGAGATCACCCTCGACCGGGCGATGGGCCGGGCCTGAGCCCAGGCCGGACCTGAACCCGGCCGGACCTGAACCCGGCCGGACCGGGCACGGCTCCGCGGAACGGTTCAGGTTTCACCTTTGTCCGGTTCAAGCACTGGACGCGGACATCACAACGGCGCCATCGTGGTCAGGTCCACGATGGCGCCGTTGTGTGGGGGAAGCACCTGGAGCGATCTGCGACGACGGGGGAATCGCTTCAGGCACTGCGGGGGGTGGCGGTGGTGATGTCGGGTTCGAAGAGCTGGTGGTCGCGCTGATCAAGGTTGACGAAGACCATTCCGTAGCGCACCTCGCAGCGGACGGGCTGCGGCGCGCCGCGGGGGCGGCGCAGGCATCGGTACGCCCGGACGTCCTCGTCCTCCTCGCGCGTGATGACGATGGGCTGTCCGAACAGGGTGACCATCAGCGAGTCGCCAATGTGGGGGATGGCGGTGGCGAGGTCGATGAACTGCCAGCCGGAGCGGTAGGCAGAGGCCATTTCACGACGGAAACCGCGGTCGTCGGGGGTCATGCCGCGCTCTCCACGCCAACGGCGCCGGCTCCGGCGTCCGCGGGGGTCGAGCGCCACCCGCTGTCCAACGGTGCCGCGCGCCATCCGCTGTCCTCCAGCGGCGCCGCCTGGAGGCCTGCGGCACCCCCTTCAGCGCCCCCCAGGGTGACCCCGGCAAGTCCCAGACCGGCCACAGCCGAGAAGATGACGGTGGCAAGCGCCGAGCGAAGCATTCTCTTGTTCATGGTCGGCTTCGTCCTCACTTGATGAAATCCTCTCCCCCGCCTGTCAGACGATGGCTCATTCAGGCACGTCGCTGCCACAGGGACGATGCATCATGTTCTTGCATGTTCAGGACCCTGGGGGGTGGAGATTTGACAACAAACAGAACAAAAGCGACACATCCCCACTCGGTCACCGAGCTGTGCAGCGAGGGGGCACGGCTCTACACGAGCGCGCTGCGCACGGGACGTATCGCACGTGGGGACGTCAAAACGGCGCCCTGCCTGCTCGATCTGGCGTTGTTGCAGCCAGATCCTGATGACGCTAATTCCCTCCGTCCGGTTCCACCGGCGGTGGCACTCGCACAGCGGCTGCATCCGATCGAACGCGAGATCCGGGACAGGCGGCGCGATTCGCTCGAACTGTCCGAGGCATTCGAACCGTTTCTCGCCATCAGCGCCCAGAGTCCGGCGAGCACCCACGCCATCACCGTGCTCGAAGGCTTCGACCCCATCAACGCCGCCCTCAACCTCGCCACGGCCGAGTGCCACACCGAGATGCTCACCATCCAGCCCGGCGGCGCCCGCCCCAGCCTGGAACTCACCGAGGCACTGGAGCGCGACCAGCCGCTGACCGACCGCGGTGTCCGGATCCGGACCCTGTACCAGCACACCGTCCGCCACAGCCGCGGCACGCTCGCGTACGTCGACCTCCTCAAGGCCGGCAAGGTCGAGGTGCGCACGCTGGAGGAGCTCTTCGAGCGCCTCATCATCTTCGACCGGACCGTCGCCTTCATCCCGGCCAGCGACGACCGCCAGGTCGCCCTGGAGCTGCGCCACCCGGGGCTGGTGGACTACCTCATCAAGGTGTTCGAGCAGCTCTGGCACCGCGCCGTGCCGCTCCAGGAGGAAGTGACGTACCAGCACACCCGCGGCGGCATCTCGGGCGTGCAGCGCACCATCGCGCAGCTCCTCGTCGAGGGGCACGTGGACGAGGCCATCGCCCGCCGGCTGGGCATGAACGTACGGACCTGCCGGGCGCACATCGCGAAGCTGGCCAGCACCCTCGGCAGCGGCAGCAGGGCCCAGCTCGGCTTCCTCATCGCCCGCTCGGGGATCCTGGAGGACGAGGGCGACTGAACCGCCCGGCCGAAAACGAGCGGTGAAGACGAGAGGGCCCCGCCCGGCATCCCGGACGGGGCCCATACGCGTACGAGGACGGCGTCAGTCGCCCTGGCGCTTCTGCGTGGGGCGCCAGACGACCAGGGCGTTGCCCGCCACCGGCGGCTGGTACTTGACCAGATCCCGCCGGTACGAGGCGTGCACCTGGGCCTCGCGCTGCTGGAGCACGGCCGCCGCGCCGTCCACCGCGGCCGAGAGCTCGGCCACGCGCTGCTGGAGGGCTGCGACCTGGTTCTCCAGCTCGATGATCCGCTTGATCCCGGCCAGGTTGATGCCCTCGTCCTGGGACAGCGCCTGCACGGTGCGGAGCAGTTCGATGTCGCGGGCCGAGTAGCGCCGGCCGCGGCCGGCCGTGCGGTCCGGGGAGACCAGGCCGAGCCGGTCGTACTGGCGCAGGGTCTGCGGATGCAGGCCCGAGAGCTGGGCGGCCACCGAGATGACGTAGACGGGAGTGTCGTCGTTGAGCTGGTAGTGGCTCCTGCGGCGGCCGTCCATGATCATGCTCCCTTCGCGGACTCGAACAGCGCGGCGCGCGGGTCCTCCGACTCCGTCGCGTCGCGGTACATCTCCAGCGCCTCGCGGGCCTTGTCCGACAGCTCGGCCGGCACCGCGACCTCCACCGTCACCAGCAGGTCCCCGCGGGTGCCGTCCTTGCGGACCGCCCCCTTGCCGCGGGCCCGCATCGTGCGGCCGCTGGGGGTGCCCGGCGGCAGCTTCAGCGTCACCGAGGGGCCGTTCAGGGTCGGGACCTTGATCTCGGCGCCCAGGGCGGCCTCGGCGATCGTCACCGGGACGGTGACCGTCAGGTTGTCGTCCTTGCGGCCGAACACCGGGTGGCTGCCGACGTGGACGACCACGTACAGATCGCCGGCGGGGCCGCCGCGCTCGCCCGGGGCGCCCTTGCCGCGCAGCCGGATCCGCTGGCCGTCGGAGACGCCCGGCGGGATGCGGACCTGCATGGTGCGGGAGGACTTGGCCCGCCCGCTGCCCTTGCAGACGTCGCAGGGCGTCTCCGCGATCAGGCCGCGGCCCTTGCAGTCGGCACAGGGATCGGTCAGCGAGAAGCCGCCTCCGCTGCCCCGGGACACCTGGCCGGTGCCGACGCAGGTCGGGCAGACGCGGGGCGTGCCGTTCTTGTCGCCGGTGCCCGAACAGGCCTTGCAGGGCGCCTGGGAGGACATACGGAGCGGGACCGTGGCCCCGTCCACCGCCTCCGTGAAGGAGAGGGTGACCTCCGATTCGATGTCCTGGCCGCGGCGCGGCTGGACGCGCGTGCCGGCGCCCGCCCCGCCGCGGTTGAACAGACCGCCGAAGACGTCGCCCAGACCGCCGCCCCCGAAGCCGCCCGCGCCGCCGGCACCCTGCTGGGTGCCGCCGAACAGGTCGCCCAGGTCGAAGTTGAACGAACCGCCGCCCCCGCCGGGACCGGGGCGGAAGCCACCGTTCCCGAACAGGGCGCGGGCCTCGTCGTACTCCTTGCGCTTCTTGGCGTCGCCGAGGATGTCGTTGGCCTCGGAGATCTCCTTGAAGCGCTCCTCCGCCGAGGCGTCGCCCTTGTTGGCGTCCGGGTGGAACTCGCGCGCGAGCTTCCGGTACGCCTTCTTGATCTCGGCCTCGGTGGCGTCCTTCGGGACACCGAGGACCTTGTAGTAGTCCTTCTCGACGAAGTCCTTCGTGCTCATCCCCGGTGTCCCTCCTCTCGTACCGCTACTGATTCAACGTCAGCCCTTGTCGGGGGCATCCGTGTCCTTGTCCGAAGGCGCGTCGGCCTCGGCCGACTCGGACTTGGGGGCCGCGCCCGGCTGGGGCTCGGCCACCGCGACCCGCGCGGGGCGGATCGTACGCTCGCCGATCCGGTACCCCGGCTGCAGGATCGCCACGCAGGTCGTCTCGGTGACGTCCGGCGCGTACGAGTGCATCAGGGCCTCGTGGATCGTCGGGTCGAAGGGCTCGCCCTCCTTGCCGAACTGCTGCAGACCCATCTTGGCCGCGGCGGTCTCCAGCGATTCGGCCACCGACTTGAAGCCGCCGACCAGCTCGCCATGGTCCCGCGCCCGGCCGATGTCGTCCAGCGTCGGGAGCAGCTCCGTCAGGAGGGACGCGACCGCGATCTCCTTGACGGCGATGCGGTCCCGCTCGACCCGGCGGCGGTAGTTCTGGTACTCCGCCTGGAGCCGCTGGAGGTCCGCGGTGCGCTCGCCGAGCGCCGTACGGGCCTGGTCCAGCTGCGCCAGCAGAGCCGTCTCCTGCGCGGACGGTGCTCCGGAGTCCCCGGCCGGGGCCGCGGCCTCCTCCTCGGAGGAAGCTGCGGCCTTCGGCTCGGCGGCGTCGTCAGGCGTGGCGCCGGTGGGGACTTCGGGCTTCTCCTCGAAACCCGGGGTCTCCTCCGACATCAGGCAGCGCCGCCCTTCGGCTTGTCCTCGTCCACGATCTCGGCGTCGACGACGTCGTCGGCGGCGTCCGCGGCACCGGCCTGGCCGGCCTCACCGGCACCGGCCGCGCCCTGGGCGGCCTGCGCGTCGGCGTAGATGGCCTGGCCGAGCTTCTGGCTGACCGCGGCGAGCTTCTCGGTCGCGGTACGGATCTCGGCGGTGTCCTCGCCCTTGAGCTTTTCCTTCAGCTCGGTGACGGCGGCCTCGACCTCGGTCTTGACCTCGGCCGGGACCTTGTCCTCGTTGTCCTTGAGGAACTTCTCCGTCTGGTAGACGAGCTGCTCGCCCTGGTTGCGGGACTCGGCCGCCTCCTTGCGGCGCAGGTCCTCGTCCGCGTACTGCTCCGCCTCCTGGCGCATGCGGTCGACCTCGTCCTTGCCGAGCGAAGAGCCGCCGGTGACGGTCATCTTCTGCTCCTTGCCCGTGCCGAGGTCCTTGGCCGTGACGTGCATGATGCCGTTCGCGTCGATGTCGAAGGAGACCTCGATCTGCGGGACGCCACGCGGGGCCGGCGGCAGGCCGGTCAGCTCGAACATGCCGAGCTTCTTGTTGTACGCCGCGATCTCGCGCTCACCCTGGTAGACCTGGATCTGCACGGACGGCTGGTTGTCCTCGGCCGTCGTGAAGATCTCGGAACGCTTGGTCGGGATCGTGGTGTTGCGCTCGATGAGCTTGGTCATGATGCCGCCCTTGGTCTCGATGCCGAGGGACAGCGGGGTCACGTCGAGGAGCAGGACGTCCTTGACCTCACCCTTGAGGACACCGGCCTGGAGGGTGGCGCCGATGGCGACGACCTCGTCCGGGTTGACGCCCTTGTTCGCGTCCTGACCGCCGGTCAGCTCCTTGACGAGCTCGGCGACGGCCGGCATGCGGGTGGAGCCGCCGACCAGGACCACGTGGTCGATCTCGGACAGCTGGATGCCGGCGTCCTTGATGACGTTGTGGAACGGGGTCTTGCAGCGGTCCAGAAGGTCCGCGGTCAGCTGCTGGAACTGGGCGCGGGTGAGCTTCTCGTCCAGGTGCAGCGGGCCCTCGGCGGAAGCCGTGATGTAGGGCAGGTTGATCGTGGTCTCCGTGGAGGAGGACAGCTCGATCTTCGCCTTCTCGGCGGCCTCGCGCAGGCGCTGGAGCGCCATCTTGTCCTTGGAGAGGTCCACGCCGTGGCCGTTGGCGAACTGCTTCACCAGGTAGTCGACGACGCGCTGGTCCCAGTCGTCACCACCGAGGTGGTTGTCACCGTTGGTGGCCTTGACCTCGACGACGCCGTCGCCGATCTCCAGGAGCGACACGTCGAAGGTGCCGCCACCGAGGTCGAAGACGAGAATGGTCTGGTCGTCCTTGTCGAGGCCGTACGCCAGGGCGGCGGCGGTCGGCTCGTTGACAATGCGCAGGACGTTCAGGCCCGCGATCTCGCCGGCCTCCTTCGTCGCCTGGCGCTCGGAGTCGTTGAAGTAGGCCGGGACGGTGATGACCGCGTCCGTGACCTTCTCGCCCAGGTACGCCTCGGCGTCGCGCTTCAGCTTCTGCAGGATGAAGGCGCTCATCTGCTGCGGGTTGAAGTCCTTGCCATCCAGGTTGATCTTCCAGTCAGTGCCCATGTGGCGCTTGACGGAGCGGATGGTGCGGTCCACGTTCGTGACCGCCTGTCGCTTGGCGACCTCGCCGACGAGGACCTCGCCGTTCTTGGCGAAGGCGACGACGGACGGCGTGGTCCTGGCGCCCTCGGCGTTGGTGATGACGGTGGGCTCGCCGCCTTCGAGAACGCTGACGACGGAGTTAGTGGTGCCCAGGTCGATGCCGACCGCACGTGCCATTTTGGTTTCCTCCAGCTGACTTGAGTGGAACAGACTCAACCATGCCCCATCACCGCGCGGACGTCAACAGAGGTGAGTGTGGTCGGCTCAACTTTTATCCCGGGCTAACGCTCACAGGGGCCTCCCCGGGGCCGAGCGGGGGATGCTGGGCCCGGCCGCTGCGCGGCTCCCGGCGGCCGCCCGGGGCGCAGGGCAGGGTGCCCCCATGCCGCTGCCGCCGCTCACGCTCCCCCCGATCCGGCACCTCGTACGACCCCCCGCGAGCCCGCGCCCGTCGGCGCGCCGGGCGCAGCTGCCGGACCTCTCGGCGAAGCGGGTGGTCGACCTCATCGGGGCCACCGCGCTGGGCGCCCTGTCCGTGGTGCCGCTGCTGGCCGTGGCGGCCCTGCTGTACGCGACCCAGGGCGGGCGGGTCTTCGTACGGGAGCCGGCGGCGGGGCGCGGCGGGCGGCCGTTCCTGACCTGGCGGCTGCGTACGGACGCGGCGGGGCGGCTGGGAGCGGCCCTGGAGCGGTACGCCCTGGACGGGGTGCCGCAGCTGCTGAACGTGCTGCGCGGCGAGATGTCGCTGGTCGGGCCGCGCGCGGAGCCGCGTACGGACCGGGCCGACCGGCTCCTCGTACGCCCCGGAATGACGGGTTTGTGGCAGGTCAGCGCGCGGTCCGACCTCCCCTGGGAGGAGATGGCGCTCCTGGACCGGCACTATGTGGAGAGCCATTGGCTGGGGATGGATCTCGCGATCCTGGCTCAGACCCCTCGGGCGGCCTGTCGGCACAGGCGCGCCTGAGGCATGCCTGAGCGACACAGATCACCGCTCGCTCACCTACATTGCGGCGCGGGAAATGGGTAACCTCAACCCTTGACTTCATAAGTTACCGCTTAGTAAGTGCCGCCCGAGGAGCCCTTCCATGCAACTCGCCGCGATCATCGTGTCGCTGGTCATCACGGTGGTGGCCGTCGCGCTGTTCGGCCGTGCCACCGTGCAGATCTACCGCTTCGTGCGGCTCGGCCAGCCAGTGCCCGCGGGCACCCGCACCGGCGACCCCACGCAGCGCACCATCACCCTGGTCAAGGAGTTCCTCGGCCACACCCGCATGAACCGCTGGGGGATCGTCGGCTTCGCGCACTGGTTCGTGGCGGTGGGCTTCTTCTCGCTGCTGCTGACGATCGTCAACGCCTTCGGCCAGCTCTTCCAGGCCGACTGGCTGATCCCGATCATCGGCGACTGGCTGCCGTACGAGATCTTCACCGAGTTCCTCGGCCTGATGACAGTCCTCGGCATCGTGACCCTGATCGTGATCCGCCAGCTCAGCCGGCCGGGCGCGGCGGGCCGCAAGTCCCGCTTCGCGGGTTCCAAGACGGGCCAGGCGTACTTCGTCGAGGCCGTCATCCTGATCGTCGGCGTCTGCATCATGACGCTGCGCGCGCTGGAGGGCGTCCAGCACGGCGTCGACGGCTGGGAGCCGGGCTTCTTCGCCTCGTACCCGCTGATCGCCGCGTTCGACGGGCTGGACCTGGGCACGATCCAGTACCTGACGTACTTCTTCGCCGCGCTCAAGATCGTCACGTCCTTCACCTGGATGATCACGGTCTCGCTCAACACCAACATGGGTGTCGCCTGGCACCGCTTCCTCGGCTTCCCGAACATCTGGTTCAAGCGGAACGCGGACGGCTCGACGGCCCTGGGCGCGCTGCAGCCGATGACGAGCGGCGGCAAGGAGATCGACTTCGAGGAGCCGGGCGAGGACGACGTCTTCGGCGTCTCCCAGGTCGAGCAGTTCTCCTGGAAGGGCATCCTCGACTTCTCCACCTGCACGGAGTGCGGCCGCTGCCAGTCGCAGTGCCCCGCGTGGAACACGGGCAAGCCGCTGTCCCCGAAGCTCCTGATCATGTCGCTGCGCGACCACGCCCACGCCAAGGCCCCGTACCTGCTGGCAGGTGGCGGCAAGACCATGGAGGGCGAGGAGAAGGCGACCGCGGAGCAGCTGAAGGACGTTCCGGCGGCGGCGCTGGCCGAGGCCGAGCGCCCGCTGATCGGCACCGCCGAGGAGAACGGCGTCATCGACCCGGACGTGCTGTGGTCCTGCACCACGTGCGGCGCGTGCGTCGAGCAGTGCCCGGTCGACATCGAGCACATCGACCACATCGTCGACATGCGCCGCTACCAGGTGATGATCGAGAGCGCGTTCCCGTCGGAGGCGGGCACGATGCTCAAGAACCTGGAGAAGAAGGGCAACCCCTGGGGTCTGGCCAAGAAGCAGCGCGTGGAGTGGACCAAGGAGGTCGACTTCGAGGTCCCGATCGTCGGCAAGGACGCCGAGGACCTCTCGGAGTACGACTACCTGTACTGGGTCGGCTGCGCGGGCGCCCTGGAAGACCGCGCGAAGAAGACCACGAAGGCCTTCGCCGAGCTGCTGAACATCGCGGGCGTCAAGTTCGCGATCATGGGCGGCGACGAGAAGTGCACCGGTGACTCCCCGCGCCGCCTGGGCAACGAGCCGCTGTTCCAGCAGCTCGCCCAGGAGAACGTGGCGATGCTGAACATGGCGTTCGGCGAGGACGACGACGACCCGGAGACGAAGAAGCCGAAGTCGGCGAAGCGCATCGTCTCGACGTGCCCGCACTGCTTCAACACGATCGCGAACGAGTACCCGCAGCTGGGCGGCGAGTACGAGGTCATCCACCACACGCAGCTGCTCCAGCACCTGATCGACGAGGGCCGGCTGCTGCCGGTGACGCCGGTGGACGGGCTGATCACGTACCACGACCCGTGCTACCTGGGCCGGCACAACAAGGTCTACACGCCGCCGCGCGAGATCATGTCGGCCGTGCCGGGCCTGCGGCAGCAGGAGATGCACCGCCACAAGGAGCGGGGCTTCTGCTGCGGCGCCGGTGGCGCGCGGATGTGGATGGAAGAGCGCATCGGCAAGCGCATCAACAACGAGCGCGTGGACGAGGCGCTGTCCCTGAACCCGGACATCGTCTCGACGGCCTGCCCGTTCTGCCTGGTCATGCTGACGGACTCGGTGAACGGCAAGAAGAACGACGGCCAGGCGAAGGAATCCGTCCAGGTCGTGGACGTGGCGCAGCTCCTCCTGGAGTCGGTGAAGGCCCCGGCCCCGACGGAGGCCGAACTGGCGGCGCAGGCGGAGGCCGAGGCCGAGGCCCTGGCGGCGGAGGAAGCGGCGGCCGCGGAGGCTGCGGCAAAGGCGGAGGCTGCGGCCAAGGCCGAGGCGGAGGCCAAGGCGAAGGCGGAAGCAGAGGCCGAAGCAGTGGCCAAGGCCGAGACCAAGCCCGATGCCGAGCCGGAAGCGGCGTCGGAGGCAGCCTCTGACGAGGCCGAGGCCGAGGCGGACGCGGACACGGAGGTGGCGCCGGAGGCGACCGCCGCGGCTGCGCCCGCTGCCGAGACCGAGGCGAAGGCCGAGGCCGAGGCCGAGCCGGAGGCGTCCGCCACCACGCCCGAGGCGAAGGCCGAGCCGGAAGCGGCGTCGGCAGGAGCCACCGCGGCCGAGGCCCAGGCCGAGACCACCGCCGAGGCCGAAACGGACGCGGAGGTGGCCGCCGCGGCTGCGGCCGCTGCCGAGGCCGAGCCGGAGGCATCCGCCACCGCGGGCGAGGCGAAGGCCGAGCCGGAGGCTGCGGCGGACGCCGGGTCCGAGGCGAAGCCGGAGGCCAAGGCCTAGCCGAAGGCGCCCGGCGGGCACGGCGACAGCCCGCAACGTAACGCCGTACGGCCGGCCCCCTGCTCAGGGGGCCGGCCGTACGGCGTTACGGGGTCCGGGGTCCGGGGGCGGAGCCCCCGGTTTCGGGAAGGGGCGGGGCGGGGGAAAGGCCCGCGCAGCGGCACACCGCAGCGGCCCACCCCGGCCCCCACCCGACGCGGCCCGTCAGGACCGGCCGGCCCGCCCCCGCTTCAGCAGGGCGAAGCCCAGCCCCGCCGCCCCCGCGGCAGCCATCCCGCCGCCCGCGGCGACCAGCATCGGGGTGTCACCCTTCGAGGTCCCGGAACCGGCATCGGCCCCCTCCGCCCCGGCCTTCACGCCGCCCTGCGGCACGACACGGTCCGTCCCCTCCACCCGGTCCACCCGGTCCGCCGCAGGCTTCACGGCCTTCGAGGCCCCCGGGCGCTCGGCCGCGTACTTCTCGATCAGCTTCCCGTCGAACCCGTACACCCAGCTGCTCCCCCCGCCCTTCCCGTCGATGACGACGAACTTCACGCGCTTCCCGTCCTGGACGATCCGGTAAGTCCAGCCGTCGTTCTGCGCGCTGGGGTGCTTCAGGTCGACCGTCCCGAGCAGGTTCCCGTTCGGCACGGAGATCTCGACGCGCTTGCCGCGCGGCCCGTCGACCAGCTTCGCGATCCGCCCGTCCGGCATGGTGACCCGTACCGAGGTCTCCTTCTTGAGCTGGTGCTTCGGCTTCTCGACGGGCTCGTGCTTCTCCAGCGGCTTCGGCCGCGGCTTCGGCTTCTGCTCTCCCTCCACCCACGAGGTCACGGTCCCGTTCGGCCGCAGCACTACGTGCATGCCGTTGTTCTGCCCGTACGCGGGGTTGCCGCCCTTGCTGACCAGCGTGTCCAGCTTCGTCGACCCGGAGAAGACCTCGGCCCTCGAAGTGGCCCGCGCCGATCTTGTAGACCTTGGCGATCGAGCCGTCCGCGAGCTTGACCGTGGTCACGAAGGCCCGCTCTGCCGTCGGCGCGGTCGGGTCCACTTGCGGGACGGACGGGTCGACGGCCGGCTCGGTGACGGGCTTGTCCTCCCCCACCGGCTTGCCCTCCCCCACGGGCCGCTCCTTGGCGGGCTCCTCCTTGACCGGCTCCTCCTTGACCGGCTGCTCGACCCCCGGCAGAACCTCCGCCTCAGGGCCGGTCGGCGAGTCCGCGAACGCTGATCCGACCGGGAGGGCCAGTACGGCGGCCGCGCCCGTGAAGACTGCGGCGGTACGAAGGGTGGTGCGGCGGGTGCTGCGCATGTGGAGGCTCTTCTCGTACTCGTGGCTCGTAACTCGTAACGCGTGACGTACGCCCCGGAGGCGACACACCCGAAGCTACGGACCCGATATCTACGTATTCCGTCGAAGATGTAACGAACCCCCGCAGACTCCCCACCAACCAGGTAAACCACGCAAATCCGCCCATTAGGGATCCCCTAGGGGATGTCACAGCTCAGCCGCAAAGGGCCCTTATTCCGGCAGCCCGCCCACCACGGCTCCCGGGACCAGGTACGTTCGATCACGTGGCTGGATTCAGGATCGGACGCGGCCGGGACAACAACCGCGCTCCCCAACAACCCCCGCGGCAGCAGCCGTACGGACAGCAGCAGCAACCGCAGCAGGCGCCGTACGGTCAACAGCCCTACCCTCCCCAGCAGCAGTGGCCTCAGCAGCCCGCCGCCGGAGGCCACGGCGAGCCCGAGTACTTCGACCCGCACGAGCAGCAGCCGTACGGACGGCAGCAACCCCCTTACGGCCAGGGCGGCCAGGGCGGCCACGGCGGCGGCTCGTACGCGAACGACAACCCGGGGCACACCCAGGTCTTCGCCTACGGCGAGGACCCCTACAGCCAGGGCGCGACGTACCACGCGGGCGCCGCGGCGGCCGCACCGGCGGGCCCGCGGCTGCCGTGGAAGGAACTCCTGCGCGGCATCGTGATGCGGCCGGGGCCGACGTTCCTGCAGATGCGCGACTACGCCGTCTGGGGCCCGGCGCTGATCGTGACCTTCCTCTACGGCCTGCTCGCGGTCTTCGGCCTCGACGACGCCCGTGAGGACGTCATGAAGGCCACCCTCCCCAACGCCGTCCCGATCGTCCTCAGCGCCGGCGTGGCCTTCGTCATCTGCGGCCTGATCCTGGGCGCGGTCACGCACACCCTGGCCCGCCAGCTGGGAGGCGACGGCGCATGGCAGCCGACCGTGGGCCTGTCGATGCTGGTCATGTCCATCACGGACGCGCCGCGACTGCTCTTCGCCGTGTTCCTGGGCGGGGACAACATGTTCGTGCAGGTGCTGGGCTGGGCCACGTGGGTGGCGGCCGGTGCCCTGTTCACCTCGCTCGTCAGCAAGTCGCACGACCTGCCGTGGCCGAAGGCCCTGGGCGCGTCCGCGATCCAGCTGGTCGCACTGCTGTCGATCATCAAGCTGGGCACGCTGTAGGACCCGCGCACCACGCACCACGAGGGAGGGCCCCGGCGCACGACGCGCCGGGGCCCTCCCTCGTACTCACCCGTACTCACTCACCTGTCAGGCGTCGAGAACCTGACCCTCACGCTTCACGACGGGCGGCTCGACCGACCACGGGAAGTTGATCCACTCGTCGGTCTTCTTCCACACGTACTCGCACTTCACGAGCGAGTGCGACTTCTCGTAGATCACGGCGGAACGGACCTCGGCGACGTGGCCCAGGCAGAAGTCGTGGACGAGCTTCAGCGTCTTGCCGGTGTCGGCCACGTCATCGGCGATGAGGACCTTCTTGTTCGTGAAGTCGATCGCCTCGGGCACGGGCGCCAGCATGACCGGCATTTCCAACGTGGTCCCGACACCCGTGTAGAACTCGACGTTCACCAGGTGGATGTTCTTGCAGTCGAGCGCGTACGCCAGACCGCCGGCGACGAAGACGCCGCCCCGGGCGATGCTGAGGATGATGTCGGGCTCGTAGCCGTCATCGGCGATGGTCTGCGCGAGCTCGCGCACCGCCCGCCCGAATCCCTCGTAGTTCAGGTTCTCTCGTACGACGCCGCTCATGCCTCGTGCCTCACCTGGGTGCGGTGGAAGTTCTGGAAGGAGCGCGAGGCCGTGGGGCCGCGCTGACCCTGGTACCGCGATCCGTACCGCTCACTCCCGTAGGGGTACTCGGCGGGCGAGCTGAGCCGGAACATGCACAGCTGCCCGATCTTCATGCCGGGCCACAGCTTGATGGGGAGGGTGGCCAGGTTCGACAGCTCAAGCGTGACGTGGCCCGAGAAACCGGGGTCGATGAACCCGGCGGTCGAATGCGTCACCAGCCCCAGGCGGCCCAGGCTGGACTTCCCCTCCAGTCTGGAGGCGATGTCGTCGGGCAGCGAGACGACCTCGTAGGTCGAGGCGAGCACGAACTCACCGGGGTGGAGGATGAAGGCCTCGTCCCCCTCCGGCTCGACCATGCGGGTCAGGTCGGGCTGCTCGACGGCGGGGTCGATGTGCGCGTAGCGGTGGTTCTCGAACACCCGGAAAAAGCGGTCGAGACGTACATCGATGCTGGAGGGCTGCACCATCGATTCCTCGAACGGGTCGATGCGAACCCGTCCGCTGTCGATCTCGGCCCGGATGTCTTTGTCTGAGAGAAGCACGTCCCGAGGATACGCAGTGCGCACGGGCCACCCCCAATCGAGAGCGGCGCCGCGCGCCCCGCGGACCGCTATCGCTTGACGGCCGCCGACCCGACGGGCACGGCGTGCCTCAGCCGCGCACACCGCGGGCACCGCAGCAGCCGCCCGGGCCCGATCCGGCCGGCACCGAGGTGCTGCAGCGGAAACGAAGCGGTACTGAAAACGTGCCCTTCGGCACAACGGACGACGGTGTTCTCCATCGAGTCCCTTTCCCCAACCTGCCGTACTGCGACGAATCGCCACATTAGGGGATGATCGCGACCCGCTCCAGCCGCCACTCCAACACCGCCGGCGCACCACGACGCACGCGTACGTTACGCCCCAACTCCCGCCCCCACGACTGTCGGTGCACCCCACACACGACGACGACCCCGCGGCCGATTCACCGGGGGTCGATCATGGGGTAGAGTGTCCAAAGATACCGCTCCAGGCAACTGGAACGTTATGCGGATGTAGTTTAATGGTAGAACATGAGCTTCCCAAGCTTATAGCGCGGGTTCGATTCCCGTCATCCGCTCCAAAGCAAAGCCCCAGGTCAACGACCCGGGGCTTTTGTGTTGCCTAGACCTCTCTACCGTTCCCGTGCCAGATCCGTGCCAGATGCTTGCTCGGCGGCCTTGGCCCGCAGGCTCTGGACCCGGGCATCGATACCGGCGGCGACCTCCCGCTGACGCTCAAGGTTCGAGTGCTGGTAGATCATTGCCGCCTTCTCCGAGGACTGGCCGGCCCGCACCATCGTGTCCTTGAGGGTGGCGCCCGACTGCGTCGAGAGGGTGTGCCCGGTGTGACGAAGGTCGTAGAAGGTGAACGTCTCCGGCAGCCCTGCCGCCTTACGCGCCTTCTTCCACTTCCGACCGAACGTCGTACGCCGGAACGGTGCTCCCCGCTCCCCCACGAAGAGCAGCCCATCCGGCTTCTGCTCGGCGTACAGGTACATGTGCGTCTTGAGATCGCCCGCCATGAAGCGCGGCAGAACGATGAACCGCTTACCCGCCTCGCTCTTGGTCTCACCGGGCGCACGCCGACCGGTGTTGAGCTCCGGCTCGGCGCGACGCACCCAGACTCCGCAGTTCACAAGGTCAACGTCCGGGCGACGCAGCCCCGCTTGCTCCTCGGGCCGAGCCGGACCGTACGCGGCGATGTAGACCATCAACCGCCAGCGCGCCCCCATGGCCTTGGCGAGGGCATCGACCTGGTCCACGGTGGCGGTGGACCGCTCGGCAGGCGACTCCTTGCCCGCGCCCTTGATCCGGCAGGGGTTCCGCCTGATCAACTCGTCGTCCTCGGCGGTCCCCATGATCCCGCTCAGCAACCGGTACGACTTGGCGACGGTCGTACCTCCGGTGACCTTGAGGCACTCGGCTCGCCAGGTGCGGACCCGGGGCGGGGTGATCTCGTCGAGGTCGTACTCCTCGAAGGCCGGCAGGATGTGGAGCCGCAGTAGCCGCCGGTACAACTCGTCGGTTGTGGCGCCAACCCCCCGCTCATCCACCCACTGAAGCGCGTACTCCTTGAAGTTGACCGCGCCCGCGTCCGGGTCCCGCCAATCCCCCTTATTGATCTCGGTCTGCTTCTCGGCAAGCCAGTCATCGGCGTCCCGTGAGGTCGCGAAAGTCTCGGGAGCCGGTCTCATGACCCCATCTGGCCCCGGATAGCGAGCCTGGAACCGCCCGGACGGCAATTTCCGAATGGCGCCGAACACGCGCTTCCGGCCTTTGCGGTTACCACCCACTAGGCAGCCCTCCGAAAGCGCGACCGCTGCGGCCGACGCGGCTCGACGGTGTGGGCAGCGATGTACTCCTGTACGGCGCTCTCCGGAATCCGCACGTGGGTGCCGACCTTGACGTACCGGATGCGCCGCTCGGCGACGAGCCGCCGGGGGAACCGCACGGTGGTGCCGAGGAGTTCGGCGACCTGGACGACGCTGAGGTAGCGCTCATTCATGCTGCTCTCCTTGCAGGGCTTCGCGAGCGGTCTGGCGGTTGAGTTGGATGTCGCGGGCGATGGAGGCGGCGAGGACGGATTCACCCGGGGAGTGGCCGTGGCCGGCGTACTGCCAGGAGGCGAGGACCAGGACGGTGTCCGGCTCGATGTCGACGAGGCCGCGTGCTTCGCGTTCTTGGGCTGCGCGGTAGTCGGCCCGGGTCTGGCGCAGGGCCCCGAGGGTGGTCGAGTAGGCGCGGGACTTCGTGGAGAAGTGGCCGCGGAACCCGAGCATGTGCGACCACGCGGCAAGGCGCCGGTCCGGGTAGAGCGGGTCGAGGTCGAGGCAGGCCGTGATGAGGCGGGCGGTGTGGTCGGGGACGTCGAGGAGGACCAAGGCCTCACGGTTGCCGATCCGGCGGTCGAGGGTGCCGGTGTTCTCCGCCGCCTTGGTGGCGTACTTGGCGACGTAAGAGGCGACGGCCTGTTCGGTGATGTCGGAGCCGTCCCCGAATGCCTTGATCGGCCGGACGTCGAGTTGCGTGCCCCACCGGAAGGTACGGGCGGACTGCTCTCCGGCCGCTGGCACGGTGATCGAGGTGTACGAGTGGGCGACGGCGCTTCGGATCGCGGCGGTCAGCAGTTCGGTCGTGGCCCAGGAGGGCGGCGGGCTGTCCGGCCCGTCAGGACCGTCAATCCGTACGACGGCGTGGAAGTGGATGGCCCCGCGCTTCTGGAACTCGGCGACCTTGCCGTATGAGAGGCGGGCCATGTCCTTCAGCTCCCGTTGGGTCAGTCCGGCGTGCCCGGCGATCTCGCGGCGCAGGCGGGTGGTGAAGCGCTGCCAGAGCTGTCCGGCGTGGTTGTTGAAGAGGACGGCGCCGGCGTAGTCGTACATCGCAGGGTCGAGGGCGGTGCCGAGTTCGGCGTCGTGCTCCTGGTGGTGGATGCCGCAGCGGCAGGGGCGACCGCCGGAGGGACGGTTGTGGACCGGGCCGAAGGAGGGGGCGGTGAGCGTGGCGAAGACCCGAGGGTGCTCGCGGACGGTGGCGGGGATGTCACGGCGGTCGTCCCCGGCGAGGCCTGCGCGGATCAGTTGGTACGTGTCTCCGGCGTAGGTCCAGGCGCAGGCGGGGCACCGGGACACGCGGCGGTTGCCGCAGGCGATGCGGAGGCGGCCTCCGGGTTCGACCTCGGTGGAGTAGCGGTGCAGGGTCTCGCCGGTGGTCTTGTCCTTGGCGAGGGTCCAACCGGTGATGTGGATCGGGTCGGAGCAGCCGCCGGTGCGGTGGATCTGGTCTTCCCAGCGGGCGTAACCGGGAGTCCCGGCCACCTTGAGCATGTCGCTCAAGGTGGCCGGGTCCCAGTCCGCGAGGGTCGCGGAGTCGGTCACCAGCGCCGCCCCCGTCGCGGTCGGGGGGTGTTGGCGTTGTCGCAAGACGGTCCCGAAGCCGGGCCGCTCGGCTTGCGGCTGACCTCACCGCGGGAGGCGTCGTGGTCCTCGTGGGCGTAGCGAACCCGGTGCTGGAAGACGTTCTCGGCGCCGATGTCCTCGGCGACCTGCTCCAGGTTGTACTTGAAACGGTCGTCGTCGCTGATGGACGGCTTGCGGTTGAAGATGCCCATCAGACGCGCACCCCCGCGGCAGTGGTGCGGACGAGCCGGAGGCCGGTGCCGTGGCAGGCCGGGCAGTGGGCGGTGATGGTGCGCAGGTGGCCGGCGCGGTCGCGGCCGCCAAGCGTGACGGCGACGGAGGCGTGTCCGTCGCAGTTCGGGCAGATGCGGCGCGGCGGGAGTGCGGCGCGGTCCATGATGGTGGTCCTTTCGATTGCGGTCGGGAGGTGTCGGCTGTCCGGGCGGCGGCGATGCTTGGTGGCTTGTGCGCCGCTCGGGAGCCGGTCAGTGGGTGATGTGGCGGGTACTGCGGCGGCCGGTGGTGCCCTTGGCCGCGTACATGGCCGCATCGGCGGCGGTGAGCGCGTCGCGAAGCGACGGCAGGGGCAGGTTCGCCAGTCGGCAGGAGCCGACCGAGACGGAGACCGGCAGCTCCTGGCCCTCGTACGTCATCGGGGTGTTGAGTGCGGCGGTCAGGTCGTCCAGGGCCCGGGAGTAGTCGGGGTGGCGGTGGACGGCGACGAACTCGTCTCCGCCGAGACGTCCGGCGATGCCGTGGCGGCCGCACCAGGCGGTGAGGCGAGCTGCCGTGGTGGCGAGCGCGGCGTCCCCGGCAGCGTGGCCGTACGTGTCGTTGAGGGCCTTGAACCCGTCCAGGTCCAGGAGAAGGACGACGGAGTCATTGCGGCGGATGAAGCGCTCGGCCTGGTGAGTCCATCCGGCGCGGGTGCGCAGGCCGGTCAGCGGGTCACGGCGGGCGGTGGCGAGTCGGCGGGTCAGTAGACCCGAGTGCGCGGCCCAGCCGACGAACGGCAGGCATAAGGCGAGCGATTGGGGGTCCACGATGCTCCTTCGTGCGGTCGGTTGTGATGGCGGAGCGGGCTCCGGGTGGCGGCGATGCTTGGTGGCTTGTGACGCCTGCGGAGACCGGCCGGTCAGTGGTTCTTGAAGTCCTGGCGGAGTGCGCGGACGAGGAACAGCAGGACGACGCCGCTGACGGACAGGGCAACCGCGGTGACCGCGACGGCCAGGAGCAGCGAGACGGCGACGGACGCCAGGGCGAGGACTCCGGCCACTCCGCCGGCGGCGAGGGCGAGCGCGGTACCGGGCGACTGCTGGACCAGGCCGCCGAGGGCGCCCGGGGCCCTGTGCGGGACCGTCGCCCCCTCGGGCTCCTCGACGGGCGCCGGGGTCGGGCGGATCGTCGCCGGGCTGTAGGTGTCGGGGGTGGGGTACTGAGGCTTGAACACGGCTGTTCTCCTTCCTGGATGGACTACTTGTTGATCGCGGTGTCGATGGCCGGGGCGAGGAAGCTGCCCGCGAGGAGGAAGCCGCCGAGGAGGATCACGGCGACGAGCCACCAGGGCGGGCGGGTGAGCTTCACGCCGAGGACTCCTACGGCGAGCAGGGCGAACCAGAGCGGGACATCCATGGCGGTGGCCTTTCGGGAGCGTCAGCTGACGCGGCAGCGGTGAGTGCGGGCGGCGAGCTGGGCGGCGGTCGAGGAGCTGTAGTCGGAGGACCAGCCGCATCCGTCGGTGGTGCAGACAGCGGCGTCCTTGGTGCGACCGCGACGGTCGCGATAGGTGCCGATCTGGACGGGGCCGATCTTCATGAGCGAGCGGAAGCTGATCCAGGCGGGCATGGGATCTCCTCTCAGACGAGCTGGGCGGCGATCGCGTCGGCCAAGGCGGGCGGGACGCCAAGCCGGGCGCGCAGGGTCTCGGCGTCGATGTCCGAGCCGGTGCGGGTCCGGTGGTCGGCGGCGATCTTCTGGGCGTGGGCCACGAGGGCGGGCGGTGCCGTGACCGTCGGCGCCGGGGCGGCCGGTTCAGGGACGGGCAGGGCGGGGAGCTCGGCGGTCTGTACGCCGGGTTCTGTCGCCCGCTCGACCACGGGCACGGGCAGGGGCGCCGCTTCGGGTTCAGGCTCGGGGTCGGAGGCGATGGGCGTCGTAGGCCGGTGGACCAGGAGCGTTCCGCCGAGGAAGGCGAGTGCGGGCCATCCGGCGACGAGGATGCGGAGCCAGTCCGGGACGTCGGCCAGATCGAGAAGGCCGGCGGTCGCGACGTTCGCGCCGAGCGAGGCCGCCAGGGCGACGGCGAACCAGGACCAGGCCGAGCGCGATGGTTCTCCCGCATCCCGCAGGGAGCGCAGGCGGTGCCAGGCGGCGACGAGGAGCAGATCCACGCTGACCGGGTAGGCCCAGGCCTTCCAACCGTCCTGTCCGGCGGCTTCGGCGAGGTCGTGCAGGTGGGCGAAGGAGAGGGCTCCGGCGATGACGGCCTGGACGAGGACGGCGTCCGGGCGCAGGCGGGCGGTCACGTCCCCGGCTGGTCTGAGGAGCGGCGCTCGCTGAGCATCAGCGCGATCTCCTCCTCGGAGAGCCACCGCCAGGAGCAGTCGTCGATCTCGTGATCGGAGCCGGTCTTCTCTCCGTTGTCGTCGCCACAGAGCGTGCAGAACATGGGGTTCTCCCGGATCTAGACATGGGTGGGGCAGGGACCTGGCGCGATGAGGCCGCGCCGACCGGGCGAGAGGGGTGATCAGAAGGCGGGAGCCGAAGCGGTCTTCGGCTGGACCTTGCCGACGTGGACGCGGACAGGGAGCGCGGGCCGGAAGGGATCCAGCTCCGGGATGCTCGGGGTGCGGTGCGCGTGGGCGTTGCAGGTGTCCACGGCCTGGCGGAGCGTGGTGTGCGGGGCCCGGATACGGGACCAGCCGCCGGAGGAGTCACCGGCCACGGCGGTGCCGGGGCGGTCCCTGTCGATCTGGACTGCGGCGAGGACGGCGTCCGGGGAGATGTCCCCGAAGGCCATGTTCGCCGAGGTCTCGTCGTTGACGCGGTGGGCGGTGCGTCCGGTGAGCTGGGCGCGAAGCATGGTGATGCCCTTGCCGAGCTCGGAGCCGAAGCGCTGGCCGCAGATCTCCAGGTGGATGCCGGCGGCGCGGCCGAGCTGGGCGAGGCGTACGAGGTCGGTGACGATCTGGTCCCGCCGGGTCTCCTCGGCCCTACTGGCGGCGAGGGCCAGTTCGGCTACCTCGTCCACCACGACCACGACGGGTACGGGGCGTAGGTGCGCCGGGAGATCCCAGATGTCAGCGGTGATCTCCGCATCCGGCAGGCTGACGCTGATGCGCTGCTCGGCCCGGATGACCTGGTAGACGCGGCCCATGTACTGCACGAGCGCGGTGAGCAGGTCGGCTGCGTCGGTGGGATTGTCCGCGAGGGCCGTGAACCGCGCGGCCAGTGGGAACAGTTCCACACCGTTCTTACAGTCGATGCCGACGAGCGCGACGTTCTGCGGTGCCAGCCCGGAGACGAGCGTGCGCTGATAGACGGACTTCCCCGACTTGGTGGCGCCGACGTTCAGCGCGTGCGGGGCCTGCCGGTAGTCCCGGTAGTGGAGCTCCCCGTCCTCCCGCAGGGCGACAGGTATGCGGAGTACCTCGGAGGGTGGAGCAGTCGGCATGCGCACGAGCTTGAGGACGTCGTACCCGGTCATTCGCAGCTCCACGACGCCGGACCGGATCTCGCGGGAGACGACGTTGTGCAGAGCGAAGGAGTGCCGTAGCCGGTCGGAGGAGGCGGAGAAGTCGAACGCGTCCTGCCCGGGCCGGAGTTTCAGACGGAGGACCAGCCCGGTCGCGGTGGGCCGCAGCCGCAGGATGCGCGGCGAGCGGGCTTCGGGGACGGGGCGGTTGGTGACGCGGGCGAGGGCGAGTCGCCAGCGGGCGGGCGGGACGGTGAGCCCGCAGGCGTCCATCGCCGACCGGTAGCGGATCAGGACGCGGATCGCGGCGAAGGTGACCCCGAAGGTCATCCAGTACCAGGTGGGCCGCTGCCAGCGCAGGACGAGTGCGAGGGCCAGGACCACCAGCAGCGTGACCCATAAGGCGGTCATGCTCAGCCTGCCTTGGCCAACGAGGTGACGGCGACGGCGCGGAAGCTGAGTCCGTGCCGCTTCTGGCCGTTGAACTCGTTCTCCCACGGGCGGGCGACGAGACCGGTCAGCGCGACGGGGGTGCCGGTGACGAGCTCACCGGAGATGTCGGGCTCGGCGACGGTCACGGACACGACCTCGGCGTTGCCGTTCATCACGAACAGCACGTCCACGGTCATGAGGTTGTTGCCGCTCTCGTTGTCGACGGCGACCTGTCCCGTCTTCTTGTCGCGCAGCTTGAGCTGCGGGGGCTGGGCGACCATCACGGTCGCGCCGGTGGTGTCCACGGGGATCTGACGCACGGAAGATCACTCCTCTATAGGGGTGGAACTCCGTCACTCATGTATAGGAGCGACATGAAGAAGAGTGCCTGACTCCTATACATGAGTCAACCCGCTACGAAGAGAAACTCGCAGCGGGCTGTGGTGAGTTGAGCGGGCGTCAGTCGCGCGCAGGGATCCGGTACTCGAATACGAACTGGTCAGCGGCCATGAGGGTGTCGCAGACCTCGACGACGCGGCCCTCCTCCGTGACGGCGTTGCGCAGCAGATGCACCACGGGGGCGCCGGGGCTCAGCGACAGCTCGGTCGCTTCGGCCTTGGCTGCCGGCCGGGCCTGGAGCGTCTCCACGTACTCGGCGAAGACGTGACCGTGATCCTCCAGCCGCGCGTAGATGCCGCCGGGACCGGGGTTCTCCGCGAACAGCTCCGGGATGTCCTTCACCACGTCCCACGGCAGGTACGAGCTGGCCGTCTCCACCGGGGTCCCGTCCCGGAAGTACAGCCGACGTCGGGCCAGGACCTGAGTCCCCGCGGTGACCCCGAGGCGTTCCGCAATCTCCTCCGGCGCCTCCATGGGCCCGATGAACAGCACGCTCACCTTGGCCTCGGCACCGGACTGCGCGGACTCAGCGAGGTATGCAGCCCGCCCTTCCTGCCTATGCGTACGCCGGAACCGATCCGAGGACCGGTGCCGTACGGGCGGCCGGGCCTTCACCATCGAGCCCTTGCCGTGCCGGGTCTCCACGAGCCCGCTGGCCCGGACTTCCACCATGGCCTTACGGATCGTCCCACCGGCGACGCCGTAGCGCTCGATGAGCTCCGACTCACTCGGCACCATGTCTCCTGGCTCCAGCGTGCCGGCCCGGATCTGCTGAACGATGTCGTCAGCGATCTGCACGTAGCGCGGCACAGCCCCTCGGCCACCTCCTGCTGCGGTTCCCATAGTCCTTCTCTTCCTCCTATGCTCCTGTACATGAGTACGGGTTCCCCGCAGGTCAAGTCAACGCCACTGCACTCCGTGTCCGTAGCCGGGGCAGTGCTGCGCGAGGACGGCCGACTCCTGGCGATCCGCCGAGCGGACAACGGGACTTGGGAACTGCCGGGCGGAGTCCTTGAACTCACCGAGTCCCCGGAGGCCGGCGTCCGCCGCGAGGTCCTGGAGGAGACGGGCATCGAGGTCGAGGTCCAGGAGCTCACGGGGGTCTACAAGAACACGAGCCGAGGCATCGTCGCCCTGGTGTTCCGTTGCAAGGCGACCGGCGGCGCCGAGCACACCTCGGAGGAATCGACCGCGGTCGCGTGGCTCACGCCGGACGAGGTCTCAGCACAGATGTCCGAGGTCTTCGCGATCCGCCTCTTGGACGCCCTGGACGATGAAGGCCCCCACGTCCGCAGCCACGACGGCCGACAGCTGATCTCAACGCCCTGACCAGCCGGTCACGCATCCGCCCACACGCGGCGATCCCTGGCGACGCTGTAGACGCGTTCGATCTGGGGTGGAGTGAGCTCACCGGACAGAGGACCCAAAGAGGAGACCGCCCGCTCCTGTAAGACTCGGACGCCGAGCTGTGTAGGCACCACATCGATCTTGAGGGCGCCCACAAAGACCAGGACCGCTCGCACGGGCACATCGAAGTCGCAGTGGGTCGTCAGAACCTTGCGCGCCCGCTCGGCCTCGGCCCGACTCTTGATCACATAGGGCTGGGCCTTGCCGCCGTTGACTTTCACCATGTCGTCGCCCACCCACACTCGTTTCTGCGGATGGTGCTTGGTGTTGATCGCGAAGACTCCGCCGGGCCCAATCAGCAAGTGATCGATGTCCACTTGGCGCGGTAACGGAATCGAGTGCAGCACCCGCCAGCCCTGACGTTCGAGCCGTTCAAGCTCCTGCCCGACACGACGTTCGCCAGCCAGCCCCGTGCGCCATGAGTCCTCATCAGTCCTACGCCGCAGCAGCCAAGCCACGAAGCGGTACCAAAGCCCCGGACCCGACTCGGCAAGCCGCTGCCGCAGCTCCTCACCAGGTCGATTCTTCGCGAGATCGTTCTCAGGCGTCAGCAGGGGCAGCCCAGGACGGATTCGATCACCTGCCGACGGCACCGGGGGCGGAGAGGGAGACGGAATCGGATCGGAAGCCATCTCAACCAGCCGGGCCAGCACATCGCCGGCAGCATCCCGATACTCGCTGCGCAAGACCGTGATCTCCCCAGTCCTACGGTCCATCCAGGCGACTGCTGTCCCGTCGGGCAGGTTCACGTATAGGCGATCATGCCCGTACCGCTTCCACGAGGTCACCTTCAACTCATCCACCAGGCCCCCAGCCCCCGCAGGAATGTCAGGGCCATGGGACCAGTGGACCAGGGGAGCCACAAGAGCGCCCCTGCGATAAGACTTTCCCTACTTCATCAAGCACCCGGCTGCGCTCCGCTCCGCCGGGCGGGCTTCCCGGCTCCGCTCGGGGCGACGCTCCTGCCTTCGGCCCGCTCCGCCCCCGCTGCGCCGACGCCCGCCCCTGCAAGGCGGGATAGGCCAAGGGGCATGAGGCAGTCCCCAACGGCCTCCGGTCCCATCTGTCACCAACATGCCTCCGGCGGGGGCGCTCCGACTCCGGGATGGCGGGGGCGCCGCGGGCGAGTGCCGGCCGTGGATGGCTGGGGCGGGGAACTCCCATCCCGTCTGCCATCGGCCCAGGACAAGCCGAGCAGACACGGCGCCGGGCGTCCAGGTCGTTCGTACAGTGGCGCGCTCCACCTGGACGCCCGGCACCGCGTCCGCTCCACATGCGTGTGGGCCGACGGCAGACGGGATGGGAGTTGGGGCGAGTGGTGGGCGGGCCCACGAACCGGCATGACAGCCCTACTGGTTTGCAGGTCAAGGAACTTGAGTGCCCGTCATCGCGCCGCGTTGTCGGTGGCGCACGCTACGCTTATAAAAATCGCTCCTCATGTGAGGGGGCGTTCCTATAACCCCTAGGGAGGGGTGTGTGATCGGGAACTCCTGGGCCAGGCCTGATGAGCACGGCGGCCACGAAGAGCAGCTTGCGGAGCTGGGCCTCAAGTACGAGTACTTCGAGCAGCTGATCAGGGAGGGCGAGGAGGCCCGGGCCGCCGCAACGAAGGACGACGCGAACAATGCAGCCGGGACCTTCGACTACTTCGCCAGGGTGCGCACCCTGAGGAACCTGCTCAGGACCGAGGAGCAGTGGCACCGCTACGACCCCAAGCAGTCCCCGCTCACGGTGAACCCTGACAAGAGCATGGGTATCGGCGTACTGCTCGGAGACGCCCGCACAGGCCTCCCCGGCAACCCGCAGCCGCGGAGCCACCGTCCGGCCGGCGTCGCGAAGGAGTCGTTGGTCGCCCGGAACCAGGACATCGACCCCGGACTCTTCCCGATGCCGCTGGCCGAGGAAGAGCTTGAGGCCCAGCGCAATGAGGACGAGTACGCCAACTTGACCACCTGGTACCTGCTGACCTTCCGCTACACCGCGAGGAAGCAGGGGTTCATCGAGGTGCGGAGCGAGCTGTCTCTGCCCAGTAGGGTTGGCCCTCGCGGCAAGATCGACAGTTGGGACCGCAGGATCCTCCTGCCTGCCATCCGCTTCAAAAAGACGTTCGATTACCCTGATGGCGACACCGGCTTCGACGTTGCCGTCGAAGAGTGGTGAGATAGGGGCGAAGCGGGCATACGTGAGGGTGGCGGTAGTAGATGGTTTCTTCGTCGCGCATCGCCATCGCTCGCAAGCGGAGAGGGCTCACTCTCGCAGAACTCAGCGAACGCGCGGGAGTGAGCCTCCAGAGCTTGTCGAACTACGAGACTGGGCGCACCGATCCCGCTAGCGAGACCTTGGCGAAAATCTCGGCAGCCTTGGACTTCCCTGAGTCCTTCTTCCACAAGTCGAGTATCGAGCTGCTGCCCCTGGAAGCGGTGTCATTCCGCGCGCGCAGCAAACTCGCCGCAGCACCCAGAGATGCTGCTCTAGCTGCAAGCACTCTGGCATTGGAGCTTAACGAATGGATTTCCAGCCGCTACAAGCTCCCCACCTCTCACGTTCCTACACTCGGACGACTCGATCCAGAATCCGCAGCTGATGTTCTGCGCGCCCGGTGGGATCTAGGAGATGCGCCAATTTCGAACATGGTGCATTTGGTTGAATCGCGTGGCATTCGAGTTTTCTCTCTCCCGCCAGAATTCTCCGATGTTGACGCGTTCTCCTTTTGGCGCAACGGGACTCCTTTTATCTTCTTGAGCACATTGAAGAGTGCGGAAAGAGGGCGATTCGACGTTGCGCATGAGCTAGGTCACCTGGTGCTCCACGGCGAGGAGCGTGAGCTGTACGGGCTAGCTGCCGAGAAGGAAGCAAACGCGTTCGCCAGCTCGTTCCTCATGCCGCGATCGAGCGTGGTAAATATCATGCCCGATTCCCCCCTGCCTTCCCAAATCATCGCCGCCAAGCGCGTATGGAAGGTTGCGGCTATGGCTTTGACTTATAGGCTGCATGACCTAGGGATCCTTTCGGATTGGCACTACAGGAAAGCCTGTGTGGAGCTAAGCAAGAAGGGATACCGATCATCAGAGCCGCAGGGAATGCCGGGGCGCGAGAAGTCTCAACTCCTGGAGAAGGTTTTCCATATGGCGCAATCCAAGGGAATCTCTTTGCGTCACGTGGCAGACGAGCTTGATGTCAGCGCGCAGGAATTGAGTAGCTGGATATTTGGCCTCGTCGTCACCGTTCGCGCGGGGTCTGGCCGCCCTGCTACAAAGCCGACATCCTCGAGGGCCCGTCTCACAGTCGTCCGCTGAGCGGCAGCTGCCTACGACCAAGGATGCGCACCCACGGCAGCAGTGGTCCAGCCTTGGCAGCTCACGTGAGCGCAACCCGCGGAACGCACTGGTGCGGTGACGGCGCGGCCTGTTTGACCACTCTGACTGTGCCAGACGCGTGCCAGGTAGGGCGGGGAACGGCGGTCAACGGCGGGCGTCAGGGCGGGCCATGGGGTCCTCCCTGGCGCCCGTTCTCGCTGGTCACACGCCGGACGAGGCGTGGAAGATCGGTGATTCCCAAGCTTATAGCGCGGGTTCGATTCCCGTCATCCGCTCCACACGAAAGCCCCAGGTCAGCGACCTGGGGCTTTGTCATTGCCTAGACCTATCCAGCTCCGCAGTGCCCTCCGCGTGAACCGGGAGATTCCGTCGCGATACCGACGAATCCGCACGCGTGATCGAGATTAGGGTGTCCCTCAAGCCGCTGAGGGGGAGTTCGTGGACGTAGACATCAAGACGCACTATGTGCGGCAAGGTGCAGGGGGCGCCCGCACGGTCGCCGAAGGGGCACTGGATGACCTTCGCACGTCACTCGATTCGAGCGACACGGCAGCCGACGGCCACCACGGCTGGGCCTCCGCCGCGGCGTTGAAGCGGTGCGCGGCCGCGTGGGAGGACCACATGGTCGACCTGGGGAAGCAGATGAACACCATGGCGGACAACCTCCACACCACGGCCAACGCCTACGACACCACGGACGCCCAGGCGAGGGACGCCTTCGGGAGGCTCCAGCACGGCCTCGCCGATTTCGGAAGGAACTGACCCGTGGTCGCGTATCACGACCTGTACGACTGCCGCGTGCACCAGTGGCAGAAGGCTGCGGACGACTGGGTCGACCTCGCCCGGCGCTCTTCTTCCGCCTGCGAGGACATCCGCGCACAGGGCAAGAAGCCGCTCGACGACCACTGGGCGGACGCCACCGGCAAGACGGCCGGCAAGCGCCTGGAGGACCTCGCCAACCGTCTGGAGTCCGGCGGCGACATCATGAAGGGCGTAGCCATGGTCCTCGACGCGCTGGCCCATTCCATGGGCTTCGCCCAGCGCACCCTTTTCCACGCGGTCGAGCTGGCGAGCGAGCACGGGCTGAGCATCCAGGACGGCCGCGCCGAGGGTGCGTACACGGGCGCCGCCCCAGTCGGCCCGAACGTCCCGCAGAACGTGCGCGACGCCTACACCAAGGAACTGGGACACATAGCCGAGGTCAACGGGCTGATAGAGGAAGCCCTGTGCGAGGCCTCCCAGGCGGACGCGAAGGCCTCCACCGAACTGGACAGGCTGGCAACGACCATAGGCGTCGCCGACACCTCGCAGGCGCACAACGAGATCCTGGTCGAGGCGTCCCATGTCGAATTCGACTTGCTCAGGGCGGACATCCCGGTCGGGAAGGACCCGCACCTCGTCCGCGCCTGGTGGGACGGCCTGACGCCGCAGCAGCAGAAGGACCTCATGCGGGCCGATCCCGTGACCATTGCCGACCTCAAGGGCCTGCCGCCCGAGGTCGGGCACGAGCTCCGCGGACCCGACGGCAAGATCGACCGGGTCGAGATGGTGCGGTACGCGCTCGACCACTGGGACAAGCTGGACGATCTTGAGTTCAAGAACAACTGCGCCAATTTCACCTCGTCGGCTCTTGAGGCCGGAGGGATGCAGAAGAAGTTCGACTTCTGGATGGGGCCACGCGGGGACAACACCTGGGGACGTGAGAGCGGCCTGGGGGTGGACTGGATCGACCAGCGGGCATACCACTCCCGTTCGTGGTCGCAGGCCAAAGGCCTGCATGGCTTCCTCCTGCGCAACGGCGGCGAGGAAGTCGCGAGATCGGAAGCACGCCCTGGCGACGTGATCTTCTACGAGCAGGTCGCTCCCGACCCGGACGAGCCGCAGGGCGAGATCTACCACGCTGCCGTGGTGACCTCGGTGACCCCTGATGGCGACGTCAAGTTGACTCAGCACACCAGCTCGTTCCAGAACGTGAGTCTGGACAGCCGCGAGCATGTTGCCACCAGGAACCACGGCGAGCAGCGCATCCACATCGTCCGACCGCACCCGAATTGGTACTGATGGAAACCTCCTCCTCAGCCGCGTTGTCCGGCGCCGCGCAGGACCGCACGGTCACGCCAGGCATGGTGATCACGGCACTGCTCGTTCCGGTCGTGGCCGTTCTCGGTGTGGTCACCTCCTTGCGCGTCCAAGACATCGACCGTGACTGGGTACACCGGCAGCAGGCGGCCTGTCGGCACATGCCTTTCCCGAACATGGAATACGTCGTCGCGTGGTCGGGACCGATCCTCGGCGTGGCGGCCATGGCAGTCTGCGCACTGCTCGCCCGGTGGATCCGCCGCCGCTGCGGCATGCGGCTCTGGGACACGTGGCCGGGGCTCTTGGCCTTCGTCTGCGCCATGCTCAACATACTGGCGATTCTGCTGGAGCTGTTCATGCTGTGGGCCACGTACACCCCCGACGGGTCCGGGCCGATCCTGGGCGACTGCGGGTAAGAAACGGGGCGTTCACAAGCCGTGGAGCGTGCCTGGCTGGTTCGTGGCGCATCTGGGTGCCTCCAGGGCAGGGCCGTGCCACAACGTGCCAGTAGGGGCGGTGAACAACGACCAACAAGGGGTTCGTCGAGACAGTCAGAACAGGGGCACCGTTTAACATTTCCGCAGGTCAGGTGCCATTCCCGTGGTCAAGTGCCGCGTGATTCCCAAGCTTGTGGCGCGCGTCCGATTCCCGTCATCCGCTCAGATACGAAGGCCCAGGTCAGCGACCTGGGCCTTCGTTGTTGCCTAGACCTCTTAGGCCTCGCCGCTTACCGGAAGACCTGACACCACAGCCGCTATGAGAACGAGGCGCGCGGGCTGTCGGCGGTGCGTCCGCGAACTGCGGTGCAAGGCTGGGAACCAGCACGCCCTGGTCTGGTGCGAAACCCCGCTGCCTGCGATGCGGACCCTCGAGGCGATCAACCGCTACCTGCACAATCGTTGCCCATCCGCCCTCCTCGTCGCCGGCACGCCAGGAGCGTGATCCAGCGAGGCGGCCATTGCGGTCGTACGGACCGTGCCGCACCCCGAAGCCCGAGCGGGTGATCGGCACTCCATAGACCACATGACTCATGGAAAGCCGCTATGAAGGTTGCATGTCCGCACTCTTCCCTGAACCACCTAGCCCCGCCCTCGCCGGCAACCTGGATGCCGCAGGCCGCGTCGAGGTGGGTGACGCGCTCCTGGTTCAGTTCCCCAGTGATACGGCTTGCCGTACGAGCGCCTTCAAACGAGCAGCCACCCGCTACGGTCTGCCAGTAGCCAGGGCAAGGGAGTACGTGGCCCTTGCCAGGTGGTTCAGCCCCGACATGCGCGCGCGCATCTTCGCTGATGTCCAGGTCTCCTACTCCGTCTTGAGGGAGGCAGCCTGCGACTATTCAAGGTCAGGTATGCCTGATCACCAACGCTGGGACGCTCTTCGCTCGTTGATCGACACCGCCGCCGAGCAAGGTCTGAGGCGCGTGACGGCGAGTGAGTACCGATCCGCAATCGGTTCCCGGCAGATCCCGAACCAAGCCAGTGCCATGCCGGCCGAGGCAGTGGTCCGACAGCTGGAGCGCCCTGATGTCTGGCAAGCCGTGGTCGACTACATCGTGACTGACCCTGCCAGCCGCCGAGAAGTACTGTTGCGACTCTCGGCCTAGAGCCTGTCGTCAAAGTGATCTTGGGTTGTGGATCATGGAGTGATGATATGCCGCCATGAACTGTCCGATGCCGAGTGGGAGCTCATACGTCCCTTGCTGCCCCGGCCTGCGCTGGGGCGGCCCCGGCAGGACGACCGGATGGTCCTCAACGGGATCGTATGGAAGTTCCGCACCGGTGTCCCCTGGCGGGACGTGCCCGAGCGGTACGGCCCGTGGGCCAGCCTCCACACCCGCTTCCGGCGCTGGGCGGCGGACGGCACGTTCGACCGGATGCTGCGGGCCGCGCAGGCGAACGCGGACGCGGCGGGTGACATCGACTGGCTGGTGTCGGTCGATTCCACCATCGTCCGCGCCCACCAGCACGCCGCCGGGGCCCGAAAAGGGGGCACCAAAACCCGGCCCTCGGCCGGTCCCGGGGCGGCCTGACCAGCAAGGTCCACCTCGCCTGCGACGCGACCGGCCGCCCGCTCGCATTCGTCCTGACGGGCGGGAACACCAACGACTGCACCCGGTTCACCGCGGTGATGGACGCCATCCAGGTGCCCCGCCTCGGACCGGGCCGGCCCCGGAGCAGACCCGATCGCGTCATCGGCGACAGGGGCTATAGCTCCAAGGCGATCCGCACCTGGCTGCGGCGCCGCGGCATCAGGCACACCATCCCTGAGCGTGCCGACCAGGTGCGCAACCGGGCCCGGAAAGGAAGCCTCGGCGGCCCACCTCCGGCCTTCGACAAGGAGGTCTACAAGCACCGCAAGGTCGTGGAACGGTGCTTCAACCGCTTGAAGCAATGGCGCGGGATAGCCACCCGATACGACAAGACCGCCGAGTCCCACCAAGCAGCCGTCTCCCTCGCCTCGCTCCTGATGTGGGCGTGACACGTTGAAGTCACTTCTTACAGGGGCTCTCCGGCGCGACGGTCAGTCCGAGAAAGGACTCCGGTAACGGACGCTGAGAACGGCTCTCGTTCGGTGCGCGGCAGCGGCACTTCGACCAGTTTGCCGTCATAGATCATCCATAGGCCGAAGCAGTCGTCCTCCTCGTCACGAACGAGGACTTGAACGGAGTGCGGATCCGGCCATGCCAGAGACTCCAGGTGGCTCAGCAACCCACGCCAGTTGTGGCGGATGAACTGAACAACCCACGCGTAACACTCTTCGGACGGCGTGCGCAGCCCGGCGAACATATGGTCATCCACCGGTGTGAAGCACTGGTGCCAATCCCGGCTGTCGCTGGGGCGAGTGAGGGGTTCCATGACCTCTTCGGCCCGTCGCGCCAGGACGATGACCTCTGTGTATCGACTCATCAGCCCATCATGACCGTGCCCCGTCAGAATGGGACCGAGAGGCGATCACACTTTGACGACAGGTCCTAGCGCTCTCACCCAACCCTGCCTTCAAGCCGTTTGTGCCCTCTCCCCATCCCGTGCCAGCCGCGTGCCAGATGCGCAATCGGCTCCCATTCCGCTCAGGGCACGCATTCGGGCATCGATCCCCGCGGCGGCTTCCCTCTGACGCTCAAGGTTCGAGTGCCGGTAGATCATCGCCGCCTTCGCCGGGGGCTGGTCGGCGCGGACCGTCGTGTCTTCCACCCACTGGAGGGCGTACTCGCGACAGTTGACCGCCGCTGAGGCCTCGTCCTGCGAGGTCGCGGAGCGGGTCTGCCGGGCTTGAGGGTGTGCCGACTTTGCGTCGGTGTGCGGTCAGGGGAGCGTTGTGAAGATCCGGTCCAGGTGGTGGCTGAGCACCGCGATCGCCGACTCCGGGCTTCGCTGGCCCACGAGGATGCTGGTGCCCATGGTCGCCGCCATCGCGAGCAGGCTGATCGCCTCCGTGCGCGCGTCAGCGTGCGGATCCGCCAGGCCGGCCCCCTGCGCCTGCTGGAGGAGTCCGGTCACGGCGTTCTCCGCGGCGTCGGGGTTGTCGATGAAGGGCTGGGCGGCCAGCGCCTCGTCGGTCACCGACAGGATCGCGTAGGAGCTGTACAGCAGGTGGAACGTGCGGCTCTCCTCGTCGGTCGGCAGCGAGGCCAGCAGCAGGGCCTCGATGGTCGTGCGCGGGCCCGGGTCCGGACCGGCGGCCGCCAAGCGGGCGCCCACCCTCGCGGTGAAGCGGTCGGTCAGGTGCTGGAGGCCGTAGAAGAGCAGCTTCTCCTTGGTCTCGAAGTAGTACTGCACGAGCCGGAGCGACACACCGGCCTCCGCGGCCACGTCGCGCATGCCGACGGCATGCAGACCCCGCCGCCCCGCGACCCGGATGAGCGCCTCGGAGATCTGGGCGCGCCGCTCCTCGTGATCCACGCGCTTCGGCATGTTCCCGCATCTCCGCCTGTCGACAGTGGGTTCCCGCTCGGGTGCCCGAGCCCCTTCATGGTACCGATGTACCACATTGATGATACGGTCGTACCACGAAGACCGGATTCCACACCGGAGGTGCCGCCGTGCCCGAGAACACCGCCCGCGTACGCCGCGACGTCGGCCGCTACGTCAACGACGACCTGCGCGACCGCTACTTCGCCGCCGCCGACGTCCTGTTCGCGATGGGCGCGCCGGCCCGCTCCGAGACGGACGTGGAGACGAGCTTCGGCACCACCCACGTCTACCGGTACGGCCCCACGGCCCCCGCCGCCGAGGCCCGGACCCCGATCGTGCTGATCCACGGCGCCGGTTACAGCTCGGCCATGTGGTACCCGAACACCCCCGGACTCAGCCTCGACCGCCCCGTCTACGCCCTCGACACCCCCGGCGACGCGGGCCGCAGCGTGCACCGCGAGCCCATGTGGCAGCCCGAGCGCGCCGCCCAGTGGATGGACGAGGCCCTCGACGCGCTCGGCCTCGACCGGGTCCACCTCGTGGGCTCCTCCTACGGCGGCTGGCTCGTCCTCAACCAGGCCCACCGGCGGCCCGGACGGCTGGCTTCGGTCACGGCCCTCGATCCCGGCGGCCTGGAGAAGGTCGGCCTGCGCTTCTTCGCGTGGATCTTCGTGAGCCTCTTCGCCACCGTCGCCCCGAAGGCACTGCGCCCCCGGCTCGCCAGGTGGCTGGACCAGCCGGTCCTCGCCATCCCCGAAATGCGCAAGTGGATCCAGCTCGGCGCCCGCGCGTACCGGATCCGCCGCCCCGCACCCCTGCCGCTCGCCGAGGACGCGCTGCGCTCCATCCGGACCCCGCTCTACCTCGTCATGGGCAAGCACAGCCTGCTCCTGCACCCCAAGCGGCAACTGGAACGCATACCGCGCCTCGTTCCCGGAGCCCGCGCCGAGATCATCACCGCGACCGGACACGGCCCGCAGATCGACCACCCCGACGTGGTCAACGCCCGGATGCTGTCCTTCATGGAAGACGTCGACTCCCTCGACCCCGCCGCGGTCACCGGCGCATAGGCCACAGCGGGGAGCCGAGGCGCGGATCGTCGCGCACACCTCCGTTCGGGGGCGGCGGGCACCTCGCCCGCCGGTCCGGGTCGGGGGCGCCTAGGATCGCGGGCATGGCCCTGACGCGGAGCGACGTGGACCGATTCCAGGCCGCCAGGCCCCGGCTGGAGGCCATTGCCTATCGGCTGCTCGGCTCGGCGAGCGAGGCGGAGGACGCCGTGCAGGAGACGTTCCTGCGCTGGCAGGCGGCCGACGTCGGGCGGATCGAGGTGCCTGAGGCCTGGCTGACGAAGGTGCTCACCAACTGGTGCCTCAACATGCTCACTTCGGCACGTGCCCGGCGCGAGACGTACGTGGGCAGGTGGCTCCCGGAGCCGCTGCTCGCCGGGGACCCGATGCTCGGGCCGGCCGATACCGCCGAGCAGCGCGAATCGGTGTCGTACGCCGTCCTGGTCCTGCTGGAGCGCCTGTCGCCCAACGAGCGGGCGGTGTACGTCCTCCGTGAGGCCTTCGACTACCCGCACCGGGAGATCGCCGAGGTCCTGGAGATCGGCGAGGCCGCCAGTCAGCAGCTCTACCACCGGGCCAAGAAGCACATCACCGACGGCAGGGCGCACACCGAGGTCGACGAGGCCGCCGCCCGGAGGATCGTCGAGGAGTTCCTCGCCGCCGCGAGCACCGGTCGTACCGAACCGCTCGTACGCCTGCTCACCCAGGACGCGTTCGCGGTCGGTGACGGCGGCGGGAAGGTCCCGGCCCGCACGAAGGCGTTCGAGGGCGCACTGGCGGTCGCGACGTTCATGCGCGGCCTGTTCAAGCCCAGTGCGGCCAAGCGGGCCCATGTCGGCGGCGCGCCCGAGATCTACGCCACGACGGCCAACGGCGGGCCCGCCGTGGTGGCGGTCGTGGAAGGCCGGGTCGTCGGGATCATCTGTCTGGAGGCGACCGCGGAGGGCATCGTCGCGGTCCGGACCCAGGCCAACCCCGACAAGCTCGTCCGCGCCAGCGAGCAGTGGTCCGCGGCCGACCACGCGGAGGGCCCGCTCCACACCCTCTGAAGGAGAGTGGCGCGGCTCACACTCCGGTCCTGTCAGGAATCGCGGGGCTGCCCGGTTCAGGGTGCGAAACCACGCCGGACAACGGCGGCCCCGCCCAGACAGGAGCACGGACATGCAGCACCGCATCGTCGTTCTCGGAGCCGGATACACCGGTGCCGTCGCCGCCGGACGCCTCGCCAAGAGGCTGCACCGCGCGGACGTCGCCATCACCCTCGTCAACCCCGAGCCCGACTTCGTCGAGCGGGTCAGGCTGCACCAGATCGCGGCCGGCCAGGACCTCAGGCCGCGGCCGTTCCGCGAGATGTTCGCGGGCACGGGTGTGGAACTGAAACTCGCGAGGGTCACCGCCGTGGACGTGGACCGCAAGGCGGTGACGGTCACCGCCGCCGACGGCCTTGAGCGGGAGGAGCTCGCGTACGACACCCTGGTCTACGCCCTCGGCAGCGGCTGGAACGACGGAGGCGTCCCGGGCACGGCCGAACATGCCCACGAGATCTCAAGCCGACCCAGCGCCGTCCGCCTCCGCGATCGACTGGCCGCCTTGGGCGCCGGACGGCCCGTGCTCGTGGTCGGCGGAGGCCTCACCGGTCTGGAGGCCGCGACCGAGATCGCCGAGGCCCGCCCGGACCTCGACGTCGCGCTGGCGGCCCGCGGCGCCCTCGGCGACTGGCTCTCGCAGAAGGGGCGCACCCACCTGCGGAAGGTGGTGGACGAGCTCGGCATCACGGTCCACCCTCACACCGTGGTCAACGCCGTGGAGGCGGGCGGCGTGACGACCGCCGACGGCCGGACGATCCCCGCCGAAGTCACGGTCTGGACCACGGGCTTCGCCGTCCACCCGATCGCGCGGGCCAGCGGCCTGGAACTCACCGACCGCGGCCAGATCGAAGTCGACACCACGATGCGCTCGGTCTCCCACCCGGACGTGTACGCGGTGGGTGACGCGGCGATGGCCATCGGCCCGGGCGGCAAGCCCCTGCGCATGTCGTGCGCCTCGGGTATGCCCATGGCCTGGCAGGCCGCCGACGCCATCGCCGCCCGTCTCGCCGGCACCAAGGTCCCCCGCACTCCCATCCGTTATTTCCAGCAGTGCATCTCCCTCGGCCGCAAGGACGGTCTGATCCAGTTCGTCACCGCCGACGACCGAGCGCTCGACAGGGCGCTGACGGGGCGTGTGGCCGCCGGATACAAGGAATTGATCTGCAAGGGCGCGGCGTGGGGCGTCGCCAACCCGACGGTGGGCATGCCGGCCCGGCGCCGTCGGGTCGCCCGGCAGCAGACGCGGAGCGGCGAGGTCGACTACGCAAGGTCCTGAGGTCGGGTGTCCAGGGTGGTTCCCAGGTCGATTCGGGACAGGCGCTCGGGGTCCGTGAGGATGTCCAGGGCGACGATCTTGCCGCTGCGGACGGTGAAGGCCATGAGCGACAGGGGCTTGCCCTCGGCCAGCGCGAGTGCGCCGGGGATGCCGTTGACGAGGACCGGGACCGCGGCCGCGGCGAAGCGGGCGAAGGTGATGGCGTTCGAGGCGACGTCGGTCGCACCGCGCCGGACCGAACTGGGCCGCAGCGCGCCGCCGTCGGAGCGGGCCACTACATCGGGGTCGAGGAGGTCGACGAGCGCGTCGAGGTCCCCTCCGCGGGCGGCGGTGAGGAAGGCGTCCACGACCTCGCGGGTGCGGGCCAGGTCGAGGTCGGGGGTGGGAGCGGCGCCCTCGACCCGGCGGCGCGCGCGGCTGGCGAGCTGCCGCGTGGAGGCGGCGGTACGGCCGAGCACCGGGGCGATCTCGTCGAAGGGGACGGCGAAGAGGTCGTGCAGGACGAAGGCGAGCCGCTCGGCGGGGGACAGCGTCTCCAGGACGACCAGCAGGGCGATGCCCACGGAGTCGGCGACGAGCATCTCGCGCTCCGGGTCGACGCCGGAGAGCCCCGTGACGACCGGGTCGGGCAGGCGGACGAATCCGTCCTGGTCGTACAGCGGGTCCTCGCGCCGCGAGGTGCGCGAGCGCAGCATGTCCAGGCACACCCGGCCGACGACGGTGGTCAGCCAGCCGCCCAGGTTCTCCACGGCCGAGACGTCCGAGCGGCTGAGCCTGAGCCACGCCTCCTGTACGGCGTCCTCGGACTCGCTGAGCGAGCCCAGCATGCGGTAGGCCACGGCCCGCAGGTGGGGGTGGTGCTCTTCGAAGCGCCGGGCCAGGGTCTCCTGCTCGCTCACGTGTCCCGTCCTCGCCTCGTGATCGTCACTGCTCATGAGGACGCTAACCGGGATACCGCATCGCCGGAGCGGTGTTTCACGTGAAACGTCGTCCGACCCTCCCCGGGGTCCACATCATGGACAACTACGCTCGGGACATGAACGCAGAAGCCGCCGACGCGCTCGCCGCCGTGAAAGACGCCGACCGGAAGCACGTTTTCCATTCCTGGTCGGCGCAGGAGCTCATCGACCCGCTCGCCGTGGCCGGAGCCGAGGGCTCGTACTTCTGGGACTACCAGGGCAACCGCTTCCTCGATTTCTCCAGTGCCCTCGTCTTCACGAACATCGGGTACCAGCACCCCAAGGTGACCGCGGCCATCCAGGAGCAGGCGGCCAGGCTCTGCACCGTCGCCCCCGGCTTCGCCGTCGACGTCCGTTCGGAGGCGGCCCGGCTGATCGCCGAACGCACGCCCGGCGACCTCGACAAGATCTTCTTCACCAACGCGGGCGCCGAGGCCGTCGAGAACGCCGTACGGATGGCGCGCCTGCACACGGGCCGGCCGAAGGTGCTGTCCGCGTACCGCTCGTATCACGGCGCCACCTCCACCGCGATCAACCTGACCGGCGACGCGCGCCGCTTCGGCAACGACAGCGCGACCGCCGGTGTCGTGCACTTCTGGGGGCCGTTCACGTACCGCTCGCCGTTCTACGCGGCCACCGAGGCCGAGGAGTGCGAGCGGGCCCTGCGCCACCTTGAGGACACGATCGTCTTCGAGGGCCCGCAGTCCATCGCCGCGATCATCCTGGAGACGGTCGGCGGGGCACCCGGCGTGCTCGTACACCCCGACGGCTACCTCGCCGGGGTCCGCGAGCTCTGCGACCGCTTCGGCATCGTCTTCATCCTCGACGAGATCATGGTCGGCTTCGGCCGCACCGGAAAGTGGTTCGCCTCCGAGCACTGGGGGGTCACCCCCGACCTGATCTGCTTCGCCAAGGGTGTGACCAGCGGATACGTACCGCTGGGCGGGGTCGCCATCTCCGCCGCCATCGCCGAGACCTTCGCCCGCCGGCCCTACCCGGGCGGGCTGACCTACTCCGGGCACGTGCTGGCCTGCGGGGCCGCCGTGGCGACGATCAACGTCATGGAGGAGGAGGGCATCGTCGAGCAGTCCGCCCGCACCGGCGCGGAGCTGCTGGGGCCGGGCCTGCGCGCCCTCGCCGAGAAGCACCCGTCGGTCGGGGAGGTCCGCGGCCTCGGCACGTTCTGGGCCCTGGAACTCGTACGGGACCCGCGCACGCGCGAGCCGCTCGTCCCGTACAACGCGGCCGGGGCGGACAACGCGCCGATGGCCGAGTTCGGGGCCGCATGCAAGAAGGGCGGCCTGTGGCCGCTGACCGCGGGCAACCGCATCCACGTGGCGCCGCCCTGCAACATCGCCCCGCAGGACGTGGCCAAGGGGCTGGCGATCCTCGACGAGGCCCTGTCCGTCGCGGACGCGCACATGGCTTGACCTGGACAGATGCACGGTCACCCAATCCGTGGGTGCCTGTCTTGGACGTTCCGCGCCATTCCGAACACCACGTGAACGTGCTGGAATCCGAGAGAGCACCTACGGACCGGGATGCACGTCAGTCCCGGGGCGGTCCTCCGTGACCGAACGGCGGGGAGCGGGCCGACCGCTGGACGCCGGGCGTACGGGATCCAGTCGGTCGGACTCCGTGTACCCGAAGGAATACAGCCATGAGCAAGCACGTCCTCGCGCAGAACCAGTACGGCAAGGCCGAGAACCGCATCGTGAAGGTCACCCGCAAGGGCTCCGACGGTTCGTGGCACGAGATCCGCGACCTCAACGTGTCGGTGGCGCTGCGCGGCGAGTTCCGCGACGTCCACCTGACCGGCGACAACGCCAACTGCCTGCCCACCGACACCACCAAGAACACGGTGTACGCCTTCGGCAAGGAGCACGGCATCGCCTCCCCCGAGGCCTTCGGCATCCTGCTCGCCAAGCACTTCGTCTCCTCCCAGTCGCCGATCCGCGAGGCGCAGATCCGGATCGAGGAGTACGCGTGGGAGCGGATCCCGGTCCCGACGCGCAAGGAGCAGCACTCCTTCGTCCGCAAGGGCCAGGAGGTGCGCACGGCGCAAATCACGTACAGCGAGACGACCGGCCTCCAGGTCATCTCGGGTCTGAAGGACCTGACCGTGATGAACTCGACGAACTCCGAGTTCCACGGCTACATCAAGGACAAGTACACGACGCTCAAGGAGGCGTACGACCGCATCCTGGCGACCAAGGTCACCGCGCGCTGGGCGCACTCGGCGCTGGCCGCCGACGACGCCGCGTTCGACTGGGACCAGTCGTACAAGAAGGTCCGCAAGAACATGCTGGAGGCCTTCGCCGAGACTTACTCGTACTCGCTCCAGCAGACCCTGAACCAGATGGCCGAGCGGGTGCTCGACAACTGCCCGCGGGTCAACGAGGTGCGCCTGAACCTCCCCAACAAGCACCACTTCCTGGTGGACCTGGAGCCCTTCGGCCTCAAGAACGACAACGAGGTCTACTTCGCGGCGGACCGGATGTACGGCCTGATCGAGGGCACCATCCACCGCGACGGGGTGCAGCCGGTGATCGCGACGAGCGACTGGATCGTCGCGTAGCGGCTAGGCCGTTTCCTTCGGATCACCTCGCTGACCAGATGAAGATGGCGGCGATGTGGAGTCCGGCGAGGTAGATGGTGGCCGTCTTGTCGTAGCGAGTGGCCAGACCGCGCCACTGCTTGAGCTTGTTGATGCAGCGTTCGACGGTGTTCCGCTGTTTGTAGGCCTCGCGGTCGAAGGCCGGTGGGCGGCCGCCGAGCCGGCCGAGCCGCTTGCGGTTGGCGGCCTGGTCGGCGGGCTGCGGCATCACCGCCCGGATTCCTCGGCGCCGCAGATGACGGCGGATAGCCCGGGACGAGTAGGCCTTGTCCGCCAGGACCACGTCCGGGGTGATTCTGGGACGGCCGACCGGCCGGGGCACCCTTAAGCAGGCCATCACCTGCACGAATGCGGGCGCATCGGCGGCCTGGCCTGGCGTGAGGACGAACGCGAGTGGCCTGCAGCGGCTGTCGGCGGCGAGGTGGATCTTCGTGGTCAGTCCGCCGCGAGAGCGTCCGAGGGCGTGGTCGGACGGCTCGCCGGCCGGGGCCCCTTTTGCCGGGCCCCGGCGGCGTGCTGGTGGGCACGGACGATCGTGGAGTCGACGGCGACGACCCAGTCGAGGTCGCCTTCGGCGTCGGCCTGGGCGAGCAGGGCGGTGAACGCCTTCGCCCAAGTGCCGTCCGCGGCCCATTTCCGCAGGCGGTTGTGGGCGCCCTTCCACGACCCGAAGTGCTCGGGCAGGTCCATCCACGGCGTCCCGGTGCGGTACTTGAACGCGATCGCGTCGATCACCTGCCGGTGATCCCGCCACCGCCCACCCCGCCGAGGTGTCCGGTCCGGCAGCAGCGGCTCGATGCGTGCCCACTGGGCGTCAGTCAACGACACACATCAACCAACGATCCGATGATCGGAAAGAAACGGCCTAGCGGTCGAGCGGCTGCTCCAGCGGCTGTCCGAGCTGGAGGTTCCACCGGCCGAGCCGGCCGGTGAGGGTGGTCACCGTGTCCGGGCGTACGTCGAGCCGCCAGAACGCGGCGGCCGGCAGTTCCAGCGCGTGCACCACGCCCGCCCGTACGACGGCCTGGTCGACCTCGGCGCGATGCGTGCCGGGGGGCAGGCCGGCCAGTGCCGCTCCGACGCGGGCGGTCAGCGCGGTGACGGACTCCCCGCCGGGCGGCGCGTAGTCGGGGTCGCTCAGCCATCGCCGTACGGCGGCCGGATCCTCGGCGGAGACCTCGTCCAGGGTCCGGCCCGCCCACTGCCCCGTGTCCGGGCCGCGCAGGCCCTCGTGGCCGGGGCAGGGGGCGCCGTGGCCGAAACGGATCTGCCGTGAGGCGGCGTCGAACGGGCGTGTGACGAACTGAACTCGTACCACGGCACTCTTCATAAGGGGAGCGTAAACGCGGTACGGTCTCGGACGACAACCTAAAAAAGACGACGGTATGACGGAAGTACCGGTGAAAATCCGGCACGGTCGCGCCACTGTGAATCCTCCCGGAGGGGGAGGGAAAGTCAGACCCGCCATGTCGTCGCGAGCACCACTGACCGGGACGCGTGTTCCCTCTGGAGGTACTGCCATGGCTCACTCCGCCGTGCCCACGACGGCCCCTGCCGTCGCCCCGATCTCGCTTTCCGCGCTGGCCCCCTGGGCCGTGTTCGTCGGCGTCCTCATGCTGGTCCTGCTCTACCTCGTCGGTGCCGAGCAGGGCGCCACGGCGCTCTTCGAGGGCGACACCGTCCACGAGTGGATGCACGACGGCCGCCACCTCCTCGGCTTCCCCTGCCACTGATCTCCACCTCAGCGAGGGAAGTACCGAACCATGAACCCCATTTCACCCCGCGTCCTGCTGGTCCGGGGCATGCTGGCCGGTCTGCTCGCCGGCCTGGCAGCCTTCCTCGTCGCGTACGTCCTCGGTGAGTCCAAGGTCGACGCGGCCATCGCCATCGAGGAAGCGGGCCACGCCGCCCACGACCACGGCGAGGAAGCGGCCCCGGTCAGCCGGGCCCTCCAGGCCACGGCCGGCCTCGGCACCGGCACGCTGCTGTACGGGATCGCGCTCGGCGGCATCGCCGCGCTCGTCTTCTGCTACGCGCTGGGCCGCATCGGCCGCTTCGGCCCCCGGGTTACGGCGCTGCTGGTCTCGGGCGGCCTGTTCGTCGCCCTCAACCTGGTGCCGTTCCTCAAGTACCCCTCCAACCCGCCGGCCGTCGGAGACCCCGACACCGTCGTCCGGAGGACCACCCTCTACGTCCTGATGATCGCGCTGAGCGTGCTGCTGTCGGCGGCCGCGCTCATCCTGGGCCGGCGCCTGGCGCCCAAGCTGGGGAACTGGAACGCGTCGATCGTCGCCTCGGTCGCCTTCGTCGCCGCGGTAGCCGTCGCCTACGCGTCGCTGCCCGGCATCAACGAGGTCCCGGCGGACTTCCCGGCCGCCCTGATCTGGCAGTTCCGCCTCGCCACCCTGGCCATCCAGGCGGCGATGTGGACGACCTTCGGCCTGGCCTTCGGCGTCCTCGCCGAACGCGCCCTCACCCCGGCCGCCGCTCCCCGTGCGGCGGTGCAGCCCGCGAGCTGATCCCGCGAACGGCAACCCGAGGCCCTGACCGCCCCTGGCGGTCAGGGCCTCGTTCCGTCTGGGGGCCACCCGTTCGGTCGTATCTTGCGCAATCCTCACAACGGCGGTGGCTCACCCGTCGCCAGCTGGGAAGACGTCCGGAGCGAGGTGGCGACACGCCTGTGACGCGGCGTCACTCTCCGGCGTTATAAGCGGTACTGACGGGCACGGAGGGGGTCCACTGCTCTCAGGAGACCCGGCCGCCGGAGCCGGGGGATCGGACCAGGAGGGAATTCCATGCCCCGCGCCAAGTGGGTGGCCGTCGTGCTGACAGTGGCTCTGCTGGGCGCCGGGATAGGGATGTTGATGAATACCGAGGGCGCCCGGCCCACGGCGGCCACCGCCGCCGACGCCCTGCCCTCCCGGGCACTCGGCCTGTCCGGCCACCGCCGGCTGGTCGAGCAGCTGGAGCACGCCGGGCAGCACGCGCCGGGCAAGGGGTCCCGGCCGGCGCGGGCCGCCTCCATCACGCCGCTGCGGTTCTCACGGCCCCTGCGGCTGCACATCCCGAGCCTGGGCGTCGACCTGCCGTTGGGCAGGGACGCGGAGGAGGCCGCCTGGGACCACGACAGTCCGGCCCCGGGGTCACCCGGCACCGCCGTGGTCACCGCCGCCGATCTGCGCCTCGCCGAGCTGCGGCGCGGGCTGACGATCGAGATCGCGCGGGCGGACCGCCGTACCGCCGTGTTCACCGTCGACCGGGTCTCGCCCGGCGGGATCACCGGTCGCGGACAGCGGCCGGGACGCGCCCAACTCCGGCTGGTCAGCGGTGAGACCACCGTCCTGGCCAGGCTGACGGGCCAGCACCGCACCGGCTGAGCGGACTGGCCGCGCGCCCGGGCCACTGGCTGATCCGGCGGGGCGCACCGGCTTCCTGTCAGCCGTGGGGGGTGTCTTCGTCCCCCGGTCGGGGGCTTCTGGGGCCCGGTCGGGGAGTTGTCCGGCGTGTCGGGGCAGACCCCTCGCATGAGCGGGACGCGGTACGCACGCACGTCACTGGCCAGGGCCCTTTCGGCGGCCTGCGTCGTGCTGCTGTGCCTGTTCGCGTCCGGTCCCGCCGTCACGACAGCCGCGGCGGCGGCCTCGGCCGTCGAACGCGCCGCATCCGGGGTGCCGGGCGATCCGGGCGCCCCTGCCGAGGGGGAGGCCGATCCGGCCGCGGATCCCGAAGTACGGGTCGCCGTACGGCTCTCCGTGCGCGGGCTGCCGGGAGTGCGGCAGCTGCCACGGCCGGTGTTTCACGTGAAACCTGCCGAACAGGCCGTCCTCACCCGCGCCCACGGGGCGCAAGGCCCGGTGCTGTCCGCGTGGACGGAGCGGAGTGTGGTCCTGCGCTGCTGAGCGTGCCCGAGCAGCGCACACGCCCACACACCCCCGCACACCGTGAGGTTCCGCCATGCCCATCGACCCGTACACCGCCCTGAACGCCATGCTCCGCGCCGAGGTCACCCGCTACACCCCGACGGCCCCGAAGCCCCCGAGCCGTGGGACCGACGGCGAGGACTCCCCCGGCGCATCCGTGGCGGCCGCGGCCGCCCCCGCCGCCGACTCCGAGTCCTCGCCGGAGGTCTGAGCCCGGCCCCGGGATACGAGCAGGCGCCGGTCCTCGTGCGGACCGGCGCCTGCCACGGCTTCTTGGCTTCTGGTCAGGGCTCGCGCATGTGGTACCGGTAGAACGCCGTCACGCCGACGCCGATGCCGACGATGAAGCCGACCCAGCACGAGCGGAGGATCGAGTGGTCGGCCAGGCTGTACAGGTAGCCCACGGCGATACCGCCGAACGCGCCGTACGCCGCGGCGTGCAGCTCCTGCATCAGCCGCGGGCCCACGCGGGCGAGGGTGTACATGATGGCGGCGAAGATCGCGCCGCACAGGATCCCGTAGAAGACGTTGCCCGCGTCGACGGGGCCCGTCTGGCGCTGCATGAAGGCCGCCCAGACGCCGTAGACCAGTCCGAGGAGCAGTGCCCGCACCAGCGGACCCTTGCTCACGTGCTCGGTGCCGGTCGCCTGAAGGTGCCGCCCCGGGGCGGTGGGTGCCGCATGTGCCATGACAGGGCTCCTCTCTCCCATCATCCAGGGCACACCCGCCACACCCGACCGGCAAGTGGATCAACGTACGGCAGCCCTCCGCCACCCGCCCGCAGCAGCACCGCTCGCGTCCCCGCGCGCCGCGGCTTTCCCTGGTGACGTGCGCACCTTCCTCTCGGCGGTACTCATCGTGCTGGTGGCCCTCCTGGTGCCCGCCGGCGCCGTCGCGTACTGGGCCGACCACGAGCTGGGCGACGCCGACCGGTACACCGCGGCGATGGCCCCGCTGGCCGAGAACCCGGCAGTGCAGGAGGTCGTGGTCACCCAGGCGGGCCGCGCCCTCTCCGGGCAGATCGACGCCGGGCCCTTCCAGGGCGGGGTCGACGCACTGCTCGGGGAGGCCCTGCGCTCCTTCGCCGGCACCCCGGCCTACCGCACCGCCTGGGACGCCGCCAACCGCGCCGCGCACGCCGCCTTCTTCAAGGCCCTCACCACCGGTGAGGGAAACGCCGTCACCATCGACCTGGCTCCCGTGATCGAGCAGGTCAAAGGGGACCTCGTCGCCGACGGCGTGCCGTTCGCCGACCGGATCCCGGTGACGCACGTCGCGGTGACGGTCATGGAGTACGACAACCTCGGCGCGCTCCGGAAGGGCTTCCGCATGCTGCAGATCGCCGGCATCTGGCTTCCCGTGCTGACCGTGGTGCTCGCGGCGGCGGCGATCGCCGTCGCCGTCCACCGGCGCCGCGCCGTGATCGCCACCGGGCTGGGGGTGGCCGTGGGCGCCGTACTGCTGTGGATCGCGGTGGCCGTCTTCCGCCGGCTCACCCTCGACGATCTGCCCGCCGACATCGACCGGGCGGCCGCCGCGGCGGTGTACGACGCGCTCACCGCGTTCCTGCGCACCACCGCCTGGGTGGTCCTGGCGATCGGGCTCGCCGCCGCGCTCGCCGCCTGGCTGACGGGCCGACTGCGCCGCACCCCATAAGCTCGGAACGTACCGGAGAGCGCAGAACGCCCCAGAAGAAGACGAGAAGAACCCAAGAAGAACGCAAGACCCCGGAACAGCGCAGAAGAACCGATTCACGAGCGGCCGCACGGAAGCTGAATGAGCACCGAACGCACCGAACACATACCCTCCGGGCGCCCCCGGCACCGTCCGCCGGCTCCGCCCGCCTGGCTGCTCAAGGGACTGCGGCCGAGCACCGCCCCGATCCCCTGGGCCGCCGCCGCGCGCGCCGGCATCGCGATGGCCGCCCCCCTCGCCGTCGGATTCGCCCTGAACGAGCCCGAGTACGGGGCCCTCGTCTCGATGGGCGCCCTGTCCGGGGTCATCGGCGACACCGCCGACGCATACCGGATGAGGGTGCTGAACATCGCCGTGCCCCAGCTGTTCGGCGCGGTCGGCGTCGCCCTGGGCACGCTGGTCTACGGCCACGGCTGGCTCGCCGTCGGCGCCCTCACCCTGATCGCCCTCGTCTCCGGGATGATCTCCTCGATCGGCACGGTCGCGTCCGTCTCCGGACTGCTGCTGCTCCTCAACGCCGTCGTCGGCGCCGGCCTGCCGCTCCCCCAGCCCTGGTGGACGGCGCCCCTGCTGCTCAGCGCGGGCGGGCTCTTCGTCCTCCTGCTGACCCTGCTGGGCTGGCCGCTGCGCGGCCGGCAGCCGGAGCGCGCCGCCGTGGCGGCCACCTACCGGGCCCTCGCCGACGCCCTGGACGCCGCGGGCGGACCGGACTACGACGAGCGCCGCCGGCAGGTCACGCACGCCCTCAACCAGGCCTACGACCTGGTCCTGGGCCGGCGCGCCCGGGTGCACGGCCGCAGCCCCGCGCTCGTACGGATGCTGGCCCAGCTGAACGTGGTGATCCCGCTGGTCGAGGCCGCGCCCGCCATGCACCTGCGGGGCAGACCGCTGCCGCCCGAGATCCCGGCGGCCGTACGGGACCTGGCACAGGCCGTGGAGGAGGGCCGCACCGGCAAGCCCGTACTGGACCTGCCCGCGCCGCACACCCCCGCCGAACGGGCCCTCGACGCGGCCCTGCAGCACGCCGCGGCCATCGTGCACGTGCCCGAGCCGGACCTGCACAACATCGACGACCGGCTCGGCAAGCCCGCCGCGCTGACGGTCCGCGCCCGGCGGGCGGTACGCGACATGATGCTGTCCGGCGCCTCCTGGCGGTACGGACTGCGCCTGGCCCTGTGCATCGGGCTCGCCCAGACCCTGGTCTCCGTGGTGCCGGTCGAGCGGTCCTACTGGGTCGCGCTGACCGTCACCTTCGTCCTCAAGCCCGACTTCGGCTCGGTGTTCTCCCGGGCCGTGCTGCGCGCCCTCGGCACGGCGGCCGGGCTGGTCATCGCAGCCGCCGTGCTCGCCGAGGTGCCGCGCGGCTGGTGGGACGTGCCGGTGATGGTGGTACTGGGCGCGCTGATCCCGGCGTTCTCCGCCAAGGGGTACGCCTTCCAGACCGCCGCGATCACCCCGGTGATCCTGCTGCTCTCCGACCTCCTCAACCACCAGGGCTTCGACCTGATCCGGCCCCGGCTGCTGGACAGCCTGATCGGCTGCGCCATCACCCTGATCGCCGGCTATCTGCTGTGGCCCGAGAGCTGGCACACCCGGATCGGCCACCGGCTCGCCGACACCGTGGACGACGCGGCGCGGTACGTGGAACGGGCCTTCGGCACCCACCCGGACACGGACGCCGGCCGGCAGGCCGCGCGGACCGCCCGGCTCCAGGCCCGGCGGAGGATCTACCGCGAGATGTCGGGCGTACGCAACGAGTTCCAGCGGGCGCTGACCGAGCCGCCGCCGACGGGGGTGCGGGCCGCCGCGTGGTGGCCGCTGGTCGTCGCCGTCGAGCGGATCGTCGACGCGACCACCGCGGCCCGGGTCCGGGTCAATCACGGCGCCGAAGCCCCCGCCGACGAGGAGGTGGCGATCGTCATCTCCGACCTGCGGGCCCTCGCCGAGGGGGTACGCAGGGTCAGGACGCCGACCCAGCTGCGCCCTGCGGCGCTGCCGCCCGGGGACGAGGCCTCCGTCCTCGCCCCGGTGCGCCAGGAGCTCGCCGCGGCCCGCGCCATCGCCGCCGACGACGACCACTGACACGGGAGCGCCCTCCCCGGGCCCGGCCCGCGCGTCACCCGAACGGCCCCGGGGCCGGGCCCGCACGCCCCGGCCGGGAGAGCATCGGTGCATGAGGCCCCTCTCCCGGCGCGGCCGCACGGCGGCCCCGGTCCTCGCCGCCGTCCTCGCGGCGGCGGCCGGGTGCGCGGATGTGGACGGGCTGCACGACGACGGCGACCTGGGCACGGTGCACGCCCCGCAGTCCCTGTGGGCGGACATCCATCCGGACCCGCCCGGCCCGGGCCAGAACCCCGGTACGGCCGCAGTGGTCCCGGGGCTGCCCAAGGTCGCAGGGCTCAGCATGCGGGGCGTGAACGCGGTGGAGGTCGTACGGGCCGACATCACCGCCGCCACCGCCCAGGACGAGGGGACCGGACGCCTCGTCGACCCCCGGGCGGTGCAGCGGCTCGCACTGTGTACACAGGCTGTGGACGGAGGTCCCGACTGCCCGGTGCGACCCCCGGTGCTGCACGACGTGACGGGCGACGGCCGCGAAGAGCTGATCACCGCACTGGACATCGACGGCCGGGTCAGCGAACTCCGCGTCTACACCGTCAAGGACGACGGGACGATCGCCCGGATCCTGTCCCGGCGCGGGGTGCTGGAAGGCGTGGAGGTGGCCGCCGAACACCTGGCGGTCCGCGAGCCGACCTCGAACCCGGAGAAGGTCTCCGTCTCCGACTACGTGTGGGACCCCAAGGCCGGGATCATGAACCTGTCCCAGCTCACCCTCGACGAATGCCCGGGCGCGAAGAGCGGCGCCACCCCGTGCTCCTCCGCGAGCCGGGGCTGAGGGGACCGGCCGCCATGCGGGTGACGAGCAGTCTGCGCTGGAAGATCGCCCTGACCACCACGGCGGTGTGCTGCGCCGTCGCGGCGGTCCTCGGGATCCTCGTGCACAACGTGGTCGCCCGGCAGATCGTCGGAGAGGTCCGCAAGGACGCGGACCGGGACCTGGACTACGCCCTCGCCCAGTACCAGTACGGCACCTCCCACGGCGATGTGAACGTCGCCGTCGATCCACCCGAGCTCCCCGGCGCGCTGCGCAGGCTCGTGGCGGGCGGACGCACCGGCAGCATGGTCGGCGAGCGCGCCGGCGAACCGGTCATGTGGGCCGCCGGACCCGCCGACGACAAGGCCCTCGCCATCTGGCTCCCGTACGAGAGCACCCGCCACCGGCTGCGGGACATCGACACCGCGATCCTCGCCTCGGCGGCGCTCGCCGCCGGAATCGTCGCGCTGGCCGGCCTGTTCCTCGCCAACCGGATCAGCCGCCGGCTGACCACCACGGCGGCCGTGGCCCGCCGGATCAGCGCCGGGGACCTGGACGCGCGCGTGGGATTCCCCGTCGAGCACGACGGCGGGGACGGCAAGAAGGCCGCGGACGGCACGGCAGGCTCCGCCGCAGGCGGCGGACGGCGCCGGCCGCGCTACCGCGACGAGGTGCGGGACGTCGCGGTGGCACTGGACTCGATGGCCCGGTCCCTCCAGGAGCGGATCGAGGCGGAGAAGCGCTTCACCGCGGACGTCGCGCACGAGCTGCGCACCCCGCTCACCGGCTCGCTGGCCGCGGCCGCCCTGTTGCCGGAGGGGCGGCCCAAAGAGATGATCAACGACCGGCTCAAGGCCCTGCACCTGCTCACCGAGGACCTGCTGGAGATCTCCCGGCTGGAGTCGGGCGTCGAGCGCGCCGACCTGGCCCGGGTCGAGCTCGGCGAGGCGGTGCGCCGGGCCGTCCGGGCGACTCGCCTGGAGGCCTCCGTACGGGTCGTCCGGGACATCGTGGTGCTCACCGACCGGCGGCGGCTGGACCGGATCCTGGCCAACCTGCTCGTCAACGCCGACAAACACGGGGAACCGCCGGTCGAGGTGACCGTCGAGGGCCCGGTGGTCGTCGTACGCGATCACGGGCCCGGCTACCCGCCCGAGCTGATCGAGCAGGGCCCTCAGCGTTTCCGCACCGGGGACCCGGGCCGCGGCCGGGGCCACGGGCTGGGCCTGACCATCGTGGTCGGCCAGGCGGCGGTCCTGGAGATCGCCCTGAGCCTCGCCAACGCGCCCGACGGAGGGGCGATGACCACGCTCAGGCTGCCCGTCGGGCGCCTGGCGGATGAAAGCATGGAAGTCAGACAATCCTTCCCCGAATGATATCGGGAGATATCGCATGAAACGCCAACGGGCGGTGGGTGTTTCACGTGAAACACCCACCGCCCCGGTGGATTCAACCGGTCAACTGACCGTGCCTACCGGCCCGATCACACGCCGATGTTCTTGCCGTCCTTGCGCCAGACCGACACGACCGCCGGACGGACGATCTTGCCCGGGCCGTCGGGCCACACCGACTGGGGCTTCTCGACGGACGCCCCGTCGATCTCGCCGGGGTGCTGGACGGCGACGAGGACGCGCTTGTCCTGGACCAGCGGGCCGCAGGTCTCCGCGCCGCGGGGCACGGTCAGGAACTGCTTCAGCTCACCGCGGCGGTCACCGGCGGTGGCGACGCCGAACAGGCCGTCGTGGGAGCCGAGCTGGTTGCCGTCCGTGGAGATCCACAGGTTGCCGTGCGGGTCGAAGGTCACGTTGTCCGGGCAGGAGATCGGGCTGACCTTCTCCTTCGGGAAGCCGGCGAAGAACGTGGACGGGTCCTTCGGGTCACCGGCGACCAGGAAGAGGCGCCAGGCGAAACCGTCGCCGGCCGGGTCGTCGAAGTTCTCGGCGAGCTCCAGGATCTGGCCGTGCTTGTTCGTGTTGCGCGGGTTGGCCTCGTCCGCTCCGGCCTTGCCGGCCTTGCCGCGGTCGCTGTTGTTGGTGAGGACGACGTACACGCGGCCGGTGCGCGGCGAGGGCTCGATGTCCTCGGGGCGGTCCATCTTGGTGGCGCCCACCTTGTCGCCGGCCTCACGCGTGAAGACGACCACCTCTTCGGCGGTCATGCCCTCGACGTGCGAGACGTTGCCGGAGGGGGAGGAGGTGAGGAGCTTGATCCAGACACCGGAGCCGTCGAACTGGCCGTCGGACGGCAGCTTGCCGGTTCCGTCGAACTCGGCGGCCGGGGAGTCACCGGTCAGCTTGGCGACGTAGAGGGTGCCCTCGTCGAGCAGCGTGAGGTTGTGCTCCTTCGCCGCGCGCGAGTTGCCCTTCTTCATCTGCTTCGAGGAGACGAACTTGTAGAAGTAGTCGAACTTCTCGTCGTCGCCCATGTAGACGACCGGGCGGCCGTCCTCGGTCAGGCGGGGCTGGGCGCCCTCGTGCTTGAAACGGCCCAGCGCGGTGCGCTTGCGCGGGGTGGAGTGCGGGTCGTACGGGTCGAGCTCGACGACCCAGCCGAAGCGGTGCGACTCGTTGGGCTCCTGGAGCACGTCGAAGCGCTTGTCGAAACGCTCCCACTTGCGCTCGGTGGCGCCGGCGGTCACGCCGTAGCGCTTCAGGCGGGCGGCCTCGGTGGCGTCGGTGACCTGGCCGGCGTTGGCGAAGTACTGGTTGAAGTTCTCCTCGCCGTGCAGCGTGGTGCCCCACGGGGTGGTGCCGCCGGAGCAGTTGTTGAGCGTGCCGAGGACCTTGGTGCCGGTCGGGTCGGCGGAGGTCTTCACCAGGGCGCTGCCCGCGGCCGGGCCGGTGAGCTTGAACTCGCTGGTCGCGGTGAGGCGGCGGTTGAGCTGGTGGCGGTTGACCGCGGTCAGCTTGCCGCTGCGGTGGTCCTCCTGCACGACGACGACGCCGAGGCCGTGCGCGGCCCAGGCGATCTCGACCTGCTCGCGGGTCGGGTTCGCCGGGTCGTAGCCCTTGAACATGAGGATCTCGTCGGTGTACTCGTGGTTGGCCACGAGCAGCTGCTGGCGCTCGTAGTCACCGCCGAGCGGGAGCAGCGAGAGGAAGTCGTTGTTGTAGCCGAACTGACCGGCCTGGGCGGCGGCGGTCTGCTTGTCGGCGTTGAAGCCCGGAGCGCCCTTGACGATGGGCTCGCCCCAGCGGATGACCACGTTCTGCTCGTAGCCCTCGGGGACGGTGACCCGGTCGTCGGTGTTCGGCGCGACGGCCTTGAAGCGCAGACCGCGGGCGCCCGCGGCGTCGGCGGCGGACGCACCCTGGGCGTCGGCGGAGGGCGCGGCGGTGGCCGAGGAGCCGTTGCCGCCGAGGGTGATGGCGGTACCGGCGGCGGACGCGACCGTGACGACGGCGGCGGAGCGCAGCATCGAGCGGCGCGAGTAGGCGCGCGCGATGACGTCACCGACGTATTCGTTGTCGCTCTTGTTCGGCACCTCGTGGAAGCAGGCGTCGCCACAGCGGTAGCGGCAGGTGAGGGCGGAACGGCCGCCCCCATGCGAGTTGCCTATGAGCGGCAGGAGCTTGCGCACGAGTGTCCTCCGTAGATGCACGGGTGCCGACAGCATGTCGGTCGAATCCAGCCGTGACGGTAGGCGCGGGTTGCGCCGAAGCGGCGGCGCTGGAATGAACGCCCGGTGAACCGGGCACGTCGGTGCGGGAGTTCGGCAAGATGGGGTGTGTGCTGGGCGGGCCGGGCGCCACGAAGGGCGCCCCTGCCGAAGTTCCAGCCAAGCGGCCGATAACCTTACGTGTCCACTCTGGGCAGGGATCAACCGCGCAGCACGGACAAATGACGCACGCACTCATGCGAAAGGCCTGGCCCATGGGTATTCGGAGCTTGTTGCGCAAGGTGTTCGGACGGTCTGCCGAGCCGGTTCCGGAGATGACGGACGCCACTTCGGCCGCCGTCCCGAGCCAGGCGGAACGGACCCCCCTGGACGTGGCGGCCGAACTGGTCGCCGCCTCCTTCGACAATCCGACGGTTCCCCCGCAGTCCGCTCCGCGGGACCGTGAACCGGGGACCCTCCTCACCGCCCCGGCCCCGGACCCGACGGTCCCGGAGGCACGGCGCCCGCAGCCTGCGGCCGCACCCGAGCCGGTCGCCGCTCCTGCGGCGGAGGTCCCGGCGGAGCCGGTCGCCGAGCCGGCGGCCGCCGAGGCCGAGCCGGTGGCCGAGGTCGCCACCACCGAGCCGGAGCCGGAGGTCAAGGCCGAGACCGTCGCGGCCGAGGCGGAGACGGCGACGACGACGGCCGAGCCGGCCACCGAGGTCGAGGTGGAGCCCGAGGCAGTCACCGAGCCGGAGGCAGTCACCGAGGTCGAGGCTCCCGCCGTGGCCGAGGACCCGGTGGCGGCCGAGGACCCGGTCGTGGCCGAGCCCGTGGCGGCCGAGGTCGAGGCCCCCGTGGCCGAGCCGGTGGCCGAGGTCGCCGAGCCGGTCGTCGAGCCCGTGGCCGAAGCGGAGACGCCGACGGCCGAGCCGGTGGCCGAAGTCGAGGTCGTCGCCGCCGAGGCCGAGGTTTCCGAGGCGGAGCCCGTCGTCGAGGCGGAGCCCGAAGCGGAGGCCGTCGTCGAGGCGGAGCCCGAAGCCGAGGCCGTCGTCGAGCCCGTCGTCGAGGCGGAGCCCGAGGCCGAGGCCGTCGTCGAGGCCGAGGCCGAGCCCGAAGCCGAGGCCGTCGTCGAGCCCGTCGTCGAGGCGGAGCCCGAGGCCGAGGCCGTCGTCGAGCCCGACGCCGAACCCGTCGCCGAACCCGTCGCTGCCGAGGCCGAGGTTGTGGGCGAGGTCGTCGCCGTCGAGGCCGGGGGACCGGCTCTTGCGCTGGCCGACGTGAAGCGGGCGGCTCCCGGGGTGGCCGGGGCGTACAAGGCCGCCGGGACGGTGCTCCGGGGCAAGGGCAAGGCCGGCGCGCGGGCCAAGGTGTACCTGGTCCTGGACCGTTCCGGGTCGATGCGCCCGTTCTACAAGGACGGCAGCGCCCAGCACCTCGCGGACCACGCCCTCGCCCTCGCCGCGCACCTCGACGACGAGGCGACCATGCACACCGTGTTCTTCTCCACGGACGTGGACGGCACCGCCGACCTGACGCTCGACGCCCACGACGACACCTGGGTCGAAGCCCGCCACGCCGAACTCGGCCGCATGGGCCGCACCAGCTACCACGTCGCCGTGGAGGCCGTCGTCGAGCGGTACCAGAAGGACGGCGGCGAAGGCCCCGCCCTCGTCGTGTTCCAGACCGACGGCGCCCCCGACAGCGTCCGGCCCGCCAAGCAGGCCATCGCGGACGCCGCCGCCTCCGCACCCGGCGTGTACTGGCAGTTCGTCGCCTTCGGCGACCACGACGCCAAGGCCTTCGACTTCCTGCGCAAGCTGGACGCCGAGAACGCCGGCTTCTTCCACGCCGGCCCCGCCCCGGCCGGGCTGCCCTCGGCCGCCCTCGCCAAGGGCCTGCTCCAGAGCTTCTGAGCCCTCAGCCCTCAGCCCTGAGCCCAGAGCCGCCTACGCGGATGACGAAGGGCCCGGGATCCATCGGATCCCGGGCCCTTCCTCCTGCGTACGGCGATTACCGCGCGGCGTCCGGGTGGACGGCCTCCGCGATCGGCTTGGCGTCGGCGGCCTTCGTCTCCACCGGCTTGCGCAGCGCGATGTTCAGCTCGCGCAGGCGGGACTCCTCCAGGACGGTGGGCGCGCCCATCATCAGGTCCTGCGCGTTGCCGTTCAGCGGGAAGGCGATGGTCTCGCGGATGTTGGGCTCGTCGGCGAGCAGCATCACGATGCGGTCCACGCCCGGGGCGATGCCACCGTGCGGCGGGGCGCCGAGGCGGAAGGCGCGCAGCATGCCGGCGAACTCGCGCTCGACGGTCTCGGCCTCGTAACCCGCGATCTCGAAGGCCTTCAGCATGACCTCGGGCTCGTGGTTGCGGATGGCGCCGGAGGACAGCTCGATGCCGTTGCAGACGATGTCGTACTGCCAGGCGAGGATGTCGAGCGGGTCCTTCTCCTCCAGGTCCTTCATGCCGCCCTGCGGCATGGAGAAGGGGTTGTGCGAGAAGTCGATCTTGCCGGTCTCCTCGTCCTTCTCGTACATCGGGAAGTCGACGATCCAGCAGAACCGGAAGACGTTCTCCTCGAACTGGCCGGCGCGCTTGGCGGCCTCCACGCGCACGCCCGACATGATCTTGGAGACCTCGTCGAACTCGCCGGCGCCGAAGAACACGGCGTGGCCGGGGACCAGGCCCAGGCGCTCGGTGAGGACCTTGACGTTCTCCTCGGTGAGGAACTTGGCGATCGGGCCGGTCAGCGAACCGTCCTCGCCCACGCGGACCCAGGCCAGGCCCTTGGCGCCGAGCGAGATCGCGTACTCGCCGAGGCCGTCGAAGAACTTGCGCGGCTGCGCGGCGGTGTCCGGGACGGCCAGCGCACGCACGTGCTTGCCGGCGAACGCCTTGAACTCCGAGCCCTCGAAGACGTCGGTGATGTCGACGAGCTCCAGCTTGGCGCGCAGGTCGGGCTTGTCGTTGCCGTACTTCAGCATCGACTCGCGGAAGGGGATCCGCGGGAACGGCGAGGTGACCTCGCGGCCGCCGCCGAACTCGGTGAAGAGCTCGGTCATCAGGCGCTCGATCGGCTGGAAGACGTCCTCCTGCTCGACGAAGGACATCTCCACGTCGAGCTGGTAGAACTCGCCCGGCGAGCGGTCGGCGCGGGCGTCCTCGTCGCGGAAGCAGGGCGCGATCTGGAAGTACCGGTCGAAGCCCGAGATCATCAGCAGCTGCTTGAACTGCTGCGGGGCCTGCGGCAGGGCGTAGAACTTGCCCGGGTTCAGACGGGACGGGACGACGAAGTCGCGCGCGCCCTCGGGGGAGGTCGCGGTGAGGATCGGGGTCGCCATCTCGTTGAAGCCGAGGGCCACCATCTTCGAGCGGATCGAGGCGATGACGGCCGAGCGCAGCATGATGTTGCGGTGCATGCGCTCGCGGCGCAGGTCGAGGAAGCGGTACTCCAGGCGCCGCTCCTCGTTCACACCGTCGTCGGTGTTGATCGTGAAGGGCAGCGGGGCGGCCGCGCCGAGCACCTCGACCTCGGCGGCCTCGATCTCGATCTCGCCGGTGGGCAGGTCGGGGTTGACGTTCTCCGTGCCACGCGAGACGACCTTGCCGTCGACGCGGACGACCGTCTCCTTGGAGAGCTTGTCCAGGACGGCGGCCGCGGCGGTGCCGGGGCGGGCGACGAGCTGCGTGATGCCGTAGTGGTCGCGCAGATCGATGAAGAGGATGCCGCCCAGGTCTCGACGGTTGTGCAGCCAGCCGCTCAGCCGGACGTCGGCGTTGACGTCAGAGGCGCGGAGCTCGCCGCAGGTGTGGGACCTGTACCGATGCATCAGTCATCCAGTTCTTCGCGATACCAGGGTGGATTCAACCCTCACAAGGTTACCGTCCGGGCCGGGGACCGTGCCGGTGTGCCCGCCGACCCCCGTGAACAGGCACGCCGGAGGGATGACCTGTAAAGATGACCGGGTGCGCACCGAGGACGTCCTGGCCGCCATCGCGACGGGCCTGTGGCGATGGGACAACGCCTCCGGGACGGTCACCCTCGACAGCGAGGCCGCCCGGCTGCTCGGGCTGCCCGCCGAGCCCGCCGTGCTGCCGGAGGTCGTCGTACGGTCGCGATTTCACCCGGTGGACTGGAACGAGATCAACGGGATCGTCAACCTCGCGGTGGCCGAGGACACCCTCGCCGAGGCCCGGCTGCGGATCATGGACGAGGACGGGCGGGTGCTGCGGACCGTACGCAGCCGCTCCAAGCCCGTGGAGAACCTGACCGCCGACGGCCGCGTCGACTACGAGCTGATCGGCACCATCCAGGAGATCGCCGAGCCGCAGCCCGGCACCACCGCCGTCCACACCCCGATCACCGGCGACTGGCGGCGCTCCCGCGAGGCCTTCCTGCTGGACGCGGGGCGGGCGCTCGCCGAGGCCCGGTCCACCGCGGAGGTCCTGCGCGTGGCCGCCTCGCTGTCGATGCCCGGATTCAGCCCCGACGGGCTGGCGGTCTTCGGGGTGGCCGGGGACCGGCTGTCGATCATCGGGCACCACGGGCACGGCCCCGGGGACGAGGCCCCCTTCTCGGACATGCGGCTGGACACCGACTACCCGGCCGCCGAGGTGGTCCGTACGGGACGGGCGATCTACCTCCCCTCCCCCGAGGACTACAAACGGCGGTTTCCCGCCACCTGGCCGCTCGCCCAGCGCTTCGGCCGGGCCTCCTGGGCCTTCCTCCCCCTGATCGTCGCCGGGCGCACCATGGGCGCCTGGATGGCCGCGTTCAAGCACCCGGTGTCCTTCTCCCCGGACGAGCGCTCCGTCCTGACCACGGTGGCCCGGATGCTGGCCCAGGCCCTCCAGCGGGCGGGCGTGGCCGAATCCGAGCGGGAACTCACCTCCGACCTGCAACGGTCGATGATGCCCATGCTGGGCCCCGACATCCCGGGCATGCGGATCGCCGCCCGGTACGTCCCCACCGGCGGCGGGCTGGAGGTCGGCGGCGACTGGTACGACATGATCCCGCTGCCGTCGGGACGGTTCGCGCTGGTCATCGGGGACGTGCAGGGGCACGACGTACGGGCCGCCGGGCTGATGGGCCAGCTGCGGATCGCGGTCCGCGCGTACGCCTCCGAGGGCCACCGGCCCGACGCGGTGCTCTCCCGCGCCTCCCGCTTCCTGGCGGGCATCACCGACTCGTACGAGGACGACGACTTCCGCAGCCCGCGCTTCGCGACCTGCCTGTACGTGGAGTGCGACCCGGCGACCGGGCTGCTGGAGGTCGCCCGGGCCGGCCACCCCGACCCGGTGATCCGGATGCCGGACGGCACGGTGCTGATGCGGCCGACCGCCGGGGGCCTGCCGCTCGGCATCGTCCCGGACACGGACTACCCGACGACGCGGTTCACGCTGGAGCCCGGCGAGACGATGATGCTCTGCACCGACGGGCTGATCGAGACCGGCGGGCACGACCTGGACACGGGCTGGGCACGGCTGCGCGCGATCCTGGAGTCGGAGACGTACGAGCCGGGCGCGGCGCACGGCTCCGACGCCCTGGAGAAGCTGGCCGACCTGCTGGTGCAGGCCGTGCACGGGCCTTCCTCGCACCACACCACCGGCCCGCTGGCCGACCGGCGCGAGGACGACATAGCCGTCGTCCTGCTGTGCCGGGAGGGTGCGGAGTGCGGCTGCGGGGCCCCCGCGGAGCACCCGGTGCGGCCGGCGCGCCGCACGATGCTGACCGTGGCGCAGGCCGAGCCGGAGCGGATCGCGGGCGCACGCCGGCAGATCCGGGAGCTGCTGCACGACTGGGCGGACGCGGAACAGGTGGACTCGGCGGTGCTCATGGTCTCCGAAATGGTCACCAACGTCCTGATGCACACGGACGGCGACGCGCTGCTCGTCGCGGAGGCGGCGGGGGAACTGGGGACGCGGCGGCTGCGCATCGAGGTCGCCGACGCCAGCGACGAGCTGCCCCACAAGCGGCATCCGGGCGAGATGGCTTCGAGCGGCCGGGGCGTCCTGCTGATGGAGATGCTGGCGGACACCTGGGGCGTGGACCCGCGCGGCGAGGGCAAGTCGATCTGGTTCGAGATGTACGAACAGGGCAAGGACGACTCCTAGCGCAGCCGATCCCGCGCCGCGGCGCCGTGGTTGGATGCAGGGGTGCTGACTCTGCTCCCGCCGCCGGTCAGGCGGCTGGCCGCCTGGTGCGTGGTCGCCCTGCTCGTCACCGGCGTGGTCGCCGTCGGCGTGTGGCTGTGCATCACCTTCAAGACCGCCGTCACGCCCGTCCTGCTCGCGCTGCTCGGCGTCGCCCTGCTCCGGCCGATGCACCTGCGCCTCGTACGGATGGGGATGCACCGCTCACTGGCCGCCGCGCTCACCTGCCTCGGCGTGGTCGCGGTGTTCGGCGGCGCCGGGTACGTCGTCGTCCACGCCCTCATCGACACCGGCGACCAGATCCTCGGCTCCCTCAAGCAGGCGGGGCAAGACCTCGCCGGCCGCTTCGGGCCCGCCGGGACCTCGCTGGAGGACCTGGCCTCGAACGCCAAGGAGCTGCTGGCGAAGTTCGGCGGTACGGCCGCCTCCGGCGTCATCACCGGCCTCAGCGTCGTCGGCGAGGTGCTCGCCACCGCCGTGCTCGCCCTCCTGCTGATGTTCTTCTTCCTGCGCGATGCGCACCGCGCGGCCGCCACCCTGCGCTCGCTCGCGCCCCGCGGCGCCGGCGACACCGTCGAGGCGACGGCCCGGCGCGCCTTCGAGGCCGTGGAGGGCTTCATGCGCGGGACCACGTTCATCGCCCTGATCGACGCCGTGTGCATCACGGTCGGGCTGCTCGTGCTCCGCGTCCCCGGCGCGGTCGGTCTCGGCGCCCTGGTCTTCGTCGGCGCGTACATCCCCTACCTGGGCGCCTTCATCTCCGGCGCGGTCGCGGTCCTCGTCGCCTTCGCCGAGCGGGGCTGGTTCATCGGCCTGTGGGCCGTGGGCGTGGTGCTCGCCGTACAGGTGCTGGAGGGGCACATCCTCCAGCCCGTGATCCAGAGCCGGACCGTGCAGATGCACCCCGCCGTGGTCATGCTGGCCATCACCGCCGGCGCCAGTGTCGCCGGGATCCTCGGCATGCTCCTGTCGGTACCGCTGACCGCCGCCGCGTTCGGGGTGGTGTCGCAGATGCGGGCGCGCTACGCGGGGGCCGGGGCGGAGCCGGGGCCCCCGGAGTAGCGCGCCGCACGGGTCAGGAGTGCTGGTCCGCCGACTTGTTGCGCTCCCGGGCGGTGGTGGGGATGGTCCCCAGCCGGCCGGCCTGGAAGTCGTCGAAGGCCTGCTGGAGCTCCTGGCGGCTGTTCATGACGAACGGCCCGTAGTGCGCCATCGGCTCCCGGATGGGACGCCCGCCGAGGAGGACGACCTCCAGGTCCGGGGTGTGGGAGTCCTGGGACTCGTCCGCGCGCACCGTGATCGAGCCGCCCTCGCCGAAGACCGCCGTCTGCCCGGTGTGGACGGGCCGCCGGTCGGTGCCGACGCTGCCGCGCCCGGCCATGACGTACGCGAGGGCGTTGAAGTCCTCGCGCCACGGGAGGGTGAGCTGCGCGCCCGGGGTGACGGTCGCGTGGATCATGGTGATCGGGGTGTGGGTGATGCCGGGGCCGGCGTGGCCGTCCAGTTCACCGGCGATCACGCGGAGCAGGGCGCCGCCGTCGGGGGTGGACAGCAGCTGGACCTGGCCGCCGCCGATGTCCTGGTAGCGCGGGGGCATCATCTTGTCGGAGGCCGGGAGGTTCACCCACAGCTGGAGGCCGTGGAAGAGCCCTCCGGACACGACCAGGGACTCCGGCGGGGCCTCGATGTGCAGGAGGCCGGAACCCGCGGTCATCCACTGGGTGTCACCGCCGTTGATGACTCCGCCGCCGCCGTTGCTGTCCTGGTGGACGAAGGTTCCGTCGATCAGGTACGTGACGGTCTCGAAGCCGCGGTGGGGGTGCCAGGGGGTGCCCTTGGGCTCACCGGGGGCGTACTCCACCTCGCCCATCTGGTCCATCATGATGAACGGGTCGAGGTGCTGGTAGTTGATCCCGGCGAACGCCCTGCGCACCGGGAACCCCTCGCCCTCGAAACCACCCGGGGCGGTCGTGACGGCCAGCACCTTGCGGGCGGCGGTCTCCTGGGCGGGCTCGGCGACGCGGGGGAGCGTCAACGGGTTCTCCACAGTCACTGCAGGCATGGTCGTAACCTCCTTCTGCGTCGAGTTTAGTTGAAACTCGAACTTTCTGCCACACCCCCACGCAACAGGAAGGGCCCCGAAGGAATTCCCCCCGGGGCCCGAAGCCTCTGACCTGCGCCTATGGACTTACGGCGTGACGACGACCGAGTTGATGGGTGTCAGGTCGACCCACCACAGCTCGTCCTGGGCCATCGTGTAACAGGTCCCCGTGCCGTTCCACCCGGTGCACAGCCGGAACTTCCAGCCACCGGTCTGGTTGTTCTTCACGTAGTGCCAGTTGTTCTGGCCGCTCAGGTTGTAGGTTCCCGCCCTCCAGAAGGAGTTGGTCGGGCCGGTGCTGAGGGCCGCGCCCGCCCCGTAGATGCACGCGGCCCCGGAGGGACAGCCGTAGAACATCTGGTCCGAGGCCGCCGCGGGCGGTGCCGCCAGGACCCCCGTGCCCAGCGCCAGTGCCCCGGTGGCCGCGAGCGCGGCGAGGTTCGTACGCAAGGACGTGCGTAAGGGCATACGTGACATCGCAGTCTCCCTCTCGACAGGAGCGGGCTTCCCCCGCACCACCGATGGTCGGGAGCCGGGGGGCGCACCGCGATCCTTTCGGGCACGGCCGAAAGGTCAGCGCCCGCTGTGGAGCAGGTCCACGCCCAGGCCCGTCGCCGAGTGGAGGACCGCCTTGCCGTCCCGCGCCGTCGTGATGAGCCCGGCCGCGCGCAGGGTGCGGGTGTGCTCGGACACCGAGGGCAGGCTGATGTCGAGGTCCCGGGCCAGTTCGCTCGTCGTGCGCTGCTCCACCAGCAGCTGGAGCACGGCCGCCCGCGTCCGCCCCAGCAGCGCGTCCAGCGCCCCCGCCGCCGGGCCCTCCGCCACCAGGGGCAGCGGGCTCATCGCGGGGTAGTGCAGTACGTGCGACCCGTCGGGCCGGTCGGCGAGCAGCGGGCGCCCCGTCCAGAACGCCGACGGCATGAGCAGCAGGCCGCCGCCGCCCAGCCGGACCTCGTAGTCCGGCGGCTCCCCGACCTCGAACACGGTGCCCGACCAGCCGGCCTTCGGGTGGGTGCCGGCCAGGCACGCCTTGATGCCGTGGGTGGCCAGCAGCCGGGTGCGCCAGGCGACGTCCGCCTGGAAGGACTGCCGTATCCGCGGCCAGTGCGGGGCGATGACCGCCTCGTGCGCGGACCGGACGGCCGTCTCCAGCTGGTCCCAGGCCGTACGGTCCTGGCCCCACAGCGCCCGCAGCCAGGAGGGAGCGCCGGGAGCCCGGCCCGCGACCCGGTACAGGAGGCCGTCGCCGAGCCGCGGCGCCGCCTCCCGTACGGCCGCCAGCCCGTCCTCCAGGGTGCGCGACAGCGGCTCGATGAACTGCGGATTGTCGCCGTCGGGCCGCAGCAGGTCCAGCAGCGGGCGGGCCCGGCCCGGCAGCTCGCGGCCGACCGCGGCGCGCCAGCGGCCGAAAACGGCCCGCTCGTCCGTGCGCTGCCAGGCGATCAGCGCCATCGACAGCTCCACCAGGGGGGCCGGTTCACTCGCGAACGTGACGTTCAGCAGGTCCTCGGCGGTGAAGTGCACCCGTAGCATCGTCCGCCGCCCCCCTGGCGCACCGGCCGCGATCGGCCGCTCAGCCGTGCATGAAAGCCGTACGCCCCGGCCGCACCGGTCGGCCCGTACGCGTCAGCCGTACATCCGGCGCATCGCGTAGTCGACCATCTGCTCCACGGCCTTCGCGTCGAAGACCATGCGGTGGTCGCCCTCCATGTCGAGGACGAAGCCGTAGCCGGTCGGCAGCAGGTCGATCACCTCGGCGCCCGTGATCACGAAGTACTTGGACTCCTTGCCGGCGTACCGGCGGAGCTCCTTGAGCGTGGTGAACATGGGGATCACCGGCTGCTGCGTGTTGTGCAGCGCCAGGAAGCCCGGGGTCTCACCGCGCGGGCAGTAGACCTTCGACGTGGCGAAGATCTGCTGGAAGTCCTCGGCGGACAGCGACCCGGTCGTGAAGGCCCGCACCGCGTCGGCGAGCGACGGCGGCGAGGGCTCGGGGTACAGCGGCTGCTCGCCGTACCCGCCGGCCATCTGCTGCGGGGCGGCGTACTGCTGCTGCCCTGCGCTCACGTTCTGGTCGTAGCCGTACATAGGGCGAAGCCTACCGAGCGCCCCCTGCCCCGTGGACGCGCATTCCCGCCAGGGTTGCGGACCCGCGGCCGGGTGGTGTCCGGCTTGACCCTGGTCACAGTCACCACATCAGGGGTTGCGTCTTATTACCCGTGGGTAGCATCATGACATTACCGATTGGTATGTACGAGGAACCTGTCTTCCCGAGCCTTAACGGAGCCGTCGCCATGGGGCACTACAAGTCGAATCTCCGCGACATCGAGTTCAACCTCTTCGAGGTGCTCGGCCGCGACAAGCTGTACGGCACCGGACCGTTCGGTGAGATGGACACCGAGACCGCCAAGAGCGTCCTGTCCGAGATCGCCCGCCTCGCCGAGAACGAGCTGGCCGATTCCTTCGCGGACGCCGACCGCAACCCGCCGGTCTTCGACCCGGCCACCAACACCGCGCCGGTCCCGGCGTCCTTCAAGAAGAGCTACGAAGCCTTCATGGACTCCGAGTACTGGCGCCTGGGCCTGCCCGAGGAGATCGGCGGCACCACCTCGCCCCGCTCCCTCATCTGGGCCTACGCGGAGCTGCTGCTCGGCTCGAACCCGGCCATCTGGATGTACTCCTCCGGCCCGGCGTTCGCCGGCATCCTCTTCGAAGAGGGCAACGAGGCGCAGAAGAAGGTCGCCCAGATAGCCGTCGAGAAGCGCTGGGGCTCCACCATGGTCCTCACCGAGCCGGACGCCGGCTCGGACGTGGGCGCCGGCCGCACCAAGGCCGTCCAGCAGGAGGACGGCTCCTGGCACATCGAGGGCGTGAAGCGCTTCATCACCTCCGGTGAGCACGACATGGAGGAGAACATCCTCCACTACGTCCTCGCGCGCCCCGAGGGCCACGGCCCGGGCACCAAGGGCCTGTCGCTCTTCCTCGTCCCGAAGTTCCACTTCGACTGGGAGACCGGCGAGCTGGGCGAGCGCAACGGCGTCTACGCGACCAACGTCGAGCACAAGATGGGCCTCAAGGCCTCCAACACGTGCGAGATGACCTTCGGCGACCAGCACCCCGCCAAGGGCTGGCTGATCGGCGACAAGCACGACGGCATCCGCCAGATGTTCATGATCATCGAGTTCGCCCGCATGATGGTCGGCACGAAGGCCATCGCGACGCTCTCCACCGGCTACCTGAACGCCCTGGAGTACGCCAAGGAGCGCGTGCAGGGTCCGGACCTGGCCAACTTCATGGACAAGACGGCCCCCAAGGTCACCATCACGCACCACCCGGACGTGCGCCGTTCGCTGATGACGCAGAAGGCGTACGCCGAGGGCATGCGCGCCCTGGTGCTGTACACCGCCTCCGTCCAGGACGCCATCCAGCTCAAGCAGGCCGCGGGCGAGGACGCCTCCGCCGAGATCGGCCTGAACGACCTGCTCCTGCCGATCGTGAAGGGCTACGGCTCGGAGCGCTCGTACGAGCAGCTCGCGCAGTCGCTGCAGACCTTCGGCGGCTCCGGCTACCTGCAGGAATACCCGATCGAGCAGTACATCCGCGACGCCAAGATCGACACCCTCTACGAGGGCACCACGGCGATCCAGGGCCAGGACTTCTTCTTCCGGAAGATCGTCCGCGACCAGGGTGCCTCGCTGAACGTCCTCTCCGAGACGATCAAGAAGTTCCTGGCCGAGGCCGTCGGCGGCGAGGAGCTGGCCGGCGCCCGCGACGCGCTCGCCAAGGCCGCCGTGGACCTGGAGGCCATCGTCGGCCAGATGATCGTCGACCTCACCGCCACCGGCGAGGACGTCAAGAACATCTACAAGGTCGGCCAGAACACCACCCGCCTGCTGATGGCCTCCGGTGACGTCGTCGTCGGCTACCTGCTGCTCAAGGGCGCGGCCGTGGCCGCCGAGAAGCTGGCCGCCGGCGCCCCCGCCAAGGACGTCGCCTTCTACACCGGCAAGATCGCGGCGGCGAAGTTCTTCGCCTCGCAGGTCCTGCCGAACGTCTCGGTCGCCCGCGCGCTGGCCGAGGCCGTCGACAACTCCCTGATGGAGCTCGACGAGGCCGCGTTCTAGCCCGTACGGTCATCCGCCCGGCGGCCGGGCCCTCACCGAGGGGGCCCGGCCGTCGGCATTCACAGGTTGTCGGTGGTTCGTGGGACGCTCGTAGGCATGAGTCCGGCAGAGCAGCACAGCAACAGCAGGGGGTACTCCGTCCCGACCGGGCGGCCGTACGCCCTCAAGGAGCTGCAGGCCGCCCTGGGCAGCCTCGGCGACCATCTGCGGGAGCTGTACGACGGCGCCCACCCCGCCGAGTACGAGGCCGTCGCCGACGCCCTGTACACCGCGTTCCAGACCGCGGCCGGCCTGGCGCCCGCCAAGAGCTACACCGGCTGCTCCGAGCACCCCAACGGGGCCCTGGACCCCGAGGCGCCCGACGGCTGGGGCCGCTGCCTGATCTGCAACGACCGGCGCCGCCTCGGACTGCGCGCGCAGGGCGCCCGCGCGGCCACCGCCGCCCCGCCCGCGGGGGAGCAGCGCCGGCTGGGCTATCCCGTGCCGGACCCGCCGTACACGCTGCAGGCCCTGCGCGACCACCTCCGCACGGTCGAGGACCGCCGCTTCCACCTGGGCTTTTCATCCCCGGCCGAGGAGTTCGTCCGGATAGCGGACGATCTCCACCGGGCGTTCATCGTGGCGCGCGAGCTGTCCAGGCCGCGCAACGCCTCCGGCTGCTCCGAGCACCCCGGCGCGCCCATCGATCCGGACGCGCCTCCCGGTGAGGCCTGTATCTTCTGCGCCGGACGCAAGAGACGCGCGCAGCGCTCCGCGACGACCCCGGAGATGCTCCCGCGCATCCGCCGGGGCGAGCGCAGGCAGCTGCAGCGCAGATTCGAGCGCCCGCCGGGCTGAAAAGCCGCCGGGAAGCGGACCACGCAGCCCGCGCGCCCGGCGTTTCGGCTATCCGCCGCAGTCCGACCATGGCGAACACGACCGTCGTTAAGGTGAACCACATGAGCTCTCCCGCCCGCTTCGACCGCGGCCACACCGACGATCTGATGACCTTTTTGACGGCCAGTCCGTCGCCGTACCACGCCGTGGCCAATGCGGCCGAGCGGCTGGAAAAGGCAGGCTTCAGGCAGTTGTCGGAAACGGACGCCTGGGACTCGGGCAGCGGGGGCCGGTTCGTCCTGCGCGGCGGAGCGCTCATCGCCTGGTTCGTCCCGGAGGGCGCGACCGCGCACATGCCGTTCCGGATCGTCGGCGCGCACACCGACTCCCCCAACCTGCGCGTCAAGCCGCTGCCTGACACGGGCTCACAGGGATGGCGGCAGATCGCGGTCGAGATCTACGGCGGCACCCTGCTCAACACCTGGCTCGACCGGGACCTGGGCCTGGCGGGCCGGCTGACCCTGCGCGACGGCAGCGAGCGGCTGGTCAACGTGGACCGCGCACTGCTGCGCGTCCCGCAACTGGCCGTGCACCTGGACCGGTCGGTCAACAGCGACGGGCTCAAGCTCGACAAGCAGCGCCACATGCAGCCGATCTGGGGCCTGGGCGAGGTGCAGGAGGGCGACCTCATCGCCTTCCTGGAGGAGGAAGAGGGCCTGGCGCAGGGCTCGGTGGCCGGCTGGGACCTGATGGTCCACTCGATCGAACCGCCCTCGTACCTGGGGCGCGACCGCGAGCTGGTCGCCGGCCCGCGCATGGACAACCTGGTCTCGGTGCACGCGGGCGTCGCGGCGCTGACCGCCGCCTCCGCCGCCTCCACCGCCGACAAGCTGGACCACATCCCGGTGCTGGCCGCGTTCGACCACGAGGAGAACGGCTCGCAGTCGGACACCGGCGCGGACGGCCCGCTGCTGGGGAACGTGCTGGAACGTTCCGTCTTCGCACGTGGGGGCACGTACGAGGACCGCGCGCGGGCCTTCGCGGGCACCATCTGCCTGTCCTCGGACACCGGCCACGCCGTGCACCCCAACTACGCGGAGCGGCACGACCCCTCGCACCACCCGCGCGCCAACGGCGGCCCGATCCTCAAGGTCAACGTCAACCAGCGGTACGCCACGGACGGCGGCGGGCGCGCGGTGTTCGCGGCGGCGTGCGAGCGGGCCGGGGTGCCGTGGCAGTCGTTCGTGTCCAACAACTCGATGCCCTGCGGGACGACGATCGGCCCGATCACGGCCGCGCGCCACGGCATCCAGACCGTGGACATCGGCATCGCGATCCTGTCGATGCACAGCGCCCGCGAGCTGTGCGGCGCCGACGACCCGTACCTGCTCGCGAACGCGCTGTTGGCGTTCCTGGAGGGCTGAGTCCGACCCGCGGGCCGCGCCGCCACCGGTACCCGGAGGCGGCGCGGGCTTCGGCCGGGCGGGTCGATCTCGGCGGCGCCGCGGTGCGATGAACCGATGGTGACACTCCGTCATGTTGTGCTGGGGTCCCGCCCTTCCCGGCCCGACAAGGAGAGTCCCGTGCTCCGCCTGTTCCGCCTCACCCCCGTGCCGCGCCTCGCGGGCGCCCTGGGCCTCGCGCTGGCCCTGCTCCTGACCGCACCCGCCGCGGCCACTCCGAAGCCCCCGAAGTCCCCGGAAGCCGACCTCTCCCTCGCGGATCCGCGGATCATCGCCCACTTCGACTTCGCGTCCGGGCAGACGCCGGAAAACATCGCCCTGGAGCCCGACGGCTCCGCCGATCTGACCCTCGCGCTCGCCCGTCAGGTGGTCCGCGTGGACCGGCACGGCGGAAAGCAGGTCCTCGCGACCCTGCCCGACGTCGCGGACCCCCAGACGCCCCTGCTCGGCGTCCCCGTCGTCAGCGGGATCGTCCGCACCCACGACGGGACGCTGTACGTCGGCTACAACACCGGCACCGCCGAGAGCGGCATCTACCGGATCACCCCCGACCGCGAGGTCTCCAAGCTCGTCGACATGTCCCCGAAGGGCTTCGTGAACGGCCTCGCCCTCGACGAGCACCGCGGGCTGATCTACGCCGCCGACTCCGTCCTCGGCACGGTGTGGCGCATCTCCCTCGACGAGGAGCCCGAGGTGACGGCCTGGGCCACCGGAGCGGCGCTGGAGCCGACCACCTTCATCGGCGCGAACGGCATCAAGGTGCGCGACCACGCGGTCTGGGTGTCGAACTTCGACCGGGCCACGCTGCTGCGGATCCCGGTCGACGAGGACGGGTCCGCGGGGAAGACCATGACGCACGCCACCGGGCTGACGGGCATCGACGACTTCGCGTTCGCCGGACACGGCGAGAGCGTCCTCGCCGCGCTGAACACCACCGCGAGCGAGCTCGCCCTGGTCCGGCCCGACGGCACCCACACCATCGTGCTGACCAAGGCGGACGGGCTGTCCGGGCCCACCGCCGTGGCGGTCCGCCACCACAAGGTCTTCGTCACCAGCGGCGCCTTCCTCGACGGCGTCGACCCGAACCTGCTGGTCGCCGACGTTGCGGAGGGCGAGGAGACGCCCGAGGACCACGGCCGGCCCCAGGACCACGGGCAGCGCGAGGACCACGGCAAGCACGAGGGCTGAGCCGCAGAGCCGTACCGCCGGAGCCCGCCCGGGGCTCCGGCCGTCCCGCCGCGTCGTCGTGGCCCCCGCCCCTAGGCAGCCATCCCCTAGGCGTCCATCCCCGCGAGGACGAGCGGGAGCCGGGTGGCGCCGTCGGCCGTGACGGTCACCGGCACTCCCCAGTCCTGCTGGTGCACGTGGCACGCCGGGTACTCGTTCGCCGGGTCGTCGTCGCACGAGGCCGCCATCGCCGAGACGTGCAGCACACCCTCGGTGACCTCCGGGTTCAGGACCAGCTCCCGGAACAGGTCCGTCCCCGTCCCCTCGCCGCCCACCAGCAGCTCCGGCGGCGTCGAGGACACCAGCAGCCGCGTCGACGGCCCGTAGCGGGTGTCCAGCTTCTGGCCGGTCGGCGCCTGGAACACCACGTCGAGCCGGAGCGTGCCCGGGGCGACCTCGGTCGCGGCCCGCTGTGTGCGGTGCGCGACGGCGTCGACCCGTACCGCCTCCTCCGGCAGCCGCAGCCGGGTCAGCCGGTGCCGGGCGGACTCGACGACCACGATGTCCTCGCCGACCAGCACCGCGTCACTGGGCTCGCGCAGATCGGTGGCCAGCGTGGAGACCTGCCCGGTCGCCGGGTCGAAGCGGCGCAGGGCGTGGTTGTACGTGTCGCACACCGCGACCGAGCCGTCCGGCAGGGCGGTCACCCCGAGCGGGTGCTGGAGCAGGGCCTGGGCGGCGTCGCCGTCGCGGTGGCCGAAGTCGAACAGGCCGGTCCCGACGGCGGTGCGCACGGCGTACCCGTCGCCGCCCTCGCCCTCGGGTTCCACGTACCGCAGGGCGCTGTTCTCGGAGTCCGCGATCCACAGCCGGTCCCCGGCGGCCGCGAGCCCGGACGGCTGCGCGAGCCAGGCCTCCGGGGCGGGCCCGTCGTGCAGGCCCTCGCTGGTCGTCCCGGCCGACACGGCGACGGTCCCCGTCTGCGGGTCCCAGGTCCACAGCTGGTGCACGCCCGCCATGGCGATCCACACCTTGCCCCGCCACCAGGCGACGTCCCACGGCGAGGACAGGTCCACCTCCAGGGCCGGACCGGAGGTCGGGGAACCCTGCCACCACTGGCGGCCGGTCCCGGCGACGGTCTCGACGGCTCCGGTCGCCGGGTCGAAGCGGCGCAGCGCGTGGTTGACGGTGTCGGCGACGACGACGGTGCCGTCGGGGAGCAGGGCCAGGCCCTGGGGCTCGCTGAAGGCGTCGGGCCCGAAGCCGCGCTCGCCGCTGCCGATGCGCCGTACGACGCTCTCGCCGTCGGGGGCCAGCTCCACGAGCTGGTGCCGCGTCGAGTCCGACACGAGGAGGTTCCCGCTCGGCAGGAGGAGCGCCTTGCCGGGGAAGCGGAGGTCGGTGGCCACCGGCTCGGGCGCGACGTACGGCCCGTCCCCGCGGCGCAGCGTGCCCTTGGCCTCGTGCTCGGCTTCGAGCTCCTCCACGAGGCGCGCGATGGCGTGTGCGTGCCCCTCGCCGGCGTGCTGCGCGACGATGTACCCCTCGGGGTCGATGACGACGAGCGTCGGCCAGGCCCGTACGGCGTACTGCTTCCAGGTGGCCAGCTCGGGGTCGTCGAGGACGGGGTGGTGCACCTCGTACCGCTCGACGGCGTCGACGACGGCCGCGTGCTCGGCCTCGTGCACGAACTTCGGCGAGTGGACACCGATGATCACGACGGTGTCGCGGTGCTTCTCCTCCAGCTCGCGCAGCTCGTCCAGGACGTGCAGGCAGTTGATGCAGCAGAAGGTCCAAAAATCGAGGATCAATGTGCGACCTCGGAAGTCGGCGAGCTTCAGATCCTTGCCGCCGGTGTTGATCCATCCGCCCTTGCCGATCAGCTCGGGGGCACGGACACGGGCACGCTTGCGGGGTACGGGCGCGGGGGTGGGCGCCGGGGCAGCATCGTTCATGTTTCAAGCTTGCCATTGGCCCATGAACACCGGATCACGGCCGTACGACGCCGTTGTCCCGCGCAGCTATGGGATCCGCTCCACCACGGACTAGCCTCCTGGGACGCCCCGGACGAACAGGGTTCCTGCGCGCCGACTCCCGGCGGGTGGGGCAAGCACGGACGCTGACACGTCCACGAAGCCGTGTTCCTCGAGAATCCGCGCCCACACATCGGGTTCGTAGTCCCACCGCTTGACGACAGCGGGGTCTTCTTCGGGCCCGCGCGGGATGTATGACGCCTGGCAGCCGTAGCACCCTTCAACCGGGGGACGCTGGGAGAAGGCGAAGACGCCACCCGGCTTGAGGTTCGCGTGAACCATCGGCAGCAGAAGACCGGGGTCGGTGAACCAGGCAGCGCCGAACACGCTGTAGACCGCATCGAAGATCGTGAACGTGTCTCCGAGATAGGTGAGCGCGTCGGCCTGGCGGAGTTCCATCCCGTCCACGCCCGGCCACCGCTCGCGTGCCTTGTCGAGCTGCTTGGCGGAGAGGTCGATCCCGACGGACTGATTGCCGAGCATTGCGAGATGAGCGGCGTTCCCTCCAGACCCGCACCCGAGATCGAGCACGCGGTCTCCCGGGTTGAGGTTGAGCACGTCGGCCCTGGGGCCGTGGTCCGGGTACTGGGTCCAGTTGAACCATGTGGTCTCGCCCTTGGCGTTGGTCTTCCGCCGCTGGGGCTTGCTCTGCGAGTAGGTGTCCCATGCGGTGCTGCGAGCGTCAGTCACTACCTGTCCGTTCTCGTTCACGGCGACAGCCGCCCGGCACGATACCGGGCGGCTGAAGCTCTCGTGGGTCAGTCGCTCCGCTTAAGTCGGAGCTATGTGGCAACGGGGCTGTCGGAGCAGCCCGCGTAGCTCTGGGTGCAGTCGGCTGCGCCGTTGATCGGCCAGAACTCCGGGTCCACGTCGAAGCCGGCCGATCGGATCACCTCGGCCGTCCGACGCATCGCGGCCCGGCCCTCGGCGGGGTCGTGGCCGTTGTTGCGGTCGGGGACGTGGTGGATGAATCCGCCGCCGAGCGCGTCGCAGACCCTGGCGTAGTCCTTGGTGTGGAGCACGAGTGCGTGCCAGAAGAGGTCCACGCGAAGGCTGGGCGTGGCCCTCTCCGTGGTGTTCGCGGCGACGGCGAGGAAGGCCGCCACCTGGTTGACGCCGCGCTGGCCCTGGTCGTCGGTCATCTCCGGCCAGGAGTCCTCGCGGACCATGGTGATGAGGTCGGCCCTCAGCTCCGGGGTGATGAGGTCGTACACGGCCTTCGTCGTGTCGGTGATCGTCACGTCTGTGCCTTCCTGGTCTGTGAGGAACATCGGGGGCACTTGCAGGGGGGCCAGGCAGCGGAGGCCATGGGGGTCAACGGCTTCTCGGCGCTGCTGCTGGGGTAGATCACCTCAGAGCCGAACATCTGGCCGGAGTCGCGAGACACCCGCACGGTCATGGTCATCGTTGGCCTTCTGCTTGCCCGGTCCGGTTGGTGAAGCGATGTTCCCGCCGCCGGTCGGTCGGAACGACGACGCTTCGGGCGTCGCCTGGGCGTCACTCAGTGGGGTGTCAATGACGCCCTCCAGGGCGTCAAACCGGTGTCATTGCATGGCTGTTCGGTCTAGCTTTGACGTCATGACGACGACCGCCGTGGTGCCGAATGATGTGCTGCGGGCCGTTCGTATCGGCCTGCGCTTAAGCCAAGACGACTTCGCCAAGGCGCTCCGCCGGGCAGGTGCGGAACTGGGGGAGCCGAACGAGGCTTCGAAGCGGCTGGTGCAGCGCTGGGAGTCCGGCACGAGCAAGACGCCTCGGGGCGTGTACGCCAGGGCCTTAGAACGGGTCACTGGGCGTCCGGTCGAGGCACTGGGGTTCGCCCTGCCGGTGCCGACGGCACGAGTCCACGCAGACGGGAAGGGAGGGCATGACATGGAGACCGGCACAACCGATGTCGCGTCTGCCTCCGTAGGCGCGCAGCCCACCGCGCAGACGGGTGAGGAGACGTTTTCGGGAGTGTGGCTCAGCCGCTACGAGTTCTTCTCTTCGAGCCGGGGCGACTCGTACGAGGGCAAGCACTACGTAGTGATCGTCCAGCACGGGAACCGGCTGACCGTTCAGAGTCTGCCCGGGGCGAGCAGCAACCCGGACAGCCCGCTCACGCTGGATCTCACTGTCGATCGCAACGTGGTCACGGGTACGTGGGTCGAGCAGACTGCCGCAGACGGCTACTACAACGGGGCCCGCTACCACGGGGCCATCCAACTCCTGGTCGAGCCGACCGGACGGCGCATGGCCGGAAAGTGGGTCGGCTTCGGCAAGGACTTCGACGTGAATACCGGCCCCTGGGAACTGCGGCTGGTGGACCGGTCCACGAGCAAGGCGACGCTGGAGAGGTACGGCCAGCCGCCGGAGTGACATCCGACCCGGCACCTGATCGGGCGAAGACCCCACGGGGTGGGGCCTTCGGCGGGCTTTGCAGGGCGTTAACTGTGCCGCTCTCGCGCCTTCGGCGGTCGATATGCGCTGGTCAGAGCCCACGATGGGCCGGAAAATGGGGGTCATACCCAGCGTGCGCGTTCCGAGCTGCGGCCGGGGTCGGGATGGTGACCACAGCGCAACTTCGCGCCGACCCTCGGGCCGCCCCAGTGACGAAGTGACGGAATGACATTTAGTTCTATTCCATCCATAGAGACTCAGAATATCTCTTAAGGAGGTAGCGGACTTCGACCGTCATTCCGTCACTTCGTCACCCGCCGACTCCGCCCCGGCACCGTCTCTCGTCGCCCAGACGATCCGGCAGCGCTCGTCACCGTCGAACCTCACGCCCACTCTGCCTCGCCGGACTTCCACGCGATCGATTGCGAGGCCAAGGCGTGCACGCCTTCCGGCCGCATCGTCGGCTTCCCACGATTCACGCAGCAGGCTCGCGTCCAGGAGCGGAGAGATGTCCACGGAAGGGGTCGGCACCCGCAGTAGGTCCGCGCGCAGCCCCTCGATGCGGGTACGAAGTCGCCCGGCGAGTCGGTTGTACCGGTCGATCGCGTCTGCGCCTGTGAACTCGCCACGGACGTACCTGGCCTCCTCCAGGTCCGCCAGACGGGCCCCTTCGTCCGCGATCTCCGCCTCGATCGCGTCCCGCTTCGCGAAAACCTCCGGGTCCTCCCTCTGTACCCAGCGATCGGCGATCACGGCGAGCAGCGGGTCCTGAGGCCCCAGGGAAGGCAGGCGTGAGAGGAACGCCCGGGTCACGTAGTCATCGATGCTCTCCACCCGAGCCGAGACGCCGGAGCATCCTCGCCCCATGCGGTGGCTGGAGCACTGGTACGACGTGCCGGCCTTGCTCATCCGGGCCCCGCAGAGCCCACAACGCGCTATCCCGGTGAGCAGCGACTTCCCCTGCTTGTGACCGTGCCGCATCCCCGCCAGAGGGAACGTGCGCGCTTCGAGCTGGCGGAGGATGAGCTCACGCTCCCCGACCGTGATGATCCCCTCGCCGATACTCACGGTTTCGAGCGTCTCCGGGTCCCGGTAGGGAGAGACCCGGTTCATGTACTTGCGTGTCCCATCCGGCTGCTCCTCGTACTCGGTCTGCGGCATGAGACCGGCGAAGGCCGGTGAGCGAAGGAGCTGCATGACGCTGGACGAGTTCCACTCGCCTCCGCGGGCCGACTCCACCCCGTTCTCGTTCAGCAGTCGGGCAATGTGAACGAGGGCCTTCCCGGACAGCGCTTCGTCGGCGATCAGGCGGGCGTAGACAGCGGTCTCGGGGTCGTGGACGAGCTTCTTCGCCTCCGGGTTCACCAGGAGCCCGTAGGGCGGCTGCCCGCCGATCCATTGCCCTCGCTGCCGCAGGTACCGCTTGGCACTGCCCACGCGCATCCCCAGATTGCGTGACTCGTTGCGCGCGAGCTCCGCCAACATCGCAATGGTGACGCGGGCACTGTCGTTCTGCGTGTCGAGGCCATCCATGACGGAGACCAACCGCCCGCCGCCCCGGCCTATGTCGTCCAGCGCCTTGCCGACCTCGCCGATGCCTTTGCGGGACAGACGGTCGAGTTTCCAGACGATCAGCACGCCCACGACGCCGGCCGTGACGGCTGTGATCGCCGCGTCGAACCCCTTGCGGCTGACGTTCTTGTAGCCGGAACGTCCACGGTCGACGTGGACCTTGCGGACTGTCAGTCCGTTGCGCTCCGCCCAAGCCCGGCAGTCGGCTTCCTGGCGGTCGATCGCGGTCTTGCCTTCCCCGTGAACGCCAGGTCACGGGCGTGCGACCGCGTCCGCCGGGTGCGCCCGGGGCGGCTAGTCGAAGAGGGCGCTCAGGCGGGGGAGGCGGGCGGCGGTCTCCTTCGTGTCGTCGAAGTCGAAGTCCCAGGACGGGTCCAGCGCGGGGTAGCTGATCGTGAAGGAGTCCGACGGGAGCTCGCGGCCCGTGGCGGATTCGTAGGCCGTCCAGGCGATCGACAGGGCCTCCTCGTCCCACAGCTCCAGGCCCTGCGCCGCCGCCTCGCGGACCGCGGGGTGGTCCGCGAGGGAGTCGGGGTCGGCCAGGGCCCCGGCGAAGGCCTCCTCGCCCTGGGTGAGGAGCCAGCCGCGGAAGTAGTCGAAGCCGTCGTCCGAGCAGCCGCCGTTGATCACGTACGCCGCGGCCCACAGGGGGCTGCGGTAGGACTCCGCCAGCAGGTCCCACAGCACCTGCTGGGCGGCGGCTATCTCGGCCTCGGGGCAGCGCGCCAGCAACTCCGAGGCCCGCGCCGCCACCTGGTCCGGCTCGGCGTCCGTGCGGGCGGCGTCGATCAGCTTCCAGAACGTTTGCTTGTCCATGGGGGAATCGTGGCACTCCCCTCTGACATCGGACGCGTCGTCAGACCGTGAGGAAGGAGTGGAGGGATTGCGTCAGAGCGGTGACGAAGGCCTCCTGGGTCGCCGGGGGGACCAGGTCCAGGGAGAGGTACGGGTTCAGGTCCTCCAGTTCGACGAGGAGCAGCTCGCCCGACGGGGCGCGGCAGGCGTCCACCCGCTGGATGCCGTGCGCCAGCGTGTTCCACGCGATGAAGGCGCGGGCGAAGTCGAGGTCGGCCGCCGTGGCCTCGTACGGCTCCAGCTGCCAGCGGCGGGCCGGGTCCGGGGCGTACAGCGCGTACTGGAAGGCGTCGTCGACGAAGTAGAAGGAGACCTCGTACGCGAAGTCGACGCGCGGCTGGATCAGGTTCACCCCCGCCGGGCCGTCCGGGTGCGGGGTGAAGGTCAGGCCTATGGAGTCGGCGCCCTGCTTGGGCTTCACCGCGTACGAGGGCACCGACGGGAGCAGCGCGAGGTCGGCGGGGTCGTCGATCGTGGGGATGACCGGGTAGCCGGCGGCCGTGAGGTCGAGGAGGTACTGCTTGCCGGCCATGTCGCCGCGGCCCGTGAGCGGGTTGTAGACGCGGGTACCGGCGGCGAGCGCGGCCGCGCGGAACGCGTCGTACGCCTCCTGGTAGTGCAGGACCGGCCCGCTGTTGCGGACGACCACCGCGTCGAAGTCCGCCATGACGGCCTCCGCGTCCAGCGGATGGCACAGGGCGAGCGGGAAGTGCTCGCGCAGGCGGGAGGTGAGGAGGATGTCCTCGTCGCAGTAGCGGCGGCCGCGCGCCGGGTACGCCAGGTCGGTCACATAGAGCAGGGGCATGGCGGCAACCTATCGCGGGCATCGATCCGGGCATGAAATACCTGGTTCGGGACAAAATGCTGGCCCTCGGCGACGACTACTGGATCGAGGACGAGGACGGCAGGCACGCCTTCCTCGTCGACGGCAAGGCGCTGCGCATCCGGGACACGCTGGAGCTGAAGGATCCGGACGGGCACATCCTGATCACGCTGCGGGAGAAGCTGCTGGGCCTGCGCGACGCGATGACGCTGGAGCGCGACGAGCGCCGGCTCGCCGTGATCCGCCGCAAGCGGCTGTCCCTGCTGCGGGGCCACTACCTCGTGAAGCTGATCGAGGGCACCGAACTGGACGTGAGCGGGCGGCTCCTGGACCGGGAGTTCAAGATCGAATACGAGGGGGAGCTCCTCGCCCTGGTCTCGCGCCAGTGGTACCGGATCCGCGAGACCTACGCCGTGGACGTGATCCGAGAGGACGCGGACGCGGCGCTGCTGATCGCGGTCGCCGTGTGCGTCATCCGGATGGCGGAGAGGGAACGGGAGGACGGGGCCGGTCCCGATGGTGGTGCCGGGCCGTGAGCTGGCCCTGGACGTAGGCGTCGGTGTCCGGCGCGTACGGGCCTCCGTGGTCCAGCAGGAGGTCGCTGATGCGCTGCCACTCGGCGGCCTCGGCGCGGGCGCCGGCGTCCGCGGACTCCAGGTCACCGGTGTCGGCGAGCACGGCCTCCAGGGCGGCCCGCGCCGCGTGGTGGGTCATGCCCGTGGCCCGGTCCCGGACGCGCCGGCGGGCCTCGATCTCCGCGGCGGCGGGCTCGTGCGGCTCCAGTGCGGCCTCCAGCACGTCCTCTGCGTCGTCCTTCACGGCGCGTCCCCCTCCTCGTCTCCCGGCGCGGAACCGGTCCGGCACCGCCCACTCCTCCCCCTCTGCCCGCGGACCCCGGCGTCAACCGGGGCCTTCCGGGGGCATCCGGCGGCTTCCGGGGCCGTCCAGGGGTTCCGGGGGGGCCGGGGGCTTCCGGGACGCGGGCCCGCGGGGCCCCGGAGCCCCGGAGCCCCGGGGCCCCGGGCGACGGTCAGCGCATGCGGCGGTCCTTCAGGGCCGGGAACTGCTCGCGGGTCTCGGCCACCTTCGAGGGGTCCAGCTCGACGGTGAGGACGTCCTCGCCGGGGCCCGCCTCGGCCAGGACCTCGCCCCACGGGTCCACGACCAGGCTGTGCCCGGCCTGCTCGACGCCCGCGTGCGTACCGGCCAGCCCGCAGGCGAGGACGTACGACTGGTCCTCGACGGCCCGGGCCCGGTTCAGCAGGGTCCAGTGGGCCCGGCGGCGGGCCGGCCAGCCCGCGGCCACGACCATCGTGGTGGCCCCGGCGTCGACCAGGCCCCGGAACAGCTCGGGGAAGCGCAGGTCGTAGCAGGTGGCGATGCCGAGGACCTGCTCCGGCAGGGTCACGGTGGTCAGGGACTCGCCGGCCGACATCAGGACGGCCTCGCCCTGGTCGAAGCCGAAGCGGTGGATCTTGCGGTACGTGGCGGCCAGCTCGCCGGCCGGCGACAGGACGAGGGCGGTGTTGTAGAGGGAGCCGTCGCCCGCGCGCTCCACGACCGATCCGGCGTGCAGCCAGACCCCGGCGTCGCTCGCCGCCTTCGACATCGCCTCGTACGTCGGGCCGTCCAGCGGCTCGGCCTCTGTCTCGAACTGCTCGTAGGCGAAGGCGCCCACCGTCCACAGTTCGGGCAGCACGACCAGGTCCGAGCCCGACTGCTCCCGTACGAGATCGGCCGCTCGGGCCCGGCGTGAGGCGACCGACTCCCCGTCGGACACCGCGATTTGGATCAGCGAGGCGCGCACACTACCACCGTCCTGGCATTCAAGCCGTCAACTCCGGCCTACGATCGTCACACGAAAGCGGTGCCGGGGTGCTCACCGGCAGCGTAGTTTGGGAATCAGTCCACACGCTTCCAGAAAACGCGCCACTGAACAGCACGCGAGGGGTCCCGTTGACCGTCCAGCCGCATCCCAGCCTCCAGCCCTATGCCGACGCGTGGACCCACTCCATCGAGGCGATATCCGAGCTCGTCCTCCCCCTGACGGAGGGCGAGTGGAACCGCGCGACCCCGTGCCCCGGCTGGTCCGTCCGTGATGTGGTGTCACACGTCATCGGCATCGAGTGCGAGCAGCTGGGGGATCCGCGGCCGATCCACACGCTGCCGCGGGATCTGCGGCACGTCGTGGACGAGTTCACCCGGTACATGGAGGTCCAGGTCGACGTCCGGCGCCACCACACCGCGCCGGAGATGACCTCGGAGCTGGAGTACACGATCATCCGGCGGTCGCGGCAGCTGCGGAACGAGAAGCGGGATCCGGACACGATGGTGCGGGGACCGCTGGGCGACCAGGTGACCCTGGAGCACGCTCTGCGGCTGCGCGCGTTCGACGTGTGGATCCACGAGCAGGACCTGCGGGCGGCGCTGGGCGTGCCGGGGAACTGGGACTCGCCGGGGGCGTACGTGGCGCGCGACATCCTGCTGGCGGGGCTGCCGAAGGTGGTCGCGAAGAAGGCCGGGGCGCCGGCGAACTCGGCGGTCGTGATCGACGTGCACGGCCCGGTGGAGTTCCTGCGGACCGTGCGCGTGGACGCGCAGGGGCGCGGGACGGTGGACGGTACGCCCTCGCTGGGCCCGGCCGTGACGCTGACGACGGACTGGGAGACGTACGTGCGCCTCGCGGCGGGCCGGGTGCGCGCGGGTGCCGTCGCGGACCGGGTGAAGGTCGAGGGCGACGCCGAGCTGGCCGAGGCGATCCTGGCCCACTTCGCCGTGACCCCTTGACCCCTTGACCCCGTGACCCCTTGACCCCGTGACTCCGTGGCCGCCGCGCGGGGAACCGCCGCTCAGGCCCGGGTCGGGCTCGGGGAGTCCGCGCTGTGGCGGCTCGGAACGGTCGGCCGGTGGGCGCGTTCCGCCCTCAGGGCCGCCGGGCGCAGGCGCAGGATCTGGGTCAGGCCCAGGAGTTCCACCACGAAGACCGACGAGAAGGCGATCCGGTAGTCGTCGCCGGTGGCGTCCAGGAGGAGGCCGATCGCCAGCAGGGTCGTCATCGAGGCCAGGAAGCCGCCCATGTTGGTGATGCCCGACGCCGTGCCCTGGCGCTCGGGCGGGTTCGCGGGGCGGGCGAAGTCGAAGCCGATCATCGAGGCCGGGCCGCAGGTCCCCAGGACCACGCACAGCATGACGAGGAGCCACATCGGGGCCCGCTGCCCCGGGTAGGCCAGAGTCGAGGCCCACAGCAGCGCCGTGAGACCGACGGTCCCCAGCGCCAGCGGGATCCTCGCCGACTGGCGGCGGCCTATCAGCTGGCCGTAGACGAGGCCGAAGGCCATGTTCGAGGCCACCACCAGGGTCAGCAGTCCGGCCGCGGTGGTCCGCGCCAGCCCCTGGTCCTCGACCAGGAACGGCATGCCCCACAGCAGCAGGAACACCATCGCCGGGAACTGCGTCGTGAAGTGCACCCACAGGCCCAGTCGGGTGCCGGGCTCCTGCCAGGACTCCCGGATCTGGCGGCGCACGAAGCCCCCGCCCGCCACGCGCGCCGGCGGCTCGTGGCCTTCCGGGTGGTCCTTCAGGAACAGCACCAGCGGGATCAGCACCAGCACGCCCGCCGCCGCGCTGCCCGCGAACGCCTGCACCCAGCCGAACCCGTGCAGCACGGGTGCCAGCACCAGCGTGGAGACCAGGTTGCCGGCCATGCCGACCAGCCCCGCCAGCTGCGCCGTCAGCGGACCGCGCCGGGCCGGGAACCACCGGGTGCCCAGCCGCAGGACGGAGATGAAGGTCATCGCGTCGCCGCAGCCCAGCAGGGCGCGGGCTGCGAGGGCCATCCCGTACGTGGGCGAGAGCGCGAAGCCGATCTGCCCGGCCGTGAACAGGACGGCGCCCAGCGTCAGCACCTTCTTGGTGCCGAGCCGGTCCACCATCAGCCCCACCGGCACCTGCATGCCCGCGTACACCAGGAGTTGGAGGATGGAGAAGGTCGAGAGCGCGGAGGCGTTGACGTGGAAGCGGTCCGCCGCCTCCAGTCCGGCCACGCCCAGGCTCGTACGGAAGATCACCGCGACGAAGTAGACGGCCACGCCGATGGACCAGACGGCCACCGCCTTCCGGCCCCCCGGGGGATCCTTGAAGACCACCGCCCCGCTCACCGGCCCGGCCCCCGCACCAGCGACTCGACGCGGCCCACGTGACCCCGTACGGCGGCGGCCGCCGTCTCCGCGTCCCCGGCCCGCAGCGCGTCCAGGATCTCCGCGTGCTCGGCCAGCGAGCGCTCCACCCTCTCGGGGTGCGCGTGCAGCAGGGCCACGCCCATCCGCAGCTGCCGGTCGCGGAGCTGGTCGTACAGGCGGCAGAGGATCGCGTTCCCGGCGCTGCGCACGATCTCGGCGTGGAAACCCCGGTCGGCGGCCATCATCGCCGCGAGGTCGCCCCCGGCGGCGTGCCGGCGCTGCTCCTCCAGCAGTTCCGCGAGCCGCTCCAGCAGCCCGGGCGGGGCCGGTACGGCCCTGCGTACGGTGAACTCCTCGACCAGCAGCCGGGTTTCTATGACGTCGGCGATCTCCTGAGCGGAGACCGGCAGCACCAGCGCGCCCTTCTTCGGGTACAGCTTCAGCAGCCCCTCGGTCTCCAGACGCAGCAGCGCCTCGCGGACCGGCGTACGGGACACCCCGACGGCGTCGGCGAGTTCGCCCTCGGTGAGGAGGGTGCCGCCCTCGTAGCGGCGGTCCACCAGCACGGCGTGCTTGACGTGTCGGTAGACGCGTTCGGCGGCGGGAACGGCCGCCGGCGCGGTGGTGGCTGGGGGAGCGGCTGAAGGCATGCGCACAGGATAGATACGTGAAGGGTGCACCGGTCCTCCCCGTCCGGGATGTGGACAGCCGCGCCGCTTCGGGCGGGCCCGCTGGAGGCCGTACGGCACCGGGCGCTCAGCTCCCGTCCCTCCCGGGGGTCGCGCCCGTGACCTCCACCTCCAGCACGAACTCGTCGTACGGGGCCTCCTGCGGGTAGGGCGGCCGGATCTGCGCGAAGCGGATCGTGGCCCGCCCGCCCGGGCAGCGGCCCCGGACCAGGTAGGTCCGCTCCAGCTGGGCCCCGGGCAGCACCTGCGCGGGCGGCGGCGGGGGCCCGCTCACGTCGCTGACGGAGACGGCGTCCGCGTCCCCGGTGACCTGCCAGGTCCACACGTACCCGCGCGCCCCGCGCCCGGCGAGCCGCAGCTCGTACGACTCGCCCGCGCCCAGGGCGATCCGGCGTACCTCCACCGCGAAGACCTCCCGGCTCAGGCGGGGCCGATCACCGGCCCCTCGTGCCAGCCCGCCGCGTCCCGCCAGTAGTGCTGAAGCTGCCGGTCCGTGCGCAGGACGATGACCTCCAGGTTGAACCCGAAACTCCCCTGGAGCATCCCGGTGACGGCGAGCGCGTCGTGGCCGAAGACGGCACCGCGGCTCCAGGCGGAGCCGGCGGCGTTGCCGCGCCACCAGTGCTCGACGCGGCCGCCGGCGCCGACCGCGCAGAGCTCGTAGTTCCCGGCGGTGTCCTCGTCGGCCGCCCCGTACTGGGACTCGATCAGGCAGGGTGCGGAGGTGATCGCGCTCCCGAAGACCTCCCCGGGGCGCCAGGTGAAGCCGTTCGGGTCGTCGCGCCACCACAGCTGCATCCGGCCGTCCGTACGGGTGGCGACGAGGTCGAGGGTGCGGCCGCGGGTCTGGACGAGGGCGGGCCCGTAGTGGGCGATGCCGGAGCCGAAGCGGCCGCCGTCGTTCCAGGTCCAGGGGGCGCCGTTGATCCGCCACCAGTGGTTCAGACGGCCGTCGGCGGTGCGGACGACCACCTCGAAGTTGCCCGGCTTGCCGTAGTCGCTCTGGATGAACGCCGGGGTCGAGCCGATCGCCGCGTCGCCCGGCCCGAAGGCGCCGCCGTCGCGCCAGACGCCGGCGGACTGCTCGTAGTACCAGTGGCGCAGCCGGCCGCCGGTCGTCACGTGCAGGGACTCCATGTTCCGGTTGTACGTGGTGCCGGTGAAGGCGGGCTGGCCGGAGGCGTCACTCGCGTACGCCTGGGCGCGGGTCCACGCGAAGGGGGCGTCGCCCTCGCGCCACCAGTGCTGGAGGCGGCCCCCGCCGGCGGCCGCGCACAGCTCGAAATTGCGGTGGGCTCGGCCGTTGCCGCTCTCGTAGACGTTGCCGGCGTGCAGGCGGCGCTTGCTCCACGGGTCGATGTTGGTGCCGTGCAGACCGCACTTGGCCCAGTAGTCGATGTTGACCTCGCCGTAGGCGATCCGCCCGTGGCCGCCGACGTGGTAGCCCGTCCCCCAGGAGTTCTTGAACAGCCAGCAGCCCGCCGCGTCGTCGTAGCCGGTGATCAGGACGCAGTGGCCGCCCGCGAGACGGTCGCTGGTGCGGTGGTAGACCCCGGAGCCGAGGCCGAAGAAGTCGTCGTACACGTCGAAGCAGGCGGTGAGCGGGCCGACGGTGTCCAGCCAGACCTTCTGCTGCTCCACATCTCCGAGGCGTACGTAGTCGGTGATCCGGACGGTCCGGCCGGACCGGTCCCAGCTGGGCGTGTACTCGGCGCGCCAGGCGTCGCGGCGGTCGGCCGGGACGGTGGCCGGGGGCGGGGAGTAGGGCCAGCAGTCGGGGTCGGCGAGGCCGCCGTTGGCCTTGACCCAGTCGAGGGCGGTCTCGGGGTTGGAGCCCTGGCCGCAGGTGAACTTCAGACCGTCGTGGACGTCCCCCTCGGAGCGCTTCGCCCACACGTTGTGCTCGATGCGGGCCATGGACTCGACGAGTCCCGCGGCCCCGAAGGCCCAGCAGGAGCCGCACGGGTTCTGGTCCTTCACCTTGGTGATCCAGGGCCAGCCCCAGCGGGTGCGCCAGTCGACGGCAGCGGGTCGGGCGCCGGGCCCCGCGGGCGGCGATCCGGGCAGCAGGCCGTGGGCGGCGCGGCGGCGGGTGAGGCGCGGATCGGCGCTCTCGTGGCCGATGAGCGCCGGCAGGTCGACGGCGCCGATCTGCGCGGCGGGCGTGAGGTTCACGCCCGGTTCCAGGCCGAGGGAGGGCCGGGGTACGGGCTCCTCGTCGGCGAGATGTTCGATGACGGACCAGCGCGCTCCCCGCGCCACGAGCCGCGCGCGCAGCTCCCCCGCCGTCTGGACAGACTGCTCCGGCATGACCGGCCCCCCAGCGTCAACCGTTGTGTGCAGACCCGGGAGCGTCCATCGGGCGGCGGGGCGCGTCAAGGGTGTCCGCACGGTCGCGCGGTCGCACGGGGGGTCGTACGGGACGGCCGTCCGCCCCCGGCGTCGGAGGGACGCCGGGGGCGGAGGTGGGGCCTATTCCGCCGGGGCGGGGGCGGCGGCCGGCATGCCGGGCAGGCCGAGGCCGGTGAAGAGGGCGACCACGGTGGCGCCGAGGTCGTTCACGACGTCGTTGGCCTTGGCCTTGGCGTCGGTGGTGCAGCCGCAGGGGCCGGCGGCCTTGGCGACTTCGTCGACGGAGGCCTTGAGGTGGTCGACGGCGGCGGTGACGAGGTCGACGCGGGCGCGGTCCACGGCCCGGGGCTTCGCCGCGACGGCCGGGGCGACGGCAGGGAGCGTGACGGGCTGCGCGACGGCGGCGGGCGGCACGGCCGCGTCGACGGGCGGCTTGGCGGCTTCTGCCGGGGGCTTGGCCGCGTCGACCGGCGGCTTCGCAGCTTCGGCCGGCGGCTTCGCGGCCTCAACGGGGGGCTTGGCGGCCTCCATCGGCGGCTTCGCAGCGTCGACCGGAGGCTTGGCGGCCTCAACGGGCGGCTTCGCGGCCTCCGCCGGGGGCTTCGCAGCCTCGACCGGCGGCTTGGCGGCTTCGACCGGAGGCTTCGCAGCCTCCATCGGCGGCTTCGCAGCCTCCATCGGCGGCTTCGCAGCCTCCACCGGCGGCTTGGCGGCTACGGGCGGCTTCGCAGCCTCCACCGGCGGCTTCACAGCCTCCACCGGCGGCTTCGCGGCCTCCGCCGGGGGCTTCGCCACGGCTGCCGGGGGCTCGTCCGCCGGCTGCTTCGGCAGGACCACCGGGGTCACCGGCGCGGCCGCCGGAGGCTTGGCCGCCGCCTCCGGTACGGCGGGAGCCGCCGGGGCCGCCGCCGGAGCGGCCGCCGCGAAGGTCTTCTTCATGGAGGCCAGGGCCGCGTCGATCTTCTGCTTGTGCGCGGCCAGGTCCGCCTCCGGGAGCTTCCCGTCCGGCGACTTCAGCACCTCCCCGAGGAAGTTCGTGACCGGGGTGATCATGCTGCCGGCGGCCCCGAGGGAAGCCACCTGCGCGGTCAGCGCCTCGGCACCGGGGATGGCCTTCTTCGCCACCGGCGCCGGCGCCTTCGCCGGGGCGTCGGCCGCACCGGCCAGACCGGGGGAGACGGACATGAGCGTCACGCACAGGGCGGCGGGGAGGGTGTAGCGGGTGATGCGGTGCAAGATTTCTCTCCTGTTCAGAGTCGCGGGGCAGGGGATGTGCCCCTGTCCACTCACCGCCACCCGGTCACATTCGGCAACCGGAAACCGGCCCGCGCACGGCCCAAACCCCCGCCCCCACGCCTGCGACCTGCACAGATACCTTCTCCCTCCGACTCCACCACCGGTGCTGCACCCTCGTGAAACCATCACCCTGAGTGACGGTCGTGCGCGGTGCTCACCGCGTGCGCGCAGCCCCCGCCGGGGGGACCGTACGGGCCGCGACCGGCGCCACGGGGCCCGTTAGGGTTTCCCGCATGGGGACCTGGATCGCGCCGAGCGTCGTAGAACGAGAGCTGTACGAAGCCAAGCTCAGGAACGACTGGCCCTCCTACTTCGACACCCTGGCCGGCGCCTGGCTGTTCATCCCCCTGGCCCGCGGCTACGCGGACGCACATCCCACCTCCGTGCTCCTCGAACCCGCGTACTTCCCCCAGGCCCGCGCCCGTTGCTACGTCGCGTACACGGCCGGCATGCTGCCCGCCCCCACCGCCGACGTGGTCTTCAAACGCCAGAGCCTCGCCTGGTTCGCCGCCGGCTTCGAGCCCGGCGACCCTCCGTTCCTGGCCGTCAACCCCGGCAGCCCCTGCGAGGCCTTCCTGCCGGCCTCCCCCGCCGACCGCGCCGTGTGGAACGCCCATTGGGACCGGGCGCCCCGGTACGGCCTGGAGCAGAACAAGGTGCACGCCCTCCACGTCGGGGGACCGCTGCGCGGCCCCGCCGCCTTCGGGCTCGCCTGCGGCGCGCACCTCTCGGTACGCAACGGGCTGTTCTGGAACGCCCTCGGCTACCACGGCGAGGGTTACGGCAAGGAGCGCGAGAAGCTCAAGGAGCACTGGGGCATCACCACCCGCGAGGAGTGGCTGGTCACCGTAGAGCAGTTGCTGACGGCGGACATGGTCAGCGCGGTATGGGAGTTCGCGCTCCGGATCCGCGCCGCCCTCGCCAAGGAGTTCGCCGGGCCGGTGGACATCGAGCACTGGCGCCACGCCACCGAGGCGACCCTGCGGGCCAACGCCGAACGGGCGGCCGAGCCCCGGATCACCCCCGAAGGCGTCACCGTCGCCCGGCCGCGTTCCACGGCCGAGATCGAGGGGGAGGTCGCCGGCGTCCAGCGGGTCATCGGCCGCATCGCGCGCTACGAGCAGCGCTTCCGGGCCGACGGGATCCTCGGCGAGGGCAGGTTCGTCCGGTCCGTCGAGGCCTGGGACTACGGGCGGGCCTCCCAGATGGCCCGCTGGGGCCTCGGCGCCCGCCTGTGCACGCTCCAGGAGGCGGAGGACGCCGTGGTGAGGGCCGGGAGGGTCTGCCGGCTCTCCTACCGCTCCTGGGAGGACCTCTCCGCCGGCTTCATCCTGGGGCGCTGCCTTCAGTTCGACGAGGAGGAGTACGGGCACTGGTACACGGACATGGCCGCCACCCACCAGGCGCTGATGAGCGATCCGGGCAGTCCCTGGCTCAACATCCCCTGGGAGTAGGACAAGCGCCGCCGTCCGGCGACTTTTCCCAGTAGCGGCAAATCCTTGGACGGAGCCCGAATCCGCCAACTAGCGTCGCCCGCATGACCATTGTGCTGAATGACACGGTACGCAAACTGCTCGACTCCCCGCACCCGGCGGTGCTCACCACCCTCAACCCCGACGGCGGCCCGCAGAGTTCGGTGGTCTGGGTGGCCAGGGACGGCGACGAACTGCTGATCTCCACCGAGCAGGGGCGCCGCAAGGAGCGCAACATCGCCCGCGACGCGCGCGTCGGGCTGACCGTCTTCGACACCGCCAACCCCTTCATGTACGTGGAGATCCGCGGCACGGCCACCCTCGCCGAGGACACGGGCCGCGAGGTCGCCGTCCTCATCGCGGAGCAGTACATGGGGCCGGGCGGCGGCAAGGAGTACGCCGAGGCCCCGGCCGAGAACGTCCGCCTCGTCGTGCGCGTCACCCCGACCAAGGTGCTCGGCAACGCGGCCAAGGCCGGATAGCCGTATCCCGTCCGGCGCTACGGCAGCTGCGGGCGGACCTGCGACCAGGCGTCGACCGCCGCCGCGAGCGGGTCCCCCTCCGCCAGATGCGGCCGTACGAGGGCCGTCCAGGGCAGCAGGAGCTTGATGCGCCGCAGGTGCTGGATGCGCGGTCGCGGCAGGTCGCGCCACGTGCGCGCCTCCGCGGCCGCCTCCGCCGGGGTCAGGTCGATCAGCGCCAGCGCGTCGCGGCACAGCTCCGCCGGATCGCCGCCGCGGCCCGGGCCGAACTGATCGATCAGGTAGCCCCGTACGGCGGCCACCTCGACCGCCCGGTCCAGCGGGTGCGCGCCCTCCCACTCGGCCTTGCGGTACGTCGCGGCCAGCGCGACCGCGCCCCAGCGCAGCCGGGTCCCCTCGGGCAGCCAGTCCCCCTGCATCCGGCCCACGGCCAGCGTCCGCAGGGTCAGCGGATGCGGCTCGTCCAGCAGCGGCGGGTCGGTGGCCAGCCAGGCCTCGATGTCCTCCAGCGCGTGCCCGCCGGGCGGGACGGCGGTCAGCACCTGGCCCCGGGCGAGCAGCGCGACCAGGGCCCCGGTGAGGTGCACCTTGGCCACGTGGCCCGCGTCGAAGAAGGCCACGGTGCGCCCGTACCGCTCGATACGGCGCAGCCCGAGCCGCAGTTCCCCGACGGCGTAGACCTGCCCGGCGCGCGCGACCCCGCCCAGGCAGCGGACCACGCACACCCCGCCCGTGACGTCGGCCTCCTCGACGGAGTACACCTGCAACTCGGCGATGGCCACTCCCGGCCCCCCTTCCCCGGCGGGGAGGCTACCCCCTAGCCCTGCGGACGCTCCAGGACCAGGCGGATCTCCGTGACCTCGTAGCCCGCGCGGTCGAAGGCGGCGGCCATCGGGGCGTTGACGGTGTCCGTGGTCGCCGTGATGCGCTCGGCGCCGGCGGCCGCGTGGAAGCGGGTGATCTCTGCCAGGACCTCGTCGATCAGGCCCCGGCCGCGCAGCTCCGGTACGACGCCCAGATATCCGACGTTGCGGTGGTACGGGGTCGCGGACGGGACGGCCAGGCCGGCGAGGGTGCCGTCCGGGAGCTCGGCCAGCCGCCACCAGGAGCGCTCACCGGGGCAGTCCAGGTAGAACTCGACGTCATCGCGGGCCAGTTGCTCAGCGTCCCTCGTGCGCAGCTCGTTCTGCGTGTGCAGGTCCAGGCTGCCGGCCGAGAGGCGGGCGAAGGCGTCGAGGAACTCCTCGTCCGTGCCCTCGCGGAAGACCAGCCGCCCGGTGGGCCCGGCGGTGCCGGCGGCCGGCGTCCACTCGTAGCGCAGCCGCTCGATCTCGCGGGTCAGCCCCGCCTCGTACGCGGCCCGCCGGCGCCAGGCGACGGCCTCGACGAGGCCGGGGCGGGTGCGCCAGTCGCCGGGCAGCGAGATGTTGTAGAGCGGGACGTTCCCGAAGGCCGCGTGCCCGGCGGCGAGCAGGCCGGCGGCGAGCGCGGCAGGGTCGGCGACGGATTCCCGTACCTGGAGGCAGTCGAGCGCGATGGGCCGCTCGCTGTCGGCCCGGCCCCACCACAGCGCACGGCCGAGGACCTCGCCGTCCTCGTCCTCGGCGAACCAGATCCACTCGGGCCGGAACCGGTTCCCGGCGAGCTCCTCGCGGATCTTCTCGGCGGACAGGGCCTCGACCGGCCCGTCGGCCGGGTAGGCCAGGGCTCGGTCGGTGCCGTCGGGGGCCTCAGTGGCGGCGCGGAATCTCATACGTTGATCATCGCCCGGCCGCCGGGCATCCGACCAGGAGTTTTCCGACGGGCCGAAGCCCCCCTCGCGGTGCGGTGGCGAGGGGGGCTTCGGGTACCGGTCGGGACCGGGCTACGCCCAGGTGACCAGGCGGCGCGGGTGTTCCAGGACGGCCGCGATGTCCGCCAGGAACTTCGAGCCGAGCTCACCGTCGATGAGGCGGTGGTCGAACGACAGCGCCAGGGTGGTGACGTGACGCGGCTTCACCTTGCCCTTGTGGACCCACGGCTGGAGCTTGATCGCACCGACCGCGAGGATCGCGGACTCGCCGGGGTTCAGGATGGGCGTACCGGTGTCGACGCCGAAGACGCCGACGTTGGTGATGGTGATGGTGCCGTTCTGCATGTCGGCCGGGGAGGTCTTGCCGTCGCGGGCCGTGGCGACCAGCTCGGACAGGGCCGTGGACAGCTCGCCGAGGGTCTTGGCGTGGGCGTCCTTGATGTTCGGGACGATCAGGCCGCGGGGGGTGGCCGCCGCGATGCCCAGGTTGACGTAGTGCTTGAGCACGATCTCCTGGGCCGCCTCGTCCCAGGACGCGTTGACGTCCGGGTTGCGGCGGATGGCCACCAGCACCGCCTTGGCGATGAGCAGCAGCGGGTTGATCCGCAGACCGGCGAGGTCCGGGTCTTCCTTGAGCTCCTGGACCAGCTTCATCGTGCGGGTCACGTCGAAGGTGATGAACTCGGTGACGTGCGGCGCGGTGAACGCCGAGTTGACCATCGCCTGGGCGGTGACCTTGCGGACGCCCTTGACCGGGATGCGGGTCTCGCGGGCGTCCCCGGCCGCCGCCGGTGCCTCGGCCTGGGCCGGTACCGGCACGGCCGCTGCGGATACGGCCGGAGCCGGTGCGGACACCGCGCTCTGCGGGGCGATCGCGGCCGCCGCGGCGGCGTGCACGTCCTCGCGGGTCACGACCCCGCCTTCGCCGGTGGGCACCACCGAGGCGAGGTCGATGCCGAGGTCCTTGGCCAGCTTGCGCACCGGCGGCTTCGCCAGCGGGCGCTCCCCGGCCGCGTGGCCGTTGCCGTTCAGCCCGGCGGGTGCGGCGGCCGGCGCGGCCGCCGCCTCCGGCTGGGCGGGTACGGCCGGCAGGGCCACCGCGGCGCTGCCGTTCTGCGCGGCCGGAGCGGCCTTGCGCGGGCGGCGCTTGGTCGAGGCCTGGGAGACCCCGTAGCCGACCAGGACGGGCTGGCGTGCGGCGGCGGCCGGCTCCTCGGCGGCCTCGGCGACGACGGGAGCCGCGGCCGGGGCCACGGCCGCAGCGGCGGCCTCGGGGGCCTGGGCCTCGCCCGTCTGCACCGAGATGATCACCTGGCCGACGTCGACCGTGGTGCCCTCCTCGAAGAGCAGTGCGTGCACGGTCCCGTCGAACGGGATCGGCAGCTCCACGGCCGCCTTCGCCGTCTCGACCTCGCAGACGACCTGCCCGTCGGTGACCGTGTCACCGGGCTGGACGTACCACTTGAGGATCTCGGCCTCGGTCAGGCCCTCGCCCACGTCGGGCATCTTGAATTCGCGGATCGTCACGGGAACGCTCTCCTCAGTACGCAAGCGAGCGGTCGACGGCGTCGAGCACCCTGTCCAGGCCCGGCAGGTACTCGTCCTCCAGGCGGGCCGGCGGGTACGGGGCGTGGAACCCGCCCACGCGCAGCACCGGCGCCTCCAGGTGGTAGAAGCACCGCTCCGTGATGCGGGCGGCGATCTCCGCGCCCGTGCCCAGGAACACCGGGGCCTCGTGGACGACCACGAGCCGGCGGGTCTTCTCCACGGAGACCTGCAGCCCGTCGAAGTCGATCGGGGACATCGAGCGCAGGTCGACGACCTCCACCGACTTGCCCTCCTCGGCCGCGGCGGCCGCCGCCTCCAGGCAGACCTTCACCATGGGGCCGTAGGCCGCCAGGGTGATGTCCGAGCCCTCGCGCGCCACGCGCGCCTTGTGCAGCTCGCCGGGGATGGCGTCGGTGTCGACCTCGCCCTTGTCCCAGTAGCGCCGCTTCGGCTCGAAGAAGATCACCGGGTCGTCGCTGAGGATCGCCTGCTGGAGCATCCAGTACGCGTCGCTCGCGTTCGACGGCGAGACCACCTTCAGGCCCGGGACGTGCGCGAACAGCGCCTCGGGGGACTCCGAGTGGTGCTCCACCGCGCCGATGCCGCCGGCGTACGGGATGCGTACGACGACCGGCATCTTGACCTTGCCCAGCGCCCGCGCGTGCATCTTCGCGAGCTGCGTGACGATCTGGTCGTACGCGGGGAAGACGAACCCGTCGAACTGGATCTCCACCACGGGCCGGTAGCCGCGCAGCGCCAGGCCGATCGCCGTGCCGACGATGCCGGACTCGGCGAGCGGGGTGTCGATGACCCGCTCCTCGCCGAAGTCCTTCTGCAGACCGTCGGTGATGCGGAAGACACCGCCCAGCTTGCCGACGTCCTCGCCCATGATCAGGACCTTCGGGTCCTGCTCCAGGGCCTTGCGCAGGGACTCGTTGAGCGCCTTCGCGATCGACATCTTCTCGACAGCCATCAGTGACCCTCCTCGAAGGACGCGAGGTAGGCGGCGAACTGGGCGCGCTCCTCGTCGACGAGCGCGTGCCCGTCCGCGTAGACGTTCTCGAAGATCGCCATGGTGTCCGGGTCGGGCATGGCGCGCACGACCTCGCGCACCCGCTTGCCCAGGGCCTCGCTCTCGGCCTCCAGCGACTCGAAGAAGGCCTCGTCGGCGCCGCCGCTGGCCAGCAGGTACGTCTTCAGGCGCAGGATCGGGTCCTTCGCCTCCCAGGCCTGCGTCTCCTCGTCCCGCCGGTACTTGGTCGGGTCGTCGGAGGTGGTGTGCGCGCCCATGCGGTACGTGAACGCCTCGACCAGGGTCGGGCCCTCGCCCGCGCGGGCCCGCGCCAGCGCCCAGCGGGTGACCGCGAGGCAGGCGAGCACGTCGTTGCCGTCCACGCGGACGCCGGGGAAGCCGAAGCCCTGGGCGCGCTGGTAGAGCGGCACGCGCATCTGGCGCTCGGTCGGCTCGGAGATCGCCCACTGGTTGTTCTGGCAGAAGAACACCACGGGGGAGTTGTAGACGGCCGAGAAGGTGAACGCCTCGGCCACGTCGCCCTGGCTGGACGCGCCGTCGCCGAAGTAGGCGATGACCGCGGAGTCCGCGCCGTCCTTGGCCACGCCCATCGCGTAACCGGTCGCGTGCAGCGTCTGCGAGCCGATGACGATCGTGTACAGGTGGAAGTTGTTCGTGTTCGGGTCCCAGCCGCCGTGGTTCACGCCGCGGAACATGCCGAGCAGGTTCGTCGGGTCGACGCCCCGGCACCAGGCCACACCGTGCTCGCGGTAGGTCGGGAACACGTAGTCGTCGTCGCGCAGGGCGCGGCCGGAGCCGATCTGGGCGGCCTCCTGGCCGAGCAGCGAGGCCCACAGGCCCAGCTCGCCCTGGCGCTGGAGGGCGGTCGCCTCGCCGTCGAATCGGCGGGTCAGGACCATGTCGCGGTAGAGCCCGCGCAGGTCCTCGGTCGTGATGTCCTCGACGAAGGAGAGGAACTCCGCGGCGTCGGGATTGTCCGCTGCGCTGACCCGTTCACCCTCGGGCGTCAACAGCTGTACGAGCTGGGGCTCGGCGTTCTGCGCGGTGGCGGCAGCCTTGGCAGCGGGGGCCTTGGCGGCGCTCGCCGCGCCTGCCGCCCGCTTGGTGCCGCTGCTGCGTCGCGGCTTGCGCGCGGCAGTGCTCTCCACGGTCACGTGTTGCTCCTCCGTCGGTCCGGCTCCCGGGTTCTCCGGGGTCCAGTGCGGCTCACCCGGATCCGTACCAGCGCACAAGGGTGGGTGCGCGTCGTGTACGGATTCGGGCGTGACAGGTGCCCCGGCAAGTGCCCTGCGCAATGCACGTTACCCAGTGCGCCGCATAACTGCGAAACCCCACTTGACCTGCGTTTTTGCTTGGATTTCCAAGTAAATCCGCCAGGTGGGGAACAAGCACTGGTCACAGCCTTGCAGGGGGCCGGAACAACGGCACGTTATCCCGGGTAACGACCGCAGGGAAGGGGTGAGTGTGTGAAACTGAGTTCGTGCGCGAAGACGGAAAAATCAAGGTATTCCTCCTGGACGACCACGAAGTGGTACGTCGGGGTGTCCATGAGCTCCTTTCGGTCGAAGAGGACATCGAGATCGTCGGCGAGGCCGGTACCGCCGCGGACGCCTTGGTGCGCATCCCCGCCACCCGTCCGGACGTCGCCGTGCTCGACGTACGCCTGCCCGACGGCAGCGGGGTCGAGGTCTGCCGCGAGGTCCGATCGCAGAACGAGGACATCAAGTGCCTCATGCTGACCTCCTTCGCGGACGACGAGGCGCTGTTCGACGCGATCATGGCCGGGGCCTCCGGTTACGTGCTCAAGGCGATCCGCGGGAACGAGCTGCTGAGCGCCGTACGGGACGTCGCGGCCGGCAAGTCGCTGCTGGACCCCGTCGCCACGGCGCGCGTGCTGGAGCGGCTGCGCGACGGCAAGAACGGCAAGGGCGACGACCGCCTGGCCAACCTCACCGAGCAGGAGCGCAAGATCCTCGACCTGATCGGCGAGGGCCTGACCAACCGCGTCATCGGCGAGCGGCTGCACCTGGCCGAGAAGACCATCAAGAACTACGTCTCCAGCCTGCTGTCCAAGCTGGGCATGGAGCGCCGCTCGCAGGCCGCCGCGTACGTGGCCCGGCTCCAGGCCGAGAAGCGCGCCTGAGTTCCGCCGCGGCGTCCGTTCGTCTCATTCGGGACCAACGTCCCCGATCGTCGGGGCCGCCTCCTCTTTTCGGACGAGGGCCCGTACCGGACAGTGGACGCATGTCTCCGGAGGAACTCCACGCCATCGAACTGCTGCGCCGCGTGCCGTACGGCCGGGTGGCCACCAGCATGCGCGCGCTGCCCTTCCTCGCCCTCGCCCGCCACATCGTGGTGGACGGCAAGGTCGTGCTGAGAATGCACGCGGGCTTCGGCTACCACCAGGCGTGCAACGGCAGCGTGGTGGCGTACGGCGCCGACAACTTCAATTCCGCGGATGCCCGTCTGTGGTCCGTGCAGTTCACCGGAACGGCCCAGATCATCGAGCCGTCCACCCGGGAACTGGAACTGTTCGGACCAGTTCCGCATTACGTGGACGGCGCGGTCTTCGACCCCGTCTACATGCGCATCGAGCCCCAGTTCGTCACCGTGCACTCCCTGGCCGGAAATCCGGACAGGGAGTACCAGCACGCCCTCTGAGCTGCGAATTTCCCTAAAGATCGTCCAGCGGATTCGGCGATTCCACCGGCGGGCTCTTCGTCGGCGGCGCCTTCGTCGGCGGCGTCTTGGACGGACTGGTCGACGCCGAAGGCGATGAACTGAACGACGGCGACGTCGACGTCGAGGGGCTGCTGCTCTGCGTGAACTTGGAGCGGCCCGGCGACGGCGTGTAGTCGTCGTCCGACTGGCGCGACGACGGCGTCGCGTGCGAGGGGCTCACCTGCGGGTCGGACGGGGTGTTCGCCTGACCGCTCGAAGAACTCTGGACGGCGGGCGGAGTGCTGTCGTCCTTGTTGTTGCTGTGCGACACCGAATTGACGGCGTACGCCACGCCGCCCGCGATCGCGATGATCGCCAGCACCGCGAACAGCCACAGCTTCCAGCGGCTGCTCCCGCGGTCGTCGTAGCCCTCGTACCCGTCGTGACCGCCCTGCCCGCCGCCGTGGCCGTGGTTGTCGTACCCGCCCCCGCCGGGGAAGGCCGAGCCGTCGTCCGGGTTGATCGGCGGCACCATCGGCTGCTGGAACTGCGAGGTCGTGGCGTGCGCCGCGTACGGCTGCTGCCCGCCGGTCGGCCCCATCGGCATCGCCGTGGTCTGTGCCGCGCCGCCGCGCCCGTGCGGCAGGGCCATGGTGACCGGGCCGGTGTTCCAGGTGCCGGTGTTCGCGCCCTGGTCGTGCAGCATCTGGAGCGCGTACTGGACCAGCCCGCGCATCTCCTCGGCGCTCTGGAACCGGTCGTCCGGGTCCTTGGCGAGGGAGCGCATGACGAGCCCGTCGAGCTCCTGCGGGATGTGCTGGCCCTCCGGCAGCTGCGAGGGCGGAACCGGTGCGTCCTGTACGTGCTGGTAGACCACCGAGAGCGGGGTCTCGCCGGTGAACGGGGGCCGCAGCGCGAGCAGTTCGTACAGCAGGCAGCCGGTGGCGTACAGGTCGGAGCGGTGGTCGACCGCCTTGCCGAGCGCCTGCTCGGGCGACAGGTACTGCGGGGTGCCCATGACCATGCCGGTCTGGGTCATCGTCGACTGGGCGCCGTGCAGGGCGCGCGCGATGCCGAAGTCCATCACCTTGACCGCGCCGGTCTCGGTGATGATGACGTTGGCGGGCTTGATGTCGCGGTGCACGATGCCGTGCTGGTGCGAGTACGCGAGCGCTTCGAGCACGCCCGAGGTGATGATGAGCGCCTGCTCCGGGCCCGGGGCCTCGGCGCTGATCAGCAGATCGCGGATGGTGCGGCCCTCGACCAGCTCCATCACGATGTACGGCACCGTATTGGGGCCGACCTTGTCCTCGCCGGAGTCGTACACGGCGACGACGGCGTGGTGGTTGAGCCCGGCGACCGACTGCGCCTCCCGCGTGAAGCGGGCCTTGGAGACGGGGTCCTCGGCGAGGTCGGCGCGCAGCAGCTTCACGGCGACGATCCGGCCCAGCCGTACGTCCTCGGCGGCGAAGACCTCCGCCATGCCGCCGCGGCCCAGGCGGTGGGTGAGCCGGTAGCGGCCGTCGCCGACCAGGCCGCCGGCGCCCCAATGCTCAGGACCGTCGGCCATCCCGGCGCCGTTTCCCTCGGGTTCGGGTGCCATCAGTCCTCGCCGTCGTCTCTCTCGGCCGCCGCTCAGCGGTAGGTCCTTTTCGGGTGCTCCGATGAACGCTACAGCCTCGGAACAGGTCGCCGTTCGGACTATGGCGCCGTGTGGCCCCGTGGTCACGGAACGGGCACCCGGCTTGACGTGTGCTTGCCCTCCGGCAGACTGGGCGCCACATGCGCTCAGCCAGAGGCGTTGGGACACATCCCGAGGGGAAGCAACAGTCATGAGCCAGGACGGCACTCAGGGCCAGTACGCGGGCGGCTCTCTGGCCGGTGGCCGTTACCAGCTAAGGGACTTGCTGGGTGCGGGCGGCATGGCGTCCGTGTACCTGGCGTACGACTCGGCGCTCGACCGGCAGGTCGCCATCAAGACGCTGCACAGCGACCTCGGCCGGGAGCAGTCGTTCCGCGAGCGCTTCCGCCGTGAGGCGCAGGCTGTTGCGAAACTGTCGCACACGAACATCGTCTCGGTCTTCGACACCGGCGAGGGCGAAGTCACCTTCAGCGGCCCCGGGGCGGGCGACGCCGCCGTGATGCCGTACATCGTCATGGAGTACGTGGAGGGCCTGCCGCTCGGCTCCGTCCTGGAGGCGGACATCCGCCAGTACGGCGCGATGCCCGCAGACAAGGCGCTGAAGGTGACGGCCGACGTGCTGGCCGCGCTGGAGGTCAGCCACGAGATGGGGCTGGTGCACCGCGACATCAAGCCCGGCAACGTGATGATGACCAAGCGCGGCCTGGTCAAGGTCATGGACTTCGGCATCGCCCGCGCCATGCAGTCGGGGGTCACCTCGATGACGCAGACGGGCATGGTCGTCGGCACCCCCCAGTACCTCTCGCCCGAGCAGGCGCTGGGGCGCGGGGTGGACGCCCGCTCCGACCTGTACTCGGTCGGCATCATGCTGTTCCAGCTGCTGACGGGCCGGATCCCGTTCGACGCGGACTCGCCGCTGGCCATCGCGTACGCGCACGTCCAGGAGGAGCCGGTCGCCCCGTCCTCCATCAACCGTTCGGTCACCCCGGCGATGGACGCGCTGGTGGCCCGGGCCCTGAAGAAGAACCCGAACGAGCGCTTCCCCACGGCCGCCGCCATGCGCGACGAGGTCGCGCGGGTGATGTCGGCCGGGCAGACCGGCGCGCCGGCCATCGTGCCCGGCACGCACACGGGCGGCAGCGGGGCGGGCGTGAGCTCGGCCGTGTTCCCGCCGGTGGACTCCGGGTTCCAGGCCTCGCCGGCCCAGTCCGTGCAGCAGCCGTACGCGCCGACGCCGACGCCGTCCCCGTACGCACCCGCCCCGGCGCCGGTGGCGCAGCCGCACGGGCAGGGCGGCTACGCGTACCCGCCGCAGCAGCAGGTGTCGCACCAGCAGCAGTACGCGCCGTCGACCCCGCCGCCCTTCGCCATCTCCCCGGCCTCGACGAGCACGTCCGGCGGGGGCGGCGACAAGCGGAACATGCCGGTGGTCGTCGGAGCGATCGCGGTGGCGCTGCTGGCCATCGGCGGTCTGATCGCGGTGATCTCGATGAACGGCGACGACAAGGGCGGGTCCGGCGACACGGCCTCGTCGCCCGGGGCCTCGACGGCCGCGACGGGCTCGGCCAAGGCCGGGTACAAGGGGCCGGACACCTCGCGCACGATCGACGCCGCGAAGTGCAAGGAGCCGAGCAAGCACTTCAGCGACGCCACCAAGTACACGGCGCCGGACCTGCGCTACAAGAACCTGCTGTCGGTCAAGGCGTGCATCCAGGCCTCCGGCGGCAAGTACAAGATCGTCGACAAGGACGAGGCCGTGTACGGCAAGGACACCGTGCTCGACCAGAACCCGCGCCCCGGGGACAAGATCGACAAGGAAGGCACGGAGTACACGCTGACCGTGTCGACCGGCATGCCGGAGTAGGCCCGCAGGGGCGCCGTTCGGTCCCCCACGACACACCCGGCATCCCGGGCGACCCTGACGGGGCGTCCGGGATGCCGGTTTTGCCCCACTATGTAAACCTGAGCGCAACACCTCGGCTGCTCGGGACGGGAGGGGCTCCCCGTGACTCAACGCCTCCGCGCGCAGCGCTGGCTGGCCGGGGCCGCAGTGGCCGCCGCCGCCCTGTCTCCCGCCGCCCCCGCAGCTTCGGCCGCCTCCGCCCCGTCCGTCCCGTACCCGGCCAGGGCTCCCGCCGCCGCGCCGAAGGCCGACGAGACCGATCCGGGAGCCGACCCCGATCCGGTGGCCGACGTACCGCACGAGGCGTACGAGGAGCTCGCCGGAAGCGTCGCAGGAGTCGGGCGGGAGCGGCCCGGGCGGCCGGCCGCCGAGCCGGCGAACCCGGAGACCGTGCTCGCCGGCCGCCCCCTCCTCCCGGTCCGCCCGCACCACCGGCCGGCCACCGAAGCGATTCCGGCCCGCCCGGACCGGCCGGGCCACCCGAACCGCCCGAACCACCCGGACCACCCGGACCGGCCGGACCGGCCGGCCGATCCCGCCAGTCCGCGGCCGGTCGGGCAGCCCCCGCCGAGCCCTCCGCCCGTGGTCACCGCCATCGGCACGGGGCCGAACGAGCGCGCCGCCGACCTGGCCGCCCACCTACTGCCGCTCGGCACCGGATTCGCCCTGATGGGGCTGGGTCTGGGCTACCTCGGGATGCGGCTGCGCAAGGGGCTGTGACGCCCCTGCGCCCCCTCCCGTAGCCGGACGCGAGAGCGCCCGTCCCCCCTCCGGCGTACACCTCTGGATGGTTGCGCGGGCCTGCATACCCGGTATACATACTGAGTATGTCGATCCGCCACGGCCTCCTCGCCCTGCTGGAAAGGGGTCCTCGGTACGGCTCTCAGCTGCGTACCGAGTTCGAATCCCGCACCGGCTCCACCTGGCCGCTCAACGTCGGGCAGGTGTACACCACCCTCGCCCGCCTCGAACGCGACGGCCTCGTCGCACCCGGCGGCGAGGACACCGCCGGGCACACCCTCTACGCCATCACCGACTCCGGACGCGCCGAACTGCACCAGTGGTACGAGCGCCCCGTCGACCGCACCAACCCGCCCCGCGACGAGCTGTCCATCAAACTCGCCATGGCCGTGGGCGCCCCCGGCGTGGACATCCGCGCCGTCATCCAGGCCCAGCGGCACGCCACGATCAAGGCGATGCAGGACTACACCCGGCTCAAGGCGCAGGCGCTCGCCGCGATCGAAAGCGGGAAGTCCCGTGAACGCGACGACCTGGCCTGGCTGCTGGTCCTGGAGCAGCTGATCTTCCAGACCGAGGCCGAGGCCCGGTGGCTCGACCACTCGGAGGCACGGCTCGTACGGCTCTCCCTGCCGGCCGAACGGAGAGCCGAGCCCGATCCAACCCCGGCCGCAGACACCGACGCCCCCGCGGCCGCCGCCGCACCGAAGCTCCGCGCCTTCCGCACCCCGCGGGGCTGAAGCCACCACCGTCCCAGGGGGGACCTCCATGCCCGACCAGCACTCCGCACCCCGCATACAGCCCGGACAGCCCGGACAGCCTGCGCCGTCCGCACCCGCGGCGCCCTCCGCACAGCCCGTGCTGCGGCTCGACAGACTCGTCCGCACGCACGGCAGCGGCGCCACCGAGGTGCACGCCCTGCGCGGCATCGACCTGTCCGTGTACCCCGGCGAGCTCGTCGCCGTCATGGGCCCCTCCGGCTCCGGCAAGTCCACGCTGCTCACCCTGGCCGGCGGCCTCGACACGCCCACCAGCGGCCACGTCGTCGTCGAGGGCACCGACATCACCACCGCGAGCCGGGGGCAGTTGGCCGCACTGCGCCGCCGCAGCATCGGGTACGTCTTCCAGGACTACAACCTGATCCCGGCCCTCACCGCCGCCGAGAACGTGGCGCTGCCCCGGGAGCTCGACGGGATCTCCGCCCGCAAGGCCCGCGTCTCGGCCTTGGCCGCCCTGGAGGAAATGGGCCTCGGCCGGCTCGCCGACCGCTTCCCCGACGAGATGTCCGGCGGCCAGCAGCAGCGCGTGGCCATCGCCCGGGCACTCGTCGGCGACCGCCGCCTGGTCCTCGCGGACGAGCCCACCGGCGCCCTCGACTCCGAGACCGGCGAATCCGTTCTCGCCCTGCTGCGCTCGCGCTGCGACGCGGGCGCCGCCGGCATCCTCGTCACCCACGAACCGCGGTTCGCCGCCTGGGCCGACCGCGTGGTCTTCCTGCGCGACGGCAGCGTGGTCGACGAGACCCTGCGCAGCCAGGCCGACTCGCTGCTCTCGGAGCAGGCGGCCGGCCGGTGAAGTCCTCGTACCACTCCTGGGTCGCGGCCATCCGGATCGCCCGCCGCGACGCCTGGCGCGCGAAGGGCCGCAGCGCCCTCGTCCTCGCGATGATCGCCCTGCCGATCGTCGGCGTGAGCGCCGCCGATCTCACCGTGCGCAGCGCCGAACTCTCGCCCGAGCAGAAGGTGACCCGTCAGATCGGTGCGGCGGACGCCCGACTGAGCGACTCCCATCTCACGGGGCCCGTCTTCCAGGACGTCGAGGGGAGGAACTCCTCGCCCGCCGGCGGCTACGACACCTACGTACCCGGCGCGGAGCCGGATCCCAAGCTCCTGCCCTCGGTGATCCCCGCGGGCGCCCAGTCCCTCAAGGACAGCACGGCGCACACCAAGATCCGGACCCGGTACGGCCTGCTGGAGAGCGATCTGCGCGAGATCGACGCGGCCAGCCCCCTGGTCAAAGGCATGATCGAGATGAAGCGCGGGCGGCCCGCCCAGGAGGCGGGCGAGGTCGTCGCCACGACCGCCTTCCTGAAGGAGTCCGGCTTCTTCGTGGGCTCCGAGTTCCGCGCCCGCGGCTCGCAGACGTGGTACCGGATCGTGGGCGCCTACGAGCTGCCCTCCGAGCTCAGCAAGAGCGAGATCCTCGCCCCGCCCGGCACCCTGCTGGCCCCGCTCGACAAGGCGTTCCAGGCCGCCGGGGTCCCCGGCGTGGTGGCCACCGACAGCTACCTGGTCAAGGTCGGCGGCGATGGTTTCACGTGGAACATGGTCAAGGCCCTCAACACGAAGAGCGTGCAGGTCGTCTCGCGCGCGGTGTTCCTCGACCCGCCGGCCGAGTCCGAGGTGCCCTACATCGCCCAGCAGAAGGCGGCGGGCTACTACTCCGCCGACCAGGGGCTCCCGACCACCGAACTGGCGGTCCTGGCCACGGTCGTCGGCCTCGCGATGCTGGAGATCTGCCTGCTGGCCGGGCCGGCCTTCGCGGTCGGCGCCCGGCGCTCGCGCCGCCAGCTCGGCCTGGTCGGCGCCAACGGCGGCGACCGGCGCCACATCCGGGCCATCGTGCTCTCCGGCGGCCTCGTCATCGGCGCCGCGGCCGCGGTCGGCGGCACGGTGCTCGGCATCGCCCTCACCCTGGGGCTGCGGCCGGTGCTGGAGGAGTATCTCGGCGCGCGCTTCGGCGGGTTCACGCTGCGTCCGCTGGAGATCCTCGCCATCGCCCTGCTCGCCGTCCTGACCGGCCTGCTGGCCGCGATCGCCCCGGCCGTCACCGCGTCCCGGCAGACCGTGCTGGCCTCGCTGACCGGCCGTCGCGGGGTCCGCCGGGCCAACCGGGTGCTGCCCGTCCTCGGCCTGGTCGCCCTCGCCGCCGGCGCCGCGATCGCCCTCTACGGCACGGCCTCCAGGATGGGCGCCACCGTGGTCGCGGGCGGCAGCGCCATCGCCGAGCTCGGCATCGTCGCCCTCACCCCCGTGCTGGTCGGCCTGTTCGGGCGGCTCGGGCGCTGGCTGCCGTTGTCGCCGCGGCTCGCGCTGCGCGACGCCGTCCGCAACCGGGGGCGTACGGCTCCCGCCGTCGCGGCCGTCCTGGCCGCCGTGGCCGGCACCGTCGCCGTGTCCACGTACACGCACAGCCAGGAGATCCAGGCCCGCCACGAGTACGTCGCCGACCTCCCGGACGGCGTGGGCATCGTGTCCATCAACGAGCTCGGCCGCAGCAAGGACATGGGCGCCGTCCGCGAGGCGGTGACGCAGGAACTCCCCCTGGCCGTACGGGCGGACGTGGACTACATCTCGTACGGCAAGCCCGGCTGCGAGCGCTTCACCGGCAACGAGGGCTGCGGCCGGGCCGAGATCATCCGGCCCAAGGAGCAGCGCTGCCCGCTCTACGAGGCCAAGGGCGGGGCCGACGCGTTCGGCCCGGCGGAGAAGAAGGCGCTGCGCAAGGACCCGCGGTGCACGTACAACCGCCACTCCGTGCAGTTCGGCGTGGTCGTCGCCGACGAGAAGCTGCTGACGGCGCTCGCCGTCACCGATCCGGGCGCGGTCGCCGCCCTCAAGGAGGGCAAGGGCGTCTCGTTCGACAAGCGCAACGTCAAGGACGGCAAGGTGACCGTCCGGCTGATCGACAACAAGGACGAGGTCTACGAGCCCGGCGTCGACCCCAAGGGCGTGGACAAGGCCTTCCCCGTCCACCAGGCGCCCGACACCGCCGAGGGGTGGGGCCTGGAGCTCGTCCTGCCGCCCGCGGCGGCCAAGAGCGCCGGACTGACCACCCTGCCGTTCGCCTCGTACTTCACCCTGGACGGCACGGCCACCAGCCAGCAGAAGCAGCGGGTGGCCGCGCGGATCGACCAGATCGGCGTGGAGGCACCCGTCACCATCGAGGCCGGCTACCAGGCCCAGGCCGACATCACCGGCCTCGCCCTGACCGTCTTCGCGGGCCTGGTCACCATCGGTGCGGCCGGTATCGCCACCGGACTCGCGCAGGCCGATGCCGAGGCCGATCTGAAGACCCTGGCGGCGGTCGGCGCCCCGCCGCGGGTGCGGCGCACGCTCAGCGGTTTCCAGTGCGGGGTGGTGGCCCTGATGGGCGTGGTCCTGGGGTCGGCTGCCGGCATCCTGCCGGCGGTGGGCCTGCGGCTCGTCCAGCGACGGGAGACGGAACACCTGATGGAGATGGCCGGCGACGCGAACGACAAGCTGTTCGTGCCGATCGCGGTGCCGTGGGAGACCCTCGGCGGGCTGCTCGTCGTGGTCCCGCTCGGGGCGGCCCTGCTGGCCGCCCTGGTCACCAGGTCCAGCGGCGCCATGGCGCGGCGCGAGGCGGGCTGACGGTCACTCCGTGTTCTCGCCCCCGTACAGGGTGGATCACGCCCGTGCGGGGGCACACCGTGTGAGTAGGACGGTGTGCGAGAGAATGACGGCATGGAGATGCCGAGGAGTGAACGGTCGCAGGACAGCCCCCCGCACGGCCTGATCGTGGGACAGGACGGGATGCCGGTCGGCGGCGCCGATGACGAGTCGCGCGAGGTCCCGGTGACGGAGATGGTCGAACAGCCCGCCAAGGTCATGCGGATCGGCAGCATGATCAAGCAACTTCTGGAAGAGGTCCGCGCCGCACCTCTGGACGAGGCCAGCCGGGTCCGTCTGAAGGACATCCACGCAGCGTCCGTGAAGGAGCTGGAAGACGGTCTGGCTCCGGAGCTCGTGGAGGAACTGGAGCGCCTGTCCCTGCCCTTCACCGAGGAGGCGATCCCCTCCGAGGCGGAACTGCGGATCGCCCAGGCCCAGTTGGTGGGCTGGCTGGAAGGCCTCTTCCACGGCATCCAGACGGCGCTGTTCGCGCAGCAGATGGCCGCGCGGGCCCAGCTGGAGCAGATGCGCCGCGCCCTCCCGCCGGGGGCCCCGACGGACGAGGAAGACGGCCACGGCGCCATCCGCTCGGGTCCGTACCTGTAAGCGGCGATGAGACATGGGACCGGGGTCCCGGGGCTTTGGCCCCGGGACCCCGGTCCCGTTGGTGAGCGCCCGGTAAGTGCGGCCCCCCGCCGGGGACATGGGCCGCGCATACTCATGGGTATGACCTACGACGCGATCGTCCTGGCCGGCGGCGCCGCCAGACGCCTCGGAGGCGCGGACAAGCCCGCCCTCCAGGTCGGCGGGCGGGCCCTCCTCGACCGCGTCCTGGACGCCTGCGCCGACGCCGCCACGACCGTCGTGGTCGGCGGCCGCCGACCCACCGCCCGCCCGGTCCGCTGGACCCGCGAGAACCCGCCCGGCGCCGGCCCCGTGGCCGCCCTGGACGCCGGGCTGCGCGCGACCACCGCCGAGCTGGTCCTCGTCCTCTCCGCCGACCTGCCCTTCCTCGACCGGGACACGGTCCGGGCACTGCTCCTGGCCCCGGCCGCGGGAGGGGACGGAGCCCTGCTGCGCGACCCCGCCGGCCGCGACCAGCCCCTCGTCGCGGCCTACCGCGCCGAGCCGCTGCGCCGCGAGATCGCCCTCCTGGCGACCGAGCACGGCACCCTCTCCGGCCTCCCCCTGCGCGCCCTCACCGCCGAGCTCGACCTGGCCAAAGTGACGGATCGCGCGCCGCTCGCCTCCTTCGACTGCGACACCTGGGAGGATCTCGCGGTCGCCAGAGCCCGGATCAGGGAGCATGGAAGCGTGCTGGACCAATGGATCACCGCCGTCAAGACCGAGCTGGACATCGACGTCTCCGTCGACACCAAGATCCTGCTCGACCTCGCCCGTGACGCCGCACACGGCGTCGCCCGGCCCGCCGCCCCCCTGACCACCTTCCTCGTCGGCTACGCGGCCGCGCAGGCCGAGGCCGCCGGCACCGACCCCGCCACCGCCGTCGCCGAGGCCTCCCGCAAGGCCGCCGAGCTGGCTCTGCGCTGGGCCGCCGAAGCCGAGTCCGAGGCCCGAGAGAACGGCTCAGGATGACCCCCACCGACGCCGATCACGCCCTCCAGGCCCTCGACGAGGCCCTGGCCCTGGTCAGCCGCGACCCCCGCGCCTCGGAGGGCTCCGGCGGCGACCACCGGGCCACCGGCTGGCCGCAGGCCCGGGAGGCCGCCGCCCGGGCCGGATCCGGCATCCGGCCGCGCACCCACCGGGTCCCCCTCGCGGAAGCGCTCGGCGAGGTCCTGGTCCAGTCCCTGGAGGCCCTCACCGACCTGCCGTCCTTCGACAGCTCCGCCATGGACGGCTGGGCCGTCGCCGGGCCCGGCCCCTGGACCGTCCGCCCCGGCGGCGGGGTGCTGGCAGGGTCCGAGCGCCCCGAGCCGCTGGCCGACGGGGAGGCCGTACGGATCGCCACCGGCGCCCGGATCCCCGCCGAAACCACCGCCGTCATCCGCAGCGAGCACTCGCGGGAGGTAGGTACCCAGCTCCACGCCGACCGGGCCGTCCTCACCGGCCAGGACATTCGCCCGCGGGGCCAGGAATGCCGCTCCGGCGACATGCTGCTGCCCGCCGGCTCCCTCGTCACCCCGGCCGTTCTCGGCCTCGCCGCGGCCGCCGGGTACGACGAGCTCATCACCCGGCCCCGGCCCCGCGTGGAGATCCTGGTCCTCGGGGACGAGCTGCTCACCGAAGGCCGGCCGCACGACGGGCTGATCCGCGACGCGCTCAGCCCCATGCTCGGCCCCTGGCTCGACCGGCTCGGCGCCGAGGTCATCGCCACCCGGCGGCTCGGCGACGACCCGGCCGGCGCCAAGGCCCTGCTGGCCGCCGTCACGGACTCCGACGCCGATCTGGTCATCACCACCGGTGGCACCGCCTCCGGCCCCGTCGACCACGTCCACCCCGTCCTGCGCGAGGCCGGCGCCGAGCTGCTGGTCGACGGGGTCGCCGTCCGCCCCGGACACCCGATGCTGCTGGCCCGGCTCGGCGACCGGACCGACGGGCGGCACCTGGTCGGCCTGCCCGGCAACCCGCTCGCCGCCGTCTCGGGACTGCTGACCCTCGCCGAACCGCTTCTGCGCGCCCTGGCCGGCCGCCGCCAGCGGCCCCGGTACACGGTTCCGGTGCAGGGCGAGGTGCCCGGCCACCCGTACGACACCCGGCTCGTGCCCGTCCTGCTGACCGACGAGCACGCCGTACCGCTGCGCTACAACGGTCCCGCGATGCTGCGCGGCGTCGCCGCCGCCGACGGGCTGGCCGTCGTACCGCCGCAGGGCGCGCGCGACGGACAGGACCTGGAGATCCTGGACCTGCCGTGGGTCTCCGGAGGATGTTTCACGTGAAACTTCACGGCCACGACGCGATGGCCCGGGGTGCCGACGAGAAACTCGTCTCACGGCGCATCAAACTGCCCAAGCGCATCGTCGAGAAGCCTCTGCGGCAGGTCGGCAAGCGCCTCTTGATGGCCCTGTTCGTGCTCTTCCTGACGGTCTTGATCGTGTGGCTCGACCGCGACGGCTACCACGACAACGCCAACGAGACGGTCGACTTCCTCGACTGCGTCTACTACGCCACGGTCACCCTGTCGACGACCGGATACGGCGACATCGTCCCGTACAGCGACAGCGCGCGGCTGACCAACATCCTGCTGATCACGCCCCTGCGCGTGCTCTTCCTGATCATCCTGGTCGGAACCACGCTGGAAGTCCTGACCGATCAGACCCGGGAAGAGTGGCGGCTGAACCGCTGGAGGAAGAACTTGCGTGAGCACACGGTCGTCGTCGGCTTCGGCACCAAGGGCCGCTCGGCCCTGCAGACGCTGCTGGCCACCGGCCTCCAGAAGGACCAGGTCGTCATCGTGGACCCGAGCGCCAAGGTGATCGACATGGCCAACTCCGAGGGGTTCACGGGAGTGGTCGGCGATGCCACCCGCTCCGATGTCCTGCTCCGCGCCGAGCTCCAGAAGGCCCGTCAGATCGTCATCGCAACGCAGCGGGACGACACGGCCGTGCTGGTCACGCTGACGGCACGGCAGATGAACCGGGGCGCGAAGATCGTCGCGGCGGTCCGCGAGGAGGAGAACGCCCCGCTGCTGCGCCAGTCGGGCGCCGACGGGGTCATCACCAGCGCGAGCGCGGCCGGCCGGCTGCTGGGGCTCTCGGTGCTGAGCCCGAGCGCGGGCACGGTGATGGAGGACCTGATCCAGCAGGGCAGCGGACTCGACCTGATCGAACGGCCGGTGAAGAAGGCCGAGGTCGGCAAGGGCGTACGGGAGACGGGAGACCTGGTGGTGAGCGTGCTGCGCGGCCACCGGCTGCTCGCGTACGACGACCCCCACGCGAGCCCGCTCCAGCTGACGGACCGTCTCATCACCATCGTGCGCGCCGCGCCGCTCTCGTCCTAGCACCTGGTGCTCCCGGTCGGTGGCGGAGTTCACGTACCCTCCGGGCCATGCATGCGATCACCATCGAACAGCCCGGCGGCCCCGAGGCCCTCGTCTGGGCCGAGGTACCCGATCCGGTGGCCGGCGAGGGCGAGGTCCTCGTCGACGTCGCGGCGAGCGCCGTGAACCGCGCCGACATCCTCCAGCGCCAGGGCTTCTACGATCCCCCGCCCGGCTCCTCCCGCTACCCCGGCCTGGAGTGCTCGGGGCGGATCGCCGCCCTCGGGCCGGGGGTGTCCGGCTGGGCGGTGGGCGACGAGGTGTGCGCCCTGCTCGCCGGGGGCGGGTACGCGGAGCGCGTGGCCGTCCCCGTGGGCCAGCTGCTACCGGTCCCGGCCGGGGTGGACCTGGTGACGGCGGCGGCGCTGCCCGAGGTGGTCTGCACGGTGTGGTCGAACGTGTTCATGGTGGCGGGGCTGCGCCCCGGCGAGACGCTGCTGGTCCACGGCGGCTCCAGCGGCATCGGCACGATGGCGATCCAGCTGGCGAAGGCGGTCGGCGCGACGGTCGCGGTCACCGCCGGCGGCCCGGAGAAGCTGGCCCGCTGCAAGGAGCTGGGCGCGGACGTCCTGATCGACTACCGCGAGCAGGACTTCGTCGCGGAGCTGCGGGCCGCGACCGGCGGCGCCGGGGCGGACGTGATCCTGGACATCATGGGAGCGAAGTACCTGGCGCGGAACCTGGACGCGCTGGCCGTCAACGGCCGGCTCGCGGTGATCGGGCTCCAGGGCGGGGTGAAGGCCGAGCTCAACCTGGGGGCCCTGCTGGCGAAGCGGGCGGCGATCACCGCGACGTCCCTGCGGGCCCGGCCGCTGGACGAGAAGGCTGCCATCGTCGCCGCCGTACGGGAACACGTCTGGCCGCTCGTGGCCTCGGGCCGGGTGAACCCGGTGGTGCACGGGGCGTTCCCGATGCGCGAGGCCCCGGAGGCCCACCGCACGATGGAATCGAGCACCCACGTGGGCAAGCTGCTCCTGACCACCTGAACGCCTGGACACTTGGGCACCTGAACGCCTCGACATCTGGACGCAGGAGGCGCCCCGCACCTCGTGGGAGGTGCGGGGCGCCCCGTTACGGCGACCGCGTCACAGCGAGCGCAGCAGCACCGCCGGGGACTCCACGCAGTCCGCCACGTAGCGCAGGAAGCCGCCCGCCGTGCCGCCGTCGCACACCCGGTGGTCGAAGGTCAGCGACAGCTGCACGACCTGGCGCACCGCCAGCTCGCCCTGGTGGACCCACGGCTTCGCCATGATCCGGCCGACGCCGAGCATCGCCGCCTCCGGGTGGTTGATGATCGGCGTGGAGCCGTCCACGCCGAACACCCCGTAGTTGTTCAGGGTGAACGTGCCGCCGGTGAGGTCCGACGGCGCCAGTTTCCCGGCCCGGGCCACCTCGGTGAGGCGGGCGAACTCCGCCGACAGGGACTCGGCGCCGCGCGCCTGCGCGTCCCGGACCACCGGCACCACGAGCCCGCGCTCGGTCTGCGCCGCGAAGCCCAGGTGCACGGACGGCAGCCGTACGATCTCGTTCGCCGCGAGGTCCACCGTCGAGTTGAGCTCGGGGTACTTCGCCAGCGCGGCCGTGCAGATCCGGGCCAGCAGCGCCAGCACCGAGATCTTCGGGCCGCCCACGGCGTTCATCGCGGCCCGCGCCGCCATGAGCTCGGTCGCATCGGCGTCGACCCAGCACGTGGCGTCCGGGATCTCCCGGCGGCTGCGCGACAGCTTCTCGGCCACCGCGCCCCGCAGACCCTTCAGCGGCACCCGCTCGCCCACGGCCGCGACCGCGACCGGAGTGGCGGCGGGAACGGCGACGGGAGCCGACGCCTGCGCCTGCGCCTGCGCCTGCGGAACCCTGAGCGCCGCCTCCACGTCCGCGCGCAGGATCAGCCCCTCGGGCCCGGACCCGCGCAGCCCGCGCAGGTCGATCCCGTGGTCCCGGGCCAGCTTGCGCACCAGCGGCGAGATGACCGCCACCGGACCGGTCACGGCGGCGGCGGGAGCGGGGGCGGGAGCGGCGGCGACAGCCGGCACGGCGGAGCCAGGTCGCACCCGCCTCCGACGTGCCGTGCGCGAGTGGTCCGTCCCGTAGCCCACCAGGACGTTGCCCGAACCGGAATCCTCGGGCTCCGCCTCGGGGGCCGTCCCCTCACCCACCGCCACCGTGATCAGCGGTGCTCCGACGGGGAGTTCCGTGCCCTCCTCCCCGAACCTGGCGGTGACCACACCGCCGTACGGGCACGGCACCTCCACCATCGCCTTGGCCGTCTCGACCTCGACCACCGGCTGGTCGATGGCCACGACGTCGCCCACCGCCACCAGCCAGCGGACGATCTCGGCCTCGGTCAGTCCCTCCCCGAGGTCGGGGAGCTTGAACTCCATTACCTGCGGCATCAGTTCTCCCACTGCAGGCGGGCCACGGTGTCCAGGATCCGGTCCACACCGGGCAGATGGTGCTTCTCCAGCATCGGCGGCGGGTACGGGATGTCGAAGCCCGTCACCCGCAGCACCGGAGCCTCCAGGTGGTGGAAGCACTTCTCCTGGATGCGGGCGACGATCTCCGCGCCCGGTCCGGCGAAGCCGTTCGCCTCGTGGACCACCACCGCGCGCCCCGTACGCCGTACGGAGGCCATGACGGTCTCCTCGTCGAACGGGACGAGCGAGCGCAGGTCCACGACCTCCAGGTCCCAGCCCTCCTCGCGCGCCGCCTCGGCGGCCTCCAGGCACACCGGGAGCGAGGGCCCGTAGGTGATCAGCGTGGCGCTCGCGCCAGTACGCCGGACGAGTGCCTTCCCGATCCCCGGCACGGCCGCCGGCGCGGCGGGGTCCCACTGCGCCTTCGACCAGTACAGCCGCTTCGGCTCCAGGAAGACCACCGGGTCGTCGCTCGCGATCGAGGCGCGCAGCAGCCCGTACGCGTCCTCGACGGTCGCCGGGGTCACCACGTGCAGGCCGGGGGTGGCCGCGTAGTAGGCCTCGGAGGAGTCGCTGTGGTGCTCCACGCCGCCGATCCCGCCGCCGTAGGGCACCCGGATGGTGATCGGCAGCGGCATCGCGCCGCGCGTGCGGTTGCGCATCTTCGCGACGTGCGAGATCAGCTGCTCGAAGGCGGGGTACGCGAACGCGTCGAACTGCATCTCCACGACCGGCCGCAGCCCGTACATGGCCATGCCGACCGCGGCGCCCAGGATCCCGGCCTCCGCGAGCGGGGTGTCGGTGCAGCGCTCCTCGCCGAACTCCTTCGCGAGGCCGTCCGTGATCCGGAAGACCCCGCCCAGCGTGCCGACGTCCTCGCCCATGACGTGGACCGTCGGGTCCTGCGCCATCGCGTCGCGCATGGCCCGCTGCAGGGCCTGCGCCATCGTCGCCGGCTTCACGGCCACCGTGGTCACGACTGCTCCTCCGCGTCGAGCTCGGCGCGCAGCATCTCCGCCTGCTCGCGGAGCCGGCCGGTCTGCTCCGCGTAGACGTTTTCGAACAGGTCCATCGGGTCGAGCACGGGCTCGGCGTTCATCCGATCGCGCAGGGTCGCGGCCATCGCCTCGGCGGCTTCCTTGGCCTCGCGGATGCCCGCCTCGTCCAGCATTCCGCGGGCGGTCAGCTCGCGCTCCAGCAGCTCCACCGGGTCGTGCGCCTTCCATGCCTCGACCTCGGCGTCCCCGCGGTAGCGGGTGGCGTCGTCGGCGTTCGTGTGGGCCTCGATGCGGTACGTGACCGCCTCGATCAGCGTCGGTCCGCCGCCGGCCCGGGCCCGCCGGACGGCGTCGGACAGCACCTCGTGCACGGCGGCGATGTCGTTGCCGTCGACGAGGCGGCCGGGCATCCCGTACCCGACGGCCTTGTGGGCCAGGGTGGGGGCGGCCGTCTGCTTGGCCAGCGGGACCGATATCGCGAAGCCGTTGTTCTGGACGAGGAAGACCACCGGGGCCTGCCAGACGGCCGCGAAGTTCAGCGCCTCGTGGAAGTCGCCCTCGCTGGTGCCGCCGTCACCCACCAGGGCGAGCGCGACCACGTCGTCACCGCGCAGCCGGGCCGCGTGGGCCAGGCCGACCGCGTGCGGCAGCTGGGTGGCGAGCGGGGTGCACAGCGGGGCGATCCGGTACTCGCGCGGGTCGTACCCGGTGTGCCAGTCGCCGCGCAGCAGCGTCAGCGCCTGGACGGGGTCCAGCCCGCGGGCCACGGCCGCGAGGGTGTCGCGGTAGCTCGGGAAGAGCCAGTCCTGCTCCTCCAGGACCAGGGCGGCCGCGATCTCGCAGGCCTCCTGCCCGACGGTGGAGGGGTACACGGCCAGTCGGCCCTGCCGGGTGAGGGCGGTCGCCTGGGCGTTGTACCGGCGGCCGCGCACCAGCTCGGCGTAGCAGCGGCGCATCAGCTCGGGGTCGAGCTTCTCGGCGGCCGGCGTGCCCAGCACCCGGTACGGCTCGGGGTCCGGGAGCAGCGGGGCGGCATCCGTACGGGGCCTCCAGGCGGGCGGCGGGGTGGAACGGTGGGATGCACCGGCACCGGGCAGCTCTTGGACCGTCATGGCGGCGTACACCTCCTCGTGGGAAGCGGGCAGGGCGGCTCGGCTGTGAGGCGCCTCACCAACCGATTGTTCGGTCGATGGCGCAATTTGGCTACAGGCGGCTCCAGGCTGTGGACAAAGTGGCGCCGGGGCCCTGGGATGGGTGCAGGACGTCCAAATGAGGGAGGCAGTGGGCAATGCCGGATGAACAAATGGCCGCACCGGGTGCCACGCCGGGTTCCGCGCCGGTGCCGCCCGGCGGTGCTCCTCCGGCCCCGCAGGCCCCGTCGGCACCCCCTCGCCCCCTGGATCCCATCGACCGTTCGATCATGCGCCTGCTCCAGGCGGACGGCCGTGCGTCGATACGTTCGGTGGCCGAGCAGGTCCACGTATCGCGCGCGAACGCCTACGCCCGGATCAACCGGCTCATCGACGACGGCGTGATCCGCGGGTTCACGGCCCGCGTCAACCACGAGAGGGCCGGCCAGGGGACCTCCGCGTACATCACCCTGAAGATCGTCCAGAACTCCTGGCGCACGGTCCGCGAGCAGCTCCGCGAGCTTCCGGGCGCCGCGCACATCGCCCTGGTCAGCGGCGATTTCGACGTACTGCTGCTGGTCCACACGCCCGACAACCGCACCCTGCGCGAGCTGGTCCTGACCCGCCTCCAGTCCATCCCGGAGGTCCTGTCGACCCGCACCCTGCTGGTGTTCGAGGAAACGGATCTGCTCGATTCCGGCCCCGGCTCCGGCGGCGGCGCCGCGGCGATCTCCGAGGAGTAGGGGGAGCCGGGGCGCCCGGGGAACGACAGAGCCCCGGAAAGGCCGTGAGGGCCTTCCCGGGGCTCTGTACGAGGCCCGCTACGCGACGGTCACTTCGTGTCGTAATACCCGAACATGTCGATGATCAGGTCCGCGGTGTCCCAGCTCTGGTTCCAGAAGTCGACGATCCCGGTACTGCCGGTGCTCGCCTGGACCAGGTTCGGGACTGTCTGGCCGGCGGTCCAGTTCAGCGTGGACGACGTGGGCGTCGCCGGCCAGCTGTCCCTCCCGTTGGCGTAGTCGTCCCGGGTGTTCGGGTCCGGCGCCACCGACAGGAATCCGTCGGCCCTCGTGTTGGTCACCGTCGTGTTCAGGACGACGCCCGTGATGCCCTTGTCCTGGGTGGACATAGGCATCCAGATGTAGCCTCCGTCGTACATCGGCCCCTCGCCCCAGCTGCGGGTGTCGAGCCTGCGAACCGGCGCCATGGACATGAACGCCCCGGAGCTGTCGGGGCTGTAGTAACCGAGGACGTCGACGATCACGTCGGTGCCCGCCCAGGCGCCGTTGAAGATGTTGACCTTGCCGTCGGCGCCGACGGGGACGATCACCGAGTTGGCGACGGTCTGCTTGGCCTTGAAGTTGACGTTGGACGTGTTCGGGGCCGACTGGCCGCTCGGGTAGGCCGTCAGGTGGCCGTCCTCGCGCGGGTTGGTGGCGGTCACGTTCAGCGCCACGGCGGTGGCGTTGGAGGGCACGTACCAGCCGCCGAGCTGCACGCCGATCGACTTGCGGCCACCGACCTGGCCCTGGGGGGCGCCCTGGCCGGAGCGGGTGTCCACCGCGCGGACCGGGGTCATCGGCGTGTAGCCGCTGGCCGCGGTGCGGGTGAAGTAGCCCGTGATGTCCGCGATCAGGTCGATCGCCGTCCAGCTGCCGTTGTACAGCTCGACGGTGCCGTCCTTGCCCACCGGCACGATGACCATGTTCGGGACGGTCTGCGCGGCCACGAAGTTGACGTTGGACGTCGTCGGACGCGTGGTGCCGCCGGGGAACACCGTGACGTGCCCGGGGTTCGAGGTGTTGGTGGCGGTGACGTTCAGGGCCACGGCCGTGACGCCCGCCGGGATCTTGCCGTTGCCGGCGATCTTCAGCTTGGCCGAGGAGTACGCCTGCACCATGCCCCGCGGGGCACCGGTGCCGTCCCGGGTGTCCAGGAGGCGGGTCGGGGCGTACGGGGTGAAGTCCGAGCCGACCGTGGAGAGGGGCAGCTCGTTGACGGACTCGGCCTGGTTCGCGGCGTCGGTGACGGTGACCTTGACCTTGTACTCGCCGAGCTCGGCGTAGCTGTGCTTGAGCGACACCTCCTGGCCCGGGGAGGCGTCGGTGCCGTCGGTCGTCCCGTCGCCCCAGTCGTAGACGACCTTGAGGGTGGCGCCCGCGGCGCTGACGACTTGGGCGCGCAGCTCGATGCCGTGCGCGGAGACGCTCTTCGCGTCGAGGACGAGACCCAGCTCCGGGTTGCCGGCGGCCGTCTCCGCGCCCTGCGCGGTGACGTTCGCGGAGGCCTTGCCCTTGGCCGCGGGCAGGGTCTTGCGGACCGAGCGCTCCTTCGGGCTGTGGAAGGTCTTGGCATCGGCCGTGCCGAGCTTGGCCAGGTCCGCCACGGGAGCGGCCGCCCCCTTGGCCACCGGCGCGGACGGACCTGCGGCCGGACCGGCCGCCTGGGCCAGGCCCGGGATGAAACCAACGCTGGCCGCGACGACAACGGCAGCGGAAACTACAAGACGGCGACTGCGCACCGGCCCCCCATTTTCTGTTACTGCTTGAACGCGTTCGAAAGCTCGCTCATCGTACAGAATTCGCACAGCAGTTCATCAGAAAATATGCGGCCTGATCGTACGGATCCTGCCAGGGGTCAACCGCGAACCGTCCGCAGGCCGTCCAAGGCCATGTGGACCACCGCGTCGGCCAGCTGGTCCGCGCTCGTACCGGGGTGCGGGCGGTACCACTCCACCAGCGAGTTCACCATGCCGAACAGCAGGCGGGTGGCCAGCCGGATGTCCACGTCCGCCCGCAGGTCCCCGTCCGCCGCCGCGGCCTTCAGCAGCTCCGCGACCTGGTGGTCGAACTCGCGGCGGCGCTCCAGGGCCCAGCGCTCGGTCCGGGTGTTGCCCCGCACCCGCAGCAGCAGCGTCACGTACGGGAGCTCGGCGACCAGGACCTCGACCGTCCGGCGCGTGACGTACTCGACCCGCTCGACGGCCCGGCCGCGCACCGCGCCCGGCTCCTCCAGTACGGCGAAGAGCCCGTCGAGCGCCCGGCTGACGGCCCGCTGGAGGAGCTCCTCCTTGCCCGCCACGTGGTGGTAGATCGAGGACTTCGAGATGCCCGCGGCCTTGGAGAGGTGCTCCATGGAGGTGCCGTCGTAGCCGCGCTCGTTGAAGACCTGGACGGCGACGGACAGGAGCGTCTCGGGGGTGTAGGTGTCCCGCTTGGCGGTGGTCATGCAGTCTCCTCCGCGGCGTCCTGGTCGCCGTCGTCGCCTTCCCCGCCGTCTTCGCCCTCGGTGTAGCCGAGCTTGAACAGCGCCAGCGAGGGCGCGTAGCGGCCGCCGGGACAGCGCTCGTCGAGGTGGTGCAGCAGGTCGTACGCCCAGTCGCGGCCGAGCCGCTCGTGCCATTCGGACGGGCCCAGCGGGTAGTTGACCCCGAGCCGCATCGCCGTGTCGATGTCCTCGGCACTGGCCGCCCCGCGCGCGACGGCGTCGGCGGCCAGGTCGATCAGCATCGCGACCGTACGGGCCACGATCATGCCCGGGACGTCGCCGATGACGGAGACCTTCTTGCCCAGCCTCTGGAAGAGGCCGACCGCCTCGGCGAGGGTCCGCTCGCTGGTGTCCGCGCCGGCGGAGAGCGCGATCCGGGTAGCGCCGCGGTAGTCGAGCGCGAGGTCGAAGTAGACGACGTCGGCGAACTCGATCGAGGTCTTGCCGTCCGCGAGCACCAGCTGGCCCTCGCCGGGCAGCTGGATGTACGGGCCCCCGTGCTCGGTGGAGGTGACCTTGATCCCGGCCTCCTCCAGCAGTTCGACGAGCCCGGCGGCGGGACCGAGGTCGCCGACCACGGTGACCTTCTCCGGGGCCTCCTCGGGACCGGCGGTGTGCGGGGCCGGGGCCTCGGCGCCCTGGCCGTAAGGGAACCAGCCGTGCCCCGATTTGCGGCCGAGGCGGCCCGACTGGACCAGCCGCCGCTGCGCCAGGGACGGGGTGAACTTGGGGCTCCGGAAGAACGACTCCCACACGGAGCGGGTGACGGCCTCGTTGACGTCCTGGCCGATCAGGTCGGTCAGCTGGAACGGGCCCATCTTGAAGCCGCCGCTCTCGCGGAGCACGGCGTCGATGGTGGCCGGGTCGGCGCCCTGCTCCTCGTACACCGAGAAGGCCTCGGCGTAGAAGGGGCGGGCGATCCGGTTGACGATGAAGCCGGGGGTGTCGGCGCAGCGGACCGGCGTCTTCCCCCAGCCCAGGACGGTGGCGTACGCGCGCTCGGCGGCGGCCGGATCGGTGGCGAAACCGCTGACCACCTCGACGAGGGGGAGCAGCGGGGCCGGGTTGAAGAAGTGCATGCCGAGGAAGCGGCCGGGGTGCACGAGGCCGGCGGCGAGCTCGGTGACGGAGAGGGAGGAGGTGTTGGTCGCCAGCAGGGCGTCCGGCGAAACCACCTCTTCGAGCGCTTCGAAGAGCGCGCGCTTGACGGTGGCGTCCTCGACGACCGCCTCGATGACGAGCGCCGCGTCCGCGAGGTCGGTGAGGGCGGAGGCCGACTCGATCCGGCCGATCGCGTCCTCGGCCTCGGCGCGGTCGAGGCGGCCCTTCGCGGCCAGGCGGTCGACGCGGTCCTGGACGATGCCGACGCCGCCGGCGGCGAGGGTGGCGTTGATGTCGTAGATCAGCACCCGGTGACCTGCGAGGAGGGCGACCTGGGCGATGCCCTGCCCCATGGTGCCGGCGCCGACGACCGCCACAGTGCGGGACCGCTCGATTGCTGTCATGTCCTGATCCTCCCGCACCGGGTTATCCACAGGCTTGCCGGGCCCTCTTGTCCCGACCGATCGTTCGGTTACTCTAACTCCAGTCTGCTCTTCTTCACCCGCCCCTGCCTGATCTCAGTCTGCGACCCAGCCTGATCTTGCCCGGCTCAACGAGGAGTTGGTCCCTGATGGCCGCCGAGCTCACCGTCCCCCAGCTGTCCGACAAGCACCGCTCCACCCTGGACCAGGCCCTGGCGGCCATCCGCAGCCGTGCCTACTGGTCCCCGCATCCGGAGCACCCCAAGGCCTACGGGGAGACCGCGCCGGCCGACGGGCTCGCCGCCTTCGAGGCCGTCCGCGGCACCCGGTTCGACCTGGACCAGCCCGGTACGGACGGCTGGACCGGCGGCGAGGTGTCCCCGTACGGCCCCGAGCTGGGCGTCGAGTACCCGCACGTCGACCCGGACGTGCTGCTGCCCGCGATGAAGGCCGGCATGGGCGCCTGGCGGGACGCCGGGCCCGAGGCCCGCGCCCTGGTCTGCATCGAGATCCTGGCCCGGATCGGCGCGCGGACGCACGAGTTCGCGCACGCGGTGATGCACACCAGCGGCCAGGCCTTCATGATGGCGTTCCAGGCGGGCGGCCCGCACGCGCAGGACCGCGGCCTGGAGGCGGTGGCGTACGCGTACGAGGAGCAGACCCGCGTGCCCGGCCAGGCCGACTGGTCGAAGCCGCAGGGCAAGAAGGACCCGCTGGAACTCGGCAAGACCTTCACGGCCGTCCCGCGCGGCGTCTCCCTCATGATCGGCTGCAACACCTTCCCGACCTGGAACGGCTACCCCGGCCTGTTCGCCTCCCTGGCAACGGGCAACGCGGTGCTGGTCAAGCCGCACCCGCGCGCCGTGCTCCCGCTGGCGCTGACCGTGAAGGTCGCCCGCGAGGTCCTCGCCGAGGCGGGCTTCGACCCGAACCTGGTGGCGCTGGCCGTGGAGCGCCCCGGCGAGGGCATCGCCAAGACGCTGGCCGTCCGCCCCGAGATCAAGCTGATCGACTACACCGGCTCGACCCAGTTCGGTGACTGGCTGGAGACCAACGCCCGCCAGGCCCAGGTCTACACGGAGAAGGCCGGCGTCAACACGGTCGTCGTCGACTCGACCTCGAACTACAAGGGGATGCTGTCCAACCTGGCGTTCTCGCTGTCCCTGTACAGCGGCCAGATGTGCACCACCCCGCAGAACCTGCTGATCCCGCGCGACGGCATCGAGACGGACGCGGGCCACAAGTCGTACGACGAGGTCGTCGCGGACCTCGCGGCCTCGGTCGGCGGTCTGCTGGGCGACGACGCCCGGGCCAACGCACTGCTCGGCGCGCTGGTCAACCCGGACGTCAAGAGCCGCCTGGAGGCGGCGGCCGCCCTCGGCGAGGTGGCGCTGGCCTCGCGCGAGGTGGTGAACCCGGAGTTCCCGGACGCCGTGGTCCGCACGCCCGTGATGGTCAAGCTGGACGCCGCCAAGCCGGACCCGGAGGCCCCGTACCTGTCGGAGTGCTTCGGCCCGGTGTCGTTCGCGGTGGCCGTGGACTCCACGGCCGACGCCCTTGAGCTCCTGCGCCGCACGGTGCGCGAGAAGGGCGCGATGACGGTCGGCGCCTACACCACCTCGGCGGACACCGAGCGGGCCATCGAGGAGGTCTGCCTGGAGGAGTCGGCGCAGCTCTCGCTGAACCTGACGGGCGGGGTCTACGTCAACCAGACCGCGGCCTTCTCGGACTTCCACGGCTCCGGCGGCAACCCGGCGGCCAACGCGGCGCTGTGCGACGGGGCCTTCGTCTCGAACCGCTTCCGCATGGTGGAGATCCGCCGCCAGGCCTGACGGCGACGGCAGGGGCGGGCCCGGCGTGGCGGCGCCGGGCCCGCTTGACCCTCGACCTGGTGGAGGTCCCAGAGTCGTGGGCGTGGAGAGCGACATGCGCAGCATCGGCGAGATGGGCCGCGACAGCGGGCTCGGGGTGAGCGCCCTGCGGTTCTACGACCGCGCGGGCGTCCTCGTACCGGCATGGGTGGACCCGGTGACCGGGTACCGCTGGTACGCGCCCGAGCAGCTCGGCGAGGCCCGGCTGCTGGCGAGGCTGCGGCGCTCGGGGATGCCGCTCGCGGACATCCGGCTGGTGCTGGCCGGCTGGGCCGGCGGGGACACCGGTCTGGTGCCCCGGCTGCTCGACGGGCATCTGCGCCGGCTCGAACGCGGGCTGGCCGAAGCGCGCGAGGAACTCTCCACGGTACGGGCCCTACTCGGACACAAGGAGACCTCCATGACCACCGCCACCGACACCGCCCGGCTGACCGTTGCGGGCGACGAGCTCGCGGCCGCCCTGGACGCCGTGCGGTACGCCGCCGGAAGCGACCCGGAGCTGCCGGTGCTCTGCGGGATCCACTTCGACATCGAGGGCGACGCCCTGCACCTCGTGGCCACGGACCGCTACCGGATGGCCGTGGCCCGTACGCCGGCCACCACCGGCACCGGCGGCGGCCGGGTCCGGGTGACCGTGCCCACCCCCCTCGCGGACGCGATGCGCGCGCTGCTGACCGACGACGCCCCGGCCCGTCTCACCGTGGACGGGGACGGGGTGGAGCTGGAGACCCGGGGCCGCCGGGTCGCCGGGCAGGGCCTCGGCGAGGACTTCCCCGACTACCGCCGCCTGACCCGGCTGCCCGAGGGGCGCCGCCTCGCCCTGGACGTACCGGCCCTGCGGCGGGCCCTCGCCGCGCAGGAGGCCGAGGTGTGCGTCCTCGTCCTGGCCGACGAGGTGACCGTGGGCGACGAGGACCTGGACCTCGCCGGGGACCGGGTCGGGGTCAACCCCGCCTTCCTGCTCGACGCGCTCGCCGCCGGGGAGGAACTGCTGCTGGAGTACATCGGGCCCAGGGCCCCGCTCGTCCTCCTGCGCCCCGACGTCGAGGACGTCTTCTCGCTGCTGATGCCGGTCAGTCTGGAGGCGTGACCCCGCCGGGGCGGGTCGGGGTCCTCTCAGGGTGATCACCCATCGGCGACCGTCCACCTGGCCCGCAGAGGGGGTGCGGCCGAAGAGACCACACCCCCCACGGGGAGCATCCCTGCGTGCCCAGCGCCGCCCCGCCGTCACCGGACTCGCCCTCGCCGCGCTCACCGTCGGCGCCGGCGGCCCGGCCGCCACGGCGGCCTTCGCCGGCCAGGGGGCGGTGTCACGGTAGCTTCGGGCCGCCCCAGTGGAAGAGGGTCATGGCCACGCTGGTGGCCAGGTTGTAGCTGGAGACCTGCGGGCGCATCGGGAGCGCGACCAGGTGGTCGGCCCGTTCGCGCAGCTCGGGCGAGATGCCGTGGCGCTCCGAGCCGAAGGCGAGCACGGCGTCGTCCGGGAGGGTGAGGGCGCGGATGTCCTCGCCGTCGGGGTCGAGCGCGTACACGGGCCCGGCGGGCAGGGTGTCGATGTCGACCCGGTCCACGGTGGTGGCGTAGTGCAGGCCCGCTCCGGCGCGCACCACGTTGGGGTGCCAGGGGTCGAGGTCGCCCCGGGTGACGACGCCGGTGGCGCCGAAGCCCGCCGCGAGCCGGACGACGGCGCCGACGTTGCCGAGGTTGCGGGGGTTGTCGAGCAGGACGACGGGCGCGGTGCGGGGCTGCCGGTCGAGCCGGGCCCGCCCCTCGGTCCGGTCGGGCCGTACGGCCAGCGCGGCGACCCCGGTGGGGTGCACGCGCGCCACGAGCTCCCGGAGCCGGCCCCCGCGCACCAGCCGGGCCACCTCCCCTTCCACGTCCGGAGCCAGCTCGGCGGCCAGCGCCCGTACGGCCTCGGGGTCGTCGGCCACGACCATCCGCACATCGGCCCCGAACCGCAAGGCGTGCTTCAGCGCGTGGAACCCGTCGAGGAGGACGAGGTCCTCCCGCTCCGCGGTCTCCCGCCACTGCCGCCCGCTCTGCTCCAGCTCACTCATACCGCTGAGCGTAGTCAGCCGGTCAGCGCCCGCTCGGCCCCGGACCCCGGCCCGGAGCCGCCCGGCCCGCAGCCGCCCGGTGCGGAGCCGCCCGGTGCGGAGCCGCCCGTGCCGGGGCCGCCCGCCCCGGCGGCGGTCGCCCGCCTGCGCCCCACCGCGCCGGAGGCCCTGGCGCCCAGCCAGACCAGGAACGCCGTCGGCAGGAACACCGCGTCGGCGGCGATCATCGCCAGCGAGAAGAACGGCAGGCCCAGCAGCACCGCGATCCCCGCGTGCTCCAGCATCATCAGCGCCAGCAGCACGTTCTTGATCCGCCGGTTGAACACCGTGAACGGGAAGGCGACCTGCACCGCCACCGTCCCGTACGACAGCAGCATCACCATCGTCCCGCTCCCCGCCAGGAGCCCCGACAGCCCCGGCCACGGAGTGAAGTAGTCCAGTCCGAGCGGGTAGTACAGCGCGGTCCCGTCCTGCCACCGCGATCCCTGGATCTTGTACCAGCCGGCCGTCGCGTAGATCAGGCAGACCTCCGCCATGATCACCAGCAGCCCGGCGTTGTGCACCAGGTTCGCCAGGACGTCCAGGACGGCCCGCCCCTCGCCCTCCGGCTCGTACCGGTCCACCATCCACCACAGCGCGCACACGACCCACAGCGCCGCGAAGGCCGCCAGCCAGCCGTAGCCGAACCGCTCCGTCACCGCCCCGTACGCGAACACCGCGCCGAGCACGCCCCACAGCACCGGCCCGGCCGCCCCCGCCGAGGCCGACCCGCGCAGCCGCGCGCGCCGCGCGTCGAGCGACCACACCTGCGCGCACCGCGTCAGCACCAGGTAGATCGCCATCAGGTGGATGACGTTGTCCCCGCCGTCGCCCATGAACACGCTGCGGTTCTGCAGCGACAGCACGCCGACCATGAACACCACGGACGTCGCGCGCGTCCGCCAGCCCAGCATCAGCAGCAGGCTCGACGCCACCGACACCGCGTAGACCGTCTCGAACCACGCTCCCGAGTCCGACCACATCAGCACCGAGAAGGCGTGGTTCGAGGCGATCAGCCGCTCCGCGAGGGCGAAGCTCCAGGGTCCGTCCGGCCCGTACAGCTCGGCGCGGTGCGGGAACTCCCGCAGCAGGAAGAACAGCCAGGTGGCCGAGAAGCCGATGCGGACGACGGCGCTCTGGTACGGGCCCAGCGCCCGCCCGCTGACCTGCGCGATCCCCCGGCCGGCGGCGGCCCGCGCCCGAGCGGCCGCCCCGGCCGTGGCGGGCGCCAGGCTCACACCGTCCACCACGGCAGCTCCCGGTAGTACGTCTGGGTGTCGGTCTTCTCGTCGCTCCACGGGGGCGCCGCCACCGCGCGCGTCGCCGAGCGCAGCTGGATCCGTACGATCTCCTCGCGCGCGGTCCCGTCCTCCGCGAGCCGGTTCAGGGCGATCCGCCGCAGGTACTGCTCCGACAGTTCGCCGCGCTCGCCGATGGGCTTGTTGTCCTCGCCGTGCGAGCCGGTGAAGAAGTCCCACGCCCGCCGGAGCTCGTTCTGCCGCGTGTGGCTCGGCAGCAGGCTGTGCCGGATGGCCGCCCCGTCCTGGGCGGACAGGTCGCGCCAGCCGCCGGCGACCGGCTCGCCGCCGGGGGTGCGGACCTCGGCCCGCACCTCGACGGCGATGTTCTGCTGGAGCGGGTTGGGGGCGAAGAGCTTCCAGTTCTGTTCGAACTCGGGGTAGATCCAGTCGTCGACCGTCCGCGCGTGCTGCTTGCTCACCGTGTTGGACGGCGCGACGTGCAGGAACACCAGCGCCAGGTGCCCGCAGGCGGCGAGGCCCACGGCGGCCAGCGCGAGGGCCGTGACGACCCGGTACGGGGTGGACAGGCCCGCGATCCCGGGAGCCCGCGGCGGCTTCGCCGGGTCCGCGGGCGGCCCGGCCTGCGGATCCGGCGGCGTGCGGGCCGGGGGGACGGCCGCCGCGACGACCGGGCGACGGACCGGTGGACCGGCCGGCGGGTCGACCGGCGGACCGGCCTGCGGAACGGCTGCTTCCGCGGGCTCGCGCTCGTTCGAATCCATCCCGCCCCGATCATCCGGCGTCCACAGGGTTGACCTCAGAGGTTGACACCCTACGGGCCGCCGACCCACCATTGAAGAGTACGAACCGAACGATCGGTCGGTCGGGCGGTCAACAATCTCTGGCAGGGGGCCGGGATGGTGGCAGTGACCCCGGAGACGGGGCAGGAATCAGGCCTCGGGGCTGACCTCGGGGCCCAGCTCGCGGCGGCCTTCGACGCCGCCGTGGCGGCCGACGAGCGCGTCGAGCCGCGCGACTGGATGCCCGAGGCGTACCGCGCCTCGCTCGTACGCCAGATGGCCCAGCACGCCCATTCCGAAATCATCGGCATGCAGCCCGAGGCCAACTGGATCACTCGCGCGCCCTCGCTGCGCCGCAAGGCGATCCTGATGGCCAAGGTCCAGGACGAGGCCGGGCACGGCCTCTACCTGTACAGCGCCGCCGAAACCCTCGGCACCGGCCGCGACGAGCTGCTCGACAAGCTCCACTCCGGCAAGCAGAAGTACTCCTCGATCTTCAACTACCCCACCCTGACCTGGGCCGATGTCGGCGCGATCGGCTGGCTCGTGGACGGCGCGGCGATCACCAACCAGGTGCCGATCTGCCGCTGCTCGTACGGGCCGTACGCCCGCGCGATGGTCCGGATCTGCAAGGAGGAGTCCTTCCACCAGCGGCAGGGCTTCGAGCTCCTCATGGCCCTGTCCAAGGGCACCGAGGCGCAGCACGCGATGGCCCAGGACGCCGTGGACCGCTGGTGGTGGCCCTCGCTGATGATGTTCGGCCCGCCGGACGACGAATCGGCGCACTCCGCGCAGTCCATGGCCTGGCGGATCAAGCGGCACTCCAACGACGAGCTGCGCCAGCGCTTCGTGGACATCGCCGTTCCGCAGGCCGAGGCGCTGGGTCTGACCCTGCCCGATCCGGACCTGAAGTGGAACGAGGAGCGCGGGCACCACGACTTCGGCGCGATCGACTGGGCGGAGTTCTGGGACGTGCTCAAGGGCAACGGCCCCTGCAACGACCAGCGGATCGGCCAGCGGCGCCGGGCCCACGAGGAGGGCGCCTGGGTCCGCGAGGCGGCCGCGGCGTATGCGGAGAAGCACAGCGCACACCACGCCGTACAGAACACGGCGACGAACGAGGAGGCAGGGGTATGACGCAGAACTGGCCACTGTGGGAGGTGTTCGTGCGCTCGCGCCGCGGCCTCTCGCACACGCACGCGGGCAGCCTGCACGCGCCCGACGCAGAAATGGCCCTGCGCAACGCCCGCGACCTCTACACCCGGCGCGGCGAGGGCATCTCGATCTGGGTGGTGCCCTCCGCCGAGATCACCGCCTCCTCGCCGGACGAGCGGGACCCGTTCTTCGCCCCCTCGGCCGACAAGCCGTACCGGCACCCGACCTTCTACGAGATCCCCGAGGGGGTGCACCACCTGTGACCAGCACCGATGCCGCTCCCACCGAGGTCTCCCGCAGCGCGGCCCTCGCGCTCGGGGACGACGCGCTGATCCTCTCCCACCGCCTCGGCGAGTGGGCGGGCCACGCCCCCGTCCTGGAGGAGGAGGTCGCCCTCGCGAACATCGCGCTCGACCTGCTCGGCCAGGCCCGCGTCCTGCTGTCCCTGGCCGGCGACGAGGACGAGCTGGCCTTCCTGCGCGAGGAGCGCTCCTTCCGCAACCTCCAGCTGGTCGAGCAGCCGAACGGGGACTTCGCCCACACCATCGCCCGCCAGCTCTACTTCTCCTTCCACCAGCACGAGCTGTACGCGGAACTGGCCGTCGGCGACGGTCCGTTCGCCCCGCTCGCGGCGAAGGCCGTCAAGGAGACCGCGTACCACCGCGACCACGCCGAGCAGTGGACCCTGCGGCTCGGCGACGGCACGCAGGAGAGCCGCGCCCGCATGCGGACCGCCCTGGACGTCCTGTGGAAGTACACCGGCGAGATGTTCCAGCCGGTCGACGGGATCGAGGGCGTCGACTGGGCCGCTCTGGAGGCCCGCTGGCTGGCCGCCGTGGGCGGCGTCCTGGAGCGGGCCGGGCTCGCGCTCCCCGAGGGCCCGCGCACCGGCGCATGGGCCGCCGGCGCCGGCCGCCAGGGCCTGCACACCGAGTCCTTCGGCAGACTGCTCGCCGAGATGCAGCATCTGCACCGCAGCCATCCGGGGGCGTCATGGTGACGGACCGGGCCCCCGAGGCCCCGGAGGCCGTGACCCGCCTGGAGGCGGAGCTGGCCGAGCTCGCGGGCTCCGTCCCCGACCCCGAGCTGCCCGTCCTCAGCCTCGCCGAGCTCGGCGTGATGCGGGGCGTGCGGATGTTCGAGGACGGGCACGTCGAGGTCACCCTCACCCCGACCTACACCGGCTGCCCCGCCATCGAGGCGATGTCCGCCGACATCGAGCGGGTCCTGACCGGCCACGGCATCCCGGACGTGCGGGTGCGCACCGTCCTGGCCCCGGCCTGGTCCACCGACGACATCAGCGCCGAGGGGCGCCGCAAGCTGGCCGAGTTCGGCATCGCCCCGCCGCGCCCGCACGCGGCGGGCGGGCCCGTCCCGGTCGCCCTCTCGGTCCGCTGCCCGAACTGCGGATCGACCGACACCGAACTGCTCAGCCGGTTCTCCTCCACCGCATGCAAGGCGCTGCGCCGCTGCACCGCCTGCCGTGAACCGTTCGACCACTTCAAGGAGTTGTAGATGGCCGCGTCCACGCCGTCGCCCACGTCGGGCTCCGGGCGCCCCGCGCGCCACGGCGCCTTCCACCCGCTGACGGTGGCGGCGGTCGACCGGCTCACCGACGACTCCGTGGCGCTGACCCTGCGCGTCCCCGAGGAGCTGCGCGGCGAGTACCTGCACGCCCCCGGCCAGCACCTCACGCTGCGCCGCCGCACCCCCGAGGGCACCGAGGTCCGGCGCACGTACTCGATCTGCTCTCCCGCCCCGGCCCCCGCGGGCCCGGGCCCGGCGGCCCTGCGCGTGGGTGTGCGGCTCGTGGAGGGCGGCGAGTTCTCCACCTTCGCCCACAAGGAGATCGCCGCCGGGGACGTGCTGGACGTGATGGTCCCGGCAGGGCGGTTCGTCCTGGACCCGGCCGCCGCTCCGGCCGGCGGGCACTACGCGGCGATCGTCGGCGGCAGCGGGATCACCCCGGTGCTGTCGATCGCCGCCTCGCTCCTGGCGGAGCGGCCCGACGCCCGGTTCTGCCTGGTCCGCAGCGACCGTACGGCCGCGTCGACGATGTTCCTGGACGAGGTCGCCGACCTCAAGGACCGCTTCCCCGACCGCTTCCAGCTGGTGACCGTCCTCTCCCGCGAGGAGCAGGAGGCCGGACTGCCCTCCGGCCGCCTCGACGAGGAGCGGCTGAAGGCCCTGCTGCCCGCGCTGCTTCCGGTCGCGCAGGTGACGGGCTGGTTCCTGTGCGGCCCGTACGGGCTGGTCATGGGCGCGGAGCGGGCCCTGGGCACGCTCGGCGTCGTGCGGACCCGTATCCACGAGGAGATCTTCCACGTCGAGGACACGGCCGCTCCGGCCCCCGCCGCCGCCCCGTCCCACGTACGGGTCACGGCCCGCCTCGACGGCCGCTCCGGGACCTGGCCGGTCCAGGACGGCGAGTCCCTGCTGGACGCGGTGCTGCGCAACCGCGCGGACGCCCCCTACGCCTGCAAGGGCGGGGTCTGCGGCACGTGCCGGGCGTTCCTGGTCACGGGCGAGGTCCGGATGGACCGGAACTTCGCGCTGGAGTCGGAGGAGACGGAGGCCGGGTTCGTGCTGGCCTGCCAGTCGCACGCGGTGACCGAGGAAGTGGAGATCGACTTCGACCGCTGAGGCCGCGGCCCCTCCCGCGCTGTCCATTTCCGGCGTCCTGCTCTATCTTGACGCACCGTCAGGTCCGGACGGGGTCTGACCGGGATCCGGTGCGCGCGGGAGGACAGGCAGTGGACTTCACCTTCACCGAGGAGCAGCAGGCCGCCGTCGAGGCGGCGAAGGCCGTCTTCGCGGACGTCGCCCCGGACGGCGTACCCAGCCCCGCGCTGACTCCGGGGGCCGTCGCCGAGGACTTCGACCGCCCCCTGTGGGCCAAGCTGGCCGCGTCCGACCTGCTGGGCCTGGTCCTCGCCGAGGAGCACGGCGGCGCGGGGCTCGACGCGATCGCCCTGTGCCTGGTGCTGCGCGAAGCGGCGAAGGTACTGGCCCGGGTGCCGCTGCTGGAGCACTGCGCCACCGCCATGGCCGTCCAGGCCCACGGCAGCCCCGAACTGGCCGCCGCCCTGCTGCCGGGCGCCGGGCGCGGGACGCTCGTCCTCACCGCCGCCGCGCACGGCCGCAGCGGGCACGATCCCGCGGAACTCGCCGTCACCGCCCGCCGCGAGGACGCCCGGTGGATCCTCGACGGGGTGCAGACGGCCGTCCCGTGGGCGCACGGGGCCGACTGGATCGCCGTACCGGCCCACACCGGCGAGGCAGAGGCCGTCCTGGCTCTCGTCCCGCGCACCGCCGAGGGCCTCACCCTGGCCGGCCAGGTCTCCACCAGCGGGGAGCGGCTCGCCGAACTCGCCCTGGACGGCGTCCAGGTGCCCGCGAGCCACCTCATCGACACCCCGGGCGCCTGGGAGCGGCTGCGCCAGCTCCTCGCCACCGGGACCTGCGCCCTGGCCCTCGGCCTGGGCGAGGGCGTACTCACCATGACCAGCCGATACACCAGCAAGCGGGAGCAGTTCGGCTTCCCGGTGGCCACCTTCCAGGCCGTCGCCGTCCAGGCCGCCGACCGCTACATCGACCTGCGCGCCATGGAAGTCACCCTCTGGCAGGCCGCCTGGCGGCTCGACGCGGCGACCGGCGGGGCCGGCGGCCCGCTGCCGAGCGCCGGGGACGTGGCCGTCGCCAAGATCTGGGCCTCGGAAGGGGTACGGCGGGTCGTGCAGACAGCACAGCACCTGCACGGAGGCTTCGGCGCCGACACCGACTACCCGCTGCACCGCTACCACGCGTGGGCGAAGCAGCTGGAGCTCCAACTGGGCCCGGCCGCAGCCCACGAGGAGGCACTGGGCGACCTCCTGGCCGCCCACTCCCTCGCCTGAACGCCCCTGACCCGCCGGGCTCAACCTAGAGCACGAAGGCCGGGTTCCCGTTGTCGGTCACCATCGGGCGCCCGGCACCGTCCCAGGCCTGCATGCCGCCGTCGATGTTCACGGCGTCGATGCCCTGGCGCACCAGGTACTGGGTGACCTGCGCGGAGCGCCCGCCCACCCGGCACATCACGTGCACGCGGCGGCCGTCCTCGACGACCTCCGTCAGCTCACCGAAGCGGGCCACGAAGTCGCTCATCGGGATGTGCAGGGCCCCTTCCACGTGTCCGGCAGCCCATTCGTCGTCCTCACGGACGTCGAGGACAAAGCCTTCGGAGGGCACCGCGGCGGCGTCCACCGAGGGAAGCGGTCCGAAGTTCATACGTCGCCTTCTCTCATCGCAGATCTGTTCCCCAACCTACCCAACGAGGGCGGCAAGCTCCGCCTCACGCTTCGCGACATCCGCGAGCAGCTGCTCCGCGATCTCCTCCAGCAGCCGGTCCGGGTCCTCCGGAGCCATCCGCAGCATCGAGCCGATCGCGCTGTCCTCCAGCTCCCGCGCCACCGCCGACAGCAGCTCCTTGCGCTGCGCCAGCCACTCCAGCCTGGCGTAGAGCTCCTCGCTCTCGTTCAGCCGCCGCACCTCCTCGGGCACGGGACCCGCGGCCCACTCCTCGGCCAGCTCGCGCAGCAGCCGCTCCTCGCCCCGCCCGTACGCGGCATTGACCCGTGCGATGAACGCGTCGCGGCGCTCCCGCTCGGCCTCGTCCCGGGCGAGGTCGGGGTGCGCCTGGCGGACCAGCTCGCGGTAGAGGCGGCGGACCTCCTCCGTGGGCCGCACCCGCTGCGGGGGCTGCACCGCACGGTCGGTGAGCATCGCGGACGCGTCGTCGGAGATCCCGTCCGCGTCCATCCAGTCGTGGAACAGCTCGTCGACCCCGGGCATCGGCATCACCAGCGAGCGGGCGTCCCGGGCCCGTCGCAGATCCTCGGCGTCCCCGCTGCGCTCCGCCTTCGCCTCGGCGATCAGCGCGTCCAGCTCGTCCAGCCGCGAGTACATCGGGCCGAGTTTCTGGTGGTGCAGCCGGGAGAAGTTCTCCACCTCCACCCGGAAGGTCTCCACCGCGATCTCGAACTCGATCAGCGCCTGCTCGGCGGCCCGAACGGCCCGCTCCAGGCGCGCCTCGGGACGCTCGTCGCCCGTCTCTTCAGTCTGCTGCTCGCTCACCCGGCCAGCCTAAGGCCGGTCGGACCGGGCCGATGTTCCACGTGAAACATCGACCCGCGACCGTGACCCCCGGGTGCCAGGGGGCCTGACCCGCTCAGACCCCGGCCTCCGCCGCGATCCGTCCGGACTTCACGGCCGCCACCAGGTGCTCGTGGTCCGCCTCGCTTCGGTCCGCGTAGGCCACCGCGAAAGTGGCCATCGCCTCGTCCAGCTCGTCGTTCTTGCCGCAGTACCCGGCCAGCAGCCGCGGATCGGCGCTGTGGGCGTGTGCCCGGGCCAGCAGGGCGCCGGTCATCCGCCCGTAGTCGTCGATCTGCTCGGGGGCCAGCGCCGCCGGGTCCACGCTGCCCTTGCGGTTGCGGAACTGCCGTACCTGGTAGGGCCGCCCCTCCACCGTGGTCCAGCCGAGCAGGATGTCCGACACCACCTGCATCCGCTTCTGCCCGGCCACCACCCGGCGACCCTCGTGCTCCTCGGCCGCGCTCTCGAAGCCCAGCGCGGGCAGGTACGGCAGCAGCACCGACGGCCGCGCCTCCTTCACCTGGAGCACCAGGGGCTCGCCCCGGTGGTCGAGCAGCAGCACCACGTACGAGCGGGTTCCGACGCTCCCGGTGCCCACCACCCGGAAGGCCACGTCGTGGATGGCGTACCGGGCCAGCAGCGGCAGCCGGTCCCCCTGGAGGGTCTCCAGGTACGGGCCCAGCGAGGCCGCCACGGCCGCCGCCTCCCCGTCGCCGACCCGGCGCAGCACCGGCAGCGCGTCCACGAAGCGGCGTGACCCGTCGGCGCCGGCCTCGGTGGACTTGGCGGCGAACCGCGCCGAGGTGTTGTTGCGGGCCTTCTCGGAGACCCGCTCCAAGGTGCCCAGCAGGTCCCGGGCGTCGGTGTGCGAGACGAGTTCCTCGTCCGCGATGGCGTTCCAGGCGTCCAGCGCCGGCAGCTTGGCCAGCAGCCGCATCGTGCGGCGGTACGCGCCCACCGTGTCGTGCGCCGCGGCCCGGCAGGTGTCCTCGTCCGCCCCGGCCACCCGGCCGGCCAGGACCAGCGAGGTCGCGAGCCGCTTCAGGTCCCACTCCCACGGGCCGAACACGGTCTCGTCGAAGTCGTTGAGGTCGATGACGAGCCGGCCGCGGGCATCCCCGTACAGACCGAAGTTCGCCGCGTGGGCGTCACCGCAGATCTGCGCGCCGACGCCGGTCACCGGACCGCCGGAGAGGTCGTGCGCCATCAGGCCGGCCGATCCGCGCAGGAACGCGAAGGGGTTCGCGGCCATCCGCCCGACCCGGATCGGCGCCAGCTCGGGCACCCGCCCGACATTGGAGTCCTCCACGGCCCGCACCGCGTCCGGCCGTCCTGCCGGGGCCTCGAAGTGCGCGTGCGCCGAGCGCGGCACCCGCAGCCGCAGGGCCTTGCCCGCCTCCTTGGGCGAGCCCGCCACGGCCCGGGCCGCGAACCCGCCGACCGCCGGTATCCGCCCGTCGCCGGCCGTCCACCCCGCCGCGTCCGGCTCCGCCACCCGCTGTTCCGGTACCGCCACCATCCGTGCCGCCCCCGCCCGTACCCGTCGTACTGTTCCGGCCCGGCGACCTCGATCGCCCGGCTCACCACATGGATTCGGCCCGACCGTATCTACAGCCCGGCGTCCCTGGCCAGCAGGGCTGCCTGAACCCGGTTTTCGCAGCCCAGCTTGGAGAGGATCCTGCTGACGTACGTCTTCACGGTCGCCTCGCTCATGTGGAGCCGGCGGCCCGCGTCCGCGTTGGACAAGCCCTCGCCCAGCAGCGCCAGCACCCCGCGCTCCCGCTCGCTCAGCTCCGCCACGCGCCGCCGGGCCTCCTCACCGCGCGCCGCGCCCCGCCCGGAGGCCAGCTGGTCGACCACGTGCCGGGTCGCCCCCGGCGAGAGGTAGGCGTCCCCGGCCGAGGCCGCCCGCACGGCGCCGATCAGCTCACCCGGCGCCGAGTCCTTCAGCAGGAAGCCCGCGCCGCCCGAGCCCAGCGCCCGCAGCACGTTCTCCTTCTCCCCGAAGGTGGTCAGGATCAGCGCCCGGACCTCCGGAGCCGCCCGCCCCAGCTCACCGAGCGCGGTCAGCCCGTCCATCACCGGCATCTGGATGTCCAGGAGCATCACGTCCGGGGTGTGCGCGCGGGCCAGTTCCACGGCCTCGCGCCCGTTCGCCGCCTCCGCGACCACCTCGATGTCGGGTGCCGAGGTCAGGATCATCCTGATCCCTGCCCTGATCAGCGGCTCGTCGTCAGCGATCACCACTCGGATCACCTTGGCTGTCACCCGTGCTCCTACTGCTCGGACTCGTACGCCTGCTTGTCGACGAGCTTGCCGTCCTTGAAGCAGAACCGGAAAACAGTATTGGTGGTCAGCCCCGAGTCGTCCGACGAGAGCAGGGCCAGGCAGTCCGAGCCCGCCGGCCGCTCCGGGCCCTTGCGGTCCAGTCCTTCGGTCATGAAGCTGTTGCCGTCGGGCAGCGTCTTGCGGACCGCCTCCTCCGAATCGCCCACCCGGACCTTGTCGTAGTCCTCCTGGCTGATCATCGCGCTGCCCGCCGAACCGACCAGCATCACCACCCCGGCCCCGATCACGATCACCAGCAGCACCACCGCGGCGAAGGCGATCCCGCAGCCCATCGCGACGCCCCCGGCCCGGCTGCGGCCGCCCACTGCAAGTTCCTTGTCCACCGCCGCCCAGTCCATCGGCGGCGCAGCCGCGAACCCGCGGGCCTGTGCCTGGGCCTGGGCCTGGGCCTGGGCCTGCTGCCCGAAGTCATCGGCGATGTCCTCCACCCCGGCCGGCTCCGCCCCGTACGGGAGCACGCCCGCCACCCGGAAGCCGCCGCCCTCCGTCCCGCCCGCGTGCACCATCCCGCCGACCAGCCGGGCCCGTTCCCGCAGCCCCGTCAGTCCTTGGCCACCCGAGACCACCGCGCCGACGCCCGGACCGGCCGCCGGGCCGTTGGCGATCTCCACCACCAGCGAGTCGTCCTCGTACCGCAGCTCCACCGAGATCGGCGCCCCCGACGCGTGCTTGTAGGCGTTGGTCAGCGCCTCCTGCACGATCCGGTACGCCGCGTGGTCGCACGCCGCGACCAGCGGCCTCGGCCGCCCCGACACGGTCATGCGTACGTCGGTCCCCGCGCTCCGCGCCGCCTCGACGATCCCGGCGATCCCGGCCACCCCGCGCGCCGCGGGCTGCGCCTCCTCCGCCGGCACCGGTGCCTCGACCCCGTCCCGCAGGATCCCGACGACCTCGCGCAGTTCGTGCATCGCCGCGACCGAGGCCTGCCGCAGCACGCCCACCGCCTCCCGCTGGCGCTCGGTGAGCTGCGGGTCCACCTCCAGGGCGCCCGTGTGCACGGCGATCAGCGCCAGCTGGTGGCCCAGGCTGTCGTGCATGTCCTGGGCGATCCGCTGGCGCTCGCGCAGCCGGGCCTGCCCGGCGACCATCACGCGCTCCCGCATCAGCTGCCCGTTGCGCTCCTGGAGGGCCTGGAGCAGGGTCCGGCGCTGCGACCAGTAGCGGCTGGCCAGGCCCGGCATCACGGTCATCGCGAGGAACATCAGCGTGGAGAATACGATCACCAGCACGGGCCGCTGGTCGGACCAGGCCTGCAGCACGCTGAAGACGACCGCGGCGAGGAAGGCCACGGTGAACGCCGCCATCGCCCGGCCCACCCCGACGATCCGGCGCCCCGCCGACCAGCCCAGCAACACGGTGACCAGCAACGAGCCCGGCAGGAACGGGGAGACCGCCGAAGCCACGATCAAGGTCGTGGCCGGGAGCCGGCGCCGCGCCAACGTGAGCAGCACCACGGCCGCGGCGCTCGCCGCCATCCGCTGCACGCTGCCGTTGTCCAGCTCCTCGACGCCCAGCCCGAGCAGCGCGAGCACCCCGGCGAGCACCAGGTCGCCCGCCAGCATCCGCCGGGTCCACGGCTCGGGCCCCTTCAGCCAGTCCCAGCCCGCCCGCATCCTCGCCGTCGCATCCACGCGCCCGACCCTAGACACCGCCGCTCCCACGAGGCCTCCCCCTTTCGTCGCGCCCACCGCGACGAAAGTCGTCCGGCGGATTCCGGCGGATTCCGGCGGGTTCCGGCGGATCGACGGCTCCCCCCGGCGGGCGATGGCTGATTCCGGTGCGCCGGGCGTACTCCGGCTCCTGCGCCACGAGCGTCAAGTCCAGGCGTCACAAGGCGTGGTGCCGGTGGCCGGCCGGGGGAGAGCACGGCGGTCTCCGGCAACGCGGCTGCGGCGGGCGGGGCTTGCCCGGTCCTTCCGCCGCCGGAGGGCGGACCGTGACACCGGACACAACGAAGAACCCCCGCTCCGGATTTCTCCGGAGCGGGGGTTCTGTCAATCCAACCTGAGCGGTTCTGTGAACCACCCGAAGTGGGCGAGGGGGGATTTGAACCCCCACGTCCCGAAGGACACTGGCACCTGAAGCCAGCGCGTCTGCCGTTCCGCCACTCGCCCGAGCAGCGCCCCAGTGGATCTTCCCTTTCGGTCCGTTCCCCTGGCGACGTCGAAACATTAGCACGTCGGACGGGGTGGATTCACATCGCTTTCCCCGCACCCCCGGACCCGGCTCGGATTGCCCCTCCCGCACCGCGCTCCCGGTGCGGGACACTGTCCCCGGAGCGCCCCTACGATCCCTTGTGAGTACCAACACTCATGCGCATGGGACCCAGGGGGAACCAGCCGAATCCGCCACGCGTGGATACGATCAGTAAGCAGTACAGGGCGACAACGACGGAGGAGGTGCCCCATGGGAGTCCTGAAGCGGTTCGAGCAGCGACTCGAAGGTCTGGTGAACGGCACCTTCGCCAAGGTGTTCAAGTCCGAGGTCCAGCCCGTCGAGATCGCCGGCGCCCTCCAGCGCGAGTGCGACAACAACGCGACGATCTGGAACCGGGAGCGGACGGTCGTCCCGAACGACTTCATCGTCGAGCTCAGCACGGGCGACTACGAGCGCCTGAGCCCCTACTCCGGGCAGCTCGGCGACGAGCTCGCGGGCCTCGTCCGCGACTACGCCAAGCAGCAGCGCTACAGCTTCATGGGCCCGATCAAGGTCCACCTGGAGAAGGCCGACGACCTGGACACCGGGCTCTACCGGGTCCGCAGCCGCACGCTCGCCTCCAGCACCTCGCAGGCGCCGCCGCAGGCCGCCCCCCAGAACCAGCAGGGCGGCTACGGCTATCCGCCGGTCTCCGCACCGCCGATGCCGGCCGGACCGCCGCCGGGCGCGCCCGCGCGCCGGCCGGGCGCCGCCGGACCGGCCCCCGTACCCACCGGAGGCGCCACCCGGCGCCACTGGATCGAGATCAACGGCACCCGCCACCAGATCTCGCGCCCCACGCTCGTACTCGGCCGAAGCACCGAAGCCGACGTGCGGATCGACGACCCCGGCGTCTCGCGCCGGCACTGTGAGATCCGGACCGGAACGCCCTCGACGATCCAGGATCTCGGGTCCACCAACGGCATCGTGGTGGACGGGCAGCACACCACCCGCGCTACGCTCCGCGACGGCTCGCGGATCGTCGTGGGCAGTACCACCATCATTTACCGGCAAGCCGAAGGGTGAAGCGGGGGCAATGTCAGAGCTGACCCTGACGGTCATGCGGTTGGGTTTCCTGGCCGTTCTGTGGCTGTTCGTCATCGTGGCCGTCCAGGTCATCCGCAGCGACCTCTTCGGTACGCGCGTCACCCAGCGCGGCTCGCGCCGCGGCGGCTCGAACGCGTCCGGAGCGCCGGCGCAGGGCGGCCGCCAGACCGCCGCGCCACCGCAGCAGCGCCAGCGCCGCGGAGCGCCGACCAAACTCGTCGTCTCCGAGGGCACCCTCACGGGCACCACGGTCGCCCTCGCGGGGCAGACGATCACGCTCGGCCGGGCACACGACTCGACGATCGTGCTGGACGACGACTACGCGTCCAGCCGTCATGCCAGGATCTACCCCGACCGTGACGGCCAGTGGATCGTCGAGGATCTCGGGTCCACCAACGGCACGTATCTCGACCGGACCCGGCTGACCACCCCGACGCCCATTCCGCCGGGCGCCCCGATCCGCATCGGCAAGACCGTCATCGAGCTGCGGAAGTAGTACGAGAATGAGCGAGCGGAGCGAGCGAGCCGCGGCAGTCCGGACCACCCAGGACACGGACCCGAGCGCGCTCCCGACCGGAGGGTGGGCAGTGTGGCTCGAGACCGGTTGTACCCGGAGGAAGCGTCGACTGGGCAGGTGCGCATGAGTCTGTCCCTGCGGTTCGCCGCCGGATCCCACAAGGGCATGATCCGCGAGGGCAACGAGGACTCCGGCTATGCCGGTCCCCGTCTCCTCGCCGTCGCCGACGGCATGGGCGGCCAGGCCGCCGGCGAGGTCGCCAGCTCCGAGGTGATCTCCTCCCTCGTGCAGCTCGACGACGACGTCCCGGGCTCCGACATCCTCACGTCGCTCGCCACCGCCGTGCAGCGCGCCAACGACCAGCTGCGCGTCATGGTCGAGGAGGACGCCCAGCTGGAGGGCATGGGCACCACCTTGACCGCCCTCCTGTGGACCGGCCAGCGCCTCGGCCTCGTCCACGTCGGCGACTCCCGCGCCTACCTGCTCCGCGACGGCGTCCTCACGCAGATCACCCAGGACCACACCTGGGTGCAGCGCCTCGTCGACGAGGGCCGCATCACCGAAGAGGAAGCCACCACCCACCCGCAGCGCTCCCTCCTCATGCGGGCGCTCGGCAGCGGTGACACCGTCGAGCCCGACCTCTCGATCCGCGAGGTCCGCACCGGCGACCGCTACCTGATCTGCTCCGACGGGCTGTCCGGCGTCGTCTCGCACCAGACCCTGGAAGAGACCCTCGCCGACTACCACGGCCCCCACGAGACCGTGCAGGCCCTGATCCAGCTCGCCCTGCGCGGCGGCGGACCGGACAACATCACCTGCATCGTCGCGGACGTCCTCGACACCGACAGCGGCGACACCCTCGCCGCCCAGCTGAACGACACCCCGGTCGTCGTCGGCGCGGTCGCCGAGAACCAGCACCAGCTCTTCGACGCGGGCGCCATGCAGACCCCGGCGGGCCGCGCCTCCGGCCTGGGCCGCCAGGCCCCCCCGCCGGCGGGCGCCTTCGGGCCCCCCGGCAGCGGCGAGGGCCCCGGCTACGGATACCCCGACCAGAGCCAGGGCGGCGGCGGCGCGTACGGCAGCTTCGGCGAACCCGACCCGTACGAGGACGACGCGCGCTACGAGGACACGTACGACCACCCGCGCCGGCGCCGCGGCAAAGGGCGCAAGTGGACCACCCGCACCCTGATCCTGCTGATCGTCGCCGGCGCCATCGGAGGCGGCCTCTACGCCGCCCACCGCTGGACCCAGACGCAGTTCTACATCGGCGTCAAGGGCGAGCACGTGGCGCTCTTCCGCGGCATCAGCCAGAACCTCGGCCCGCTGGAGCTCTCCAAGGTGGAGACCGACCGCACCGACATCGAACTGAAGTACCTGCCGCCCTTCAAGCGGAAGCTGGTCGAGGCCACCATCACCGAGACCAGCCTCGACGGCGCCCGTCGGAAGATCGACGAACTCGGCGTCCAGGTCGCCGCCTGCAAGAAGGACGAGGAGCGCCGCGCCGCGGAAGCGCAGAACCCACCAGCACCCGGTCCCAGCCTGACTCCCACGGAGCAGTCGCTGGTCGGCCTCTGCGGCAAGCAGTAGTACACACCCGCGGGCACAGGGGGCCTGCCACACCATGAGCGTTGTCACCAACACGACCACCATCGGCGCCATCGAGCTGCCGAGCCGGCGGAACACCGAGCTCCTGCTGCTCGCGTTCGCCGTGGTCATCCCGATCTTCGCCTACGCCAACGTGGGCCTGTCGATCCACGGCAAGCTGCCGCCGGGCATGGTCGCCTACGGCGGCGGCCTCGCCGTGCTCGCCGGCATCGCCCACCTCGTGGTGCGCCGCTACGCGAAGTACGCCGACCCGCTGCTGCTGCCGATCGGCACGCTGCTCAACGGGCTCGGCTGCGTACTGATCTGGCGGCTCGACCAGTCGGAGCGGCTGCAGAACCTGGCCAAGCGCAGCTTCGGCCACTTCTCCGAGTCGGCCCCCCGCCAGATGATGTACACGGCGCTCGCCATCGCCCTGTTCGCCGCCGTACTGGTGCTCCTCAAGGACCACCGCACGCTGCAGCGGTTCACGTACATCTCCATGGCCGCCTCGCTGGTCCTGCTGATCCTGCCCGTCATCCCGGGCCTCGGCGCCGACGTGTTCGGCGCGAAGATCTGGATCAGCGTCGGCGGCTTCTCCATCCAGCCCGGCGAGTTCGCGAAGATCGTCATCGCGATCTTCTTCGCCGGCTACCTGATGGTGAAGCGCGACGCGCTCGCGCTGGCCAGCCGCCGCTTCATGGGTCTCTACCTGCCGCGCGGCCGCGACCTCGGCCCGATCCTGATGATCTGGGCGATGAGCCTGCTCGTCCTCGTCTTCGAGAACGACCTCGGCACCTCGCTGCTCTTCTTCGGCATGTTCGTGATCATGCTGTACGTGGCCACCGAGCGCACCAGCTGGATCGTCATCGGCCTGGTCATGAGCGTGGCCGGCGCGGCCGTCGTCGGCGCGACGGCCAGCCACGTCAAGGCCCGTGTCACCGCCTGGCTCGACCCCTTCGCCTGCTACACCAAGTCGGGCGCCTGCGAGCAGGTCGGCCAGTCGATCATGAGCTTCGGCTCCGGCGGGGTCCTCGGCACCGGCTGGGGACAGGGCAACTCGGACCTCATCGGCTTCGCCGCCAACTCCGACTTCATCTTCTCCACGGTCGGCGAGGAGCTCGGCCTCGCGGGCGTCATGGCCTTCCTCCTGCTCTACGGCCTGATCATCGAGCGCGGTGTGCGCACCGCCCTCGCCGCCCGCGACCCCTTCGGCAAGCTCTTCGCCATCGGCCTCTCCGGCGCCTTCGCCCTGCAGATCTTCGTGGTCGCCGGCGGAGTCATGGGCCTCATCCCCCTGACCGGCATGACCATGCCCTTCCTCGCGTCCGGCGGTTCCTCCGTCCTCGCCAACTGGGCCCTCATCGGGATCCTCATCCGGATCAGCGACACCGCACGCCGCCCCGCCCCGGCCCCGGCTCCGTCCCCCGACTCCGAGATGACCCAGGTGGTCCGCCCGTCATGAACAAGCCCCTGCGCCGCATCTCGATCTTCTGCGGGCTGCTCGTCCTCGCGCTGCTGATCCGGACCAACTGGCTCCAGTACGTCCAGGCCGAGGACCTCAGCACCCGCAAGGAGAACCGGCGGGTCCAGATCGCCCAGTACGCCACGCAGCGCGGCAACATCATCGTCGCGGGCGGCCAGGCCATCACGGGTTCCGCGGCCACCGACGGCAGCGACTACAAGTACAAGCGGGTCTACACCGACGGCGCGCTCTGGGCGCCGGTGACGGGGTACGCCTCCCAGGCCTTCGGCTCCACCCAGCTGGAGTCCCTGGAGGACAAGATCCTCACCGGCAACGACGACCGGCTGTTCTTCGACCGCACCATCGGCATGTTCACCGGCGAGAAGAAGGCCGGCGGCAACGTGGTCACCACGCTGATGCCGGACGTCCAGAAGGCCGCGTACGAAAAGCTCGACACCAAGACCGGCGCCGTGGCCGCGATCGACCCGCGCACCGGCGCCATCCTCGCCCTGGTCAGCACCCCCTCGTACGACCCGTCCAGCTTCGCCGGCAACTCCAAGACGGACGAGAAGGCCTGGGTCGAGCTGAAGGACAGCCCGGAGAAGAAGCTCGTCAACCGCGCCCTGCGCGAGACCTACCCGCCCGGCTCGACCTTCAAGGTCGTCACCGCCGCGGCCGCGCTGGAGCACGGCGTCGTCACCGACATCGACGCGCCCACGGACACCCCCGAGCCGTTCCTGCTGCCGACGACCCAGACGCCGATGGTCAACCACGCGAAGGGCTGCGAGAAGGCGACGCTCAACTTCGCGCTCCAGGTCTCCTGCAACTCCGTCTTCGCCAACGTCGCCGACAAGGTGACCAAGGACAAGATGCTGGAGACGGCGCAGAAGTTCGGCTTCAACAACGACAAGATCGACACCCCGGTCCGGGCGTTCGCCAGCGTCTACGACAAGAACATGGACCGGCCGGGCAACTCGCTCTCCGCGATCGGCCAGTTCAACACCGCCGCCACCCCGCTCCAGATGGCGATGGTCGCCGCGGCCGTCGCCAACGACGGCAAGCTGATGAAGCCGTACATGGTCGACCAGCTCACCGCCCCCAACCTCGACGTCATCGAGAAGCACGAGCCGCAGGAGATGAGCCGCCCGCTCTCGCCCGCCAACGCGCAGAAGCTCCAGAAGATGATGGAGAACGTCGTCGAGAACCCGAACGGCACCGGCGGCTCGGCCAAGATCAAGAACGTCACGGTCGGCGGCAAGACCGGTACGGCCCAGCACGGCGAGAAGAACGCCAAGCGCCCGTACGCCTGGTTCATCTCCTACGCGAAGACGGACAAGGGCTCCCCGGTCGCGGTCGCCGTGGTCATCGAGGACAGCAACGCCGACCGCGAGGACATCACCGGTGGCGGTCTTGCGGCCCCCGTCGCGAAGGCCGTCATGGAAGCCGTTCTGAAGAACCAGAACAAGGGCTGACGGGCGGGCGCAAGGGACCAGCAGGGGCGCAGGAGCCCAACCGGAGTGATCCACATCACTGTTGCCGCCCGGATCCGAGCGTACTGTACCGGTCCGGTATCAGCCTGTGGTCACGAACCGATCACCGACGATCGGCCGGTAGCCTTTGCGCGAACAGCACACCGCCGGACCACACACGGGTGCGGTCGGGACTGACGGAGAGGGCTGCAACGTTATGGAAGAGCCGCGTCGCCTCGGCGGCCGGTACGAGCTGAGCCACGTGCTCGGCCGCGGTGGCATGGCCGAGGTCTACCTCGCCCACGACACCCGGCTCGGCCGTACCGTCGCCGTCAAGACCCTGCGCGCCGACCTCGCCCGCGACCCGTCCTTCCAGGCCCGGTTCCGTCGCGAGGCCCAGTCGGCCGCGTCGCTCAACCACCCGGCGATCGTCGCGGTCTACGACACCGGCGAGGACTACGTCGACAACATCTCCATCCCGTACATCGTGATGGAGTACGTCGACGGCTCCACCCTGCGCGAGCTCCTGCACTCCGGCCGCAAGCTGCTGCCCGAGCGCACCCTGGAAATGACCATCGGCATCCTCCAGGCACTCGAATACTCGCACCGCGCCGGCATCGTGCACCGTGACATCAAGCCCGCCAACGTGATGCTCACCCGCACCGGCCAGGTCAAGGTCATGGACTTCGGCATCGCCCGGGCCATGGGCGACTCCGGCATGACCATGACGCAGACCGCGGCCGTCATCGGCACCGCCCAGTACCTCTCCCCGGAGCAGGCCAAGGGCGAGCAGGTCGACGCGCGCTCCGACCTGTACTCCGCCGGCTGCCTGCTGTACGAACTCCTCAGCGTCCGGCCGCCGTTCATCGGCGACTCGCCGGTCGCCGTCGCGTACCAGCACGTACGGGAAGAACCGCAGCCGCCGTCGAACTTCGACCCCGAGATCACGCCCGAGATGGACGCGATCGTCCTCAAGGCGCTGGTCAAGGACCCCGACTACCGCTACCAGTCCGCCGACGAGATGCGCGCCGACATCGAGGCCTGCCTCGACGGCCAGCCCGTCGCGGCCGCGGCGGCCATGGGGGCGCCCGGCTACGGCTACCCCGACCAGGGGCACGCCTACGGACACCAGGGCTACGACCAGCCCACCACCGCCCTGCGCACGGCCGACGCCGGCCAGACCTCGATGCTCCCGCCGATGCCCCCGGGCGACGGCGGTTACCCGGGCCAGGGCCAGGGCGGCTACGACCAGAACGGCCACGGCCGCCGCCAGCAGAAGAAGAGCAAGGCCTCGACGATCCTGCTGGTCACGGCCGGCATCCTCGTCCTGGTCGGCGCGATCCTGATCGGGCGCTCCGTCTTCGGCGGCGGCGCCGACAACCGGCCCAACGTGCCCAAGTTCATCGGCGAGACCCTGGAGGCGGCCCAGAAGGCGGGCGACAACGTCGGCCTCAAGGTCGAGAAGGAAGCCGACGAGCCCTGCGACAACCAGCCCAAGGGCAACATCTGCTCGCAGAACCCGGCACCGGACACCAAGGCCGACAAGGGCTCCACGGTCAAGGTCAAGGTCTCCTCGGGCGCACCGAACCTGCCGGTGCCCAACGTCGTCAACCTGAAGTTCGAGGACGCGGAGAAGGCGCTCAAGGAGAAGGGCTTCGCGGTCGACAAGAAGACCCAGGAGTCCGACCGGCCCGCCGGCACCGTCCTGGACCAGGACCCCAAGAGCGGCACGGCCCAGAAGGGCTCGACCGTCACGCTGACCGTCGCCAAGGAACAGGCGAAGGCCGAGATGCCGGACCTCCTCGGGAAGACCAGGGAGGCGGCGATCAAGGCGCTGAACGACGCCAAGCTGAAGCTCGGCAGCCAGACGGAGGTCGACTCCCCGGGCGCCCAGCCGAAGACGGTCGTCCAGCAGCAGTACCAGGCGGGTGAGCAGCTCGCGGTGGGCACGACGGTCAACATCCAGATCGCCAAGGCCGCGCAGCAGACCCAGGTCCCGCAGCTGCTGGGCAAGACGGTCGCGCAGGCCAAGGCGGACCTCGCCACCCGCGGCCTGAACCTCCAGGTCATCGGCGGCCCGACGGACGACAAGGCGGTCATCGTGCAGAGCGATCCCCCGGCGGGCACCCCCGTCGAAGCGGGCCGCGTCATCAACGTCACGACGCTGGCCGGCCAGCAGGACGGCGGCAACGGCAACAACGGCGGCAACGGCTGGTTCGGCGGCCTCACGGGCGGCCGGAACTAGCCGGGACGCCCCCCGGGGCCCGGAGCGCGCGAAAGCCCCGGTGAGCGGCCTCAGAGCCGCTCACCGGGGCTTTTTCGCGTGTCAGCGCAGCTCGGCCGGGGGCGTGCGCTGCGCGTCGACCTTCTCCGTACGCACCAGTTCGCCCCACACGATGTACCGGAACTTCGACGTGTACACCGGCGTGCAGGTCGTCAGCGTGATGAAGCGGCCCGGCGCCGTCCGGCCCGATTCCTTGGGGACCGCCGAGATCACGTCCACGTTGTACTTCGACGTCTGGCGCAGCTCCGCGAAGACCTTGTACACGTACCAGGTGTCCCGCGTCTCGAAGACGACCGCGTCGCCGTTCTTCACCTTGTCGATGTCGTGGAACTTCGCGCCGTGCCCGTCCCGGTGCGCCGCCAGGGCGAAGTTCCCCGAGGCCTCCCACGGCAGGGCCGCCTTCACCGGGTCCGTGTAGTACCCGGCCACGCCGTCGTCGAGGACGTCCGGCGCCGTGCCCTTCTTGACCAGGACCTCGCCGTTCTTCATCGCCGGGACGTGCAGGAAGCCGATGCCGTCCTGGGTGTCGAGCGCCCCCGGCGCCGCGGCCCCGTTCGCGCCCGGCGCGGTCTGCCACTGCTGGCGGATCTCGTTGCCGCGCGCCGCCGCCTGCCGGTCCGCGAGCACGTTCGTCCACCACAGCGAGTACACGACGAACAGGCCGAGGACGAGGCCCACCGTGATCAGGAACTCGCCCAGCAGGCTCAGGAACCCGGCGAGCACACTGCGGCTCGGCGGCGGCGACGGCGACGCGGCACGTGACACTGCTTGTTCGTCCTTACGGGCTGGCCAGGGCGGGCGGAGCGCCCTGGCTGCGGGGGCGTTCGTCGGTCATCCTGCCCCATACGATCATCCGGTAGGTGCTCGTGAACTCGGGAGTGCAGGTCGTCAGCGTGATGTACCGGCCCGGGGCGGTGAATCCCGATCCCTCCGGCACGGGTTTGATCACCGACACGTTCGTCGGCGGTGTCTGCGCCAGCGACGAGGTGATCTCGTACGTGTAGTACGCGTCCCGGGTCTCGACCACGACCGGGTCCCCCGGCACCAGCCGGTTGATGAAGCGGAACGGTTCGCCATGGGTGTTGCGGTGGCCCGCCAGCGCGAAATTACCCTGCTTGTCGGCCGGCATCGCCGACTTCAGCGGACCGTCCCCGTAGTGCCCGACCATTCCCTTGTCGAGCACCTTCGGCTTGCTGACCCCCTCCGCCACCGGCACCTTCACGTCCAGCTTCGGGATGTGGAGGATCGCGAAACCCTGCCCCGGCTCGAACGCCGAGACCTGCGGGGCGGCGGCGGCCCCGTCCGGGGCCCGCTCCCAGTTCTGGCGCAGCGAGCCGGCCGCCCCGTTCGCCGTCCGCTCCGCCAGTACGTTCGTGTACCAGAGCTGGTAGGCGACGAACAGCAGCATCACCACGCCCAGGGTGATGAACAGCTCCCCGGCGAGCCGGCTCAGGACGACCACCGGGCCGCCCGACGCGGGCCGCCTGCGCCGACGGCCCCCGCCGCGCCTGCGCGCGCGCTTCGCGGCCTCCTGAGCTGCCCTGCGCCGCGCGGCCCGGCCCTCCGTGGGCGCGGACGGCGCGACCGCGGTCACGCGACGGCCTTGCCCACCACCGGGGCCAGCCCCACCGAGCGCTCGACGGCCCCCGCGTCCCCGCAGCGCACCAGCCAGTTCGCGAGCATCCGGTGGCCCCACTCGGTCAGCACCGACTCGGGGTGGAACTGCACGCCCTCGACGTCGTGCTCCCGGTGCCGCAGCCCCATGATGATCCCGTCCTCGGTGCGCGCGGTGACTTCCAGCACGTCCGGCAGGGTCTGCGGCTCGGCCGCGAGCGAGTGGTAGCGGGTCGCCGTGAAGGGCGAGGGCAGCCCCGTGAAGACGCCGAGGCCCTCGTGCACCACCGGCGAGGTCTTCCCGTGCAGCAGTTCGGGGGCCCGGCCCACGACCCCGCCGTACGCCACGGCCATGGACTGCATGCCGAGGCACACGCCGAAGACCGGGACGCCGGTGTCGGCGCAGTGGCGGACCATGTCGACGCAGACGCCCGCCTGCTCCGGCGTGCCCGGTCCGGGCGACAGCAGCACGCCGTCGAAGCCGTCCTGCGCGTGGGCGAGTTCGACCTCGTCGTTGCGCAGCACCTCGCACTCCGCGCCGAGCTGGTACAGGTACTGGACCAGGTTGAAGACAAAGCTGTCGTAGTTGTCGACAACCAGAATGCGCGCGCTCACGGAGTGGCTCCCGATCCCTCGTCCACCGTTACGTCGTTGAACGGGAGGAGCGGCTCGGCCCACGGGAAGACGTACTGGAAGAGCACGAAGACCACTCCGAGGACCAGTACGAGGGAGATCAGCGCGCGAATCCACGCGTTGCCCGGCAGATGCCGCCAGATCCAGCCGTACATGCCGTCTGTTTCCTATCCGTCCACGATCGACCACCGCACCGCGGGGGCGGTACGCGAACAGACTAAAGCCAGTGACCCGGCCGGGTGGGTCAGCTCCGCAAACCCTCCGGGCGGCCCTGGGCGGCCGTGCGGGTCTGCGTCAGCTCCGCCCAGACGACCAGCCGGTGGCTGTGGCCCCACTCCGGATCGCAGGTCGTGAGGGTCAGGTACCGCCCCGGGCCGGTGAAGGGAGAACGGCGGGGCACCGGGTCGACCACCCCGACGTCGGTGGGCAGGGTGCGCAGCGGCTCGCTGCGGACCGTGTACGTGTACCAGGTGCTCGCGTCCTTGAGGATCACGGCGTCGCCCGGGCGCAGCTCGGGGAAGTCCTTGAAGGGGTCGCCGTACGTCCGCCGGTGGCCCGCGACCGAGAAGTTCCCGGTGCCGCCGAGGGGCGCGGTGCCCGCGTAGTGGCCGAGGCCCTTCTTCAGCAGCTCCGTGCCGGTGCCCTCCAGGACCGGCTTGTTCCAGTCCGGCCCGAAGCGCGGGATGTACATCTCGGCGAAGGCCCGGCCGGCCGGGTAGGCGGCCTGGTCCCGCGCCGGGGGCGCGGGCTGCGGCGACGCCGCGGGGGCGGCGGAGGGGGTCGCCGACGGGGCCGGGGAGGGGGTGGCGGGCGCCGCGGCGGCCGGCGCCGCGGCCCAGCCGTCCCGCATCCGGGCCATCTCCCCGTCCATGGCCCGGTCGGCCTTGACCCCGGTCCACAGCAGGACGTACGCCACGAACAGCACGATCAGCGTGCCCGCCGTCAGGCAGACCTCGCTGACCGTCCGCACCACCAGGCGCAGTACGACGTCACGGCGTACTGCTCGCGGAGGCGGATTCCAGCGGCTTCGCATAGTGGAGGTCCACTGTGCCGGAGTAGCCGGGGAGTGTCAGCTCCTTGTGCTCGTCCACTTTCCAGCCGAGCCCGTACGCCGTCACGTACTGCTGGTAGTTCTGCAGGGCCGGGGAGGCGGCGAGCGCCTTGCGCAGCGCGGCCGGGTCCCCGACCGCCGTCACCTTGTACGGGGGCGAGTAGACGCGCCCCTGGAGGATCAGCGTGTTGCCCACGCAGCGCACCGCGCTGGTGGCGATCAGCCGCTGGTCCATGACCTGGATGCCCTGGGCGCCGCCCTGCCACAGGGCGTTCACCACGGCCTGGAGATCCTGCTGGTGGATCACCAGGTCGTTGGGCTGCGGCTCCGGCACGTTGGGAATGCGGGCGGCGGCGTTCGGCGGGGCGTCGTTCAGGGTGACGGTGAGGCCCTTGCCGGACAGCGCCTCGGTGCCGGAGGCGATGCGCAGGGCGGCGAGCTTGGCGTCCTCGGCCTTGGTGCTGCCGTCGTCGCGCTCGGCGAGGGTGTCCACCCGGTCGCGGACGGCGGCGGTGCTCTGTTCGAGCAGCGCGTTGTTCTGGCTGCGCTCGTGGATGAGGTCCGAGAGCTTGAGGAGCGAGGCGTCCGTCCGGATGTTCGTACCCTTGGACGTGTTGAAACTGGTGACGAAGATGAGACCGGCCAGGGCGAAAACGGCGGCCGTCAGCAGCCGGACCGGCCTGGCCCGGCGACGGGGACCCGCGGAGGAGTCGTCGGAATTGCTCAACGTACCCTTCTCCTTCAACGCCACAGGTCCACTACGCTAACGGACGCCCGGGGCAGGCAAGGTCCCCAGCGCATCGACAGGAGAGCCCCTCGTGCCGAAGTCACGTATCCGCAAGAAGGACGACTACACGCCGCCGCCGGCGAAGCAGGCGCAGACGATCAGGCTGACCAACCGCAGCTGGGTCGCCCCGGTCATGCTGGCGTTCTTCCTGATCGGTCTCGCGTGGATCGTCGTCTTCTACGTGACAGAGACCCAGCTGCCGATCGAGGCGCTGGGCAACTGGAACATCGTGGTCGGATTCGGCTTCATCGCGGCGGGATTCGGCGTGTCCACGCAGTGGAAGTAGCCGGTCCCCGGTCGGACGCCGCACAGCACACGCGCACCGGGTCCGACAAGCTCTCCCCATGAGTTATCCACAGCGTCATCCACACCTGAGGAAAAGACAGAAGATCTGTGGATAACTCTGTGGAGTGTTGACGCCGGTGTGATCAGGTGAGTTCGGCCGTACGGATCAGGACCACCGCCGCTGCCAGCAGGAACGCCGCAGCGCAGGTCCCCCACTGGATCAGCGTGCGGGTCCTGCCGGCGGCCGGTCCGACCATGCCCAGACCCACCAGCAGACCGGTCACCAGGCCCCCGATGTGGGCCTGCCAGGACACGGACAGGCTGCCGCCGAAGGGTACGAAGGTCAGCACCAGCATGAGCACGACCATGGTGATGACCGGCCGCATCTCGTAGCGCAGGCGGCGCACCAGCACCACGGTCGCGCCGAGCAGGCCGAAGATCGCGCCGGAGGCGCCGAGGGTCGGCGTGTTCGGCGCGGTCAGCAGGTAGACGAGGGCGCTTCCGCCCAGCCCCGACAGCAGGTACACGGCGAGGTAGCGGACCCGGCCCAGAGCCGCCTCCAGCGGGCCGCCGATCACCCACAGGGCCAGCATGTTGCCCCCGATGTGCCACCACTCCACGTGCAGGAACACCGAGCTCAGCAGCCGGTAGTACTGGCCGGTGGAAATCCCTTCCACCGGGCCGCCGAAGTACTCGACGTACCGCCCCAGCAGCTCCAGCTGGACGACGACCGCCGGCGCGAGCAGGCCCACCAGGAACACCGCGGCGTTGATCCCGATCAGGACCTTGGTGACGAGGTGCGGATCGGCGGAGACCACCCCGCCCGCGACGGTGCGCGGCACGTTCGCCGCGGGGGCGTGCCCCGTACCGGAGCCGTCGCGGACGCAGTCGGGGCACTGGAAGCCGACCGAGGCGCTGATCATGCACTCGGGGCAGATGGGGCGCTCGCAGCGCGCGCAGCGGATCCCCGTGTCGCGGTCCGGGTGGCGGTAGCAGCCCGGCAGACGGTCGGTGTCCATCGGTCCCCTCGGTCAGCGGCGGGGCGGGCGGTGCACCCCGCCGGTCGTCCGGCTGTGGCCCCGGCGGGTTCCACGCATGCAGGACGGACGGGCGGGGCGGAAAGGTTCCCGGTGTGCCCGTACGGGAGGGTCAGCGCTTCTCGACGACGACGGACTGGATGATCACGTCGTCGAGGGGGCGCTCGGTGCGCGGGTTCGTGCGCAGGCCCGCGATGTCGTCCACGATCTTCTGGCTGGCCTTGTCGGTGACCTCGCCGAAGATGGTGTGCTTGCGGGTCAGCCAGGCGGTGGGCGCGACGGTGATGAAGAACTGGGACCCGTTGGTGCCCGGGCCGGCGTTGGCCATGGCCACCAGGTACGGCTTGGTGAAGGCCAGGTCGGGGTGGAACTCGTCGGCGAACTGGTAGCCGGGGCCGCCGGTGCCGTTGCCGAGCGGGTCGCCGCCCTGAATCATGAACCCGCTGATGACGCGGTGGAAGACGGTGCCGTCGTACAGCGGATCGGTGGTCTTCTGGCCGTCGGTGGGACGGGTCCATTCGCGGGCGCCCGTGGCCAGCTCCACGAAGTTCTTGACCGTCTTCGGAGCGAAGTTGGCCAGGAGCTCGATCTCGATGTCGCCGTGGTTCGTCTTCAGGGTGGCGTAGAGCTTCTCGGCCACGGATCTGCCTTCCATAGTCGTCACTGTCGGTTCCAGATCCTCCCACGGAGCGCCGCACGGCACAGAAATCCTCCACCCGTATGCCCTGTCACGCATGCCGCCCGGCGGTAAGGCAGGCATGATCCGACAAAGGGTGGAAAGGTGAACTGTGTCCGCCACCGAGGAGGAGGATCCTGTGACCCGCAAGGACAGCGTGCACCTGGCCGCCGAAAGCGCCAGGGAAACGGCGAGGCACGCAGCGGAAGCGGTGGCGCCGTACGCAGCGGCCGCCAGGGACGCCGCTGCACACTACGCGGCCGAGGCGAACGAGCGGCTGGCACCCAAGGTGTCGTACGCGACCGCCGAGGCGGCCCGGCAGGCCCGTACGGCGTACGACGAGCATCTGCACCCGAGGATGAGGGCGGCCCGCACGCACGTGCCCCCGAACGTGGACCGGGCGGCGACGATGGCGGTGCACCACACGCGCCGGGCGGCGCGGCAGGCGGCCGACTACACGCAGCCGAGACTGGAGAGCGCGCTGGCCGCGGCCCAGCCGGTGGCCGAGGAGGCCGCGTCCCGGTCGACGGCGGCGCTGGCGGCGCTGCGCGGCCAGGTGTCGGCCAAGGAGGTCCAGAAGCTGGTGAAGCGCCACGAGCGGCGCTGCCGGGCCGGCCGGGCGCTCAAGTTCACGGCGGTGGTCGGCGTACTGGCCGCCGGGGCGTACCTGGCGTGGCGGTGGTGGGACCAGCAGTCGAACCCGGACTGGCTCGTCGAGCCGCCGGCCGCCACCGAGCTCTCGCGCGAGCGGGAGCCGGCCAGTTTCGACGACGAGCTGGCGGCGAAGGAGCGCGAGACCTCCAACGGCACGCCGGACGAGTGAGCGGGCCCTGACGGGCTCGCACGGCGGGAGGGCCCGGATCGACGGATCCGGGCCCTCCCGCCGTCCGTCGTGCCCCTAGTGGGGCAGGGTGAGGACCTGGCCGGGGTGGATCAGCTCGGGGTTCGATCCGATGACGCCCCGGTTCATGGCGTAGAGCTCGCGCCAGCGGGCCTCGTTGCCCAGCTCCAGGCGGGCGATCGAGGAGAGCGAGTCGCCCGCCCGCACGGTGTACGTACGTTTCGCGGCGGCCTGCGTCGGCCCACCGGCCGGGGCCGCGGGGACCGCCTTGTGCGCGGCGGACATGGGCGTCGGCGTGTGGTGCGGATGCCCGGCGGCGGCCGCGGCCGGCTTCGGCGGTACCGGGGCCGCCTTCGGCGGAGCCGGCGCGGGCTTCGGCGGGGCGGCGGCGGCCATGCGCTCGGCGGCGGCCTTGGTGGCCGACACGGCGTCCGCGTACTTCGCCGCGTAGTCGGCGGACGCGGTCGCCGCGGCCTTCTCGGCGGCCTCGTGCTTCTTCTTGTCGGACTTGAGGAAGTCGAAGAGTCCCATGTGTCTGTACGCCTCCGGCGTGGTGTCGCCCCCTGGCTCGGTGCCTTCCCCCACTGTCGGCCAGCCCGGGCCGCCCGGCCCTGTGACAGGGCCAACCGGGCGACCCGGCAGGGCGGCGCCCGCCTGTTACCGTCGACGGATGCCCGAGCTCGTCCTCCCCTCCCCCCGTCTGCACGCCTCCTGGCTCGAAGCCCGCGCGGAATGGGGCCCCGAGGACCACATGGACGGCGCCGGGCTCGGCTCCGAAGACGACGTGGACAGCCCGGAGGGCTTCGCCGCCTGGACGGAGCGGCTGCGCGGGTACGGGGACCGGACCCGGCCCCTGGAGCAGGGCCGCGTGCACGCCACGTACTGGTGGATCGCCGAGGGCGACACCTATCTGGGCGCCATCGACCTGCGCCACTACCTGAACGGCTTCCTCCTCGACGCCGGCGGCCACATCGGCTACGGGATACGGCCCTCCGCCCGCCGGCGCGGGCTGGCCGGCTGGGCCCTCGGCGCGGTCCTGTACGAGGCCCGGCTCCTGGGGATGGACCGCGTACTCCTGACGTGCGACCCCGGCAACACGGGCTCCGTGCGCACGATCGAGCGGGGCGGCGGGGTCCTGGAGGACGTCCGCGAGACCCTCGTGGGCCCCAAGCGCCGGTACTGGATCGACCTCTGACCGGGGGCGCCGGCAGGCGCGCCGCCTCACGCAAAGAGGCCACCTGACCGGCGTTTCCGCTGGTCAGGTGGCCTCTGGTGCTGTGGAGCTTAGGAGATTCGAACTCCTGACATCTGCCTTGCAAAGGCAGCGCTCTACCAACTGAGCTAAAGCCCCGAAAAGATGGACGCGACCGCCTCCCGTGAAGGTGTGGCCGTTCCGCAGAACAGAGTACCGGGTGTACCCCCGCATCTCGCAAAATTATGGGGGCTCCCGCCACGCGACCACGCTCCGTAAGATGCTCGCGAGGTTCGCACCAGCGAAGTAGGGGAGTAGTAAGAGTGGACGCTGTTCAGCAAGAGGCCACGGCCAGAGCCAGAGAGCTTCAGCGCAGTTGGTACGGGGAGCCCCTGGGCGCTCTCTTCCGCCGGCTCATAGATGACCTCGGCTTGAACCAGGCCCGCCTCGCTGCCGTCCTCGGACTGTCGGCGCCCATGCTGTCCCAGCTGATGAGCGGCCAGCGGGCCAAGATCGGGAACCCGGCCGTGGTGCAGCGCGTCCAGGCCCTCCAGGATCTCGCGGGCCAGGTGGCGGACGGAAGCGTCAGCGCGGCCGAGGCCACCGACCGGATGGACGAGATCAAGAAGACCCAGGGAGGCTCCGTCCTCAGCAACAGCGGCCAGACGACCACCAGTTCCGGAGCGCCCACCGTCAAGCGCGTCGTCCGCGAGATCCAGTCGCTGCTGCGCTCGGTCTCCGCGGCCGGCGACATCATCGACGCGGCCGACTCCCTCGCCCCCAGCCATCCCGAACTGGCCGAGTTCCTCAGGGTGTACGGCGCGGGCCGCACCGCGGACGCGGTCGCCCACTACGAGTCGCACCAGAACTGACCCGGCACGGCGGCACGGCGGTACGGCAACAGGGCGGCACGGCAGCACGACGGCACGGGACGCATTCGCGAGGCGCACGAGAACGCACGGGACATGCGCACGGGACATGCGCACGGGACGGGGGACGGGGGACGGGCGCAGCGATGGGTGAGATCTTCGCCGGTCGGTACGAGCTGATCGATCCGATCGGGAGCGGTGGCGCGGGCGCCGTGTGGCGGGCCTGGGACCACCGGCGCCGCCGGTACGTCGCCGCCAAGGTCCTGCGGCACGGCGACGCCCACACCCTGCTCCGCTTCGTCCGGGAGCAGGCCCTGCGCATCGACCACCCGCACGTGCTGGCCCCGGCCAGCTGGGCGGCGGACGACGACAAGGTCCTGTTCACGATGGACCTCGTCGCCGGCGGTTCCCTCGCCCACGTCATCGGGGACTACGGCCCGCTGCCGCCCCGCTTCGTCTGCACGCTGCTCGACCAGCTCCTGTCCGGGCTGGCGGCGGTGCACGCGGAAGGCGTCGTCCACCGCGACATCAAGCCGGCCAACGTCCTGATGGAGGCCACCGGATCCGGACGGCCGCACCTGCGGCTGTCCGACTTCGGGATCTCGATGCGCAAGGGCGAGCCGCGCCTCACCGAGACCGACCACGTGGTGGGCACGCCCGGCTACGTCGCCCCGGAACAACTGCTCGGCTCCGAACCCGACTTCCCCGCCGACCTCTTCGCCGTCGGCCTGGTCGCCCTCTACCTCCTGCGGGGCGCCAAACCCGATTCCCGGGCGCTGGTGGAGCACTTCCTCGCCCATGGCACCCCCGCCGCCCCCGAGGGCGTGCCGGCGCCGCTGTGGGACGTCGTCGCGAACCTCCTCCAGCCGGACCCCCACAGCCGCTTCAGGACCGCCACAGGGGCCCGCAAGGCCCTTGCCGGGGCCGTGGAGCTGCTCCCGCCGCCCGCACCCGACGAGGACCCGGTGGAGGTGTTCGACCAACTGGGCCCGCTCCCGGCCGGTTTCGGGCCCCAGGGGCCGCAGAGCACGGCCGCGGTGACCCCCGGATCGCCCACGGCGGCGGGGGTGCCCGTTCAGGCGGCCGCGGTGGCCGCACCCGTCGCCCCGGCGGGGTTCGGGCCACCGCCGGCCGGGGTGTTCGGGCCCTCGGAGACGGGCAGCTTCCACCTCCCGCCGCCGGTACGCCCCGGCGCGACCACGGCCGGCTCCGACTCCGGCTCCGGCGCCGCTCCCGCCGCCGACGCCCCGCACCCGACGCCCGTACGGACCGGGGGGATCGCCCCGCCCCCGCCGAAGGTCGCCGCCGGGATCCTCACCGCAGCCCTGCTGTGCTTCGCGGTGGGCGTCTGGGCCCTGACCCGGCTCTGAGCTCTACGCGCGCCTCCCGCGCCGGGCCAGCAGGTACCAGCCGCCGAGCACCAGCAGCAACACCGTCCCGGCGCCGAAGCCCGCGCCCGCCACCACCCGCATCACCGAGCGCCCCTCGGCCGCCTGCGCGGCCTCGGGGGCGGTGAGCCCGTCCTCGGCGGCCGCCCGGTCGTCCGCGCCCACCCCGAACCCGGCCGCGGTCAGGCTCTCCCGGTACGCGGGGGCCTTGGCCGGGGCCCCCGTCACGTCCATGCGCAGCGTCAGCGGCACCGGGCTCGCGTCCTGCGTGAACTCGGCGACCTTCCCGCCCAGGGTCACGGCGACGTAGTACCAGCCCGCCACCCGGACCCCCCGTACCCCCGCGGTGTCCGAGAACCGGTTCTCGTACGCCACCGGCGCCGTCCTCGGCAGGGTGAGCCCCGCCTGCTTGCCCCCGTACGCGATGCCCTTGTCCTCGATCAGGCCCCGGTACGGGCTGTACAGCGCGACGGTGAGCCCGCCCGGCGCCGATCCGTACGACTTGGTCATCCTGGCGTCGGCGAGCTCCGCGCCGAGCCCCAACTGCTGGCCCCAGTCGAGCGGGACCCGGTAGAAGCGGGTCTGTCCGGGCCTCAGGTCGTCGCGCCAGACCCCGCTGCCCAGCGCCCGGGCGTCGTTGAAGCCGGTGCCCCCGCTGCGCGCTTCCGGCTCGCTGCCGGGCAGCGTCGGCGAGGCGGAGGGCCAGACGCTGGGCGCGGTGGTGGGGGCGCTGCCGGCGGCGAGGCCGGGTTCGCGCCGGAGCAGCAGTTCCACCGGCCACGCGGCCTGGTCGGAGTCCTTGGCCGCGGTGCGGACGACCTTCGCGAAGTAGACGCCGGCGCCCTGGCATTCGGCGTCCTCCTCCAGCCGGCGGACCGCCACCGCGCCGAGGGGGACGGGGTCGTAGCCGAAGCCGGCCCGGCCGCGGTCGTCCGGGCAGCGCTCGCCCTCCTTGGTCATGATCTCGACCTCCAGGCCGTCGCCGTAGCCGACCTTGGCGCCGCGCGGGGGCTGGACCACGGCGGAGAAGTACACGCTGGAGGCGTCGTCGAGATTGAGCCGGTAGTAGCGCTCGCCCGGGGCGAGGGTGTCGGCGTACGCCCGCCCGGCCGCCACGAGCGGCGCGTCCGCGCTGCCGGGCCCGCCCTGGATCCGCTGGGCCCCCTGGGCGCCCTGGTACGCCGGCACCGGCTGCGGGGGAACGGTGGCGGCCCGCACCGCCCCGGGAAGGGCCCCGGCCAGCCCCAGGGCCGCCGCCCCCACCAGCACCGTCGTCCGTACCCGCCCCATCACGCCACCCCGATTTTGCTAGCGCAAGCGAAATCTTTGCATAACGTAACTTTTCGTCACAGAACAGCACAAAGCCCCGGCCGCAGCGGCAGCCGGGGCTTCATGAGATCAGCTTTGGGTCTCACACACCGGAACCAGAGGGCACGGAGTCAGTTGCCTCCGTCCACAGGTCCTGCTCGGCGCGGTCCGCCTGGATCTGGCGGTACACGAGGAGCCCGCCGATGGCGGCCAGTGCGACCAGGAGCAGCTTCTTCACCGCGCGACCTCGTCTTTCATTGACGTTGGGGACTTCTGACGGCCAACAATACACACGCACCGATACCGTTCGGTGACCTGGGAAGGCCCCAACCGACCCTACGAAGAAGACCCCCAGGCCAAGGGCCTGGGGGTCTTCATTCACTGTGGGGCTAACAGGATTTGAACCTGTGGCCTCATCCTTATCAGGGATGCGCTCTAACCAACTGAGCTATAGCCCCATCCGCGCTGCGCGCTGACTCCTGAAGATTAGCGCACAGACACGGTCCCGCCAAAATCCGTTCCCCGGGGCAGTCCCCGCAGGTCAATCAGCGGTCATTCGTCCTCGGCGAGCGTGAGCTCCACACCGCCGACGAAGCCCGCCGACAAGTTGTAGATGAACGCGCCCAGGGTGGCCAGAGCCGTCGCCAGCACCACGTCGATGACCGCGATCACCGACGTGAAGATCAGAACGCGCGGCAGCGACAGGAACGACTGGAGATCGAAGCCGTTGCTCTCGTTCGACCCGGTCGCCTCGCTGATGGTGCCGCCGACGGTCGAGAAGACGCCCATGGCGTCCATGACCATCCACAGCACCGCCGCCGCGACGATCGTGCACACGCCCAGCGCGATCGACAGCAGGAAGCTGACCTTCATCACCGACCACGGGTCGGCCTTGGCCACCCGCAGCCGCGCCTTGCGCGTCCTGGGCGTCGTACGGGCCCCCGTACGCGCCTTGCGCTGCGCCGCGGCGTCCCCGGCCCCCCGCGGCGCACCCGGCGCCTGGGGCGCCGCGTACGCCTGCGGCGGGTGGTACGGCTGCTCCGGCGGCCGGCCGGGTGCGGCCGCGCCGGCAGCGGCGGCGGCCTTCTCCGGCTGCGGCTTGCGGGTGTCCGTCACGGTTCTCCCCCTGCCCTCGACGGCCTCGGCGCCACCGTCCGGGGTGTCCGGGGAGTCCGCGGCGGGGCCACGGGTACCGTCCTCCCCAGTCTTGGCCGGTCCGGCGCCCGTGGCTCCACTCACGACTTACTCCTCGTGCTCCCCGGCCGAGGGCTGCGTGCCCTCGGCGGCCTCGGCGGCCTGTCCTTCGGCTGCGTCGGTCTCCTCGACCTCGTCAGCTTCCTGACCGGCCTCGGCGTTACGAGCGATACCGACCACGGCATCGCGCTTGCCCAGGTTGATCAGCTGGACGCCCATGGTGTCACGGCCGGTCTCCCTGACTTCGTTGACTCGCGTACGAATCACACCGCCGCCGAGCGTGATGGCGAGAATCTCGTCCGATTCGTCCACCACCAGCGCGCCGACGAGCGACCCGCGGTCCTCCACGATCTTCGCGGCCTTGATGCCCAGACCGCCACGGCCCTGGACGCGGTACTCGTCGACCGGCGTCCGCTTGGCGTAGCCGCCGTCGGTCGCGGTGAAGACGAACGTACCGGGCCGCACCACGCTCATGGAGAGCAGTTCGTCACCTTCACGGAAACTCATGCCCTTCACGCCCGAGGTGGCGCGGCCCATCGGACGCAGCGCGTCGTCGGTCGCCGTGAAGCGGATCGACTGCGCCTTCTTGCTGATCAGCAGCAGGTCGTCCTCGGCGGAGACCAGCTCGGCGCCGATCAGCTCGTCAGCAGCACCGTCGGCACCGTCGGCGCCGGTCTCCCGGAGGTTGATCGCGATGACACCACCCGAACGGGGCGAGTCGTAGTCCTTGAGCGCCGTCTTCTTCACCAGGCCGCCCTTGGTGGCCAGGATCAGGTACGGGGCGGCCTCGTAGTCGCGGATCGCGAGGATCTGGGCGATCTTCTCGTCCGGCTGGAAGGCCAGCAGGTTGGCCACGTGCTGCCCACGGGCGTCACGGCCGGCGTCCGGCAGCTCGTACGCCTTGGAGCGGTAGACCCGGCCCTTGTTCGTGAAGAACAGCAGCCAGTGGTGCGTGGTGGAGACGAAGAAGTGGTCGACCAGGTCGTCCTGCTTCAGCTTCGTGCCGCGCACGCCCTTGCCGCCGCGCTTCTGCGAGCGGTAGTCCTCGGTCTTGGTGCGCTTGACGTAGCCGCCGTGCGTGATCGTGACGACGATGTCCTCTTCGGCGATCAGGTCCTCCATGGACATGTCGCCGTCGAAGGGGACCAGCTTGGAGCGCCGGTCGTCGCCGTACTTCTCGACGAGGGCCGCCAGTTCCTCGCTGACGATCGAACGCTGCTTCTCCGGCGAGGCCAGGATCGCGTTGTACTCGTTGATCTTCGCCTGGAGTTCGTCGTGCTCGGCGACGATCTTCTGCCGCTCCAGGGCCGCCAGGCGCCGCAGCTGCATCTCCAGGATCGCGTTGGCCTGGATCTCGTCGATCTCCAGCAGGCCCATCAGGCCCTCGCGCGCGATCTCGACCGTGTTGCTGCGCCGGATCAGCGCGATGACCTCGTCGATCGCGTCCAGCGCCTTGAGCAGGCCGCGCAGGATGTGCGCCCGCTCCTCCGCCTTGCGCAGGCGGAACTTCGTACGCCGGACGATGACCTCGATCTGGTGCTGCACCCAGTGGCGGATGAACGCGTCGATCGACAGCGTGCGCGGCACGCCGTCCACCAGCGCCAGCATGTTCGCGCCGAAGTTCGTCTGGAGGTCGGTGTGCTTGTACAGGTTGTTCAGCACGACCTTGGCGACGGCGTCGCGCTTGAGCACGATCACCAGGCGCTGGCCGGTGCGCGAGGAGGTCTCGTCGCGCACGTCGGCGATGCCGCCGATCTTGCCGTCCTTCACCAGGTCGGCGATCTTCTGCGCCAGGTTGTCCGGGTTGGTCTGGTACGGAAGCTCCGTCACCACCAGGCACTGGCGGTTCTGGATCTCCTCGACCTCGACCACCGCGCGCATCGTGATGGAGCCGCGACCGGTCCGGTACGCCTCCTCGATGCCCTTGCGGCCCACGACCAGGGCGCCCGAAGGGAAGTCAGGACCCTTGATGCGCTCCAGCAGCGCCTCCAGGAGCTCCTCGTGCGTGGCCTCCGGGTGCTCCAGCGCCCACTGCGCGCCCGCCGCGACCTCGCGCAGGTTGTGCGGCGGGATGTTGGTCGCCATGCCGACCGCGATACCGGCGGAGCCGTTCACCAGCAGGTTCGGGAACCGCGCCGGCAGGACGGTGGGCTCCTGGTTGCGGCCGTCGTAGTTGTCCGTGAAGTCGACGGTCTCCTCGTCGATGTCCCGGAGCATCTCCATGGCCTGCGGCATCAGCTTGCACTCGGTGTAGCGCATCGCGGCCGCCGGGTCGTTGCCCGGGGAGCCGAAGTTGCCGTTGCTGTCCACCAGCGGCATGCGCATCGACCACGGCTGGGCCAGGCGGACCAGGGCGTCGTAGATCGAGCTGTCGCCGTGCGGGTGGTACGTGCCCATGACGTCGCCGACGACGCGGGCGCACTTGTAGAAGCCCTTCTCGGGCCGGTAACCGCCGTCGTACATCGCGTACAGCACGCGGCGGTGGACCGGCTTGAGGCCGTCCCGTACGTCGGGCAGCGCGCGGGACACGATGACGGACATCGCGTAGTCGAGGTAGGAGCGCTGCATCTCCGTCTCGAGCCCGACGGGCTCGATGCGCAGCACGGGCTGCTCCTCCGCGGGATTCTCGGCGGTGGGGGTGGTTTCGTCGGCCATTGCTGGTCAGAAGTCCTTTCAGGCGGCGGTCAGCGGAGGCCGACTCAGATGTCGAGGAACCGAACGTCCTTGGCGTTGCGCTGGATGAAGGAGCGCCGGGCTTCGACGTCCTCGCCCATGAGCACCGAGAACAGGTCGTCGGCCTGGGCCGCGTCGTCGAGGGTGACCTGGCCGAGCACGCGGTGGTCCACGTCCATGGTCGTGACGCGCAGCTCCTCGGCGTTCATCTCGCCCAGACCCTTGAAGCGCTGGATCGAGTCTTCCTTGATCCGCTTGCCGTTCTGCTTGCCGAGCTCCACCAGCGCGTCGCGCTCGCGGTCCGAGTACGCGTACTCGAAGTCGTCCCGGCCCCACTTGATCTTGTACAGCGGCGGGCGGGACAGGTACACGTGACCCGCCTCGACCAGCGGCCGCATGAAGCGGAAGAGGAAGGTCAGCAGCAGGGTGTTGATGTGCTGGCCGTCGACGTCGGCGTCCGCCATCAGGATGATCTTGTGATAGCGGAGCTTCTCGATGTCGAAGTCCTCGTGCACACCGGTGCCGAAGGCGCTGATCAGCGCCTGGACCTCGGTGTTCTGGAGGATCTTGTCGATCCGGGCCTTCTCGACGTTCAGGATCTTGCCGCGGATCGGCAGGATGGCCTGGTACATCGGGTTGCGGCCGGACTTCGCGGAGCCGCCGGCGGAGTCACCCTCGACGATGAAGATCTCGCACTTGGTCGGGTCGTTCGACTGGCAGTCGGACAGCTTGCCCGGCAGCGAGGCGCTCTCCAGCAGGCCCTTGCGACGGGTCAGGTCGCGGGCCTTGCGGGCCGCGACGCGGGCCGTGGCCGCCTGGATCGACTTGCGGACGATGTCCGCGGCCTCGACCGGGTTGCGGTCGAACCAGTCGTTGAGGTGCTCGTGGACGACCTTCTGCACGAAGGTCTTGGCCTCCGTGTTGCCCAGCTTGGTCTTCGTCTGGCCCTCGAACTGGGGCTCGCCCAGCTTGACCGAGATGATCGCGGTCAGACCCTCGCGGATGTCCTCGCCCGCGAGGTTGTCGTCCTTCTCGCGCAGCAGCTTCTTGTCGCGCGCGTAACGGTTCACCAGACCCGTCAGCGCCGCGCGGAAGCCCTCCTCGTGCGTACCGCCCTCGTGCGTGTGGATCGTGTTCGCGAAGGAGTAGACGCCCTCCGAATACTGCGAGTTCCACTGCATCGCGATCTCGACCGAGAGCATGCGCTCCTTGTCCTCGGCCTCGACGTCGATGACGGTCGGGTGGATGAGCTCGCCCTTGCGCGAGTTCAGGTACTTCACGAAGTCGACGATGCCGCCCTCGTAGTAGTACGTGACGGTGCGCGCGGTGGGCTCGGCCGTGTCCGCCTCGGGGTCGTCCGCACCGACGGTCGCCTTGGCCGATTCGCGCTCGTCGGTCAGCTTCAGGGTCAGGCCCTTGTTGAGGAAGGCCATCTCCTGGAAGCGCCGCGACAGCGTCTCGAAGGAGTACTCGGTCGTCTCGAAGATGTCGCCGTCGGCCCAGAACGTGACGGACGTGCCGTGCTCGTCGGTCGCCTCGTTCTTGGCCAGCGGGGCCGTCGGCACGCCCAGCTTGTAGTCCTGGGTCCAGCGGTGGCCGTCCGTCTTGACCTCGACCGCGACCTTGGTCGACAGGGCGTTCACGACGGAGACGCCGACGCCGTGCAGACCGCCGGAGACGGCGTAGCCGCCACCGCCGAACTTGCCGCCCGCGTGCAGGACCGTCAGGACGACCTCGACGGCCGGCTTGCCCTCGGACGGCACGATGCCGACCGGGATGCCGCGGCCGTTGTCGATGACCCGCACACCGCCGTCGGCGAGGATCGTCACGTCGATGGTGTCCGCGTGCCCGGCCAGGGCCTCGTCGACGGAGTTGTCCACCACCTCGTACACGAGGTGGTGGAGCCCGCGCTCACCGGTCGAGCCGATGTACATGCCGGGCCGCTTGCGGACCGCGTCCAAGCCCTCCAGGACCTGGATCGCACTGGCGTCGTACGAGGCGGTGACCTCGCCGTTCTCGCCGGCTGTGGACTGGTTGTCGTTGGGGTTGCCGGAATCGGCCACGAAGCGCCCTTTCTGGCACAGCACAGGCCGTACTCCGGGCCAGCAGGCATGCAAGCAGGAGCGGCTGCGTCGATCTGCGTTGTCAGCGTGTATCAGCTAGATCCCGCAAGCGGGCGGGATTCGCTTCAGTCTACCGGTACCACGGACATGAATGGGGGTTTGCCGGTACCTGAGTCCGCATGTGCCGCCCTGAACCTCCTCTCTCCGACTCCCCATATCCGGGAAGGGGCTCAAAGAGGCTCACACGGGCGTGCAGCGCTTCGGCCTGTCAACCTCCCGCTACCGTGAGGGACGCCACGCGGGCACGGCCTATCCGTACGTGTCCCCCGGACCCGTACTGCCCGGCGCGCGCAGCGGCCCGTACCGCTTCGGGCGCCCGCCCGGACCCTGGACCTTGATCATCCTGACCGTGCCCTGGCCCAGGTCCGCGTTGAGCCGGGCCACCAGCTGCGGGGCCAGCAGCTTCAGCTGCGCGGCCCACGCCGAGGAATCACAGCGCACGACCAGTTCACGGTCCTCGTAGCGGTCCGGTTCACAGTGCGCCGCGATCTCCGGGCCGACGATCTCCGGCCAGCGCTCCATCACGCCCGCGACCGCCATCGGCATCTCCCAGCCATGCTCGGTGCGCAGGCGGTCCAGCGCCGCCATGAGCGGCATCGGATCGCGGCCGTCGGCGCGGGCGCCCGAGCGCAGGCCGGGCCGGTGCTTGTTCTTCCCGCCGGCCGCGTTGCCGCGGGCCCGGGCCTGCTCGCGGGCGGCCGCCAGCGCCTGCCGGGCGAGGTCCACGCCCGAGGGCTCGGGGACCTTGCGGGGGCCGGTCGTACCGGGTTCCTTCTCTTCGCCGCTCACAGCCGGGTCACCTCACCGCCGGACACCCCGAAACGGGCCCCGGCCAAGGCCCCCGGGACGTCGTCGTCCACCGCCGCCGTCACCAGTACCTGCTCGCCCGGGGCCACCAGCTCCGCCAGCCGCTCGCGGCGCCGCGCGTCCAGCTCGGCGAAGACGTCGTCGAGGATCAGCACCGGCTCGGCGCCCTCCGAGCGCAGCAGCTCGTACGAGGCCAGTCGCAGGGCCAGCGCGTACGACCAGGACTCGCCGTGGCTCGCGTACCCCTTGGCCGGGAGGTCGCCCAGGCGCAGCAGCACGTCGTCGCGGTGCGGGCCGACCAGGGTCACGCCGCGCTCGATCTCCTGCTTGCGCACCTCGGCCAGGGCCGCCAGCAGCACCTCGTACAGGGCCTCGCGGGTACGGGCCCCGCCCCCGTCCACGGCCTCGTCGGCCTCGCCGGCCGCCGAGGACTTGTACGCGAGCCCGAGCGGTCCGCCGCCGGGCGCGAGCTGCTCGTACGCCTTGTCCGCGAGCGGCAGCAGCGTCGCGATGAGGTCGAGACGCTGCGCCAGCAGTTCCGCGCCCGCGCGCGCGAGGTGCTGGTCCCAGACGTCGAGGGTGGAGAGGTCCATGGAGCGGCCGCCGTGCCGGCGGGCCATCGCCGCCGATTTCAGCAGGGTGTTGCGCTGCTTGAGCACCCGCTCGTAGTCGGAGCGGACCCCCGCCATCCGCGGCGAGCGGGCGGTGACGAGCTCGTCGAGGAACCGGCGGCGCTCCCCGGGGTCCCCCTTCACCAGGGCCAGGTCCTCCGGAGCGAACAGCACCGTGCGGACGATCCCGAGCACGTCCCGGGGCCTGACCTGCGAGGACCGGTTGATGCGGGCGCGGTTGGCGCGGCCGGGGTTCAGCTCCAGCTCGACCAGCTGCTGGCGGGCGCCGTGGGTGACGGCCGCGCGGATGACCGCCCGGTCCGCGCCCATGCGGACCAGGGGCGCGTCCGAGGAGACGCGGTGGCTGCCGAGCGTGGCCAGGTAGCCGATGGCCTCGACCAGGTTGGTCTTCCCCTGGCCGTTGGGGCCCACGAAAGCCGTGACGCCCGGGTCGAGGGGAACCTCGGCCCGGGCGTACGAGCGGAAGTCGGCCAGTGAGAGATGCGAAACATGCATACGGCGCCGACCTCCCCCGGCTTCCTGCTGCTCTGCTCTGTGCTGCTGTGGATCCGTGATCCGTGGTCCGTGGTCCGTGCTGCCGCGGACCGGCTGTGGACGGTTGTGGACGGCTGTGGATTACGCCTTCTCGACCGCGTGGCCGCCGAACTGGTTGCGCAGCGCGGCGATCATCTTCATCTGCGGGGAGTCGTCCTGGCGGGACGCGAACCGCGCGAAGAGCGAGGCGGTGATCGCGGGCAGCGGCACGGAGTTGTCGATCGCCGCCTCCACGGTCCACCGGCCCTCGCCCGAGTCCTGCGCGAAGCCGCGCAGCTGCTCCAGGTGCTCGTCCTGGTCCAGGGCGTTCACGGCCAGGTCCAGCAGCCAGGAACGGATGACCGTCCCTTCCTGCCAGGAGCGGAAGACCTCGCGGACGTCGGTGACCGAGTCCACCTTCTCCAGGAGCTCCCAGCCCTCGGCGTAGGCCTGCATCATGGCGTACTCGATGCCGTTGTGGACCATCTTCGCGAAGTGGCCCGCGCCCACCTTGCCGGCGTGCACGGAGCCGAACTCGCCCTCGGGCTTGAGGGCGTCGAAGATCGGCTGGACCCGGGCGACGTGGTCCTTCTCGCCGCCGTACATGAGCGCGTAGCCGTTCTCCAGGCCCCATACGCCGCCGGAGACACCGCAGTCGACGAAGCCGATGCCCTTGGCCGCCAGCTCGGCGGCGTGCTTCTCGTCGTCGGTCCAGCGCGAGTTGCCGCCGTCGACGACGATGTCGCCGATCGAGAGCAGCTCGGCGAGCTCGTCGACGGTGGACTGCGTCGCCGCACCTGCCGGGACCATCACCCACACGACGCGGGGGGCCTGCAGGCTGTCCACAAGTTCCCGCAGGCTGTGGACATCGGCAAGGTCCGGGTTGCGGTCGTATCCGATGACGGTGTGGCCTGCGCGGCGGATGCGCTCGCGCATGTTGCCGCCCATCTTGCCGAGACCGACGAGACCAAGCTCCATCAGGTGGTTCCTTAAGCGTTGTGGCCGTCTGTGCCGGGTTCCCCGCACATCACCGGGGGCACCCAGGCTCCGAGCCTACGCCGGGCGGTGCCGCCGGGCGCCACGGGCGCTCCAGGACGGCGGTACGGGGCCCGTACGAGGGGGTGTACGGGCCGGCGGCGCGGGAGCCCGTACGGGGGCGAACGGCGTCGGGCCCGGCCCCGCGCCTGCGAGACCGGGCCCGACGTACGCGTGCGTCAGCCGGACAGGCGCACCGGCATGATCAGGTACTTGTACGCCTCGTCCGCCTCGGCGTCGACGGCCGGACGGCCGCTCAGCAGCGCGGGCTTGGTGGACGTGGTGAAGCTCAGCTGCGCGGCGGGCGAATCGATCGCGCTCAGACCGTCCAGCAGGAAGGTGGGGTTGAAGGCGATCGAGATGTCGTCGCCCTCCAGCTTCGCGTCCACACGTTCCACAGCCTGTGCGTCGTCGGAGGAGCCGGCCTCCAGGATCAGCACGCCCTGCTCGAAGCTGAGGCGGACCGGGGTGTTGCGCTCGGCGACCAGGGCCACGCGCTTGACGGCCTCGACGAAGGGGGCGGTCTCGATGACCGCGACGGAGTTGAACTCCGTCGGGAACAGCGTGCGGTACTTCGGCAGGTCGCCTTCGAGCAGGCGGGTGGTGGTGCGGCGGCCGGCGCCCTCGAAGCCGATGAGGCCCTCGCCGGCGCCGGAGCCGGACAGCGCCAGGGTGACCGTGTCACCGCTGGTCAGGGACTTCGCGGTGTCCAGGAGCGTCTTCGCGGGCACCAGGGCCACGGCGGAGGCGTCCGGGTTCTCCGGCTTCCACAGGAACTCGCGGACCGCGAAGCGGTAGCGGTCGGTGGAGGCCAGGGTGACGCGGTCGCCCTCGATCTCGATGCGGACACCGGTCAGCACGGGCAGCGTGTCGTCGCGGCCGGCGGCGATGGCGACCTGGGCGGCGGCGGAGGCGAAGACCTCGCCGGGCACGGTGCCGGTCGCGGTGGGCATCGTCGGCAGGGCCGGGTACTCCTCCACAGGCAGGGTGTGGAGTGTGAATCGCGAGGAGCCGCAGACCACGGTCGCCCGTACACCGTCTGTGGAAATCTCCACGGGGCGGTTGGGGAGCGCGCGGCAGATGTCGGCGAGGAGCCGGCCGGAGACGAGGACGGTCCCGTCCTCCTCGACGTCCGCCTCGACGGAGACGCGGGCGGAGACCTCGTAGTCGAAGCCGGAGAGGGACAGCGTGCCCTCCTCGGCCTTCAGCAGCAGGCCCGCGAGAACGGGCACCGGCGGCCGGGCCGGGAGGCTGCGGGCAGCCCAGGCCACCGCCTCCGCGAGTACGTCGCGCTCCACCCGGATCTTCACCGGAACCGCCTCCTGCTGTTGCTCGCTCGTCTGCCGGCCTTCGTTCTCGGCCCGATGCCTCGATGCCCTCGATGGCTCGGAGCCTCGGTGCCGGGGACCAGTCTGACGTACGGCGCCGACAGTCGGTGCTGCCGGAGGTCAAGTCGGGAGCGAGGTGTCGGGGAGGCGTCCCCACCGAGTTGTGCACAGGACCCGCTTGAAAACCGAAACCGGGCTAACTCTCTATGGGGGTAGTAGTAGGGCCTGTGGAAACGGTGGATAAGCCCGTTGTCCCAGGTCAGCCCGCGTTTTTTATCCACCGACCCTGTGGGTGACACCGGTGGACAACACCGTGTGTCTGTGGAGAACAAAAACTTCTGCACAGGCCATCCCCAGGTGACCCCGACTACTCCACAGGTGTGTCCCCAGGTTTCCCCCAGTACTCCACAGCCCAAACGTCGACTTCCGTGTGACGGCTTTCACTCAGGGCGGTGACGGGAGGCGGAATGTTGCCGAACAGTGGACAGCGGTGTGGGTAACTCATCGGAACCTGTGCACAGAGTGCGGGAACCTGTGGGTCGGCGGTGGACAGAGGAGTGGACGAGCCTGTGGACGAAAGCTCTGTCCACAGGCTGTGGATGACGCTTGCGCACAAATCCACAGGGGTCTGACCAGTACTGATGGTGTCTCACTCCGCAGCCCTGTGGACAGATTGTGGGTGACGGAACCTGTCCCCACCCTGTGGACGGAAGAAAGTCGGGAAATCTGTGGATGAGTTGCTCCACAGGGGGCGTATTCGAACAGGTCAGGGGCGCGCGGACGAAGAAGGGCGCCCCCGAAGTACCCCGGGAGCGCCCTCTGGAAGCGTGTGGAGAGGCCCGGCCGACCCGCCGGACGGGCCTCCGCGGGCGGCTGACGGACCGTCGCCGAAGCCGTCGGCTCAGCCGTTCTTGATGCGGTTGGTGAGCTCGGTGACCTGGTTGTAGATGGAGCGCCGCTCCGCCATCAGGGCCCGGATCTTGCGGTCGGCGTGCATGACCGTGGTGTGGTCGCGGCCGCCGAACTGCGCCCCGATCTTGGGCAGGGAGAGGTCCGTGAGCTCCCGGCACAGGTACATGGCGATCTGCCGGGCGGTGACCAGCACGCGGCTGCGCGAGGAGCCGCACAGGTCGTCCACGGTGAGCCCGAAGTAGTCCGCGGTGGCCGCCATGATGTCCGTGGCCGTGATCTCGGGGGCCGAGTCCTCGCCGCCGGGGATCAGGTTCTTGAGGACGTCCTCGGTCAGGCCCAGGTCGACCGGCTGCCGGTTCAGGCTCGCGAAGGCCGTGACCCGGATCAGCGCCCCCTCCAGCTCGCGGATGTTGCGCGAGATGCGGGAGGCGATGAACTCCAGTACCTCCGGCGGGGCGTTGAGCTGCTCCTGTACGGCCTTCTTGCGCAGGATGGCGATACGGGTCTCCAGCTCGGGCGGCTGGACGTCGGTGATCAGGCCCCACTCGAAGCGGTTGCGGAGCCGGTCCTCCAGGGTGACGAGCTGCTTGGGCGGCCGGTCGGAGGAGAGCACGATCTGCTTGTTGGCGTTGTGGAGCGTATTGAAGGTGTGGAAGAACTCCTCCTGCGTCGACTCCTTGCTCGCGAGGAACTGGATGTCGTCGACGAGCAGGATGTCCATCTCGCGGTAGCGCTTGCGGAACGCGTCGCCCTTGCCGTCGCGGATCGAGTTGATGAACTCGTTGGTGAACTCCTCGGAGCTCACGTACCGCACCCGGGTGCCCGGGTAGAGGCTCCGCGCGTAGTGGCCGATGGCGTGCAGAAGATGCGTTTTGCCAAGGCCCGATTCCCCGTAGATGAAGAGGGGGTTGTAGGCCTTGGCGGGCGCCTCGGCGACGGCCACCGCGGCGGCGTGCGCGAAGCGGTTGGACGCGCCGATGACGAACGTGTCGAACAGGTACTTGGGGTTGAGCCGGGCGGTCGGCTCCAGCGGGCCCGAGGTCGAGCCGCCCGAGGGGGCCGGGGCCGCGGGCCGGCCGGGCGCCTGGCGCGGGGCCGGCTGCTCGTACTGCTGCTGCTCGTACTGATGAGACTGATGGGCCTGCGGGGACTGGCGGGGCTCGTACTGCTGCTGCTCGTACTGCTGCTGGTCGAAGGAGCCCTGCTCGTAGCCGCCGGAGTCGGACTGCTGGAGGTAGCCGGGCTGGGGGGAGGCGTACGGATCGCGCTCGGGGAAGCCGCCGAGGCGCGGCTGCTGCCAGCCGTAGTCGTCCTGCTGGCCGCCCCGGGGCCAGGAGCCGGGCTCGGGGCGCGACTGCTGGTAGTCGGGGTAGGCGGGGCGGGCGGTGGGGAGCTGGTCGTCGGAGGGGCTGCCGGGGCCGGTGTGGCCGCCGCGCTGGTTGCCGTACGGCTCGTACGCGTCGGAGCGCTGCTGCGTGGCCGCGGGCAGGGGCGCGGGCTCGCCGGCGGAGTCGTCCACGGTGATGGCGATGCGGATGGGGCGGCCGCACTCACGGCTGAGCGCGTCACTGATCAGCGGGGCGAGCCGGCCCTCCAGGACGCGCTTGCCGTATTCGTTGGGGACGGCGAGCAGCGCGGTGTCGGCGACCAGGGCCAGGGGCTGGCAGCGCTCGACCCACTGCTTGTCCTTGGGCTCGATCGCCTGCTGTCCCTCCCCGAGGAGCTTTTCGAGCACCCTTGGCCACACTGCGGCAAGATCGGCAGGTACGTCAGCCACAGAGCACGCTCTCTCACAGGGGTCCCACGAATGTGTGGTTCTTTGGGACGGTCGGGACAAAAAATCCGGGATCAGACAACGGTAGTCAGGCCGACGGGTACGGTTCAAGTCGTTGTCCACAGCCTGTGCACAGTGTGGGGGCACGTCGCCTCGGTTTGACCGGATGGCGTAGCCGCGCGTACCGTAACGAGGTCGAGTTGTCGATGGCTGCTGCCGCCTGCCTACCGATGGGCGAAGATCACCTTTTGTGATCGTTTAGCGGTGCCACTCGGGCGAACACGCGAGTTTCCTCGTGGGCGCACGGTGACAGCCAGGCGATGTCCCGCCACAACGATTCATTCTCTGGAGCCCCCGAGTGAGCAAGCGCACCTTCCAGCCGAACAACCGCCGTCGTGCCAAGACCCACGGCTTCCGTCTCCGGATGCGTACCCGTGCCGGTCGCGCGATCCTGGCGAACCGCCGCAGCAAGGGCCGCGCCGCCCTCTCCGCGTAACAACGCGCAGGTCGTGACGTCGTGCTGTCTCCCGAAAATCGGCTGAGGCGGCGCGAGGACTTCGCGAGCGCGGTACGTCGAGGCAGGCGGGCAGGTCGTCCGCTCCTCGTCGTCCACCTACGTACAAGCGGTGCAACGGACCCGCACGAGCCGGGGGAGATCGATCCCTCGACGCGTGCGGGTTTCGTTGTCAGCAAGGCCGTGGGTGGCGCCGTCGTCCGTAACCGGGTGAAGCGCCGTTTGCGCCATCTCGTCCGCGAGCGGCTCTCCCAGCTGCCCGCCGGTAGCCTGGTGGTGGTGCGGGCATTGCCCGGAGCGGGTGACGCCGGTGCCGACGAACTGGCCCGGGACCTGGACGCCGCTCTGACGCGGCTCCTGGGAGGCGTGGCTCGATGAAGTACCCGCTGCTCGCATTGATCAAGCTGTACCAGTGGACCATCAGTCCGCTGCTCGGGCCGGTGTGCCGTTATTACCCCTCGTGCTCGCACTACGGGTTCACGGCCATCGACCGGCATGGTGCGGTGAAGGGGACGGTTCTGACCGGCTGGCGGATCCTGCGGTGCAATCCGTGGTCCGCCGGCGGTGTCGACCATGTCCCACCCCGTAAACGCCCGCGTTGGCACGAGCAGCTGCGCAGTGCGTTGCGTAGATCTCGCAATGCTCAAGGAGCCTGATTAGTGGACACGATTGCCAGTCTGTTCAGCTTTATCACCACGCCCGTCTCGTGGGTCATCGTCCAGTTCCACAGTCTGTACGGCGCGATCTTCGGCCCGGACAGCGGTTGGGCCTGGGGCCTGTCGATCGTGTCCCTGGTGGTCTTGATCCGTATCTGCTTGATCCCGCTCTTCGTGAAGCAGATCAAAGCGACGCGTGGCATGCAGGCGCTCCAGCCGAAGATGAAGGCGATCCAGGAGCGCTACAAGAACGACAAGCAGCGCCAGTCCGAAGAGATGATGAAGCTGTACAAGGAGACGGGTACCAACCCGCTCTCCTCGTGCCTTCCGATCATCGCGCAGTCCCCGTTCTTCTTCGCGCTGTACCACGTGCTCTCGGCCATCGCCAATGGTCAGACCATCGGTGTCATCAACCAGTCGCTGCTGGAGAGCGCGCGTCAGGCGCACATCTTCGGCGCCCCGCTGGCGGCGAAGTTCACGGACAGCGCCGAGAAGGCCGCCTCCCTGGGCGCCTCGATCACGGATGTCCGCATCGTCACCGCGGTCATGATCGTCCTGATGTCGCTGTCGCAGTTCTACACCCAGCGCCAGCTGATGCAGAAGAACGTCGACCTCTCGGTCAAGACGCCGTTCATGCAGCAGCAGAAGATGCTGATGTACATCTTCCCGCTGATCTTCGCGGTCATGGGCATCAACTTCCCCGTGGGTGTTCTCGTCTACTGGCTGACCACGAACCTGTGGACCATGGGCCAGCAGATGTACGTGATCAACCAGAACCCGACCCCCGGCAGCAAGGCCCAGGACCAGTACCTGACCCGTCTGCTGAAGCACGTCACCACGCACGGGGACGTCAAGGGCCGGGGTAAGAAGAAGATCGTCGCGGCGATCGTGGCCAAGGGCCCGGACCGCAACGACAACGAGCGCAAGTTCATCGCGGCTCTCACGAAGCAGGGTCTGGCTGCGCAGGCGGACGGGTCTGTGATCAAGAGTGCCGAGGCCACGGCCGATTCGGACGCGGCGAGCGGCGGTGCCGCCAAGCGGCAGCAGCCGAAGCGGCAGACGAAGTCGCAGCGCCAGACGCCCCCCAAGCCCTCTTCCAAGAAGTAAGAAGGAGTCCCTCCCGTGACGGAAGGCACCACCACCGCCGCCGCTGAGAGTGGCGACACCCTGACCCGCCTTGAGCAGGAGGGTGAGATCGCGGCCGACTACCTGGAGGGTCTGCTGGACATCGCCGACCTGGACGGGGACATCGACATGGACGTCGAGGCCGACCGGGCCGCGGTGTCGATCGTCAGTGACTCGGCCAGCCGCGATCTCCAGAAGCTCGTGGGCCGCGACGGTGAGGTCCTGGAGGCCCTGCAGGAGCTGACCCGCCTCGCCGTGCACCGCGAGACCGGGGACCGCAGCCGGCTGATGCTGGACATCGCGGGCTTCCGCGCGAAGAAGCGCGAGGAGCTGGCGGCGCTCGGTGCCCAGGCGGCGGCGGACGTCAAGGCGTCGGGTGAGCCGCTGAAGCTGGCGCCGATGACGCCCTTCGAGCGCAAGGTCGTCCACGACGCCGTGGCGGCTGCCGGTCTGAAGAGCGAGTCGGAGGGCGAGGAGCCGCAGCGCTTCGTCGTCGTGCTCCCGGCCTGACCGCAAGCCTGAGTGTTCGGCCCCGTCTGTGTCGCAGACGGGGCCGATGTTTGTCAGCCTGGCAGTGCCGGCCTGGGCGGTGCCAGTTCGAGCAGTGCGTTTTCAACGATCCATGCGGTACGGAAGGACGGTCCCCGTGACGGAGGCAGCGGAGCTTCCCCCGGCGCCTGAAGAGGCGCGCGCGGTGTTCGGCGAGTTTTTCCCGGAAGCTGTGCGGTATGCGGAGCTGCTGGCGGACGCGGGGGTCAAGCGCGGCCTGATCGGCCCGCGTGAGGTGCCGCGGTTGTGGGAGCGGCACCTGCTGAACTGCGCGGTGCTCTCCGAGGTGGTGCCCGAGGGCGTCACCGTCTGCGATGTCGGCTCGGGCGCCGGCCTGCCCGGTATTCCGCTGGCTCTGGTGCGGCGCGACCTGAAGATCACGCTGCTGGAGCCGCTGCTGCGGCGGACGACCTTCCTGCAGGAGGCCGTGGAGCTGCTGGGCCTGGACCATGTCACGGTGGTGCGGGGCCGGGCCGAGGAGATGCTCGGCAAGGTGCAGCCGGTGCACGTCGTGACGGCACGGGCCGTGGCGCCGTTGGACCGGCTGGCGGGCTGGGGTGTGCCCCTGCTGCGTCCGTACGGGGAGATGCTGGCGCTCAAGGGCGACACCGCCGAGGAAGAGCTGGTGGCGGCGAAGACCGCGCTGGCGAAGCTCGGTGTGGTGAAGACCTCGGTGCTCCAGGTGGGCGAGGGTGTGGTGGATCCCCTGTCCACGGTCGTCCGGGTCGAGGTCGGAGAAAGCCCCGGCGGGGTGAGGTTTGCGGCCAAGCGGGCTAAGGCGGCTCGTACCAGCCGGACCCGTCGGCGTCGCTGACGGCCGGGCATTGAGCCCTATAGGTATGGATTTCGGAGTGTCGTAGCGGCCCGAGGACCCTGTCCGGGTGCGGTCCGGGCATCGTGTTTCACGTGAAACGTCGCTCTCTGCTGCACGGAATCATCAGCCGCGGCCGTGCGGCCGCGTCCCCCCGTCCCCGCAAGGGCGAAGGGGGGACGGAGTTGTCCACAACGGTGGATTCATCCACAGGAGTACGGGCCCCGCTGGTTCGCGACCCGGGTGTCATGGCAGGCTCTGTTCATCGCGAGCCTGATGCCGAGGAGAGTGACACCGTGCGGTCCGACGCCAACCTCGCGGGGCCGATGGCCGACCCGGTCCCCGGTCCCCGCTCAGAAACAGCGGGGGACGATGTTTCACGTGAAACATCGTCGCCTCTTGTAGACAACGACACGCCCATCGGCCGGGCCGCCCAGCTGGCGGTCGAGGCCCTGGGGCGCGCCGGTGAGGGGCTTCCCCGCCCGGCGGAGACCCGAGTCATCGTGGTCGCCAACCAGAAGGGCGGCGTGGGCAAGACCACGACGACCGTGAACCTGGCGGCCTCCCTGGCCCTGCACGGTGCGCGCGTCCTGGTGGTCGACCTCGACCCGCAGGGCAACGCCTCCACGGCGCTCGGTATCGACCACCACGCGGATGTGCCCTCGATCTACGACGTGCTCGTGGACAGCCGACCGCTGCTGGAGGTCGTCCAGCCGGTGGTGGACGTGGAAGGGCTCTTCTGCGCCCCGGCCACGATCGACCTGGCGGGTGCGGAGATCGAGCTGGTCTCCCTGGTGGCCCGCGAGAGCCGGCTCCAGCGGGCCATCCAGGCCTACGAGCAGCCGCTGGACTACATCCTGATCGACTGCCCGCCCTCGCTGGGCCTGCTGACGGTGAACGCGCTGGTGGCCGGCGCCGAGGTGCTGATCCCGATCCAGTGCGAGTACTACGCGCTGGAGGGCCTGGGTCAGCTGCTGCGCAACGTCGATCTGGTGCGGGCGCACCTGAACCCGGCGCTGCACGTGTCGACGATCCTGCTGACGATGTACGACGGCAGGACCCGGCTGGCCTCGCAGGTGGCGGAGGAGGTGCGCACCCACTTCGGCAAGGAGGTGCTGCGCACGAGCATCCCGCGTTCGGTGCGCATTTCCGAGGCGCCGAGTTATGGCCAGACGGTGCTCACCTACGATCCGGGTTCGAGTGGTTCTCTCTCCTATCTGGAAGCGGCGCGTGAGATCGCGCTGCGGGGGGCCGGAATTTCTTACGACGCCCAGCACGCCCATCTGGGCGCGGGCACGAACAGCACGCAGAGTGTGGCGGAGGGGATCCAGTGAGTGAGCGACGTAGGGGTCTGGGGCGGGGGCTCGGCGCGCTGATCCCCGCCGCTCCGCAGGAGAAGACGCCGCCGGTGATCGGTGCCGGTTCGACGTCTCCGTCGGCGGTGCCGATGTTGCCTTCGGAGCGCGGGGTTGCGGCGGCGAAGCTGGCTTCGCTGGCGCAGGCCGATGCGCACAGCGATGTTTCACGTGAAACATCGCTTGCGGCGACTGCGGTTGCGGTGGCGGATGAGCCGGAGGCGGCGGAGCCCGAGGCCAATGTGGTGGCCGGGGCGACCTTCGCCGAGCTTCCGATGGACTCGATCACGCCGAACCCGCGGCAGCCCCGTGAGGTGTTCGACGAGGACGCGTTGGCGGAGCTGGTCACCTCCATCCAGGAGGTGGGCCTGCTCCAGCCGGTGGTGGTGCGGCAGTCCGCTCCGGGCCGTTATGAGCTCATCATGGGTGAGCGGCGCTGGCGGGCCTGCCGGGAGGCAGGGCTGGAGCGCATTCCGGCGATCATCCGGGCGACGGACGACGAGAAGCTGCTGCTGGACGCGCTGCTGGAGAACCTGCACCGGGCGCAGCTGAATCCCCTGGAGGAGGCGGCCGCGTACGACCAGCTGCTCCAGGACTTCAACTGCACGCACGACCAGCTGGCGGACCGGATCGGGCGTTCGCGTCCGCAGGTGTCCAACACGCTGCGCCTGCTGAAGCTATCGCCGCCGGTCCAGCGCCGGGTGGCCGCAGGTGTGCTGTCGGCCGGACATGCGCGGGCGCTGCTGTCGGTGGAGCACTCCGAGGCCCAGGACAAGCTGGCGCACCGGATCGTGGCCGAGGGCCTCTCGGTGCGGGCGGTCGAGGAGATCGTCTCGCTGATGGGCTCGGAGCCCGAGGGGCCCGTGAAGCCGAAGGGCCCGCGGGCCGGTGCCCGGGTGGCTCCGGCCCTCAGTGAGCTGGCGACGCGGCTGTCCGACCGGTTCGAGACGCGCGTGAAGGTGGATCTGGGCCAGAAGAAGGGCAAGATCACCGTCGAGTTCGCCTCGATGGAGGATCTGGAGCGGATTCTGGGGACGCTGGCACCGGGCGAGGGCCGGGTGCTGGAGCAGGGTCTGTCCGGGGAGTGAGTTCCCGGCCGCCGAGGGGCGGATCGTGCCGGTGTGAATCGGTGCGGTCCGCCCCTTTGCCTTGTTGCGGTTTCGCCTGATTCGGGCTGTGGATACGATGCGCTCATGGGGCGTCGGTTGGTACCACTCACGCTGGACAACCTCCAGGACCTTCCTCGGCGTTGCCGGTCCTGCGTGTTCTGGGAGCTGGATCCCGTCAGTGGTGAGGCTGCTGTGAAGGCGGGAACTCCGGCGCTGGAGAAGGAGGCGTGGATCTCCGCCGTCCTGCTGGAGTGGGGTTCGTGCGGCCGCGTGGTCTACGTGGACGAGGTCCCGGTGGGATTCGTGCTGTACGCACCGCCGGCGTACGTACCGAGGGCCGCTTCGTTTCCGACGAGTCCGGTGTCCCCGGACGCGGTTCAGCTGATCACGGCGTGGATCATGCCGGGCTACCAGGGGCAGGGCCTGGGACGGGTGATGGTGCAGACCGTGGCCAAGGACCTGCTGCGGCGCGGGTTCCGGGCGATCGAGGCGTTCGGGGACGCGCGCTGGGAGGGCCCTGCCTGTCTGCTGCCGGCTGACCACCTGCTGGCCGTGGGCTTCAAGACGGTACGGCCGCATCCTGTGCACCCGCGCCTGCGGCTGGAGATGCGCTCGACGCTCTCGTGGAAGGAAGACGTGGAGCTCGCGTTGGACCGGCTGCTCGGTGCGGCACGCAAGGAGCCCGCGCTGCGACCGCTGTGATGTGCGAACGGGGCCGCCCCTTGAAGGGGCGGCCCCGTTTCACGTGAAACACTCCCGGCTGCCGACGGGCGGGCTCGCGATCGTCAGACGGACTTGGCCTCGACGAAGTCGGAGAGGTCGCGCAGGATGGCGGCCTTCGGCTTGGCACCGACGATGGTCTTGGCGACCTCGCCGCCCTGGTAGACGTTCAGGGTCGGGATGGACATGACGCCGTAGCGCGCGGCCGTCGCCGGGTTCTGGTCGATGTTCAGCTTGACGATCTCGATCTGGTCGCCGTACTCGGCCGCGATGGCCTCCAGGGAGGGGGCGATCTGGCGGCACGGGCCGCACCACTCGGCCCAGAAGTCCACCAGTACAGGCTTGTCGCTGTTGAGGACCTCGGCGTCGAAGTCGGCATCGGTCACGCTCTTGAGGGCCACTGCGGCCTCCTTGTTCTTTCCTGCGGGGTGTGAGGTGGTGGGGGTAGGCGAGGGGTCAGACCGTCGCGTGCGCCTTCTCGGCGTCCGCGAGGGCGGAGAGGAAGCGCTCGGCATCCAGGGCCGCGGAGCAGCCGGTGCCCGCAGCGGTGATGGCCTGACGGTACGTGTGGTCCACGACGTCACCGGCGCCGAACACGCCGGTGAGGTTGGTGCGCGTGGAGGGGGCGGCGACCTTGAGGTAGCCCTCCTCGTCGAGCTCCAGCTGGTCCTTGAACAGCTCGGTGCGCGGGTCGTGGCCGACAGCGATGAAGAGGCCCGTCACGGGCAGCTCGGAGGTCTCACCGGTCTTGGTGTTGCGCAGGGTCAGACCGGAGAGCTTCTGCTCGCCGTGGATCTCGGCGACCTCGCTGTCCCAGGCGAACTTGATCTTCGGGTCGGCGAACGCGCGGTCCTGCATCGCCTTGGAGGCACGCAGCGAGTCCCGGCGGTGCACGATGGTGACGGACTTGGCGAAGCGCGAGAGGAAGGTGGCCTCCTCGATCGCGGTGTCACCGCCGCCGACGACGGCGATGTCCTGGTCCTTGAAGAAGAACCCGTCACAGGTGGCGCACCAGGAGACACCGCGGCCGGAGAGGGCGTCCTCGTTGGGCAGCCCCAGCTTGCGGTGCTGGGAGCCGGTCGTCACGATCACGGCCTTGGCGCGGTGCACGGTGCCGGCGGTGTCGGTGACGGTCTTGATGTCACCGGTCAGGTCCACGGACACGACGTCGTCCGGAACGAGCTCGGCGCCGAAGCGCTCTGCCTGGCCGCGCATGTTGTCCATGAGGTCAGGACCCATGATGCCGTCCTGGAAGCCGGGGAAGTTCTCCACCTCGGTGGTGTTCATCAGCGCGCCACCGGCCGTGACCGCGCCTTCGAAGACCAGCGGCTTGAGCGAAGCGCGTGCGGTGTACAGGGCGGCGGTGTAGCCGGCCGGCCCGGAACCGATGATGATCACGTTTCGTACGTCGCTCACGGGTTTCTTCCTCGTCTCTGTGGACTGCACGCTGCTTGCCGAAGGGGCCGGTGTGTTGTCTCACCCCACCCAACGGATCCTACGGCGCATGCATTCCCCGCCCGCTCCCTCGCGGACGTGAAGGTGTCAGCTTCGAGGATATGTCCTGGTCAGCAACGGTTTGGTGGGGCTGGTCGATGGGGTGTCCGTGCACGCCGCGCCCACGAGATAGGCGTCCACGCGGGCAGCGTCGCCGGGGTGCGGCAGCACGAGGAGGTAGACCTCGGTGCCCTGGTAGCTGCCTCGTTCCACCCCGATCGGGGTGTCGGGGCGCCCGATGGCGTTCTGGACGCAGTCCGGCACCGAGGAGCCGGTCGTGCGGTTGCCGTCACCGGGTGCCAGCTTCGGGGACGGAGTGGTGTTCTCCATTCCGTACGTGTTGTTCTGCTGCTCCCCGGGGGGCGCGATCTTGGCGCCCGGCCCGGAGGACAGGAGCCGGCGCACGTTGTCCTGGAGGCCCTGCGCGGTGTACGTGTCGCCGGCGAGTGCCTCGGCCGTCGAGTTCGTCGCGGATCTGCGCGCGGCGGTGTCCGGGGAGCCGGTCCCGATCAGGTTGCCCGCGAGGAAGACTCCCAGGGCGCACGCTGCCGCTCCGGCCAGGCCGGCGAGGACGGCGATCCGGCGGCGGGCGCGCCGGCGCCCGGGACCGGTTGCTCCGGCCGGGTGACCGGCGGCCCGACCGGTGGTCGGACCCGAGGGGATGGCAGGCGATGTTTCACGTGAAACATCGGAGGGCGGAGCGGCCTCCGTCCGGGGTGCGGTGGAGTCGAGGAGCGCCTCGGCGGCGAGGGCGGCGTCGATGCGCCCGGCGATGTCGGCGGGCATCCGGGGCTGCCCCGGGAGGGTGCCGAGGAGTCCCCGGATCTCCTCCAGGGAGGCATGGACGTCGGCGCAGAGGGAGCAGTCGCCCAGATGGCGGCGTACCTCGGCGGCCTGGACCGGCGAGAGGAGCCCTTCGGTCAGGTCGGAGATCTCCGAGACGTCAGGGTGCCGGATCGTGCCGGTTGCGGGAGTCACGTTCGTCCACCTCCGCCCTTCACCGTGTCTGCGTCTGGGGCCGGCTGACTGGAGCCTGCCGCTGGTGGGACGGGTGTCCCCGGCGTCCGGTTCCTTCCCCGCTCGGTGGCGGAGTTATCCCCGGCATTCGAGCGCAGATGAGTGAGCATCGGGAGGAGCTTCGCCCGACCGCGCGCGCACCGGCTCTTCACGGTGCCGGTGGGGACGTCGAGGATACGGGCGGCCTCGGCGACGGGGTAGGCCTGCATGTCGACGAGGACCAGGGCGGCCCGCTGTTCGGCCGGGAGCGTGCCGAGGGCGGCCAGGAGCTGCCGGTGGAGGTCCTGGCGCTCCGCGGGTGCCTCCGCGGACTCGTGGGGCTCCAGGAGGCGCTCCAGGCGCTCCGTATCGTCGAGTGGGGAGGTCCTGCGGGAGGCGGCCTTGCGGGCACGGTCGAGACAGGCGTTGACGGTGATCCGGTGCAGCCAGGTGGTGACGGCCGATTCCCCGCGGAAGGTGTGGGCGGCGCGGTAGGCGGAGACGAGGGCGTCCTGCACGGCGTCGGCGGCTTCCTCGCGGTCGCCCAGGGTGCGCAGGGCCACGGCCCACAACCGGTCGCGGTGCCGTCGTACGAGCTCTCCGAAGGCATCCGGATCCCCCGCGGCGTGCAGCGCCAGCAGCTCCTGGTCGCTCCGCTCTTCGCCCGTTGGTGACTGCATCACACCTCCCCTCCGGAAGGGAGCGTACGGGGCGGGCGGGACGAATACGAGGGACCGCCGCGCAGTCGGCGCAGCGGTCCCGTTGCGGTGGCGGCCCGGCCTTACTCGCCCTTGCCGAGCACCTTGATCTCGTTGATGCCGCCGCGGTAGTTGCCGTTCGAGTCGGAAGGCAGTGAGGTGATGTGGATCAGCAGGTAGCGGGTCTTCAGCGGAGTGTCCAGGGTGGTCTTCAGGGTCTTCCCCGCGGTGGTCAGCTTGACGACCTCCTGGGAGAAACCCGAGAGGGACCGGGGTGAAGAGGTGGCTTCCGGAGAGGCGGCGCGGACCTCGACCTTCTGCCCCGCGGCATACATGTCGACGTCGAGGCCGGCCACCTCCTGGGCGCTGCCGAGGTCGACGACGATGCCGCTGCCGTCGTCGTAGCTGTCCAGGTTGCCGAAGTTGGCGTAGCTGTAGAACACCAAGGTGATCCAGGCGGTGTCGGGGTTGTGGTCGACGGCCTTGTTCACGTCCTCCGGCTTGATCGGCTCCTTGCCGAAGGTGGTGGCGTTGGCGATGTCCAGCGGCTTGCCGGGGGTGGTCGGCTTGGCACTCTTGGAGGCGTCGTCGGCCTTGGGCTGCTGGTTGGAGCCGTTGCTGCCGGTGTCGCCCTTGACGCGTTCCAGGAGGGTGTCGGCGAGCTGCCAGCTGCCCAGGCCCAGTGCGGCGATCAGCAGGGCGGCCACGCCCCACTTCAGAACGCGGCCGATGCGGCTCTGCAGCGGGGGCGGCGGCACGATGACGGGCATGGCGTGGCCGCCCGGGACGCCGGGGTGCGTCTGAGGGCGGCCGTAGTTGCCCTGCTGGTAGGTGGTGTGCTGGTACTCCGGTGGAGCGGTGAACGCGGGCTCCGGCGGCCGGATGCGGGGCATCGCGGCGACCGCCTTGGCCAGCTCCTCCGGGGTGGTGCAGGGCGGCTCCTGCCGGGAGGCGGTGGCGCCCTCGTTGGCGAGGGCGCGCATGGCGAGCTCGCCGAGTCCCCGGTGCACTCCGGCACGGACCTGGTCGGGTGCGATCAGGCCGACGCCCTTGGGCAGGCCGGTGAGCCCGTACGCGTCCTCCTCGTAGGGCCAGCGCTGGGTCAGGGCGGCGTACAGGAGCGCGCCGATGGCCTCGGTGTCCGCGCGCTGCGGGGTGTCGCTGGTGATGCCGCGCAGGGCGGCGTTCACGGCCAGCCCGCGGATGCGGTACTGGCCCGTGGAGGTGCGCAGTATGGCGCTCGGCGTCAGCCGCAGGTGGGCCAGGCCCTCGCGGTGGGCCGCGGCCATGGCCTGGGAAACCTGGGTGACGAGCTGGTAGGCCTCGTGGGCTTCCAGGGGGCCCGCGGCGAGGATCGCGGTCAGCTCGGTGGCGTCGGGCAGCCACTCGTGGACGACGTAGACGAGGTCGTTCTCCTCCACGGCATCGAGGACGTGCACGAACCGCGGGTCGCCGAGCAGGGCGGAGGAGCGGGCCGCGGCCAGGACGGCGCGGGCCCGGGGGTGGTCGGCGGGCAGCAGGTGGACGCCCACGGCACGGCGCAGCTTCTCGTCCATGGCGCGCCAGCTGCTGAATCCGTCCAGACGGGTGACGCACTCTTCGAGGCGGTAGCGCCTGGCGAGCTTGTGGCCGCTGTGGAGTTCGGGGGCGGCAGCAGGGGCCGCTTTTCTGCGTTCGCCGTCCTTTTCGGGCATGGGTCCGTCCGCGGCTCGTCCGTTCTGGGTGTCCACCCCGTCGGCCGTGGCCTTCGCCGCATCTGCGGCCGGCGGCTCGTCGCCGCCGTTGTCGGCCACGTCGACGGCAGCCGTGCTACGTTCCGCCACCGTCGTTCCCGCCTCCCCATCCGTTACGCGCTGTCGGCCAGTCTGCGAAGCCATGCCAATTGTGCCCACAGTCCGGCGCTATGCACGACACGCGAAGGGGTCCGACGGTTGTGCGCATCAGCGACCCATACGTCCGCGGACCATACCGACCATGGCGTTGAGCTCTTCGATGCGCATCCGCTTGGCCGCCACGAGGAAGACGGCGGCCAGTGCGACACCGCCGGCGGCCAACGCGGCGAAGGAGCCGGTGACTCCGCTGCCGAGCCACTGGGTGACCGCGTAGGCGGCCGCGCCCGCCACGGCGGCCGCGGGGACGCAGGCGCCCGTGAGGCGAGCGTAGGTGCGCATCACGTGGGCGCCGTCGAGGTCACCGCCCAGCCGGTTGCGCAGGCGCCGCCAGGCGACGCCGACGCCGACCGTATAGCCGAGGCCGTAGGCGGCGGCCATGCCGACGACGGCCCAGCGCGCGGGGAGCACGAAGAACGCGGCGGTGGAGACGGCCGCGTTGACGCCGGCGACGATGACCGTGTTGTAGAAGGGCGTCCGGGTGTCCTCGTAGGCGTAGAACCCGCGCAGGACGACGTACTGGACGGAGTACGGGATGAGTCCGAGGCCGAAGGCCATCAGGACGTAGCCGATGTTCTGGGCGCCGGATCCGGAACCGGCGTACAGCAGCGTGGCCATGGGGACGCCGAGGGCGAGGAAAGCGAAGGCGCACGGCACGATCGCGACGGCCGAAGTACGCAGCCCGTAGGAGATGTCGTCGCGCACGGCGGCCGCGTCCCCGTCGTGGGCGGAGCGGGAGATGCGCGGCAGCACCGCCGTCATGACGGAGACGGTGATGATGGCCTGCGGCATCTGCCACAGCAGCAGCGCGTAGTTGTAGGCGGTGATGCCCGTGCCGGGGTGGCCCTGCTTCTCGGCTACGGATCCGGCCCAGGTGGCCAGCTGCGTCACGACGACGAGGCCGACCTGGTTGGCCAGGACGAAGAAGAACGTCCACTTGGCCAGGCGGGCGGCCTTGCCGAGGCCGTGGCCCCGCCAGTCGAAGCGCAGGCGCGGCCGGAAGCCGGCGTCGCGCAGGTAGGGCAGCATCGCGAGCGCCTGGACGGTCAGGCCCAGGAGGGTGCCGAGACCCAACAGGCGGACGCCCTCGGCGGTGACGGTGGTCGCGTTGACCCCGGAGGTGGTGAAGCCGCCGAAGGCCCAGATGAAGGCGCCGAACGTGGCGATGACGACGATGTTGTTGAGGACGGGGGTCCACATCATCGCGCCGAACCGGCCGCGTGCGTTGAGGATCTGACCGAGGACCACGTGCACGCCCATGAAGAACATGGTCGGCAGGCAGTAACGGGCGAAGGCGACCGCGACCTCCATCTGCTGGGGGTCGGACGCGAGCTTCGGCGACATCATCGTGATGAACACCGGCGCGGCCAGGACGCAGATGGTGGTGATGGCCGCCAGCAGCACGACGACGAGCGTCAGGAGGCGGTTGGCGTAGGCCTCGCCCCCGTCGTCGTCCTGCTTCATGGCCCGCACCAGCTGCGGGATGAAGACGGCGTTGAGCGCACCGCCACCGACGAGCACGTAGATCATCGTCGGCAGGGTGTTGGCGATCTGGTACGTGTCGTTGAACGTGCCGACGCCGATGGCACCCGCGATGACGAGGGTCCGCAGGAAGCCGGTGATGCGGGAGACGATCGTGCCGGCGGCCATGAGGGCGCTGGACTTGAGCAGGCTGGAGGCGCGGCCGGCCGGCTTGCTCGGCGCCGGGACGGCGACGGGGGCGTCCTCGGTGGAGGTGCCGGGAGTGCCCTGCTGATCCCGGTAGAGGTGTGCGAAGGCGTCCGGCTCGGGCTTCTCGTCCGCCGCCTTGGTGACCAGGGAGTCCACTCCGACGAACTGGGTGGTCGTCGCGTGGTCGCCGTAGGGCAGGTGCCGTGAGGGTCCGTCCGGCTCGGGCGGCGGGGTCTGGGCCCACACCTGCGGGTCGGGGGCGTGTACGGGGGCCTGGGGGGCCGCGTAGAGCGGTCCGGGCTCCTGGTAGGTGCCGGGCGGCGGCGGAGGGTGCGAGGCCCGGTCGTAGAGGACCTCGGCGACGGGGTCCTGGGCCGACAGGTCCTGGGACCGGTACGGGTCGTAGTCGTAGGCGTCCTGGACGTACGGGTCACGGTCCGGCGCGGGGGCAGGCACGGGGACCTGCCCGGCCACCGGGGTGCCCGGGGCAGTGCCCTGGTAGGGCGCGGGCCCACCAGTGCCCTGCGCCCGGTCACCGTCGTACGGCGCGTTCATCGAAACCCCACCTCATCGTCCCCAGGCCGACCGGCCACGGCATCGCTCAACGGTCCACTGTCTCACCCGTGCCGGACGGCCCGGTGCTTTGCGCTCCGGTGTCCGGGGTCCCGTCACTCGGCTGCGTGCTCTCCTCGGCCGCCGCACGGGCGGCGACGCGCTTGCGGCTGGCGTACATCTTGATGCCCGCCAAGACGAGGAGGAGGACGCCGCCTGCGATGACGAGCATGACGGTCGGAGTGACCTCCGTGGCCTCCACGGTGAACTTGCGCGCCTTGCCGTAGGGAACGCCGTCCGTGGTGAAGAGCTGCGCGGTGACCTCGACGGGACCGCTTGCGGTGGCGTTGGCGGTGAACTTGACCGTCTGGCTGTGCCCGCCCGTGACGTTCACCTCCTGCTCGGCCTGGCCGCTGTCGCCGAACATCAGGCGGGTCGGGTTGGCCGACTTCACCCGCAGGACGAGGTTGTGGACGTCCTGGACGAGGCTGTTCTGGACGCTGACCGGGATGGTCGCGCTGTGTCCGGACAGGGTGGCGTCGGATTTAGGGACGACCTTGACCTTTTCCGTGAGACCGAGCAGGTACTCCTGCACCTGGTCCCGGTAGAGCCGGGCCTCCTCCGGGCGGCCGCGCCACGAGGTGGACATCTCGCGGTTGGTGGTGTTGCCGAAGGGGATCTCCACGCGGTCGGGCGCGCTGAGGATCACCTTGAAGTGGTCCAGGGTGTTCTGGGTGGTGCGGATCTTCTCGAAAGCGGAGACCGGGAGCTCCGTCTTGCGCAGGGCTTCGGGGTACTGGCCCGCGCCCGGGACCTGGGTGTTGACGCCCGGGTCGGGCTTGGCCGCGGCCGCCGTGTCGAGGTCGGCCGGCTGGGTCCAGCGGCCCGCCTGCAGGCCCCGTACGGCGGCCGCCATCGTCTGAGCCTGGCTGGTGGTCGGCATCCGCTGCGGGGTGACCACGAAGCTGCGCTGGTTGTCGGTCTTCTGCAGGTTCAGGGCGAGGCTCTGGGCGAGGAAGCGCTGCACGGCCAGCGTGGCGTCCCCGGCGTTCAGCATGTTGCCCTGGAAGGCGGTCGAGAGGTCGGCGTCGGCGACGACCGCGGTGGTGCCCGCGCCGATGGGACGGGCCGCGGAGGGCGTGTAGCCGAGGGCCCCGGTCTCCTGGAGGCTGTCGCTGCGCGTCAGGACGTTGTGGGCGCCCGCCGAGGTCGCCACGTTGACGATCGACGGGTCGATGGCGCCGTCCACGGGCCAGGAGAAGTCGGTGGACGGGGTGACGTGCAGGACGGTCTCCACGGCCTGCTTCGCCTTGTCGGTGGCCGGTCGCAGCTGGCCCAGGGTGCCCGAGACGTCCTTGCCCTGATGGGCGAGGGAGGCGATGTCGGGGTCGGCGAACGGCAGCGCGACGATCTTCTTGCCCTGGACCGCGGTCTCCAGGGCGCTCAGCCACTGCTCGGCGACGGCCTTGCTCTTGCCCTGGACGATCCGGCCGTCCGGCGTGCGGTACCGGTAGCCCTTGGTCATGGCGTCGACGGTGTAGAGCAGGTCGGGGTCGATGACCCAGGTGACGGGGAGGTCCTTGCCGAGGGCGACCATCTGCTGGAGGCGGCCGCCGGGCTTGAGCTCCTCGGTGAGGGAGTCGTCGAGGAAGACGGGGGTCTGGAGCTCGTCCGAGCCCGTCTCCGCCGTCAGGCGCGTGGTGGAGATCAGCGGCCACAGGTAGGTGAGCTGGGAGCGCTTGGCGGCTGCCTCCGGCTGCCAGGGCAGGAAGGTCCGCTTGATGCCGAGCACCTGCTCGTACTGGCGGCTCTCGGTCTCCCCGGACAGCGAGACGCCGAGCTGGTAGACCCCGTCCTTGTCCAGCTCCAGCTTGTTCACGGGGACGGTGAGCGTGAAGTCCTGCTTGACCTTGGACGGGAGCGAGGGGATCTTCACGGCGTAGGCCGGGTCGATCTCGCCGGGATCCGTGCCGGCCCGGAACCCGGCACGTTCCGCCGCCTCGTCGATGGAGGCGCGGTCGCCCAGGGCGGGCCCGACGCGCAGGCCCACGTGCGCGCCCGTGATCGTCTCGCGGCCGTTGTTGACCACGCTGCCGGAGATGGTGAGCGTGTCGCCCTTGACCGGGGCCGCGGGGGCCATACCGTCCAGCTGCACGTCGACGGTGCCCGCATCGGCCGCCTGGGCGGCCTGTGGGGCGGGTGAGTAGACCAGGGCGGCGAGCACGGGGGTTCCGGCCAGCAGGACGACTGCGCGCCGCAGCCAGCGGCGCCGGGCAGGTGCGGGGGATGCCCCCTGGATGTCTGCCGCCTCGGCCACGCGCTAGCCCGTCCCTCGAAGTGTCAGTGGTCGTCGTTTGTGCGTCCACGCATGGTAACGAGACCCGCTGTGCGCGAGTGCCGCGCCTTGCCCCACATGATCAGGGCCGGGCCGGGGGCGCCGCATGCCGGGGCGTCCGTAAACGCGGAAGCCCTCGCCGGGCGGGGCACGTACCCTTTTCTGTTGTGCCGAACGCCAACGAAGACAACCCCAGTGCCCTGAGTCAGGTGCAGCTCCGCGCGGTCAGTGAACTGCTGCGGGTCGCCCCTGTCGCCGACGAGCTCGGCCGCCGGTTCCAGCAGGCCGGCTTCCGCCTCGCCCTGGTCGGCGGGTCCGTACGCGATGCGCTGCTCGGGCGTCTCGGCAACGACCTCGACTTCACCACCGAGGCCCGCCCCGAGGACGTCCTGAAGATCGTCCGCCCGTGGGCCGACTCGGTCTGGGACGTGGGCATCGCCTTCGGCACGGTCGGAGCCCAGAAGGATGGCTTCCAGATCGAGGTGACCACGTACCGCTCGGAGTCCTACGACCGCACCTCGCGCAAGCCCGAGGTCTCCTACGGCGACTCGATCGAGGAGGACCTGGTCCGCCGCGACTTCACCGTGAACGCGATGGCGGTCGCCCTCCCGGAGAAGGAGTTCGTGGACCCGCACGGGGGCCTGGAAGACCTCCAGGCGGGCGTTCTGCGCACTCCCGGCACCCCGGAGGACTCTTTCTCCGACGACCCGCTGCGCATGCTGCGTGCGGCGCGTTTCGCGGCCCAGCTCGACTTCGAGGTCGCCCCCGAGGTCGTGGCGGCGATGAAGGCGATGTCGGACCGGATCGAGATCGTCTCCGCGGAGCGGGTGCAGGGCGAGCTGAACAAGCTGCTGCTGTCCGCGCACCCGCGCAAGGGGCTGGGCCTGCTCGTGGACACCGGGCTGGCCGACCACGTGCTCCCCGAGCTTCCGGCCCTGCGGCTGGAGAGTGACGAACACCACCGGCACAAGGACGTCTACGACCACTCGCTGATCGTGCTGGAGCAGGCCATCGCGCTGGAGCACGACGGGCCGGACCTGGTGCTGCGGCTGGCGGCCCTGCTCCACGACATCGGCAAGCCGCGCACCCGCCGGTTCGAGAGCGACGGCCGGGTCTCCTTCCACCACCACGAGGTGGTGGGCGCGAAGATGACCAAGAAGCGGATGACCGCGCTGAAGTACTCGAACGACCTGGTCAAGGACGTGTCACGGCTGGTGGAGCTGCACCTGCGCTTCCACGGCTACGGGGACGGCGAATGGACCGACTCGGCGGTGCGGCGCTACGTCCGTGACGCCGGCCCGCTCCTGGACCGGCTGCACAAGCTCACCCGGTCCGACTGCACCACGCGCAACAAGCGCAAGGCCAATGCCCTCTCCCGTACCTACGACGGCCTGGAGGAGCGCATCGCGCAGCTTCAGGAGCAGGAGGAGCTCGACGCGATCCGGCCCGATCTTGACGGCAACCAGATCATGGAGGTCCTGGGCGTCGGTCCCGGCCCTGTGATCGGCAAGGCCTACGCGTTCCTGCTGGAGCTGCGGCTGGAGAACGGCCCGATGGAGCATGACGCCGCGGTCGCCGCCCTCAAGGAATGGTGGGCGGCGCAAGCCTGATCCGTGGTCGCCCGGTCGATGTTTCACGTGAAACATCGACCGGGCGACGCGTCGGATGAGTCAGGAGCGGGATCCGCGCCGCTGCAGGTAGACCGCGGTCAGCGCGTAGAGGACGGCCACGCTCATGATCAGCATGATGGAACGCCCGTCCGGCGGGAGCATCAGGGCGGCCACGGCGGCCGCACTCACGAACGCGACGTTGAAGAGCACGTCGTAGACGGAGAACACCCGGCCGCGGAAGTCGTCGTCCACGTGGGACTGGATGGCCGTGTCGGTGGAGATCTTGGCGCCCTGGGTGGCGAGGCCCAGCACGAAGGCGGCTGCCAGCATCGGACCGGGTGCGAAGAACAGGCCGAGCGGGGGTACGAGGACCGCCGCCCCGGCGGAGCAGGCCGTGATCCAGCCCCGGGTGCCCAGCCGGCCCACCAGCCAGGGGGTGATCAGGGCGGCGGCGAAGAATCCGGCCCCGGAGACGCCGACCGCGATGCCCAGCAGCGCGAGGCCGGCGGACTCGCTGTCCGCCCAGGCGTACCGGCAGAGCATGAGCAGCGTCACGAACAGGGCCCCGTAGCAGAAGCGCATCAGGGTCATGGCGGTCAGTGTCTGGGCCGCCTCGCGGCGGGAGGCCAGGTGCCGCAGCCCTTCGGTCATGCCCCGGACGGTCAGGGCTATCCCCTGGGCCACGGTGGGGTGGACCTGGCCGGTGGGGTGGTCCGGGCCGAGCAGGCCCACGGCCAGGCGCAGCGAGACCAGGGCCGCGCAGAGGTAGAGCCCCGCGCCCAGCAGCACGACCAGGGCGTTGGAGTCGGAGACCAGCAGCCGGACGAGGAAGGCCAGCCCTCCGCCGGCGACCGCCGCGAGCGTCCCGGCCGTGGGCGAGAGCGAGTTGGCCGTGACCAGTTGGGCGGGGGCGACGACACGGGGCAGGGATGCGGCGAGCCCGGCCAGGACGAAGCGGTTGACGGCGGTGACCGACAGGGCCGAGGCGTAGAAGAGCCAGTCGGGGACGTGCACGACGATCAGCAGGCCGGTGACGCAGGCGAGGACCGCCCGGAGCAGGTTGCCGTAGAGGAAGACCTGGCGCCGTCGCCAGCGGTCGAGCAGTACTCCGGCGAACGGCCCGATCAACGAGTAGGGCAGCAGCAGAACCGCCATGGCCGAGGCGATGGCCGCCGGCGAGGTCTGCTTCTCGGGGGAGAACACCACGTACGTGGCGAGCGCCACCTGGTACACGCCGTCGGCGGCCTGCGAGAGCAGCCGTACGGCGAGCAGGTTGCGGAAATCCCTCAGGCGCAGGAGTACGCGCAGATCACGTACGACGGGCATGAGGGCAAGGGTCACATACGCGGAGGGTCCCCGGGCACATTGCCCGGGGACCCTCCGCGGAAGAACAGTCGAAGACCAGGTGTCCGAAGACCCGTGGGGTCCGACTTAGCGCTCGACCTCGCCCTTGATGAACTTCTCGACGTTCGCGTAAGCCTCGTCGTCGAAGTACTGCACCGGCGGGGACTTCATGAAGTAGCTCGAAGCCGACAGGATCGGGCCACCGATGCCGCGGTCCTTGGCGATCTTCGCGGCGCGCAGGGCGTCGATGATGACACCGGCGGAGTTCGGGGAGTCCCACACCTCAAGCTTGTACTCGAGGTTCAGCGGGACGTCGCCGAAGGCGCGGCCTTCGAGGCGGACGTAGGCCCACTTGCGGTCGTCGAGCCACGCCACGTAGTCGGACGGACCGATGTGGACGTTCTTCTCGCCGAGCTCACGGTCGGGGATCTGCGAGGTGACGGCCTGCGTCTTGGAGATCTTCTTCGACTCCAGGCGGTCGCGCTCCAGCATGTTCTTGAAGTCCATGTTGCCGCCGACGTTGAGCTGCATGGTGCGCTCAAGACGGACACCGCGGTCTTCGAACAGCTTCGCCATCACGCGGTGCGTGATGGTGGCGCCGACCTGCGACTTGATGTCGTCGCCGACGATCGGGACACCGGCCTCGGTGAACTTGTCGGCCCACTCCTTGGTGCCGGCGATGAAGACCGGGAGGGCGTTGACGAAGGCGACCTTGGCGTCGATGGCGCACTGGGCGTAGAACTTCGCCGCTTCCTCGGAACCGACGGGCAGGTAGCAGACCAGAACGTCGACCTCACGGTCCTTGAGGACCTGGACCACGTCGACCGGGGTCTCGGCGGACTCCTCGATCGTCATGCGGTAGTACTTGCCCAGGCCGTCCAGGGTGTGGCCGCGCTGCACGGTCACGCCCGCGTTGGGGACGTCGCAGATCTTGATGGTGTTGTTCTCGCTGGCGCCGATGGCGTCCGAAAGGTCGAGGCCGACCTTCTTCGCGTCGACGTCGAACGCGGCGACGAACTCGACGTCACCCACGTGGTAGTCGCCGAACTGGACGTGCATCAGACCGGGGACCTTGGCCGCCGGGTCGGCGTCCTTGTAGTACTCGACGCCCTGCACCAGCGAGGCGGCGCAGTTGCCCACGCCGACGATGGCTACGCGAACCGAACCCATTCCGGTTGCTCCCTGTTCGTTCTTGGACGAGGCCTGCGAGATGCAGGCCTCACTTTGCAGTTTCGTCGGGCGGACCGGGGTTTCTCCGATCCCGTCCCGCCCGCTCACTCTCGATGAGCTCGTTCAGCCAGCGCACTTCGCGCTCCACGGACTCCATGCCGTGTCGCTGCAGCTCAAGCGTGTAGTCGTCGAGCCGCTCCCGTGTACGGGCGAGCGAGGCGCGCATCTTCTCCAGGCGCTCCTCCAGCCGGCTGCGGCGGCCCTCCAGGACCCGCATGCGCACGTCCCGTTCGGTCTGACCGAAGAAGGCGAAGCGCGCGGCGAAGGACTCGTCCTCCCAGGCGTCGGGGCCCGTGTGGGACAGGAGCTCTTCGAAGTGCTCCTTACCCGCTGCCGTCAACCGGTAGACGATCTTGGCGCGGCGCCCTGCGAGTGAAGTGGCGAGAGCGTCTTCCGGGGCGTTGCCCGGTTCTTCGATCAACCAGCCGTTGGCGACCAACGTCTTGAGGCAGGGATAGAGCGTCCCGTAGCTGAACGCCCGGAACACCCCCAGTGAGGTGTTGAGCCGCTTGCGGAGCTCGTACCCGTGCATGGGGGATTCGCGGAGCAGGCCGAGGACGGCGAACTCGAGGATGCCTGAGCGCCTGCTCATCCGCCTGCCTCTCCCTCGCCCCTGAGTTTTATACCGAGCTGATGTATCGGCTCGATACATCCAGACGATAGAACGGGGCGCCCTCGGCGACAAGGGGCGGGGTGGTGACCGGCGTCACATCACTAATTCGTACCAAGCGAGTTGCCTGATTTGGGGTGAACTTCGGCACTGTTCGGGTTTTGAGCGTGCGTAGTCTGTGGGCCATGACAACGGGGGAACCGGAATTCACCTGCCGCTTCCAGGCCACTCGCCTGCCCGAGGAGTAGTCGTTCGATGAGCGAGCACCGCCGCAAACCGCCGCAGCCCGAAGGGGGCGGACGTGCCGCGGCCCGTCGGGCCGCCCAGCAGCGCCCCGGCCGGGGCGCCGGGCCCGCACGCGACGTCCCCACCGCGTCGCCCAGCGGTCCGTACGCAGAGCCGCCCGGGCAGGGCGGCCGTTCCGGCGCGCGCCGGGCCGCCTCCCGCGGCTCCTCGGGGCGCGGGCGTGGCGGGGGCCGCCCCGGCAAACGACTGATCAACTACCCCCGCTCCGACAAGGACGGCTGGCAGCGCTTCGTACCGTCCTGGAAGCTGGTCTGCGGCACGGCGCTCGGATTCTTCGCCGTCGTCACGGCGGGCGCCGGGATCGGCATCGCGTCGGTGAACACTCCCGACCCGAACAAGGCGGCCCAGGCCCAGAACAACGTGTTCTTCTGGGAAGACGGCACCCAGATGGTGGCCACCGGCGGCTCCATGAACCGCCAGATCGTGCCCATCGACAAGATCCCCAAGTCGATGCAGAACGCGGTGATCGCCGCGGAGAACGAGTCCTTCGAGACGGACAAGGGCGTCGACCCGATGGGCATCGCCCGCGCCGTGTGGAACATGGCCAAGGGCGGCTCCACCCAGGGTGGCTCGACCATCACCCAGCAGTACGTGAAGAACACGTACCTGGACTCCGACCAGACGCTGAAGCGGAAGGTCACCGAGCTCTTCATCTCGATAAAGCTGGGTGTGTCCGAGGAGAAGGACACGATCCTCGCGGGCTACCTCAACACCGCGTACTACGGCCGGGACGCCTACGGCATCCAGGCGGCCGCGCGGGCCTACTTCGGCAAGGACTGCAAGGACCTCACCCCGTCCGAGAGCGCCTTCCTGGCCTCCGTGCTCAAGGGACCCAACCTCTACAACCCGGACGGCGGCGTCGGCACCGCGGCCACCCCCGAGAAGAACACCGAGCGGGCCAAGGAGCGCTGGGCCTGGGTCCTGGACCGCGAGGTCGCGGTGGGCCGCATGCAGAAGTCCGAGCGGGACCAGTTCACGGAGTTCCCGAAGATCGTCGACTCCGAGCAGGCCCGCAGTCTGTCCGGACAGACCGGCTACCTGGTCGACACGGCCAAGAAGTACGTGATGAAGGTCACGGGCCTCACGGCCGAGGAGATGGCCCGCGGCGGCTACCAGATCAAGACCACCTTCCAGAAGCCCAAGGTGGACGCCCTGGTCAAGGCCGTCGAGGACACCCGCAACAACTTCCTCGACGAGAAGGCCCGCCCCGAGTACGACACCTTCGTCCAGTTCGGCGCCGCCTCGGTGGACGTGAAGTCCGGGGCGATCGTGGCCCTGTACGGCGGTCCGGGCATGGACAAGAAGTACTTCAGCAACAACGCCGACACGCTCGGCGTCCCGGTCGGCTCGACCTGGAAGCCGTACGTCCTGGCGGCCGCGATGCGGTACGGCACCCAGAACTCGCACGGCGACGGCATCTCGGCCGACAGCAAGTACAACGCGAACGACCTGACCGTGATCAACAACCGCGACGGCAAGCCGCTGCGGGACGCCTCGGGCAAGCCGTTCAAGCAGAAGAACGAGAGCACCTACCCCTACGGGTACGTGACCCTCAACGAGGCGATGGAGAAGTCCATCAACGTGCCGTTCGCGCAGCTCGTCTTCGACGTCGGCCACAGCAAGGTCCGCGAGATGGCCCAGGCCACGGGCATCCTCAAGGACTCGATGAACCCGAACGACGACGCCTCGTTCGCCCTCGGCACCTCCACGCCGAGCGCCATCCGCATGGCCGACTCGTACGCGACCTTCGCCGCCTCCGGCACCCACCACGACCCCTTCTCGGTGACCAGCGTCCAGAAGGACGGCAAGGAGCTGCCCGGGTTCGGGGCCCCCAAGGAGACGCGGGCGATGGACGACGCCATCGCCGACAACGTCACCAAGGTGCTGGAGAACGTCATCGACAACGGCACCGGCACCAAGGTCAGGAAGCTCGGGTTCACCCGCCCCGCCGCCGGCAAGACCGGAACCACCGACCAGAACAAGTCGGCCTGGTTCGTCGGCTACACCCCGGAGCTGTCCACCTCGGTCGCCCTGTTCCGCACCGACCCGAACTCGACGGACAAGAAGCTCATCTCCATGAACGGCGTCGGCGGCGTGGACTCCATCCACGGTGGCGACATCCCGGCCGCGATCTGGACCGAGTACATGAAGGAAGCCCTCAAGGGCACCCCGGTCAAGGACTTCCCGGAGGCCGAGAAGATCGGTGTCACCGCCGACGCCTCCGGTGCCCCCTCGCCGAGTCCTTCCTTCTCCCCCTCGCCGTCCCCGTCGATGCCCTCGCCCTCGGCGAGCTCCTCGCCGCCGGTCTCCCCGAGCCCGTCGAAGGGCGGCAAGCCGACCTGCAAGCCGTGGGAGCTGTACTGCATCCCGGACACCAGCGGCGGTACGAACAGCGGCAACACCAACGGGGGCCCCGGCGGCGGGCCCGGTGGACCCAGCGGATCACCGTCGGGCAGCCCATCGGGCAAACCGGGCCGCCCCGGCGGTACCAGCTGGGGGACCTCGATGGGCGCCTCGGGCTGATCCCCTCCCCCCGCTCCGACGAGGGCCGTCGCACACCGTGCGGCGGCCCTCCCGCGTGCCCGGCCCCGTACGGCAGGATGAGCGCATGACGAAGGTGCACGAGGACCCGCCCGTACTGCCCACCCAGCAGGACGAGGTCGCCGCGGCCGGCAGCGAGTTCCTCGGCGGCCCGATGGGTCGCTACGCCCGGCTGGGCGGCCACTGGCTGACCCCGGTCCGCGTCGTGGCGCTCGTGGCCCTGGGGATGTTCGCGCTGGGCATGGTGCAGAAGCTGCCCTGCTACGACTGGGCGTGGTTCCGGGGAGCCGGTTCCCAGTACACGCACGCCTGCTACTCCGACATCCCGCACCTGTTCTCCGTGCGCGGCTTCGCCGACGGGCTCACGCCCTACTTCGACCGCCTCCCGGGCGACATGGAGTACCTGGAGTACCCGGTCCTCACCGGCCTCTTCATGGAGGTCGCCTCCTGGCTGACCCCCGGCGGCGGCTCCCTGCAGCACCGCGAGCAGATGTACTGGATGGTCAACGCCGGGATGCTGATGGCCTGCACCGCCGTCATCGCCGTGTGCGTCGTGCGCACCCACCGCCGCCGGCCCTGGGACGCGCTGCTCTTCGCCCTCGCGCCCGCCTTCGCGCTCACCGCGACGATCAACTGGGACCTGCTGGCCATCGCCCTGACCGCCGCGGGAATGCTCATGTGGTCCCGTGGCCGGACCCTGCTCTTCGGCGTCTTCATCGGCCTGGCCACCGCCGCCAAGCTCTACCCCGTCCTCCTGCTCGGCGTGCTGTTCGTGCTGTGCTGGCGGGCCGGGAAGTGGCGGGCGTTCGGCTCCGCCGTCCTCGGTGCGGCGGTCTCCTGGCTCGTGGTGAACCTGCCCGTCATGCTCTACGCCTGGGACGGCTGGACGAAGTTCTACACGTTCAGCCAGGAGCGCCCGATCGACTTCGGCTCCGTGTGGCTGCTGATCTCCCAGCGCTCCGGAAACCCCCTGTCCGACGCCAACACGTACGCGACGGGTCTGACGCTGCTGCTGTGCGCGGGCATCGGCCTGCTGACGCTGACCGCCCCCCGCCGCCCCCGCTTCGCGCAGCTGGCCTTCCTGGTCGTGGCCGCGTTCATCCTGGCCAACAAGGTCTACTCGCCGCAGTACGTGCTCTGGCTCATCCCGCTCGCGGCGCTGGCCCGTCCGCGCTGGCGGGACTTCCTGATCTGGCAGGCCGGCGAGGTCGTGTACTTCTTCGGGATCTGGCTGTACCTCGCCTACACGACCAGCGGGGACAAGCACCAGGGCCTGCCCACGGAGGGCTACCAGGTGGCGATCGCCGCCCACCTGCTGACGACGCTCTACCTGTGCGCGGTCGTCGTCCGCGACATCCTGCTGCCCGAGCGGGACGTCGTTCGCCGCGACGGATCGGACGACCCGTCCGGCGGTGTCCTGGACGGGGCCGAGGACGTGTTCGTGCTGTCGGACGCCGCGAGGGCGCCGCAGGAGGCGGCGCCCTCGGAGGGACAGCGGGTGGCGTGGGGCACGGCCCCCAGGGACTGACCGGTCAGGCGTCGAGCACCCGGTCGAACTGCGTGGTGGTGTGGCGCAGGTGCGCCACCAGCTCGTCGCCGACCTTCGGCTCGGGGGCGTCCGACGGCACGAACAGGATCGACACCTGCATGTGCGGGGGCTCCGCGAACCAGCGCTGCTTGCCCGCCCACACGAACGGCGACAGGTTGCGGTTCACGGTCGCCAGACCGGCCCGGGCCACGCCCTTCGCGCGCGGCATCACGCCGTGCAGGGCCTTGGGGGCTTCCAGGCCCACCCCGTGCGAGGTGCCGCCCGCGACCACGACCAGCCAGCCGTCGGAGGCGGCCTTCTGCTGGCGGTAGCCGAACCGGTCGCCCTTGGCGACGCGCGTGACGTCCAGGACGGCGCCGCGGTACTCGGTCGCCTCGTGGTCGCCCAGCCACAGCCGGGTGCCGATGCGCGCCCGGAAGCGCGTCTGCGGGAACTGCTGCTGGAGGCGGGCCAGCTCCTCGGCCCGCAGGTGGCTGACGAACATGGTGTGCAGCGGCAGCCGGGCCGCACGCAGCCGGTCCATCCAGCCGATGACCTCCTCGACGGCGTCCGAGCCGTCCGGGCGGTCCAGGGGCAGGTGCAGGGCGAAGCCCTCCAGCCGTACGTCCTCGATCGCCGCGTGCAGCTGGCCCAGATCCTGCTCGGAGATGCCGTGACGGCGCATCGAGCTCATGCACTCGATGACCACGCGGGCGCCGACCAGGCCGCGGACCCCGTCCAGCGAGGACACCGAGCGGATCACCCGGTCCGGCAGCGGCACCGGCTCCTCGCCCCGCCGGAACGGGGTGAGGACGAGCAGGTCGCCGCCGAAGTAGTCCTTGATGCTGGCGGCCTCGTACGTGGTCCCGACGGCCAGTACGTCGGCGCCCAGGCGGGTCGCCTCCTCGCACAGGCGCTCGTGGCCGAAGCCGTAGCCGTTGCCCTTGCAGACCGGGATCATCCCGGGGAACTGGTCCTGGATCTGCTTCTGGTGCGCACGCCAGCGCGCGGTGTCGACGTAGAGCGTGAGCGCCATGCCCGTCCGGAGCCTCTCTCGAAAAAGCTGCCTGTGCAGCGGTGCGGTGGGTGTGGGGTGCGGCAGCGGGTCAGCGGCGCGACATGTAGATGTCGAGCGCCTTGTGCAGCACCTTGTTGAGCGGGAAGTCCCACTCGCCGACGTACTCGACGGCCTCGCCGCCGGTGCCGACCTTGAACTGGATGAGGCCGAACAGGTGATCGTTCTCGTCCAGCGTGTCGCTGATGCCGCGCAGGTCGTAGACGCTCGCACCGAGCGCGTACGAGTCGCGGAGCATGCGCCACTGCATCGCGTTCGAGGGGCGCACTTCTCGCTTGTGGTTCGCCGATGCGCCGTACGAGTACCAGACGTGCTGGCCGACGGTGAGCATCGTGGCCGCCGCCAGCGGCTCCCCCTCGTGCTTCGCGATGTACAGCCGCATCCGGTTCGGGTCCTCGGAGTTGAGGGCCGTCCACTGGCGCTGGAAGTAGCTGAGCGGGCGCGGGCGGAACTTGTCGCGCTCCGCCGTGACCTCGTACAGCTCCTGCCAGACCGGCAGGTCCTCGTAGCCGCCCTGGACGACCTCGACACCGGCCTTCTCGGCCTTCTTGATGTTGCGGCGCCACAGCTGGTTGAAGCCCTTGAGGACGTCGTCCAGCGAGCGGTTGGCCAGCGGTACCTGGAAGACGTAGCGGGGCTGGACGTCGCCGAAGCCGGCGCCGCCGTCCTCGGCCTGCTGCCAGCCCATGCGGCGCAGCTTGTCCGAGACCTCGAAGGCGCGGGGCTCGATGACCGAGGCCTCCACGTCGCGCAGGCGCTTGACGTCCGGGTCCTGGATACCGGCCTTGATGGCGGCCGAGTTCCAGCGGCGGATGACGACGGGCGGGCCCATCTTCACGGTGAAGGCGCCCTGCTGCTTGAGGTGGGCCAGCATCGGCTGGAGCCACTCCTCCAGGTTCGGGGCGTACCAGTTGATGACCGGGCCCTCGGGCAGGTACGCGAGGTACCGCTTCACCTTGGGCAGCTGCCGGTACAACACGAGGGCGGCACCGACCAGTTCGTCGTTCTGGTCGAACCAACCGAGGTTCTCGGAGCGCCACTCGTTCTTCACGTCGGCCCACGCCGGGACCTGGCAGTGGCTAGCCGAGGGCAGGCTCTGGAGGTATCCCAGATGCTGCTCTCGGCTGATGGTCCTCAGGGACAGGCTCATGCGGGGCGTCTCCTCCGGCGGCTTCGCTGGCTATGGCGCGAAGCCTACTGCGACAAGGGCGCCACCCATCTGGGGGACGGGCCGTGCCCGGGCCGGTGAATGGCCGGCGCCCTGTCGCCGAGGTGCCCCGGTCAGCCCGCCCAGCCGCCGAAGAGACCGCCGTGCGCCATGCCGAGGTAGAAGCCCACGCCCGCCGCGCCAAGCCCGATGATCAGTGCGAAGCGCTCGCGTGTCGTCTCCGAGATGAACTGTCCGTACGCGCCGGTGAGGATGCCGACGAGTCCGGTCCACGAGCTCAGCAGGTGCAGATTGTCGAAGAACCCCGTGATGAACGCCACGATGCCGAGCACGACCGTGGCCACCACGAGGGTGTCCTGGAGCGGATGGGGCTTGCCGTCGGTCGCGAGGAGCGAGATGGAGGACTTGGGTTGCATGGCCTGTGCCATCGGAAGGCACCTCCTGGCTGAAGCAGAGCGGTGCGCGGGCGCCTCCGGCTGGGGCCGGGGGCATAGCACCGAGCACACCCGATGCATACAGAGTGTGGCCTCCTCCCGCCGGATTTCAACCGGAAGGAGTCGAGCAGGTAGTCTGTACAGCTGCGCGGTGTCTGCTCACAGACGCCGTGCGCACGCATCACGACCCTCCTGCCACGGAACGACCGTGGCCGCTGAGTCCAAAGGAGGTGGGTTCCACATGCGTCACTACGAAGTGATGGTCATCCTCGACCCCGATCTCGAGGAGCGCGCTGTCTCCCCGCTGATCGAGAACTTCCTCTCCGTCGTCCGTGAGGGCAACGGAAAGGTCGAGAAGGTCGACACCTGGGGCCGTCGTCGTCTCGCTTACGAGATCAAGAAGAAGCCCGAGGGCATCTACTCGGTCATCGACCTTCAGGCCGAGCCTGCGGTCGTCAAGGAGCTTGACCGACAGATGAACCTGAACGAGTCGGTTCTCCGGACCAAGGTCCTTCGCCCCGAGACCCACTGAACTTCGGTTCAGCGGTAATCGGGACCGAGTAGCACAGCAGCCCAGCAGCAATCCCCGCCGAGAGGTTCATCCATGGCAGGCGAGACCGTCATCACGGTCGTCGGCAATCTCGTCGACGACCCCGAGCTGCGCTTCACCCCCTCGGGTGCGGCGGTCGCGAAGTTCCGTGTCGCGTCCACCCCCCGCACCTTCGACCGCCAGACCAACGAGTGGAAGGACGGCGAGAGCCTGTTCCTGACCTGCTCGGTGTGGCGGCAGGCGGCCGAGAACGTCGCCGAGTCCCTTCAGCGGGGCATGCGCGTCATCGTGCAGGGCCGGCTGAGGCAGCGGTCGTACGAAGACCGTGAGGGTGTCAAGCGCACGGTCTACGAGCTGGACGTCGAGGAAGTCGGCCCCAGCCTGAAGAACGCCACGGCCAAGGTCGCCAAGACCACCGGTCGCGGTGGTCAGGGCGGGTACGGCGGCGGCGGCCAGCAGCAGCAGGGTGGCGGCGGTGGCTGGGGCGGAGCCCCCAGCGGCGGCGCCCCGCAGGGCGGCGGAGCTCCCTCCGACGACCCGTGGGCGTCCAGCGCGCCGGCCGGCGGCCAGCAGCAGGGCGGCGGGGGCGGCTGGGGCGGAAGCTCCGGCGGCTCCAACGGCGGCTACTCGGACGAGCCTCCCTTCTAGGGAAGCTCGCATCCCCACTTCTTGATCACACAGGAGAGACACAATGGCGAAGCCGCCTGTGCGCAAGCCTAAGAAGAAGGTCTGCGCATTCTGCAAGGACAAGACCGCGTACGTGGACTACAAGGACACGAACATGCTGCGGAAGTTCATTTCCGACCGCGGCAAGATCCGTGCCCGCCGCGTCACCGGCAACTGCACGCAGCACCAGCGTGACGTCGCCACGGCCGTGAAGAACAGCCGTGAGATGGCGCTGCTGCCCTACACGTCCACCGCGCGATAAGGAAAGGGTGACCGACTAATGAAGATCATCCTGACCCACGAGGTCTCTGGCCTCGGCACCGCCGGCGATGTCGTCGACGTCAAGGACGGTTACGCTCGCAACTACCTGGTCCCGCGTGGTTTCGCGATCCGCTGGACCAAGGGTGGCGAGAAGGACGTGGCGCAGATCCGCCGCGCCCGCAAGATCCACGAGATCGCGACCATCGAGCAGGCCAACGAGGTCAAGGCCAAGCTTGAGGGCACGAAGGTCCGTCTGGCCACCCGCTCGGGTGACGCCGGCCGCCTCTTCGGCTCCGTGACCCCGGCCGACATCGCCACGGCGATCGAGGCTTCCGGTGGTCCGAAGGTCGACAAGCGCCGCGTCGAGCTGGCTGCCCCGATCAAGACCCTCGGTTCGTACCAGGTCTCCGTGCGTCTGCACGCCGAGGTCGCCGCGAACGTGGGCGTCGAGGTCGTCGCCGCCTAAGTGCTGCGAGCGAAGGGCCGCACCCCTGTGGGGTGCGGCCCTTCGTCATGTCCGGGTGTTCGCCGATCGATGTTTCACGTGAAACATGCGCCGGAGCGTCCGATGTTTCACGTGAAACATCGGCTCATGGAGCAGTGGATCACGGATCAGCGGGTCGCCCCCGCGACCAGCCAGCGGCCGGAGCGGGCGCGCAGCTGGAGGGTGGCCATCCGGACCAGCATCATCAGCGTCATGGCCCACCAGAGTGCCGTGAGACCGCCACCGAGGGCCGGGACGAGCAGGGCGGCCGGGGTGAACACGGCGAGCGTCAGGAGCATGGCCCAGGCCAGATAGCGCCCGTCGCCCGCGCCCATGAGGACGCCGTCGAGCACGAAGACGATGCCGCACACGGGCTGGGAGACCGCCACGACCAGCAGGGCCGGCAGGAGAGCGGCCTCGACCACCGGGTCCCCGGTGAAGAGCGGGATGAACAACGGACGGGCCGCGACCACCATTGCACCCAGGACGACCCCGGAGCCGATCCCCCACTGCACCATGCGGCGGCAGACGGCCTTGGCTCCTTCGGTGTCACCGGCGCCCAGGTAGCGGCCGATGATGGCCTGCCCGGCGATGGCGATCGCGTCGAGGGCGAAGGCGAGCAGGCTCCACAGGGAAAGCAGGATCTGGTGGGCGGCGATGTCCGCGTCGCCGAGCCGTGCTGCCACGGCGGTGGCGATCATCAGAACGGCCCGCAGCGACAGCGTGCGTACGAGCAGCGGTACACCGGCCTGGGCGCAGGCCCGGATGCCTGCGGAATCGGGCCGCAGCGAAGCCCCGTGTCTGCGGGCTCCGCGCACGACGACGAAGAGGTAGGCCCCGGCCATGGCGCACTGGGCGATCACGGTGCCCCAGGCGGAACCGGCGATGCCGAAGCCGGCTCCGTAGACGAGGGCGCCGTTCAGGCCCGCGTTGAGGGCGAAGCCTCCGATGGCGACGTAGAGCGGTGTACGGGTGTCCTGGAGGCCGCGGATGACGCCGGTGGCGGCGAGCACCATCAGCATGGCCGGGATGCCCAGGGCGGAGATCCGCAGATAGGTGACCGCGTACGGGGCGACCGTGTCGGAGGCCCCGAAGAGGGAGACCAGCCAGGGCGCCGTGGGCAGCAGGACGGCGACGACGGCGGCGCCGATGAGGAGGGCGAGCCAGATGCCGTCCATGCCCTGTCGGATGGCGGCCCGGAGGTCCCCGGCGCCGACCCGCCGGGACACGGCCGCGGTGGTGGCGTAGGCGAGGAAGACGAAGACGCTGACGGCTGTGGTGAGCAGGGCCGCGGCTATGCCGAGGCCGGCCAGCTGGGGAGTGCCGAGGTGCCCCACGATGGCGCTGTCGGCCATCACGAACAGGGGTTCGGCGACGAGTGCGCCGAAAGCCGGGACGGCGAGCGCGAGTATCTCGCGGTCGTGCCGTCCCGGGGCAGGCTTCAGCGGGGCGAGGGCCTGTGTCATGCGCTCAATCTAATCTTCCACAGGTAATGGATGCAATGGTCTTTGGATCCTTACCGGCGAGTTGGTTCACACGTTCTCGGCACCCCGTTGGAGGCGATCTCGAAACTGGGGCCAAGAATTTTCTCCCCCACAGCCGGTGGAGGAAGAAATCGCAGGTCAGAACCGGTGATTGGGTGGGTCAGGTGATTTTGTCCACAGCGCCGTCCCCCGGTCCGTGCACAGCTTCCGGCGAGTTACCCACAGCATTGGGTCGGTCATCCACATCTCATCCACACAGCCTGTGGATAACAAGATTGGCTGACGTCGCCGTCGGCCCTACCGTTGTGCGTTGCCCGACTCGCCGACGGCGGAACCGGGTGCCCCACATGTCAGAGCCGTGTCGTAGAAAGAGTGGCACGGCAAGGTCCGCTTTGCGGACGGGAGGAGGCGGCCCGGTGAGTATCCCCGAGCCCATGGACGACCCCTGGGCCGACAGCGGTCCTGGTGACCGTCTGCCCGCCCGTCCGCGCCGTAACAACGAGGGCCGCGGCCGCGGGGACGACCAGCACGAGCGGGGCCGCGAGGGCGGCTCCTGGGACGGCGGTGGCGGCGGCTTCGAGCGCGTACCCCCGCAGGACCTCGACGCCGAGCAGTCGGTGCTCGGCGGCATGCTCCTGTCCAAGGACGCCATCGCGGACGTCGTCGAGGTCATCAAGGGGCACGACTTCTACCGCCCCTCGCACGAGACGATCTACCAGGCGATCCTCGACCTGTACGCCAAGGGCGAGCCGGCCGACCCCATCACCGTCGGCGCCGAGCTGACCCGCCGTGGCGAGATCAGCAAGGTCGGCGGGGCCTCGTACCTGCACACGCTCGTCCAGTCGGTGCCGACCGCGGCGAACGCCGAGTACTACGCGGAGATCGTGCACGAGCGGGCGGTCCTGCGCCGCCTCGTCGCCGCCGGTACGAAGATCACGCAGATGGGATACGCGGCGGACGGCGACGTCGACGAGATCGTCAACAGCGCCCAGGCCGAGATCTACGCCGTCACCGAGCAGCGGACCTCCGAGGACTACCTGCCGCTGGGCGACATCATGGAGGGCGCGCTCGACGAGATCGAGGCGATCGGCTCCCGCAGTGGCCAGATGTCCGGCGTCCCGACCGGTTTCACGGACCTCGACTCGCTGACCAACGGTCTGCACCCCGGCCAGATGATCGTCATCGCCGCCCGCCCCGCCATGGGTAAGTCCACCCTCGCGCTCGACTTCGCCCGGGCCTGCTCCATCAAGAGCAACCTGCCCAGCGTGATCTTCTCCCTCGAAATGGGGCGCAACGAGATCGCGATGCGCCTCCTGTCGGCGGAAGCCCGGGTCGCCCTGCACCACATGCGCTCCGGCACCATGACGGACGACGACTGGACCCGGCTGGCCCGCCGGATGCCCGACGTCTCCGCCGCCCCCCTCTACATCGACGACTCCCCGAACCTGTCGATGATGGAGATCCGTGCGAAGTGCCGGCGCCTCAAGCAGCGCAACGACCTCTCGCTCGTCGTCATCGACTACCTCCAGCTCATGCAGTCGGGCGGTTCGCGCCGTCCCGAGAGCCGCCAGCAGGAGGTCTCGGACATGTCCCGAAACCTCAAGCTGCTGGCCAAGGAGCTAGAGGTGCCCGTGATCGCGCTGTCCCAGCTGAACCGTGGTCCCGAGCAGCGCACGGACAAGAAGCCGATGGTCTCCGACCTGCGTGAGTCGGGTTCCATCGAGCAGGACGCCGACATGGTCATCCTGCTGCACCGCGAGGACGCGTACGAGAAGGAGTCGCCCCGAGCGGGCGAGGCGGACCTGATCGTGGCGAAGCACCGTAACGGCCCCACGGCGACGATCACCGTCGCCTTCCAGGGCCACTATTCGCGGTTCGTGGACATGGCCAACACGTAGCATCCGATCATGGATGCCGTATCTGAGGACCTGGAGTTGCTCCCCGCCACCCGGCGCGCCCTGAGGCACCGGATCGCCGTCGCGCAGAGCGAGGGCCGGGCGCCGTCGGTGGTGGCGGCCGTGGCCCGCGGCGGCGAGGTCGTCTGGGAGGGCTCCCGGACCTCCGTCGAGGGGCACGGGCCCGATGGGAACGTGCAGTACAGGATCGGGTCGATCACCAAGACCTTCACCGCGGTCCTGGTGATGCGGATGCGGGACGAGGGTTTGCTGAGCCTTGAGGACCCGCTGGAGAAGCATCTGCCGGGGACGGGCGCCGGAGAGGTGACCCTCGCCCAGCTGCTGTCCCACACCGGCGGGTTGGCGGCGGAGACGCCGGGCGAGTGGTGGGAGCGCTCACCGGCTGAGCTGCGGCCCGAGCTCGCGGACGTGCTGGGTGAGGAGCCGTTCCGCTTCCGGCCCGGGCGGCGCCACCACTACTCCAACCCGGGCTATACGCTGCTGGGTTCGCTCGTCGAGGCCGTACGCGCAAAGCCCTGGGCCGAGGTGCTCCGGGCCGAGGTGCTGGAGCCGCTGGGTCTGGACCGTACGACGACGGGGCCGCAGGCTCCCCACGCGGGCGGCTGGGCGGTACATCCGTGGGCCGATGTGATGATGCCCGAGCCCTCGGAGGATCTGGGGCTGATGGCCGCGGCCGGACAACTCTGGTCCACGACGCACGATTTGGCGCGGTTCGCGGTGTTCCTCTCCCGCGGTGACGAGCGGGTGCTGAGCGCGGAGTCGGTACGGGAGATGCGCACGTCGGCCGCGCCGCCGGAGCCCGGTGTCGCCGAGTTCGGCTACGGGCTCGGCATGCAGCTGACGCAGGTGGGCGGTCGCAGTCTCGCGGGCCACACCGGTTCGCTGCCGGGGTTCGTCGCGGGGCTGTGGCTGAGCGAGGCGGACGACGTGGCCGCCGTGGTGCTGGCGAACTGCACGTCGGGGCTGCCCGCAGCGACGGTGGCCGCGGAGCTGGTGGGGATCGTCGCGGACGCGGAGCCCCGCTTCCCGCAGCCGTGGCGGCCGTTCCGGGAAACCGCTCCGGTCGCTCTTGAGCTGTGCGGGCCCTGGTACTGGGGCACCTCTCCGCAGGTGCTGCGGCTGAAGGCGGACGGGCTGCTGGAGCTCGCGCCGGTGGGGGCGACGGGCCGGGCGGCCCGGTTTCGGGCGGAGCCCGACGGCAGTTGGACCGGGCTCTCCGGCTACTACGCGGGGGAGAGCCTTCGGGCGGTCCGGCGCGAGGACGGCTCGGTGAGCCACCTCGACCTGGGCTCGTTCGTGTTCACGAGGGAGCCGTACGACACGCAGGCCCCGGTGCCCGGCGGAGTGGACCCGCAGGGCTGGCGGGGAATCGGCTAGGCCGTCTCCGGCAGGGAGCCGCCCGGGACAGCCGGCTCGATCACGCGACGAGTTCGCGTTCCAGCGGGGTGCGGAAGCGCGGGGTGATCCGGGCCTCGCCCACCCATCGGGCGAGGCGCGCCGCCTCGGCGGCCACGGATTCCCCGGCGGCGCGCCCGCGGTCGGCGAGCAGACGCCAGACGATCTCGCCATCCGCGCGCTGGGCCCACCCCCCGACGATCTCACCGTTCCACCAGACCGTGGGGCCGATGTTGCCTGCGTAGTCGAAGAGCGCGGGCCGGTGGGCGGGGTCGAGGTGGAAACCACGGTCGGCCCAGCCCATGCCACTGGGGTCCAGGCCCGGCAGCAGCGCGGCCCAGGGCTCCGGGGCGGCCTCGGGCGCGGCGTCACCGGGGCCGACCAAGGCGGTCCTGCCGTCGTCAAGGAGGACCTGTGCGGGACCGACGGCGGCGAGGGCCTTGCGGACCTCGGTGAGGGTCCAGCCCGTCCACCACTTGAGGTCCGCCTCCGTGGCCGGTCCGTACGAGTGCAGCCAGCGGCGGGCGATCTCGGCGCGCGCCTCGGCTGGTGGTACGGCGGGCCAGGGATCGGTGTGCACCCAGCGGAACTGGCTGGAGGTCCATGATCCGCGCGGCCGGTCACGGCGGATCCGGCCGTCGGCGGCCAGGAGCCGTATCACCCGGGTGGCGACGCCGGTCTCGGCCTCGTACTTCTTGCCGCGGCCGACGGTGATCTTCCGTCGCAGGGCCGGCACGGCCGCGGAGAGCTGGCTGCCGGTGCAGGGTCCGTGGGCGTCGAGGGCTTCCAGGGCTGCGGCCTCGGCTGCGGCCAGCCAGTCGGAGTCGAGGCCCTGGACGTCCTCGTCGAGGTGCTTGAGCAGCGTGCTGCGCTCCTTGACGGCGATGCCCCGGGCGGTGGAGGAGTCGACGTACGGGGCGAGTTCGCCGGAGACGGCGAAGAGGGTCCTGCGCATGCTGAGCAGCCGGACGAGGGAGACGTCCTCGTAGAGCGCCTGCTCGACCAGTGCGGGGCCGCCCTCCGCGAGCCGGGCGCGGGCCGAGAGGAACAGGGTCGCGGCGTCGGTGGCGTGCAGGGCGACGACGGCGTCCGCGACCTCGGCGACGCTGGATGCCCGCGTCGACGGGGCCAGGCGGTGCCTGCGCCCGAGCCGGTGGCGGCGCTCGGCGGTGGTGACGATCGGGAGGCTGGGACTCACCTTCCCGATCGTAGGCCGGGCCGGCGACAGCGGCCCGGCCTACGGTGCCGGCGGTCAGAGGGAGAGCTTGAACCCGACGTGGGACGCGGTGAACCCGAGTCGCTCGTAGAAACGGTGGGCGTCGGTACGGGTCACGTCCGACGTGAGCTGGACGAGTCGGCAGTTCTCACGGCGGGATTCCTCGATGGCCCATCGGATGAACTGCGTGCCCAGGCCGCTGCCGCGCTCGTCGGCGTGGACCCGGACGCCTTCGATGATGGATCGGGTGGCTCCCTGGCGGGACAGCCCGGGGACGATGGTGAGCTGCAGGGTGCCCACGACGCGGTTCTCGCGGACCGCGACGACCACGCGCTGGTGGGGGTCGTCCGCCAGACGCTTGAACGCCGCGAGGTACGGGGTGAGGTCGTCGGGTGATTCTCGGGCGGCGCCGAGCGGGTCGTCCGCCAGCATGGCGACGATGGCGGGCAGATCCCCTTCGGTGGCGGGACGGATCTCCGGCTCGTCGGGGTCGGTCATGGGGTCGTTCCTTTCTCGTCCCGGCACCCTCAGCCCGCTGCCAGGGTGAGCGGGGCCCAGCGGCGGGTCCAGTCGCCGGGGAGGGCCGGGATGTCACGGGTCATGACGGCGTTGAACGCCACGGAGTCGAGCCCGCGGTCCTTGAGCCAGGCGAGGAGCTGCTCGTGGCGTACGTCGATGTCGGTCCGCAGCGGCCGGTCGGTGGCGGCGGCGAGCGCGGTGACGAGCGCTTGGGCGTCGGCCGTGTCCCGTGCGATCAGCGGCCCGATGACGTGGGTTTCCATGTTGGGCCAGATCGCGGCATAGCCGATGAGCTCGCCCTGGGCGTCCTCGGCGACCATCAGCCGGTCTGCGAAAGCGGGCAACCGCGTGATCATGTGTGTCCGGTCGGTACCGAAGACCTCGGTGTCCAGGCGGACGATCCGCGGGATGTCCTCGCCGGTCGCCGGCCGGACCGTCGTGGAGCCGGCCTCGGTAGCCAGGGACCCGGGCTCTGCGCGGAAGGTACCGCGGAGCATCTCCGCTCGGCCGGTGGTGTCGAAGCCGAGCTCCTCGTAGAGCGGGCGGCCGTAGGGAGTGGCGTGGAGGGTGAGGGGGACGCCCTTGAGGACGTCGTCGCAGATGTACGTCATGAGGCGGCGGCCCAGGCCCTGCCGGGCGAAGCGCTCGGCCACGAGGACCATGCCGATGGCGGCAAGCTCCGGGCCGGAGGAGGTGTGCCCGTACGAGGTGACGACGCAGGCGGCGGCGAGTCCCTGTCCATCGGGTGCATCGATGCCGTAGCCGCTGCCTGCGGCGAGAAGCAGCCCCCACTTGTGGTCCTCGCGCGGCCACCCGCGGTCTTCGGAGAGGTCGGCGCAGCTGCGGAGATCATCCACGGTCAGCGCACGGATCGGCAGGTCGGTGAGGTGTGGTGGTGTCACGGGCCCAGACTGGATCATCAGCCGGAGGGCGTCCAGAGGATTTGGGATCGATGTTTCACGTGAAACATCGACCGGACGATGTTTCACGTGAAACATGAACGGGCTAGCCTCGTGTGCCATGAGCCTCCTGCACCTCTTCGATCTCGACGGGACGCTGATGCACGGCTCGGCAGCGCCGGTCGAGATCTCCCGACAGCTCGGCCTCAGCGCGGAGATCGCTGAGCTGGAGCGGGCGTTCGGTGCGCAGCAGATGGATCCGCACGAGTTCGCCGTGGCGGCTCATGCACTGTGGGCGGGGCTGACACCCGCGCACGTCCGGGCGGCGTTCGACGGTGCTCCGTGGCTGATGGGCATCCGGGAGGTGTGGCAGGAGATCAGGGAGCGCGGGGACTACTGCGCGGTGATCTCGCTGTCGCCCTCGTTCTTCGTGGAACTGCTCCTGGAGTGGGGCGCGCATGTCGCTCACGGTTCCGTCTTCCCGGAGGTGCCCTTCACCCGGCCCGTGGACGCGGCCGGGCTCCTGACGCCTGAGGGCAAGGTCATGATGGCGGACCGGCTCTGCGCGCAGTTCGGAGTGACCCGGGCCGATTGCGTCGCGTACGGGGATTCACCGACCGACTCGCTGCTCTTCGACGCCGTGTCGGTGTCGGTGGCGGTGAACGCGGGGCCGTATCTGGCGGAGCGGGCGACGTACGTCTACGAGGGCCGGGACCTGCGAGAGGCGTATCGCTTGGTCGGGGCGGCGCGCACGGAGGTCCAAGCATCTTAAGAGGGAAGCGGATCCGAAACGCGGACTTTCCAGGTTTTCCCGCGAGTAGTTGAGGCGGCTGGCAGGCTCTGAGGCCCGGAACCACGGATTCGAAGGCCGTGGCGTGCTTACCGACCGAGATGTTCGAAGCGAGGCACCGCATGGACGCTCCGCCCACCAGATCGGCCAGACGGACGGCCCGGATACCGTCCGGGGGCGGTGCGGTAGAGCCCTCCCCGGACGCGGTGCTCATCCGCCGGACCCTTGAGGAGATCGCACCGATCGCCGACAGGGTGACCTCCTACTTCTACGCCCTGGTGTTCACCGGGCATCCCGAGGTGCGGGGCATGTTCCCGGCCGCGATGGACGTACAGCGCGATCGGCTGCTGAAGGCCCTGCTGACCGCGGCCGAGCACATCGACGATCCGGAGGTGCTCGTCCCGTACCTGCGCCGCCTCGGTGCCGGGCACCGCAAGTACGGGACGATGGCCGGGCACTATCCGGTGGTGGGCGAGGCCCTCATCGGCGCGCTGTCCCGTTACGCCCAGCAGACCTGGGGACCGGAGACACAGGCCGCGTGGGTGCGGGTCTACACCGTGATGTCCCAGACGATGATCGACGCCGCGGCGGAGGACGAGGTGGAGAGCCCCGCGTGGTGGAACGCGGAGGTGGTCTCGCACGATCTGCGTACCCCGGACATCGCGGTGCTGACGGTCCGTCCCGACCAGCCGTACGCCTTCCTCGCGGGCCAGTACACGAGCCTGGAGACCCCGTGGTGGCCCCGGGTGTGGCGGCATTACTCGTTCGCCTCGGCGCCTCGCGCCGACGGGCTTCTGTCCTTCCACATCAAGGCCGTGCCGGCCGGCTGGGTCTCCAATGCGCTGGTGCGGCACGCGCGGCCCGGCGACGTGCTGCGGCTCGGGCCGCCGGCCGGGTCGATGGTGGTGGACCACAGCACCGACAACGGGATGCTGTGTCTGGGGGGCGGGACCGGCATCGCCCCGATCAAGGCGCTGATCGAGGACGTGGCGGAGCACGGCGAGCGCCGCCCGGTGGAGGTGTTCTTCGGGGCACGCAGCGACGGCGGCCTGTACGACAAGGACACCCTGCTGGGGTTGCAGCGCTCGCACCCGTGGCTGTCGGTGCGCCCGGTGGTCGGGGAGGGCCTCGCGGCCCAGCTGCCCCAGGCGATCGGCGAACACGGGCCCTGGAGCTCGTACGACGCGTTCGTCTCGGGGCCGCCCGGCATGATCCGCAGCGGCGTGAGCGAGCTCAAGCGCATCGGGATACCGGGCGACCGGATCCGCTTCGACGCGGTGGAGGAACTGGTGGCCGCGGCCGGCTGAGACCCGGCGTCCGGCCGGGCCGGAATCAGCCCAGGTCGGGGGCGTGCATGGCGCGTACCCCCTCGATGTTGCCATCGAGGTAGTGGCGCAGGGACAGAGGGACGAGATGCACGGCGGCGATGCCGACCCGGCTGAAGGGCACGCGGACGATCTCGTACTCGCCGGCGGGCTCGTCGATTTCGGGGCCGTGTCGCTGGCTCGGGTCCATGGATTCGAGGTGGCAGACGAAGAAGTGCTGCACCTTCACTCCGGTCACCCCTCCGTCGGCGATGTGCTCGATGGTGTCGACGAAGCAGGGCACGACATCAGTGATCTTCGCGCCGAGTTCCTCGTGGAGCTCTCGGTGGAGGGCGTCGACGACGGTGGCGTCCGAAGGCTCCACTCCCCCGCCGGGGGTCACCCAGTACGGATCGACGCCGGGCTTGGTGCGCTTGATGAGGATCAGGTCGTCACCGTCGAGCAGGATCGCGCGGGCGGTGCGTTTGACCACGGGACGTTCGGTCATGGGAGAAGAGTGGCCCGGACCGGGGTGTCTGAAACGCGTGTCGGCGAAACGCGCCGTACAACGCAAGCGGAGGCTCACCAGTGGGCGGCGGCGCGCAGCAGCCGGTCGTGTGCACGGGCGAGGTGGGCGAGCGCGAGACTGCCGGTCCGTACGACGAGGAACCACGTGCGCAGCGGTGGTACGGGCGGCTCCAGCAGGGCGACGATCTGCCCGCTGCCGAGGGCGTCCTGGCACAGATACCGAGGCAGGACGGCAAGTCCGGCGCCGGCCCTGACGCACTCCAGCACGGCCCGCAGATCGGGCGCGACGACGGTGGCGGCATCGGGCCGGGTTCCGGGACGGGTCTCGAAGACCGCTGCCCAGTAGCGGGCGACGAGCGGCAGCGTCTCGTGGACCTCGACGAGCGGAATCCCGTCGAGGGCGGCGGGGCCGCTCTCGCGCAGCCGGTCCGGATCGACGAGGGCGGCCCAGTAGGGCGCGGCGACCAGGACGTGCTCCTCGTCGCACAGGGCGGTCGCGCTGAAGAGGCCGCCGCGTGGGCGGGCCGTGGTGACGACGAGGTCGTGGTGGCCGGCGGCGAGCCCGTCGAGGGCCTCCTCGGCTCCGGCCTGGAGCACGGTGCGCAGGGTGTGGCCCTGGCCGACGAGCGGTGCGAGGGCGGGCAGGACGCGCAGGCACAGGAACTCGGGTGGACCGGCGAGGTGCAGGGTGCGTAACGCGCCGGCGGCCTCGCGTTCCGCCTCGGTTATCCGCAGCAGGGCGTCGAGGTGGGGGGCCGCTTTGTGCGCGAGTTCGTCGCCGACGGCGGTGGGGGTCACCCCGCGCGCCCTGCGGTGGAAGAGGGGCCGGCCCAGCTGGCGTTCGAGGGTGCGGATCTGGGAAGTGACGGCGGGCTGTGACAGCCCGAGGAGCGCGGCGGCCCGGGTGAACGAGCCCGCCCGGTGCACGGCGACGAAGGTGCGCAACAGGGCCAGGTCCATGAAGGCCCCTCTCGGTGGGGGCCTTCAACTATAAATATGCCGATAGGCCCCTGTCGTTACCGTGATTGGACTCTGACGCTGAGTCAACTAGCCTTGTGCGCGTGGTTCTTCGCGCGCGGAACCCGGAGCGGTCCGAGCCACTAGGGGGGAGGCTCGGACCGCTCGTGTTCCTGCTGCTCAGGCGCCCGTGCCCGCCACGTCCAGGGCCCGCAGCACGTCCGCGACCAGGTCGTCGGTGTCCTCGGCCCCGGCGGACAGGCGGATGAACCCGTCCGGGACGGGGTCGCCGCCCCACCGTCCGCGCCGCTCCGCGGTGGACCGTACGCCGCCGAAGCTCGTGGCGTCCTCGACCAGGTGCAGGGCGGCCATGAACCGCTCCGCGTACGCGCGGTCCGGCAGGATGAAGGAGACGACGGACCCGAAGCCGCGCATCTGCCGGGCGGCCGTCTTGTGCGACGCGTCCGCGGGCAGGCCGGGGTAGCGCAGTCCGGTGACGTCCCTCCGGTCGGCCAGCGCTTCGGCGACGGCCAGCGCGTTCGCCCACTGCCGCTGGGCCCGCAGTTGGATGGTGGCCAGCGAGCGGTGGGCCAGCCAGGCCTCCATCGGGCCCGGGATCGCGCCGATGATCTTGCGCCAGCGCCGGACGGCGGCGGCGAGCTCCGGGTCGCGGCAGACGACGTAGCCGAGCAGCAGGTCGCCGTGGCCGGTCAGCCCCTTGGTGCCGCTGGCGACGGAGAAGTCCGCGCCGAGTTCCAGGGGCCGCTGACCCAGCGGGGTGGCGAGGGTGTTGTCGACGGCGACGAGGGTGCCGCCCGCGTGGGCGGCCTCGGCCAGGCGCCGGATGTCGCACACGTCGAGCCCGGGGTTGGAGGGCGTCTCGATCCACAGCAGTCTGGCCCCGTCGAGGACGGCGAGCTGCGCGTCCTCCCCGGTCGGCGCGGTGCGGACGTGGATCCCGTACGCCTCCAGCTGCTCGCGGACCAGGGGCAGCGCCTGGTAGCCGTCGTCGGGCAGGACCACGGTGTCGCCGGTACGGGCCTGGGAGAAGAGGACGGCGGAGACCGCGGCCATGCCGGAGGCGAAGACGACGGTGTCCACGCCTTCCTGGCCCGGCGCTTCGAGTTCCCCGATGGCCCGCTCCAGCAGGGTCCAGGTGGGGTTGGTGTCGCGGCCGTAGGTGTACGGACCCTCCACGTCGCCGGGGAGGTGGAAGTGGGCGGCGAAGACGGGGCCGGGCAGGGGCGGTTCGTTCTTGACCGGTTCGGGCAGACCGGCGCGGACGGCCCGGGTGCCGTCGCCGGTGCCGTCCGCGGCCGCCGCCGTCTCGGCGGAGTGGTCGTTCATGCGGTGTGCTCCTTCACTGCCTCGCGTACCGCTTCCAACAGGCCCGCGCTCGCCGCCTCGACGAGCTCCAGGCACTGCTCGAACCCGTCGAGGGAGCCGTAGTAGGGATCCGGTACGTCGGCGTCGGAGGCCTTCGCCGCCGGGTCGTAGGAACGCAGCAGCCGTACCTTGGCGGCGTCCGCGGGGGTGGGCGCGAGCGCGCGCAGGTCCCGCAGGTGCCCGGCGTCGAGCGCGATGACGAGGTCGAGGCCGGGGAACCAGGAGGCCCGGAAGCGCCGGGCGCGGTGGCTCTGTTCGTATCCGGCGGCCTCCAGGACGGCGACGGTACGCGGATCGGCGCCGTCCCCCTCGTGCCAGCCGCCGGTGCCGGCGCTGTCCACCTCGACCAGGGCGTCGATCCCGGCCTCGGCGACGCGGGCCCGGAAGACGGACTCGGCCATGGGGGAGCGGCAGATGTTGCCCGTGCAGACGAAGCACACGCGGTACATGGCGGCCGGCTCAGTTCTTGTCGGGCAGGGCCATGTTCACGGCCCACGAGACGACGGAGATGATCAGGCCGCCGAGCAGCGCGGTCCAGAAATTGTCGACGTGGAAGCTGAGGTCGAGCTGGTCGGCCAGCCAGGAGGTCAGCAGCAGCATCAGGGCGTTCACGACGAGGGTGAACAGTCCGAGGGTGAGGATGAACAGGGGAAGCGACAAGAGCTTCACCACGGGCTTGACAATGAAGTTGACCAGGCCGAAGACCAGGGCGACCAGGATCAAGGTGAGGGTCCGGCGACCGAGGGAACTGTGGTCGTCGAGCGTGATGCCGGCGAGCAGCCAGATGGCGACGGCCAGGGCGGCCGCATTGGCGAGCGTCTTGACTACGAAATTCGTCATGTGTCTGATCGTGGCAGAGAAGATCCCGGTGGGACATCAGCAGATCAGCGGATGCCAGGGAACGTGAGAGAGCAAGGGGCACAAGGACGATGAAGGCCTTCCGGCTGGACGAGCTCGAGGCGGAGCGGCTCGCGAACGACGGCGCCTATCTGCAGTTCCTGCGCGAGCGGAACATGTCGGTGGGGCTGTACGCCCTCGATGCCGGCCGGAGCGATCCGCAGCAGCCGCACCGCCAGGACGAGGTGTACTTCGTGGTGAGCGGCCGGGGTTCGATCACGGTCGGGGAGGAGACGACGACGGTGGCGCGCGGCAGCGTCGTCTACGTGCCCGCCGGGGTGGTCCACAAGTTCCACCACATCACCGAGGACCTGCGGGTATTGGTCGTGTTCTCCCCGCCGGAGACCTGACCGGGCGGCCCCGGCCCAGGGTCGGACCCCCTGATTCCCCTAGGGGGCGGATCAGGGGAGTCCGAGGGCTCGCGGGCCCCCGGACGGTTGAGCGGCCTCCTAGCATCGAGAGCAGGAAGTCACGGCTCAGGAAGCTCAGGAAGAGGTCGAGGACATGGACGGCATCCGACAGACATTCGCAGGCATGCCCTGGTGGGTTAAGTGGGTCGCGATCCCGCTTCTGGTGCTCTTCGTCTTCGGCGGTGTCATCACGAGCATTCTCGGTGCCCTGATCTCGTTCGTCTTCAAGCTGCTGCTCTTCGTCGCCCTCGTCGGCGGTCTGATCTTCATCGTGAAGAAGTTCACCGGGGGCGGCACGAAGTCCTCCTCGCGCGACTGGTAGGTCGCCGGAGCCCCAGCTCCCAGGGCTCCGGGCTCCGGGCCCCGGGTCAACCGGGGCGATTAACCCGGGTGGGGGAACGTGGGGTGGCAAACCGCCCGCACCGCGGTAATCGGCCGATAGGGTGGCAATCTGCGCCGCTCCCTGGGCACCGGACGCCGGTGGTGCCGCCTTGACCAGCGGTTTTCTCCAGTTCCGGCCTCAGCACGACCCCCAGGAACCGCGGCGCGCGCGGGGGCGGCCCCCGCAGGGCGGGCCCTCCCCAGGCCCGCCGCCACGCCTGGGGGTGAGCTTTGTCTTCGGTTCACAATGCCGGTGTGCCGACGCTGATCGGTTCGGTGCAGCGCGCGTTGAGGCTGCTCGAAGCAGCGGGTTCCCACAGCGAGGGAGCCCCGGCGAAACAGCTGGCGCGCGAGGCCGGGCTCCCGCTCCCCACCGCGTACCACCTGCTGCGCACCCTCACGCACGAGGGCTATCTGCGGCGCGAGAGCGGAGTCTTCGTGCTCGGCGCCGCCGCCGGGCGGCTGGCGGCGGGCGGGCTGCAGCAGAAACGTCGCAGCATGATCCTCGACTCCCTCGCGCACTTCCGTGACGCGGTCGGGGCCCCCGTCTACTTCGCCGTGTTCCGCGAGGGTGAGATCGAGCTCGTGGGAGTCTCGGACACCCCGGCCAGCCCCGCCGTCGAGGAGTGGGCGGATTTCCGTGCGACCGGCCACGCGCACGCCATCGGACAGTGCCTGCTGGCCCAGCTCGACGAGAAGACGCGCAAGGACTATTACGAGCGGCACCCCGTCGAGGCCGTCACCCAGTACACCGTCCGGGACCAGAGCGCCCTCGAACATCGCATCGGCGCCCTCGGACGCATGGAGCCGGTTACGGAGCGTCAGGAGTACGCGCTGGGCACGGTCTGTGCAGCCATCCCCATCACTGCGGGCGATACCGCCGCAACCATGGCGATTTCTCTCCCTTTGCACCATGAAGAAAGATTGCTGTATGTGGTCGATCGACTACGGAGTGAAGTAGGCGCGCTGTTGAGCACCCTCTCGTTCTCTATCAGTATCTGAAAACTCACTCCTTGTGATCTGCATGAGCTTCCACCACCCTTGTCAAGAGGGCCCTGGGGGATCATTCCTGGCCACTTCCACTACAGCGGGGTAGTCCATGCGCGAGTCGGTACAGGCAGAGGTCATGATGAGCTTCCTCGTTTCCGAGGAGCTCTCCTTCCGGATCCCGGTGGAACTCCGGTACGACACCCGGGACCCCTACGCAGTGCGCCTGACGTTCCACCTTCCCGGAGACGCCCCCGTGACCTGGGCGTTCGGCCGCGAGCTGCTCCTCGACGGCATCAACAAGCCGTGCGGCGACGGCGATGTGCACATCGCCCCCACCGATCCGGAGGAACTGTCCGACGTTCACATCAGGCTCCAGGTCGGCAGCGACCGGGCCCTGTTCCGCGCCGGCGCGGCGCCGCTCGTCGCGTTTCTCGACCGTACCGACCGGCTTGTTCCGCTCGGTCAGGAGCGCAGCCTCGGCGACTTCGAGGAGAACCTCGACGAGGCGCTCGACCGGATCCTGGCCGAGGCCCGGCAGAACGAGCAGAACGCCGGCTGAACGGAGGGCCCGGACGGACCGGGCGGACCGACCGTACGCGCCGAGCAGCCCCGGGCCCCCGAGCCTCCCGGGTCGCTCAGCGCTTGCGCCGCCGCCCCCGGCCGCTGCGGACCGGCCCCGAGGCCGCCGCTCCGGCCGGGGCCCCCGGCCGGTCGGCGGAGACCACCAGCGCCGCGAGCGCCGTGGTCACCGGGACCGAGGCCACCAGGCCGATCGACCCGACGAGGGTCCGTACGATCTCCTCCGCGACCAGCTCGCTGTTGGCCACCGACCCCATGCTGCTGTTCGCGATCGAGAACAGCAGCAGCAGCGGCAGCGCCGCGCCCGCGTAGGCGAGCACCAGGGTGTTGACCACCGAGGCGATGTGGTCGCGGCCGATCCGGATGGCCGCGCGGTACAGGGCGCGGGGCCCCATCGACGAGTCGGCCTGGTGGAGTTCCCAGACCGCCGAGGTCTGGGTGACCGTCACATCGTCGAGTACGCCCAGCGACCCGATGATCACTCCCGCAAGCAGCAGACCGCTCATGTCGATGTCCGGGTAGAGCCCGTGGATCAGCCCGGTGTTGTCGTCGGTGTTGCCGCTGAGGAACGCCCAGTCGACGAACACCGAGCCGAGCAGCCCGATCAGCAGCAGAGAGACGAGCGTGCCGAGGACGGCTACGGAGGTACGGGCGCTCAGGCCGTGGCACATGTAGAGCGCGATCAGCATGATGGCGCTGGCTCCGACGACCGCGACGACCAGCGGGTTCGAGCCCTGGAGGATCGCCGGCAGGATGAACAGGGTCAGCACGCCGAAGCTGACGACCAGCGCGATCAGGGCGAACATCCCCCGCATCCGTCCGACGACGACCACGGCCACCGCGAAAATGCCGGCCAGGACCGCCAGCGGCAGCTTGCGGTTCACGTCGACCACGGAGTACTGGAGGTCCCGGGGCGCGTCCGGTGCGTACGCGACGACAACCCCCTGGTCCTTCTCCAACTGCCGTGGCGCGCCCGGCTGGACGATCTCGACGAACGTGCGGCCCTTGTCCGGTCCGGTGCCGACTTCGATGGTGGCCTTCTTGCAGTCGCCCGTCTGCTGGGCCTGGGCCTCGCGGCCCTCGGGGGTGGTGACGTTCCCGGTGGTCGGCACCTGTGAGGCGTTCACCGATTTGCAGTCGACCTGTTCGAGCGAGACGACACGTCCCTGCTGGGTCTGCCGGTCGAACCCCACCCCGGAGCGTTCGTGGGCGGGTGCGCCGCCCGGCCAGAGCACCACCATGCCGACGAAGACGGCGACGGCGAACGGGATCAGGACCGCCGCGATGACCTTCCGCAGGTGCTTCGAGACGGGAGCCGCCGGTCCGTGGCCGTGGGAATGACCATGGGAGTGGCCCGGGGGCGGGCTCTGGTCATGCCCGTGGTCGTGCCCGTGGCCCACGTGCGCGTGGTCGGTGTGACCTGTGGGCCCGGGGGGCTGGGTGGGGGGCTGCGGCGAGAACGTCACCGGCAGATCATCGCAAGAGTTGAGGGGGCCCACTGTTCAGCACGCCACAAATGACGCTAGCGTGGGGGCACCTTTGCACAACGCGGGAGCTCGGAGCACCGGGCTGAGAGGGCGCTGATCACCGTACGCGCAGTACAGATGCGTACGGGAAGAGGCTGCGTCGACCGCCGAACCTGTTACCGGGTAATGCCGGCGTAGGGAGATCAGGTCTCATGACCATTCAGGACGCACGCACGCCTGCCGTCAGCCAGGACGACGATGGCCGGACCGAGCGCCAGCCGGGCTGGCACAAGGGCTACGTGGCGGGCTCCCGCCCCGACATCCGGGTGCCGGTCCGCCAGGTCCACCTCACCAACGGCAAGGACGTGACGCTCTACGACACGTCCGGGCCGTACACCGACCCCCAGATCGAGACCGACGTACGGCGCGGACTGCCGCCGCTGCGCGAGAACTGGATCATCAGCCGCGGAGACACCGAGGAGTACGCGGGCCGCCCCGTGCGCCCCGAGGACGACGGCATCAAGCACACCTCGCCCCGCGGTGGCCTCAAGAACCTCGACGCGGTCTTCCCTGGACGCCCGCGTCAGCCCCGCCGGGGCCGTGACGGCGCCGCCGTCACGCAGCTCGCGTACGCCCGCCGCGGTGAGATCACCCCGGAGATGGAGTACGTCGCGATCCGCGAGAACGTCTCCCCCGAGGTCGTCCGTGAGGAGATCGCCGCGGGCCGGGCGGTACTTCCCGCGAACGTGAACCACCCGGAGATCGAGCCGATGATCATCGGCAAGCGCTTCCTGGTGAAGGTCAACGCCAACATCGGCAACTCCGCCGTCACCTCCTCCATCGAGGAGGAGGTCGACAAGATGACGTGGGCGACCAAGTGGGGCGCCGACACGGTCATGGACCTCTCGACCGGCCGTAACATCCACACCACCCGCGAGTGGGTGCTGCGCAACTCCCCGGTCCCGATCGGCACCGTGCCGCTGTACCAGGCGCTGGAGAAGGTCGACGGCCGTGCCGAGGACCTGACCTGGGAGATCTACAAGGACACGGTCATCGAGCAGGCCGAGCAGGGCGTCGACTACATGACGGTCCACGCCGGCGTGCTGCTGCCGTACGTGCCGCTGACAGCCCGCCGCAAGACCGGCATCGTCTCCCGCGGCGGTTCGATCATGGCCGCCTGGTGCCTCGCGCACCACAAGGAGAACTTCCTCTACACGAACTTCGAGGAGCTCTGCGAGATCCTCGCCACGTACGACGTCACATACTCGCTGGGCGACGGCCTGCGCCCCGGCTCCATCGCGGACGCCAACGACGCGGCGCAGTTCGCGGAGCTGAAGACGCTGGGTGAGCTGAACACGATCGCCAAGCGGCACAACGTGCAGACCATGATCGAGGGCCCGGGCCATGTCCCGATGCACAAGATCAAGGAGAACATCGACCTCCAGCAGGAGATCTGCGAGGAGGCGCCGTTCTACACGCTCGGCCCTCTGACCACGGACGTCGCCCCGGCGTACGACCACATCACCTCGGGCATCGGCGCCGCGATGATCGCCTGGTGGGGCACCGCGATGCTCTGCTACGTCACGCCGAAGGAGCACCTGGGCCTGCCCAACCGTGACGACGTGAAGACCGGCGTCATCACGTACAAGATCGCCGCGCACGCGGCGGACCTGGCCAAGGGCCACCCGGGCGCCCAGGAGTGGGACGACGCCCTGTCGGACGCGCGGTTCGAGTTCCGCTGGGAGGACCAGTTCAACCTGGCTCTCGACCCGGACACGGCCCGCGAGTTCCACGACGAGACGCTCCCGGCCGAGCCCGCCAAGACCGCGCATTTCTGCTCCATGTGCGGTCCGAAGTTCTGCTCGATGAAGATCTCCCAGGACATCCGCCGTGAGCACGGCGGCGATCTGAAGGCCGACGAGATCGAGGCGGGGATGGCGGAGAAGTCCGCCGAGTTCGCGGCGAGCGGCAACCGGGTGTACCTCCCGCTGGCCGACTGACCCGCCCATGGCGGCCGGCGCTGCTCTGGGGAGGATGAGGGGGCTTCCCAGAGCAGTGTCCCGGCACGCACATGCGGTGCGACAGCGGTGGTCAGACCTTCGCTTCGCGCGATGTTTCACGTGAAACAGGGACGGACGGCCCACTGCGCGCCGCCGCGAAACCGCGATTGGCCTCCGTCTGCCGGCGATACGGCTCCGGCAGGTCGGGCAGGGCCAGCAGCCGGTCGCAGGCGCGCAGGGAGGCCTGCATGTCGCCCACCCAGTACGCGGTGATGGAGTGCTCGAAGAGCAGCCCCCATCGGTACACCCAGGGCTGGACGAAGAGCAGGTCCGACGGGGCCGGGCGGTCCAGCACACCCGCCGTGATCGCGTGGGCCGTGTGGTGGCGCCCCAGCACCCTGAGCCTGGAGGCGAGTTCGTAGCAGGCTTCCAGCCGGGTGGGCCTGGATTCCCAGGCCTGTGAGAAGGCGTCCGTGGCCGTGGGCCAGTCGCCGGACTCGGCGCTCAGGACGCCGACCTGGAGCAGCGCGAAATAGACCTCTTCGGCCCAGCCGCCCATGGCCGCGCGGCGTTGGTAGAGCCGGATCGCCGCGGCCGTCTCGCCCATGTCCCGCATCGTCTGGGCCAGGTAGAAGACCGTCCTGGTGTTGGAGGGGTCCCGTTCGAGTTCGGCGCTGAGCAGGCGGGCGTCGCGCTCGAACTTGTCGTGCCGGGAGCCCCCGTCCGCATGGTCCTCGATGGACAGCGCGTCGAGTTTTTCCTGGAAGCCGGGCCGCTCGTCGTACTCCCCGGGCGAGTCGCAGGTCAGGTACTCGTGCGTGACGCCCTCGTACCGCCAGGGGAGATCCCCCCGGACCAGGCGCTTGATGCGGTACTCCGTGGTGCCCTCGTGGCGCAGCATGTACGACTGCGCCGTGAGCGGGGGCAGCGGGCCGGAGCGGCGCAGCACGAGGTCGGCGTCCAGCAGGAGCAGGTAGTCGGCCTTGCCGCGGGCATGCGCGATGTTGAGGCTGCGGTTGTGCCCGAAGTCGGTCCAGGGTTCCTCATGGAGCTCGCCGGGGATCCCGTGCAAGGCGCTGCGGATCAGTTCCTGGGTGCCGTCGGTGGATCCGGTGTCGGAGATGACCCAGGTGTCGATGAGGTCCCGTACCGAGTCGAGGCAGCGCTCGATGACGGCGGATTCGTTCTTCACGATCATGCAGAGGCAGATGGTCGGTTTCACGGCGGCTGACCCTAGGGACGGGGGCGGGCGGGCCGTCGGCGCCGCGCCGGGGCGCGGCCCGGGTGGCTCCCTCCTGCACCGCCAAGTGGCTGCGCGCGCTGGTCCGATTTGCTGACAGGCGGGCGAGGCGAAGTGGCTTCCGGGACATGGAACTTCAGGATGACCCGCGGGTCCGGTCATCTGGCCGGACTTCGAGCGATCATTCGATCCGGTGCGTGCGAGGAGCGGTACATGAGTTCTGAGGACAGGGCCCGATCCATCCTGGGGCCCCTGCCCCGAAGGGCCGGCTGGCTGGCGGGAGGCACCTTCGCCTCCGTCGCGCTGGTTCTGGCGAGCATCGCGGCTCCGGCCGCGGCCGGGGCTCCGCAGCCTGCGGGGACCGTCGTGGCCGGCGGTGGCGACCACTGCGGGCCGCGCGCCAAGAAGGCGATGGACCCGGCGGTCGGCCAGCCCTCGGGCGGTGGCGACAAGTGCAAGGCCGGCCCGACCGGGCCGCGGGGCCCCAAGGGCCACCCCGGGGCGACGGGCCCGACGGGCCCGACCGGTCCCACCGGACCGACGGGCGCGACCGGTTCCACGGGCCCCACCGGCCCGGGGACCGGTGTAACCGGCCCCACCGGTCCGACCGGTCCCACCGGCGACACGGGCCTGACCGGCGCGACGGGCTCCACCGGTCCCACGGGTCCGACCGGTCCGACGGGCCCCACCGGCGCGACGGGTACCCAGGGCGCGAGCGGCCAGTGCTTCGACGTGGACTCGATCCGGCCCGCTGCCTCTCGCGAGGTCAAGGCGGTCCTCTCCGACACCATCACCTACGCGGGCATCCGCGACCTCACGCCCTCGCCGACCAACTGGCGCTGGTACGACCTGACCGACACCGGCGAGACGTACCCGACCGACGCGTGTGCGGTATCGGTCTCGTCCCAGGCCAACATCGTCAACATCGAGGTCCTGACCACCGGGGGTGACATCTACGAGACCTCCTGCACCATCAACCCCGGCAGCCCGGACTCTCTCTCCTGCACAGAGGTGTGGGCGCCTGCGAACCCCCAGCCGACCCCTGGCTCGACCGGCGTCGTGACGCCTCTGATGCGGTTCTCGCACCAGCTGACCAAGGAGGACCTGAACCTGCGCCCCAAGGAGATCAAGTAACGGCAGCCCAGGCCGCCGTCACTGCGAGCCGCCGTCCGGGCTCGTGAAGTCCGGGCTCGTGAAGTCCGGCGGGGTGTAGCCGGGTCGGGGACCCTGTGAAGGGGAACCCGGGCTGGTGAAGTCGGGCCGGGTGTATCCCAGGTTGGGGATGCGCCCGGCCTTCGGCGTGTGCGGGGCCGGATACGCCGGCCCCGCGCTCGGATCGGCCAGCGCGTCCCGCAGGAACGGCAGGATGCCCCGCTCCAGCAGGGCTCGGCGCCAGGCCTCGCGGGCCCGCGCCACCTCGTCGGGTATCGCCTCGGCCCCGTCCTCGGCCACCACTTCGGTCGCCCGGTTGCGGACGGCCGTCACCAGCAGGGCTATCACCGCGAACAGCAGCGAGACCACGGTCAGCGCGCCGAACAGCCAACCGGCCGTCAGCATCGTGTCCGCGAAGGCCGGTTCGGGCTCGATCGCCTTCAGGATGTAGCCCACCAGCAGGAATATCAGCATCGCGGTGCCCGCCAGGACGGGTGCGAGCACGGCGACCACGGCACTGACACCCGCGCCGTCCTCGCCCTCGCCCTCCGACCCGGCACCCTGGTCCCCGGCCGAACCGGGGGTGGACAGCACCTCGTCGCGCCGTTCTCCGCGGAGCTTCACGTAGTGGTCGTACTCGGCCGCGGCCGCCGTCGTCAGCAGCGCGCTGGCCCCGATGGCCATCGTGCGCAGCTGCTCGGCGTTCAGGCGCTCACCGAGGGCGGCGAGCTCGGGCCGTTCGTGCGCGGTGCGCAGCGCCTCGTCGAGGAGCCGATCGAACTCGGGTCGGTCTTCGGTCAGCAGGTGCGGAGCGCTGTTCATGTGCATCCCCCGATGCTCCGTAGGGACCGGTTTGCCCGCGTAGACCCGGGCGCCGGCACAAACGGAGGAGAGCCTGCTACGGATAGGGCGATGGTAGAGCGCCCATGCCACGCCGTGACAGGGGCTTTCCCGAAATTACCCCCCTTCTGATAACCGTCAGTCGTTCAGGGGGAGTTGCACCACCAGCAGTTTGCCGGCCATCGTGACCCCGCCGTCCATCGCGATGGCGAGCCCCTCCGCGTACACGTGCGGCCCGTTCACGGCTTCCGGACCGCGCGACGCGTCGCCGTCCTCGGTACCCACCTCGCCCAGCAGGTACGGGATCGGGCTGTGCCCGTGCACCACGCGGCCACCGCCGTAGGTGTCGAGGAGTTCGCGTACGGCCTGGGGGCCGGTCTCCTCGTCGCGGAACGCGAACCGCTTGGTGAACTTGCGGAACAGGTCCCAGGTGATGTCGGCGTCGTTGCGGTTGAGCAGCTCGTGGATGGTGTCGTTGACGTCCTCGACGGAATCGCCGTAGTCGAGGTACGCGGTGGTGTCGGAGTGGAGCAGCAGGTGCCCGTCCTCCAGCACGGCCGCGTCCAGGCGCTGCATCCACTGCAGGTGCACGTCCTCCAGGCGCTCCATGTCGGTGCGCTGGCCGCCGTTGAGGAGCCAGGCGGCCTGGAAGGTGGCGGTGCCGGCGCCCGAGGCGACCGGGGTGTCGCCGAACCGCTTGGCGCCGATCAGCAGCAGCTCGTGGTTGCCCATGAGGGCCTTGCAGTAGCCGCCGGCGGCGGCGGCCTCGGCGGACAGCCGCATCACGAGGTCGATGACGCCGATGCCGTCGGGGCCGCGGTCGGTGAAGTCGCCGAGGAACCAGATGCGTGCGTTGCCGGCCGACCAGCGGCGGTCGGCGTCGATGAGGCCCTGCGCCTGGAGCTCGTGGACGAGCTCGTCCAGATAGCCGTGGACGTCGCCGACGACGTACAGCGGTCCGGGGCCGGAGGCCGGGGACTCCTGGGGTACGTACTGGACCTGGACGGTGTCGCCCGGTCCGCCGCGGCCGATGACCGGCAGATCGCGCTGGGTCGGCGTGTAGCCCTCGTCGTAGTCCTCGCCCGTCCCGTCCCCGTCGGCCGGGGCGGGTCCGTCGGAGGCGGGAGCCTGGCCCACGGGCGGCTGCGGGGGTCCGGCGGGCTGGGGCGGCACGGAGGGCTGAGGGGGCAGCGGTGCGCCCTCCCCGTAGTACGCGGGGTACTCGCCGTACACCGGGGCTTCTTCGGGAAGCGCGCCGGGCACGCCGTACGGGACGGGCTCGGCGACCGGAACCCGGAAGTCCCGCAGCGTCTCCGTCCGCATAGCGGGTCCCTGACCGGCCCCCTGAGTCATCGACCCCTCCACCACCGTCGCGCTGCCGTACACCTGCGGACCCTCCTGGCCTCCTGGGCGGAGGGTCCGTGATGTCGTGCGCCCATCATAGGAATGCGGCTCGCGCTCTGTGACGCACCAGGGGTGGTGAATCCTGGGCGGAACCAATAGTTCCTGCCGCTTTCTCCCGAAATGGGTGTTGCGGAAATCCCCGGCGGGACCTTCAGCCCCGCCGGTATCACGCCGCGGCGGTCAGTCCTTGGCCGGCGAACGGGGCGGGCTGACGGTCGTCCGGGGCTGCCTGCGCTGTGAGGAAGTGCGGACGATCAGCTCGGTCGGGACGACCTGTTCGACCGGGCGGCCGGTGTCCACCCCCTCGATGGCGTCGATCAGGAGCTGTACGACGGCCGTGCCGATGCGGCGCGGTTTGAGGGAGAGGGTGGTGATGGGCGGTTCGGTGTTGGCGTACACGGTGGACTCGCTGCAGCAGACGAGCAGCAGGTCCTCGGGAACGCGCAGGCCGTACCGGCGGGCGGCGGCGAGCAGATCGGTCCCGTTGGGGTCGAAGAGCCCGTAGACGGCGTCGGGCCGGTCGGGCCGGGCGAGCAGCCGGTCCGCGGCGACGGCGCCCGCGCACGGGTCGTGGGCGGGGTAGGACTCGTAGACGGGGTCCTGGCCGACGCGCTCGCACCAGTTGAGGTAGGCGGTGGTCGACAACCGGGTGTAGGTGTCCGTGGTGGTGCCGGTCAGCAGACCGATCCGGCGGGCGCCGGCGGCGGCGAGGTGGTCGAGCAGGTTGAGTACGGCGGCCTCGTGGTCGTTGTCGACCCAGGCGGTGACGGGGAGGGAGCCCGCCGGACGGCCGTCGGAGACGACGGGGAGTCCCTGTCGGACCAGTTCGCTGACGACGGGATCGTGGTCGGAGGGGTCGATGACGACGGTGCCGTCGAGGGCCACGTTGGACCACACGTCGTGTCGGGATGTGGCGGGGAGGATGACCAGGGCGTAGCCGCGGGCGAGCGCGGCGGAGGTGGCGGCCCTGGCCATCTCGGCGAAGTACGCGAATTCGGTGAAGGTGAAAGGTTCATCCCCGTACGTGGTCACGGTCAGGCCGATGAGGCCCGACTTGCCCGTACGGAGGGTGCGGGCCGCGGCGGAAGGGCGGTAGCCCAGCCGGTCGGCGACCTCGCGAACGTGGCGGCGGGTGGCGTCCGGCAGCCGTCCCTTGCCATTGAGCGCGTCGGAGACGGTCGTGATCGAGACGCCCGCCGCGGCGGCCACGTCCCTGATGCCGGCCCGGCCCTGTCGGCCGGCGGCCCGCCGGGTGGTCTCGGTCCGGCTCACCTGATGCTTCCCTGCTGCTGTCATGGCGAGCCGATAGTAGGGCTCGGCGGGGTGGGTGGTCCGGGTGCATATGCACGCGTTGACAGGCACGATTCTGCACGGTTCGCCACCCCCAATGACCTTGGAAATGAAGGAATTTAAGCGCAGCGAGTGAGCAGGGTGCTTGTCGGCGGGTACGGGCATGCCAAAGCGGTGTGATCTCGGGACGGTCTCAACTCACCTGTACGAGGGATGCGCGCCACGGCGCGGGCCACCGGCGCACGCATATATGCGTGCGCTCCCCCGCAATCCCGGCGCCGCCCATTTTCGGGAGGGCGGAATCCTCATAAGGTGAGCAGTATTGAGTCGACGGCGACGTCGTACGGGACGGTCGAGGAGGACCTGCGGTGAGCGAGAAGAGCCCGAAGCTGCGCGCCGAGCTGGACGGCATTCCCACCTACAAGCCCGGGAAGCCCGCTGCCGCGGGCGGTCCGGTCGCGTACAAGCTGTCCTCGAACGAGAACCCGTACCCGCCGCTGTCCGGGGTGCTGGAGACCGCGGTCGCTGCGGCCGGACAGTTCAACCGCTACCCCGACATGGCCTGCACGGGCCTGGTCAACGAGCTCGCCGAGCGGTTCGGGGTCCCGGTCGAGCACATCGCCACCGGCACGGGCTCCGTGGGCGTGGCCCAGTCGCTGATCCAGTCGACGGCCGGCCCGGGCGACGAGGTCATCTACGCCTGGCGCTCCTTCGAGGCGTACCCGATCATCACGCAGATCTCGGGTGCCACGTCCGTGCAGGTCCCGCTGACCGAGGGGGACGTGCACGACCTCGACGCGATGTTCGACGCGATCACCGAGCGGACCCGACTGATCTTCGTCTGCAACCCCAACAACCCGACCGGCACCGCGGTGCGCCGCGCCGAGCTGGAGCGGTTCCTGGACCGCGTGCCCTCCGACATCCTGGTGGTGCTGGACGAGGCCTACCGCGAGTTCGTCCGCGACACGGAGGTCCCGGACGGCATCGAGCTCTACCGCAGCCGTCCGAACGTCTGCGTGCTGCGGACGTTCTCCAAGGCGTACGGGCTCGCCGGCCTGCGCGTGGGCTTCGCGGTGGCACACGAGCCGGTCGCCGCGGCCCTGCGCAAGACGGCTGTGCCGTTCGGCGTCAGCCAGCTCGCCCAGGACGCGGCGGTCGCCTCGCTGCGGGCCGAGGACGAGCTGATGGGCCGGGTCGGGGCACTGGTGGGCGAGCGCGCACGGGTCCACAAGACGCTGCTCGGGCAGGGCTGGACCGTGCCGGACACCCAGGCGAACTTCGTGTGGATGCGGCTGGGGGAGCGGACCGCCGATTTCGCGGCGGCCTGCGAGAAGGCCGGTGTGGTGGTCCGGCCCTTCGCGGGCGAGGGCCTGCGGGTCACGATCGGTGAGTCCGAGGCGAACGACATCTTCCTGCACACGGCCGAGGCCTTCTTCAAGGAGATGTAGGGCGCTGAGCGGCTGGCGGCTACGCCAGCTCCACGCGGATCGGATCGCCGTCGCGGACGGTGGACAGCAGGCGGGGGTCGCCCTCGAACGAGCCGAGCACATTGCACGGGCTCGCCAGGCGGCTCTCGCCTGCGCGCGATATGGGGGTCGGGCCGTAGGGCAGCGCGAGTGCGTCGCCCTCGGTCCAGAACGCGACCGTGCCCGGCTCGACGACCTGCCGGGCGTCGTGTTCCAGCGCCACCGAGACGCCGGTGTCGAAGTAGACCTCCTCGCCCCAGGTATGGGCGGAGGCGGAGATCGGGAGGGCCTCGGCCAGCGCCTTGCTGGTCGGGGTCTCGTCAAGGGTTGCCGTGAGCTGGCCCGCGGGCCAGGAGATACGAATCCTCATGGTCGGCATTCAACAATCTGTTGAATGTATTGGCTAGGGGGACCCCGGCTGAAACGCGCCGAAGCCGGTACGACATAATGCTTGTGAATGTGAACGCGTTCACAAGCGTGTCCTGGTTCATCCCGTATTGGGTAGGGCATGCCAGGCAAACTGCGGCAGTGACCACGGCGCACCGAAGGAGACGACGACGTGGACGTAGCTTTGGCGCCAGAGACGTTGGCGCGATGGCAGTTCGGCATCACCACCGTCTACCACTTCCTCTTCGTTCCCCTGACGATCTCGCTCGCCGCGCTCACGGCAGGCCTTCAGACCGCCTGGGTGCGTTCGGGGAAAGAGAAGTACCTCAGAGCCACCAAGTTCTGGGGCAAGCTCTTCTTGATCAATATCGCCATGGGTGTCGTCACGGGCATCGTGCAGGAGTTCCAGTTCGGTATGAACTGGTCCGACTACTCGCGCTTCGTCGGTGACATCTTCGGGGCGCCGCTGGCCTTCGAGGCGCTGATCGCCTTCTTCTTCGAGTCGACCTTCATCGGCCTGTGGATCTTCGGCTGGGACAAGCTGCCGAAGAAGATCCACCTGGCCTGCATCTGGATGGTCTCGATCGGCACCATCCTCTCCGCGTACTTCATCCTCGCGGCCAATTCCTGGATGCAGCACCCGGTCGGCTACCGGATCAACGAGGAGCGGGGCCGGGCCGAGCTCACCGACTTCTGGCTGGTCCTCACCCAGAACACCGCGCTCACCCAGTTCTTCCACACCATCACGGCCGCCTTCCTGGTCGGCGGCGCCTTCATGGTCGGCATCTCCGCCTTCCACCTGGCCCGCAAGAAGCACGTTCCCGTGATGCGGACCTCGCTGCGGCTCGGCCTGATCACGCTGATCATCGCCGGCATGGGCACCGCCATCAGCGGTGACCTGCTCGGCAAGGTGATGTTCAAGCAGCAGCCGATGAAGATGGCAGCCGCCGAGGCGCTCTGGGACGGCGAGGCGCCCGCGCCCTTCTCCGTCTTCGCCTACGGAGACGTGGAAAAGGGCCACAACAAGGTCGCCATAGAGATCCCGGGCCTGCTGTCCTTCCTGGCCAACGACGACTTCACCTCCTTCGTCCCCGGCATCAACGACGTCAACAAGGCCGAACAGGAGAAGTTCGGGCCCGGCGACTACCGGCCCAACATCCCCGTGGCCTACTGGGGCTTCCGCTGGATGATCGGCTTCGGCATGGCCTCGCTCGCCGTCGGCGTGCTGGGGCTCTGGCTCACCCGGAAGAAGTTCATGCTGCCCCCGGGGCTGCGCACCGGCGAGGACGAGGTCCCGCACCTGGTCCTCTTCAAGAAGGTGCTCAGTCCCCGCTTCGCCACCTGGTACTGGATCGTCGCCCTCTGGACCATGGGCTTCCCGCTCATCGCCAACTCCTGGGGCTGGATCTTCACCGAGATGGGCCGCCAGCCCTGGGTGGTCTACGGGGTCCTGCGCACCCGGGACGCGGTCTCGCCCCACGTCTCCCAGGCCGAGGTACTCACCTCGATGATCGGGTTCACGCTCCTGTACGCCGTGCTCGCGGTGATCGAGGTCCGGCTCCTCGTGAAGTACGTGAAGCTCGGCCCGCCCGAGCTGACCGAGGCCGACCTCAACCCGCCCACCAAGATCGGCGGGGACGACAAGAACCCCGACCGGCCGATGGCCTTCTCCTACTGAGGCTGAGGGGACCACACCATGCAACTCCATGACGTCTGGTTCGTGCTCATCGCCGTCCTGTGGACCGGCTACTTCTTCCTGGAGGGCTTCGACTTCGGAGTCGGTGTCCTGACCAAGCTCCTCGCCCGCGACCGCACCGAGAAGCGGGTCCTGATCAACACGATCGGGCCCGTGTGGGACGGCAACGAGGTCTGGCTGCTCACCGCCGGCGGTGCCACGTTCGCCGCCTTCCCGGAGTGGTACGCCACCCTCTTCTCGGGGTTCTACCTGCCGCTGCTTCTCATCCTGGTCTGCCTGATCATCCGAGGCGTCGCCTTCGAGTACCGGCACAAGCGGGACGAGGACCGGTGGCAGACCAACTGGGAACACGCCATCTTCTGGACCTCGCTGATCCCCGCGTTCCTGTGGGGCGTGGCCTTCGCCAACATCGTGCGCGGCGTGAAGATCGACGAGGACATGAACTACGTCGGCAGCCTTTTCGACCTGCTCAACGTCTACTCCCTGCTCGGCGGCCTCGTCACCCTCACCCTCTTCACCTTCCACGGGGCGGTGTTCACCTCCCTCAAGACGGTCGGGGACATACGGGAGCGCTCGCGGACGCTGGCGACCCGGCTGGGTGTGCTCACCGCCGTACTGGCCCTCGTCTTCCTGATCTGGACGCAGGTCTCGCACGGTGACGCCAAGAGCCTGATCGCCATGGTCGTCGCCGTCGTGGCCCTGGTCGGGGCCTTGGGCTTCAACCTCGCGGGCCGCGAGGGCTGGTCGTTCGCCCTGTCAGGGGTCACCATCGCGGCCGCGGTCGCGATGCTCTTCCTGACGCTCTTCCCGAACGTGATGCCGTCCTCGCTGAACGAGGCCTGGAACCTCACGGTCACCAACGCCTCGTCCAGCCCGTACACGTTGAAGATCATGACCTGGTGCGCGGGAGTGGCCACGCCGCTCGTCCTGCTCTACCAGGGATGGACGTACTGGGTGTTCCGCAAGCGGATCGGTACGCAGCACATCGCTGACGCGCACTGACCCCGACCCTGCTGCCCGACCCTGCTCTGGGGGATGTTTCACGTGAAACCGATCGACCCGCGCCTGCTCCGGTACGCCCGCTCCACCCGCCTCTTCCTCGCGGCCGTGGTGGCCCTCGGACTTGTCGGGGCGGGCCTGGTCGTCGGTCAGGCGATGCTGATCGCCGAGATCGTGGTCGGTGCCTTCGAGCGGGGCCTGGACGGTGAGGCGCTGCGGACCCCGCTGCTGCTGCTCGCGGCGGTCGCGCTGGGCCGCGGGCTGCTGGCCTGGCTCACGGAACTGGCCGCCCACCGGGCCAGCGCGGCGGTCAAATCGCAGCTGCGGGGCCGACTGCTGGACCGGGCCGCGGAGCTGGGGCCCGGCCGGCTGGGCGGACACCCGGTCGGGTCGCTGGTGGCGTTGGCCACCCGGGGCGTGGACGCCCTCGACGACTACTTCTCCCGCTACCTCCCCCAGCTGGGGCTCGCGGTGGTCGTCCCGGTGGCGGTCCTCGCCCGTATCGTCACCGAGGACTGGGTCTCGGCGGCCATCATCGTCGTCACGCTGCCGCTCATCCCCCTGTTCATGGTGCTGATCGGCATGGCCACCCAGTCCCGCATGGACCGCCAGTGGCGGCTGCTGTCCCGGCTGTCGGGGCACTTCCTGGACGTCGTGGCCGGACTGCCGACGCTGAAGGTCTTCGGCCGGGCCAAGGCCCAGGCCGAGTCGATCCGCAAGATCACCGACGACTACCGCCAGGCGACGGTGCGGACCCTGCGCATCGCCTTCCTCTCCTCCTTCGCGCTGGAACTGCTGGCCACCCTGTCGGTGGCGCTGGTCGCCGTGACCATCGGGATGCGGCTGGTCCACGGGGAGCTCGACCTGTACACGGGGCTGGTCATCCTGATCCTGGCGCCCGAGGCGTACCTGCCGCTGCGCCAGGTCGGGGCGCAGTACCACGCGGCCGCCGAGGGGCTGTCGGCCGCGGAGGAGATCTTCAAGGTGCTCCAGACGCCGGTCGCCGCTTGCGGCGGGGTGGCTCCGGTGCCGGCCGCGGAGCTGCGGATCGAGATCGACGGGGTCGCGGTCCGTTACGAGGGCCGGGGTGAGGATTCGCCGGGAGCGGTCTCACTGGCCGTCGGGCCCGGCGAGTGCGTCGCGCTCACCGGGCCGAGCGGAGCGGGCAAGTCCACCCTGCTCCAAGTGCTGCTGGGCTTCGTCGAGCCGACCGCGGGGCGGGTGCGGATCGGGGGCGTGGACCTCGCCTCTCTCTCGCTCGAACAGTGGCGGGAGCAGATCGCGTGGGTTCCGCAGCGGCCGCACCTGTTCGCGGGGACGATCGCCCAGAACGTACGGCTGGCCCGGCCGGACGCGTCCGCTGAGGCGGTGGCGGAGGCACTGAAGGACGCCGGGGCATGGGAGTTCGTGGCCGCGCTGCCGCGCGGTGTCGAGACGGAGCTCGGGGAAGGCGGGGTCGGGCTGTCCGCCGGACAGCGCCAGCGGCTGGCACTGGCGCGGGCGTTCCTCGCGGACCGGCCGGTGCTGCTGCTCGACGAGCCGACCGCGGCCCTCGACGGGGAGACCGAGGCGGCCGTCGTCGACGCCGTACGCCGCCTCGCGGTGGGGCGGACCGTGCTGCTGGTCGTCCACCGGCCGGCGCTGCTGGCCGTGGCCGACCGCGTGGTGCGGCTGGGTGCGCAGCCGGCCCCGCCGAGCGCGCAGGGGCTCCTGCCAGCTCCCGTCGCAGTCGTCCCCGCGGCCTCCGGCAGCCTCGGCGGGGAGCACAACGGGCCGGCCGGCCCCGGGGAGTGGATCCTCGGAAACGCGCCCGAGAGGGTCACCAAGGCCGCCAGCACCGACGCGGGCGGCGGTGACCCGCTCCGGCGGGTACGCGCCGTGGCCAAGGCGTGGCAGGGGCGGTTCCGGCTCGGCCTGCTGCTCGGGGCCCTGGCCGTCGGATGCAGCGTCGGGCTGATGGCCGTCTCCGGATGGCTCATCTCCCGGGCTTCCGAACAGCCGCCGGTGCTTTACCTGATGGTGGCCGTCACGGCCACCCGGACCTTCGGGATCGGGCGGGCCGTCTTCCGGTACGCGGAGCGTCTCGTCTCCCACGACGCCGTATTGCGGATGCTCGCCGACCTGCGGGTGTCGGTCTTCCGCCGGCTGGAGCGCATCGCGCCCGCCGGGCTGCGCGAGCAGCGCCGCGGGGACCTCCTGGCCCGCCTGGTGGCCGACGCCGACTCCCTCCAGGACTACTGGCTGCGCTGGTTGCTGCCGGTGGGCACCGCGGTACTCGTCGGGACCGGTTCCGTCGCCTTCACCGCCTGGCTGCTGCCGGGGGCGGGCGCCGCGCTCGCCGTCGGGCTGCTCGCCGCCGGGGTCGCGGTGCCGCTCGTCAGCGGAGCCTGCGCCCGGCGCGCGGAGCGGCGCCTGGCCCCGGCCCGGGGCGAACTCGCCACGCGGGTGGCGGACCTGCTGACCGGGACCGCCGAGCTGACCGTCGCCGGCGCCCTGGCCGGGCGCAAGGACGCCGCGAAGGAGAGCGACCGCACGCTGACCGCCATCTCCGCGCGGGGCGCCGCCGCCACCGGGCTCGGGAGCGGGCTGACCGCCCTGGTGTGCGGGCTGACCGTGGTCGCCTCCGCGGCGCTGGCCGCCGATGCCGTGCACGGCGGGCGGCTGTCCGGGGTCGCCATGGCCGTGGCCGTGCTGACCCCGCTCGCCGCCTTCGAGGCGGTCAACGGGCTTCCGCAGGCCGTCCAGTACCGGCAGCGGGTGCGCCGCAGCGCGGAGCGGATCTACGAGGTCATCGACGCCCCCGTCCCGGTCGCCGAGCCGGAGCGGCCCGCCGCGGCGCCGGCCTCCCCCTTCCCGCTGCGGCTGACCGGGCTCGCCGCGCGGCATCCCGGGCAGGAGCAGGACGCGCTGTACGGGTTGGACCTCACCCTGGAGGCCGGCCGGCGGATCGCCGTCGTCGGCTCCTCCGGTGCGGGCAAGACCTCGCTGGCCCAGGTCCTGCTGCGGTTCCTGGACCCGTGCGAAGGCACGTACACCCTGGGTGGCACCGACGCGCGCACGCTCGACGGCGACGAGGTCCGCCGGATGGTGGGCCTGTGCGCCCAGGACGCACACCTCTTCGACAGCTCGGTACGGGAGAACCTGCGGCTGGCCCGGACCGGGGCGAGCGAGGAACAGCTGCGGGAGGCCCTGGCGGCGGCCCGGCTGCTGGAGTGGGCCGATGGCCTCCCGGACGGGCTGGACACGCTGGTGGGCGAGCACGGCGAGCGGATCTCCGGAGGCCAGCGCCAGCGCCTGGCCCTGGCGAGGGCGCTGCTCGCCGACTTCCCCGTCCTCGTCCTCGACGAGCCGGCCGAGCACCTGGACCTGGCCACCGCCGACGCCCTGACCGCGGATCTGCTCGCCGCCACCGAGGGGCGGACGACCGTGCTGATCACGCACCGGCTGGCGGGTCTGGAAGCGGTCGACGAGGTGCTCGTACTGGAGCGGGGAGCGGTCGTGCAGCGCGGTACGTACGCGGAGCTGGCCGCGGTCGAAGGGCCGCTGCGGAACCTGCTGGAGCGGGAGCGGGCGGCCGACGGTGCCCTGGCCGACTTTCCCCGGTAAAAGGGACTAACTAGGCTCAAGGGCATGTCAGTGCAGGAGTCGCAGGAACCGCCGGAGTCCTCACCCGGAACACCGGACCCACTGGAAGCGGCCACCCAGGCCACCAGAAGTCTGCATGGCCTCTCCACCGAGCTCACGGCCCGGGTGCCGCAACTGCTGGAGGCCATGCGCTCCGTCGGAACCGGACTCGAACTGCACTCCACCCTCGACCGCATCTGCGAGACCGCGGCCGAGCTCGCGGACGCCCGTTACGCGGCGATCGGCGTCGTCGACACCGAGGGCCGCGGGCTGTCGGACTTCGTCACCTTCGGCATCGACGCCGAGACGGCCGCGAAGATCGGACACCGGCCGGACGGCAAACGGGGCCTGCTCGGCGCGCTGATCTCCCACCCCGACACGGTGCAGCTCGCCGATCTCACGAAGGATCCGCGCGCGGCAGGGTTCCCGAAGCACCACCCGCCCATGAAGACCTTCCTCGGCGTCCCGATCCGGGTCCAGGGGGAGATCTTCGGCAATCTGTACCTCGCCGAGAAGAACGGCGGCGGCCGGTTCAACGACTACGACGTCCACATGGTCCGGGTCCTGGCCACCGAGGCGGGCATCGCCATCGGCAACGCCCGGCTCTACGAGGCCGCCACCCAGCGGGAGCGGTGGATCGACGGCTCGGTGGCCGTCACGACCGCCCTGCTGTCGGGAGGGGACGCGGACGACGCGCTCTCGGTGGTGGCCGAGCAGGCCCGCCACCTGGCGGACTCCGCCGCCGGGATCGTGATGCTGCCGGCCGAGGACGGCGGTATGGAGATCGTCGCCGTCTCCGCCGAGAGCGCGGCGACCTCCCTCGGCCTGGTGATCCCGGCCGAGAGCCCGGTGGTGGCGAAGCTGCTGGAGGGCGAGCCGGTCTTCGTGGAGGACGCCGCCAGCGATCCCCGTATGGTCAGCCGTCTGACCAGCCAGTACGGGCCCTGCATGATGCTGCCGCTGCACAGCGGCGGGCGGGTGCTGGGCGCACTGGTCACCCCGCGGGCCCGCGGCAAGAGGCAGTTCAGCGAGGCCGAGCGGACTCTGGCCACCCAGTTCGCCTCCCAGGCGGCGCTCGCGCTGATGATGGCCGAGGCGCAGCGCGACCGGGAGCGGCTCGCGGTGTTCGAGGACCGTGACCGGATCGCCCGGGACCTGCACGACCTGGTCATCCAGCGGCTGTTCGCCACCGGGATGATGCTGGAGGGGGCCCAGCGGCGGTCCGTCGTCCCCGAGGTCGTCGACGGGGTCGGCAAGGCCGTGGACGAGCTCGACGTGACGATCCAGGAGATCCGCACCGCGATCTTCGCGCTCCAGCAGGGACCGGCCGAGGCTCCGTCGGGGCTGCGCACCCGGGTCCTGCGGGAGATCAACATGGCCGCGGTGCCGCTGGGCTTCAAGCCGGCGCACCGCTTCCTCGGCCCGGTCGACACGGTGGTCGGCGAGCTGGTGGGCAAGAACCTGATCGCGGCGCTGCGCGAGGCCCTGTCGAACGCCTTCCGGCACGCCGAGGCGTCCCGGATCGAGGTGGTCGTGGACTGCACCGGCACGCTGGACGACGGGAGGCCCGGGGTACGCCTGGAGGTCGCCGACGACGGGGTGGGCATTCCCGACGGCGGCCGGCGCAGTGGGCTGCGGAACCTGCGCCGGCGGGCCGAGTCGCTGGGCGGGTCGAGCTCGTACGGCCCGGGCATCGGGGAGGACGGCACCGGGACCACCCTGCTGTGGGAGGCCCCGCTCTGACGTCCCCGCGCCCGACCCGGCGCCCGTCCTGCGCCGTGCTGCCTCGTGCTGCCGCGTTCCGCGGCCGGTCCTAGCCCTGGTGCGCGGCGCGTTCCGCGAGGATGCGCTCGATGACGACGGCGACGCCGTCCTCGTTGTTGGCGACCGTACGGCCGGAGGCGGCCGCGATCACGTCCGGGTGCGCGTTGCCCATCGCGTACGAGGCCCCCGCCCAGCGGAGCATCTCCACGTCGTTCGGCATGTCCCCGAAGGCGACGACCTCGGCGGGAGAGATACCGCGCTCGGCGCAGCACAGCTCCAGGGTGCTGGCCTTGGAGACCCCGAGCCCGCTGATCTCCAGCAGGGCGGTCGGGCTGGAGCGGGTGATCGACGCGTAGGCACCGGCGGCCGAGCGGGCGAGCGCCAGGAACTCGTCCGGGGCCAGCTCGGCGTGGTGAGCCAGCAGCTTGAGGACGGGAGCGGCCGTGTCGTCCGCCTCCTCCTCCAGCAGCTTCTCGGCCGTGGCCACATGGGCACCCGGGTCCTGGAAGAAGGGCGGGTACAGCGGCTCGTAGTTGATGCCGGTCGTCATCTCGACGGCGAAGGAGGTGCCCGGCGCGGCGGCGCGCAGCGTCTCCACGACCGTCAGCGCCGTGGCCCGCGGCAATGAGCGGACCTGTACGAACTCCCGCCCCGCGTGGAGATCGACCACCGCGGCCCCGTTAGCGCAGATCGCCAGGCCGTGGCCGTGGACGTGGTCGCTGACCACGTCCATCCAGCGGGCGGGGCGACCGGTCACGAAGAAGACCTCGATCCCGGCCTCCTCGGCGGCGGCGAGTGCGGCGACCGTGCGGAGCGAGACGGATTTGTCGTCGCGCAGCAGGGTGCCGTCGAGGTCGGTGGCGATGAGCCGGGGAGTGGGGGTTGGCCCGTCCGGGCGCTGGGGAGCCGAGGTCACGGATCCATCTTCACCCATGGCTCCGCGACAGCCGACCAGTGCGGGCCGGGCACCAGCACCCGATGGCGATGTTTCTCCCCCGCCCACGGTCGGGCGGAGGGCCGTGGCGAAGAGGCGGGAGGCGATGTTTCACGTGAAACATGCGCGGAGCCGTAGGCTCGAACGCATGAGTCTGCGTCTGAGCACTGTGATCCTCCCGGTACGCCCGTGGCATGAGGGCGGCCGTGACCAGTGGGTGCGAGCCGAGCGGCTCGGGTTCCACACCGCTTACACCTACGACCACCTGACCTGGCGGTCCTTCCGGGACAAGCCCTGGTTTGGCGCGATCCCGACCCTGACCGCGGCGGCCACCGCCACCGAGAAGCTGCGCCTGGGCACGCTCGTGACCTCGCCGAACTTCCGGCACCCCGTGACGCTGGCCAAGGAGCTCATGTCGCTGGACGACATCTCCGGCGGCCGTTTCACCCTTGGTATCGGCGCCGGTGGCAACGGGTTCGATGCCACGGCGCTCGGTCAGGACCCGTGGACCCCGCGTGAGCGCGCGGACCGCCTCGCGGAGTTCGTGCCGCTGCTGGACCGGCTGCTCACCGAGACCGAGATCAGCGAATCCGGCACGTTCTACTCCGCGACGGAGGCCCGCAATCTTCCCGGCTGTGTGCAGCGGCCGCGCCTGCCCTTCGCCGTCGCCGGGAACGGCCCGCGGGGCATGAAGCTGGCTGCCGCCCACGGCCAGGCCTGGGTGACCACCGGCGATCCGAAGCTCTTCGAAGAGGGCACCCCCGAGCAGTCGGTGGAGGCCATCCGCGGCCAGCTGGCCAAGCTCGACAAAGCCTGTGCCGAGATCGGTCGCGCCTCCGAGCCGATGGACAAGATCCTGCTGACCGGCTTCACCCCGGACCGCAACACGATGCTGGACTCCGTCGACGCGTTCGTCGAGTTCGCCGGCCGTCACCGGGAGCTCGGTATCACCGAGATCGTGATCCACGCGCCGATCCCGGACTCCGAGTTCGCGGCCGACGAGAACGTCTTCGAGCGGATCGCCACCGAGGGTCTGGCCCAGCTGAACGGCTGAACCGCCGGAGCGGAGACGGTGCCCCCGCCGCCACCGGGCGGCGGGGGCACCGTGGTCACGACCGCAGGCTGTCGAGGGAGGACTGGGCGCGCTCCAGCAGCCCGTCCGGGACGACCCCCTCGGGCATGGCCCGGAGTTCCTCGATCAGCGCCGCGAGCCGAGTGGCCCCCGCGTCCTCGCGACCGATCTCCTGCTCGGTCCAGGCGGCGTACTGCACGCACTGGAGCCGGTCCCCCAGATGGTTCGGCCCCAGTTCCGCGTACAGCTCACCGGCACGCGCCGTCAGGTCGATCTCCTCCAGCCTCAGCGCCTGTACGTCCACCTCGGACCCGTCAGCGGACTCGTCCCCGTCCCGGGACGCGGACCCGTCCTCGGACTGCTCGTGCGAGGTGACCCGCCAGTCGAGCACCTGCGCCAGCTGGAGCCAGGTCTGGGCGAGCTCGGCCCGCAGTGGTGACGCGTCGGCCCCGGTGGGCCCGGCGTTCGCCGCGTGCTCGGCCAGCGCCGCCTCCAGGACGGTGGAGGCCTGGTCCATCAGCTCCCGTGCCCGCGCCCACGCCGCCGTACCGGTGCTCTCCCGCGGAGCCAACCAGGCCAGGGAGCGCAGGATCCGCACCTCGGCGACGGGGGCGTCCCCCGTGACCCGGAACAGCTCAAGGGACCGCTCGTACGCCGCGGTCGCCTCCTGGTCCAGGCGGGCGGCGGACAACTGCTCGGCCGCCGCCTGTGCCAGGGCGGCCTGGGGGCGGGGGTCCTCCCACTCCTTGGCCACCTCCGCCGCCAGCAGGTACTGCTCCGCCGCCGCCCGGGGGTCGTTCAGCTGCCGCAGCAGATCGCCGAGGAACTCGCGTACGGACACGGCCTGTCCTTCGCCGTGCTCCAGCAGATCGGGCAGCGTCGACTGCAGCACCTCCGCCGCGTCCGCGTGCCGGCCCTCGCGCGCATACGCCCGGGCCAGCACCAGCCGGGCCTGCGCCCCGCCGTCGGCGGTCAGATCCGCCTGGTCGAACCAGTGCGCGGCGGTGAGGGCGTGCTCGGCGGCTTCCGCCGCCCCGTCGGCCCGGCGCAGCAGGATGTCCGCGAGGGTGAGCCGTACGACGGCCTGCGTCTCGGGCTCCGTCACCTGCGCGGAGTGCTCCAGCGCGGAGCGCGCCGCCTCCTGCGCCTCCTCGGGCCGCTCCACCGACATCAGCACACCGGCCCGCAGCACCAGCGCGTCCACCGCCTGCCACGGCATGCCCGCCGACACCGCGCGCGCCGCGGACGCGGCCAGGAGCGGCAGGGCACGCTCGGGGTCGCCCTGCGACAGAGCGACGCGGCCCAGCATCTCCTCGGCTTCGGCCGCCAGGTCGGGCAGTGCCTCCTCGTACGAGGCGACGAAGGCGGCGAGTTCGGCCGCCAGCTCACCGTGACCGTGGTCCTGTCCCGGCTCGTGGAGGTGTTCGTGCTCGGGGCCGGCCTCCAGCGAGCGCAGGTACGACTCCACGCGGATCGAGGACAGCTCCGCCAGTGCGATCCGGCGCCCGCGCAGCGGTTCGCCCTCGTCCAGTGCCTCGGCTGCCTTCAGGGCAGCGGCCAGCAGCTCCCGGATGCGCCGCGGCTCGGCGCCTGACTGCGCGGCCTCGCTCGCCAGCCGCAGCTGCGCCAGTGCCGCGCGCTCCGCCCGGCCGAGCTCCAGGTAGCGGTCGCGGACCGCCTCCAGCAGCTCCGCCGCGTTCTCGGCGCCGCCGCGCGCCGCCGCCAGCGCCCGCTGGTCGGCGACATCGGCCGCGAGCAGCGGGTCCACCTCGTCCTGCGGGAGCGCGTCCACCCGTACGCCGACCTCGGCCCAGAGCGCGTCCGCGGCCGGGTGCCGCTGCTCCCGGGCCTGCCGGGCCCGCTCCACCAGCTCCTCCAGACCGGCCGCTGGCGCTGCGGGTACGGCCGTGGTCGCGGGGGCGGTGACGGCGACCGCCGGCCGCGGCAGCGCCGAGCTGCGCACCCCGAGCGGCAGTACGTCGACGAGCGGCTCCCGCTCGATCCGGGCGAGGAAGCGGTCGGAGACCCGGGTGGTGCCGTTGCGGGCGTCGAAGCGGCGGGAGATCTCCAGCGAGCTCGCGCGCAGCACCTCGTACAGCTCGGACACCGTGTGCGGGACGCCGTCGTACGGGACGGCCGGGCTCCGGCCGTGCCCCAGCTCGGTCAGTCGGCGCAGCAGTACGAGGATGCCGCCGTGGAAGGCCAGCTGGTCGTCGACGTTGACCAGCGGGCTCATGTGCGCGGCATGCTCGGCGAGGATCTCCAGGCCGCGGGACTCGTTGCCGCTCAGGGCGCAGAACTCGATGTGCTTGCCGATGGAGGGCAGCAGGCTCTCGTTGCCGCGGGCCATGCGGTAGCCGCGTACGTGGTGCGAGCGGGCCTCCTCGAAACGGCCCAGGCGCAGCAGCGGCAGCAGCGAGGTGGCGAGGAGCCGGTGGGGCTCCTCGGCGCAGGTCCGCTCGCCCGTCAGCACCGGCTGCCACAGCTCCAGGGCCCGGGCGTCGTCCCCGCGCAGCACGGCGTACGCGCCCTGGCCGTTGAGCTCGCAGGCGTGGCAGTCGCTCATGTCGTCGCGCTCGGCCGCCAGCCAGGCCCGGTGCGCCCGCTCGGCCCGGTCGTCGTCACCGATCGCGTCGGCGAGCCACATCTCGGACTCGCGGACCGGCCGCTCGCTGTAGCCGGCGATCCGGTAGCGGCGCTCCATCTCGTCCAGCCAGCCGATGGCGGACTGGAGCGGGATCTCGGGGGAATCGCTGATGGCCGTGGCCACCCACTTGAACTGCCAGAACAGCGAGTGGGCGTCCCACCGGTCGAAGGCTCCGGGGTCCTTGTCGTACTCCTGGAGCAGCCGGGCGAAGGGCACCAGCATCTTGGAGGACTCGGCGCTCCAGAGATAGGCGTTGATCAGGTTGTCCAGGGCCGTGCGGAACAGGGGGCCGTCACCGATCGCCTCCGCCGCGCCCACGAGCACCTCGGCGTGCGCGTTGCGTGCCGTCCCGTTGGGGGAGTTCCTGTTCTCGGCCAGGCCCTGTTCGATCTCCTCGCGCGTCAGTACGGTCACTTCTGTCCCTCCTGGGAGTCGGTGGAGTGGGTCGCCCATTCGAGGAGCCCGAGGAAGGCCCGGTTGAGCAGCGTGGAATCGGCGGGCCGCAGCGGCCGCTGGGACATCAGCAGGGCCTGCCCGTACAGCGATTCGACGGCGGTGCCGGTCAGGGCCTCGTCGGGCAGGGCCGAGATCCGGCGGATCAGCGGGTTGTTGTGGTTGAGCACCAGGCGGGCGCGCGGGGCGGAGCCGCGCAGCGCGCCGAGGATCCCGCTCCACAGGGAGTCGGCGCTGTCCAGCGCCGCCGTGCGGTCGCGTTCCTGGCGGGCCTGTCGGTCGTCGAGGTAGAGCGCGGGGACGGAGACGGGCTGGAAGGACCGCAGCACGACGTCGCAGCCCTGCGCCTCCAGCCGGGTGCGCGCCGTGGACAGGAAGGGCGCGAGGGCCAGTTCGGCGGAGGTCGGGACCGGGTCGAGGCGCTCGGTGACGGCGCCGGCGTCCAGCTCCGTGACCTTAAGGTCCGGGCGCACGGTGGGCAGCAGGGCGAGCAGGTCGGCGTCGTAGGTGTATCCCGCGTTGATAACGCCGAGGCCGTGGGCGGCAGCGATCGGGGCGATCTGGCGGAACTCCTCGACCGTGCGCGTGAAGTGGACCTCGGTGTGCGCCGCCGTGAACTCCTGGAGGCTCATCGAGCCCTCGCTCGTCTCGAACGGCAGCCAGGGCAGCATCAGGCCGAGCAGCTCGGCGTCGTGCCGGGCGAGGGACTTCACCCCGAGGTGGTGGACGCTCAGGAAGGCTGCCAAGCGCTCCGGTTCGCTCGCGGCGAGCTCGGCGAGCCAGGCCCGGACCCGGGCGCCGAGGGCCTCCCGTACGGCGGACAGGGTCTCGTCGTCGTAGAGGTTCTCGCGGGAGGCGGTGGGCCGCAGGGTGTCCGTGTCGATGACCGCGCGGACGAAGAAGGCCCAGTCCGGCAGCAGGTTGTCGGCGTGGTCCGTCAGCAGCATGCCCTTGAGGTGGACGCGGTGCCCGGCCCGGTGGGCGGGGCTGGTCGGCTCGGGGAGGACGTACGCGACTCCGCGCACCCCGGCGACGGGCAGGTCGAGGTCGATGCTGTCGAGCGGGGTGAAGCCGAAGAGCTGCGCGCAGTGGCCGGCGAGCGCGACGCGGCGCGCGGCGGGGGTGGGGAAGGGGCGGTCCCATATGGCGGGCCGGTCGGTGATGCCCCGCGGCTCGCCGCCCCCGCTGCCCTCCTCCCCGCTCCCGCCCTCGGTGAAGGTGATGTCGTACGGGAGCAGGGAGCCGTAGTCGCGGGCCAGCTGCTCGACCTTGGCCGGGACGGTCCACTCCTCGGCACCCGGGCGCGCCTGGAGGATCACGGTGGTGCCGGGCTCCCGGCGCGCGTCTTCGGGCAGTTCACGGACGGTGTAGGAGCCGTCGTCCGTGGCCAGCCACTCGACGGGCGCGGCCTGGGGGTCGCGCGCGGAACGCGTGATGACGCGGATCTGGCGGGCCACGACGAAGCAGGCGAGCAGGCCGATGCCGAACTGGCCGAGGAACTCGCGGCGGGTGGTTTCGAGGCCGTGTTCGCCGCCGCGCTTGGAGCTGCGGCCGATGGTGGCGAGGAGGGAGTGGGCCTCGGCGGCGGTCAGGCCGATACCGCTGTCCTCGATGGTCACCCGGCCCGCGGACGCCGACAGCCGGATGCGGATCTCCGCCTCGGGGTCGAGTGCCTGGCGGGCGGTGACGGCGTCCACCGCGTTCTGCAGCAGCTCGCGGACGTAGACGCGCGGGCTGGAGTAGAGGTGGTGGGAGAGCAGGTCGACCAGGCCGCGCAGATCGACCTGGAAGCTGTTGGCGGCGGGATCCGAGTGGATGGAGGAAGAGGATGCGGACGTCATGGGGCGTCACCTCGCGTGCTCGCATGGATGGTTCGGCGTTCGCGAGGTACCCCCCTCACGGACCGGAATGAGGAACAGAGTAGGGGGATGATCTGACAATCCCGTCCTGAATTCCTGCGTTAGGAGAAGCGCAGGAACTGCGGCGGTACGGCGTCCGCCAGCCACACCCCGTTGGCGCTGACACGGAATACGTGCCCGGCCGCGCGCATCGCCCCCGCGTCGACGGCGAGTACGACCGGCCGGCCCCGTCGTGCGCCCACGCGGGTCGCGGTCTCCCGGTCGGGGGACAGGTGCACGTGGTGGCGGGCCATGGGGCGCAGGCCCTCTGTGCGGATCGCGTCCAGGGCGGCCGCGACGGTGCCGTGGTAGAGGTACGCGGGCGGTTCGGCCTCCGGCAGGTCCAGGTCCACGGGGACGGTGTGGCCCTGGTTGGCGCGGATGCGGGTGCCGTCGACGGCGAACCGCTGCTTGTCGTTGGCCGCCACGACGTGGTCGAGCTCGGCGCGGCTGATGGGGAAGCGGTGGGCTGCGGCCGCGGCGAGGAGGTCGTCGATCTCCACCCAGCCCTGGGGATCGAGCACCAGTCCGATGCGTTCCGGCTGATGCCGCAGGTGTTTCGAGACGTATTTGGACACCTTCACGGTGCGTCTGTCGTCCATGGGCCCAGCTTGCCGGGTCGGACGGGGGTCGAGCAGGGATTTATCGGGGCTCCGCTGCCCTGGGCCACCGTGGGACACCCCTATCGCGTTTCCAAGATACGGAATACATTTTCCGCTGTACTTCTGCCCAGGGGGAGAACCCATGACAATCCACGCTTCCCTGCCGCGCCGTGCGGTCGCCGAGCTCGTCGGCACCGCCGGCCTTCTCGTGGTCGTGATCGGTTCCGGTATCCAGGCCGCCGACCTCAGCCGCGACACCGGTGTCGCCCTCGTCGCCAACTCGCTCGCCTCGGCCATCGGCCTCGGCCTGATCATCACGCTCTTCGGGCCGCTGTCCGGAGCCCACCTCAACCCGGTCGTCACCCTCACCTCCTGGTGGGCCCGGCGGACCGGCGGCGAGGGGCTCGGCGGCCGGGAGGCCCTCGTCTACACCGCCGCCCAGACCGCCGGCGCCATCGGCGGGGCGGTCCTTGCCGAGGTGATGTTCGGCCGTGCCCCCGGGACCTTCTCCACACAGATCCGCAGCGGCGGCCATCTGCTCGTGGGTGAGATCGTCGCGACCGCCGGGCTCGTCCTCGTCATCCAGGGCCTGGAGCGCATCGGACGGTCGAAGCTGATCCCGGCTGCGGTCGCCGCGTACATCGCCGCCGCGATCTGGTTCACCTCGTCCGGCTCCTTCGCCAACCCGGCGGGGACCATCGGGCGGGCCTTCAGCGACTCGTTCACTGGGATCGCCCCGCAGTCGCTGCCCGGATTCCTCGCGGCCCAGGTGGTCGGCGGCGCCGTGGGACTTGCCCTCGCCGGGCTCCTGTACGGGAGCGCCCCACGGGGTGCGCAGGAGGCGCCGGCCCCGCTGTCCACAGGGTTGCCCACAGGCAATACCGACTTGTCCACAGCCGGTTGGGTGGGTTTTGCGGGTAAACGAGTGATCCGCCCTGTGGACTACTGAGCGGGTGCCGGGGGCCGTTACCCCTGTGCCGTCACCCGCCTCCCCGGCGGGCCAGTTCGTTCATCGTCCGGGCCTGGAGCTCCCGCTCCGTCGCGGCCCGGACGAACTCCCCCACGTGCTCGGCGCCGACCAGCTCCTGAACCGCCCGTACGGTCTCCGCCGGCAGGGCCACCGGCGCGGGTCCGGGGGGCTGCGGGGCCCCGGGCGCGCCCAGGTGGCGCTGGAGATGCCGGGTCGCGAACAGCCGCATCGCCCGCGCCAGCTCGGCGTCCACCGTCTGCTGGGCCAGGGGGCGCAGTCTCCGTACCATCGTCGCCGCCTCCGCCGCGTCGGAGTCCGTCGGCGGGACCTCCCCGAGGTAGCGGGCGAAGACGTGCTCGGTGGTGAACTCCAGGAACCGCGAGGCGATGTGCTCCACCTGTCCGCGCAGCTCCCGCAGGTGGCCGGTGATCGCGGACAGCGGCACCCCGGCCGCGTACAGCTCGGCGGCCACCGCCAGCTCCTGCGGGGAGGGCACCAGGAACTCGTCCGGGCGCCCCGGGATCGCCTCCAGCACCCCCAGCTCGCAGGCCTCGCCCACCGCGTCGTCGTCGGGCCGGCCGCCGAACCGCTCGTTGAGCTCGGCCCGGCTGATGCGGGCGGCCTCCTCGTCGGTCCACGGTCCGTGCACCTCGGCGACGAGTCCGAGCACGCCGCCGAGCCCGCGCCCGGCGTCCCAGGCCTCCAGCAGCTCCTTGATGGAGGCCAGGGTGTAACCGCGGTCCAGCAGATCGGCGATCTGGCGCAGCCGTGCCAGATGCGTGTCCCGGTAGACGTTGGAGCGGCCGCGCCGCTCCGGCTTCGGCAGCAGCCCACGGTCCTGGTACGCCCTGATCGTGCGCACCGTCGCCCCGCTGTGGTGCGCGAGATCCTCGATCCGGTACTCGGCCACCGCCTGTTCTGACAATCCCGGCTCCCTACGACATGGCGGCTCGGCCGACCGCGGCCGCCGCGGCCCGGGCGGCAGGCGAAGCCGCAAGGTACTCGGCCGCCCTGCGCGGCGAGCCCTCCTGCGAGGGATGGTACGACCGCCGGGAGGAGCGGGATATGGCCGTGCCGGGCTCTGTCCCGGTCACAGCCGCGGCTCCAGTTTCGCGATCCGGCGCAGAGTGCCCGGCGCGAACCGGGACATCCACAGGGCTCCCTTGGACTCCGGGGTCACCGGTACCACGGCCTCGTTGCGCACCACCGCCCGCAGGATCGCCTCAGCGACCTTCTCCGGCGGGAAGTTGCGCAGCCCGTACAGCCGCGAGGAGCGCTCCTGGCGGCGCTTCTCCTCCGCCGCGTCCACTCCCGCGAAGCGCGAAGTGGCGGTGATGTTGGTGTTGACGATGCCGGGGCAGATCGCCGAGACCCCGATCGACTGCGAGGCGAGCTCGGCGCGCAGGCACTCGCTCAGCATCAGCACCGCCGCCTTCGACGTGCTGTAGGCGGGCAGGGTCTTGGACGGCAGGTAGGCGGCGGCGGAGGCGGTGTTGACGATGTGGCCGCCCTGGCCGCGCCCGGCCATCTGCCTGCCGAAGATCCGGCAGCCGTGGATGACTCCCCACAGGTTGACGTCGAGGACCTTCTTCCAGTCCTCCGAGGTGGTCTCCAGGAAGGGCCCCGACAGGCCGATCCCGGCGTTGTTGACCAGGACGTCCACGATGCCGTACTCGGCGGCGGTCTTCGCGGCGAGCTTCTCCATCGCCTGCTCGTCGCTGACGTCGACGCACTCGCCCCAGGCCTCGGGGGCCCCGACGAGCCGTGCCATGTCGGCCGTGCGGGCCGCTCCCTCCGCGTCCCGGTCCACGCAGACCACCCGGGCCCCGGCCTCGGCGAACGCGAACGCGGTGGCCCGGCCGATCCCGCTGGCGGCGCCGGTGACCAGTACGAGCTGGCCGCCGAACCGGTCGGCGTACTTGCCCGGAGCCTTCTGCTCGGGTGCCCGGGTGGCAGGCTCCTCCCGGGAGGTGACGAACTCAGTGATCCACGCGGTCAGCTGGTCGGGCCGGGTCCGCGGCACCCAGTGCTTTGCGGGCAGGGTGCGCCGCACCAGGTCGGGGGCCCACAGTTCGAGGTCGTCGTAGAGCCGCTCGGACAGGAAGGCGTCCCCGGTCGGGGTGATCAGCTGGACGGGCACGTGCGCGTACGCGTCGGGGCGCGGCCGGCGCATCCGGGGCCGTACGTTGTCGCGGTAGAGCCAGGCCCCGTGCGCGGCGTCCGAGGGCAGCGAGGCCGTCGGGTACGAACCGGAGGGGACCTTCTCCACGCGCTCCAGCATCCGCGGCCACCGCTTGCCGAGCGGCCCGCGCCAGGCGAGCTCCGGCAGCACGGGGGTGTGCAGCATGTACACGTACCAGGACTTGACGCCCTGGCCGAGGAGCTGGGCCGCCCGGCGCGGGGTGGGCCGGGTCATCCGCTTCTTGATCCAGTGCCCGAAGTGGTCCAGGGAGGGGCCCGAGATCGAGGTGAAGGAGGCGATCCTGCCCTCCGTACGGGCAACGGTGGCGAACTCCCAGCCCTGTACCGAGCCCCAGTCGTGGCCGACCAGGTGCACCGGGCGGTCGGGGCTTACCGCGTCCGCCACCGCCAGGAAGTCGTCGGTCAGCTTCTCCAGGGTGAATCCGCCGCGCAGGGGCACCGGAGCCGTGGAGCGCCCGTGGCCGCGTACGTCGTAGAGCACCACGTGGAAGCGGGCCGCCAGCCGCTCCGCGACCTCCGACCAGACCTCCTTGCTGTCCGGGTACCCGTGCACGAGCAGCACGGTCGGCCGGTCCGTCTCGCCGAGCTCGACGACGCACAGCTCGATTCCGCCCGTGCTCACCCGGCGCTCGCGCGCTCCCGCGAGGCCCGACCCGTTGATCTCGCTCATGCCGCTCATGCTGCCTTCTCCTCGGCCCAGCGCCGCACGTGCGGCAGATCGTCGTCCAGCCAGAACGCGCTCTCCCCGGGGTCCCGTGAGTCGGTGACCACCAGGATCTCCTCGAACTTCGCACCGGTGCCCCGGAACCCCAGATGCGGCTCCACCGCCCACAGCCCGGGCTGCGGCGGGTGGTCGGAGAAGCGGTAGGGGCTCCACAGGGGGGACCATCCCTCGCGGTGTCCGTGCAGGGCGTCGGAGGCCAGCCCCTTGAGGGACTGCGTCCCGAACCCGAAGGCGGTCGGGGACCAGCGCCTCTCCTTGACCCGGTCTATCTTGTGGGCGATCACACCGAAGGGGTAGGCGCGGTGCCGGTTGGCGTACCCCTGCCGGATCATCAGCCGCTCGACGTTCTCGTAGATCTCGCGCAGCGGGCGCCGCTCGCGGACCTGGTCCAGGATCAGCTCGCGGTGCACCCGCAGATCGGACATGAGCCGGTCCTGCACCGGATTGAGCCCCATGCTGCCCGAGTACCCGATGTCGGCCGCGTACCCCTTGTAGACCGGCGCCATGTCGAGGATGAACGGCATTCCCGGCTCCAGCTTCCGGTTCGTCGGGAAGAACTGGAGGGGGATCTTGAAGTTCGCGAAGGCGGTCCGGTCCCCGAACCAGGCGAACGGCAGGTGGAACCAGTCCCGCACCCCGCGCTCGCGCAGCCACTCGCGCTGCATCCGCGCCGCCTCGCGCTCGGTCACCCCCGGCCGCAGCTGCGCCGCGACGGTCTCCGCGCACTCGTACGAGAGGCGCTGCACTTCCCTGAACCCGCGCAGGTCCGGAGAGAGTCGCGCGGTGCGTTGCCTGGTGTCCGCAGCCATGACAGCCGTCCGTCCGTAGAGCCGTACGCGCTACGCGCCCGTAACTTGACACTGATGAATGTGACAATGACCGGAGATCACGTCAAGGGTCGTGCACGGACCTGTGGACAACTTGTCCGATCCACCGCGTACGCGCCGCTTCGTCGGGGCCCTTCGACCGGTCCGCGTCAGCCTTTCGTCAGGGTGTGTAGTCCTGAAGGCGGAGACGCGATGACGCTCCTGGTCTGACGATCGGCGCGGTCCGCGCCACTAACGTCGAAGCCGTGACTGTCATCGCGACCGAAAGCCTGAGCAAGCGGTACCCCCGAGTGACCGCAATCGACCGGCTCTCCCTGGACATCGGGCCGGGAGTGACCGGCCTCGTGGGTGCCAACGGAGCCGGCAAGTCCACGCTGATCAAGATCCTGCTTGGACTGTCCCCCGCCACCGAGGGCCGTGCCGCCGTGCTCGGACTCGATGTCGCCACCCATGGCAGCGCCATCCGCGAACGCGTCGGATACATGCCCGAGCACGACTGCCTGCCGCCCGACGTCTCGGCCACCGAGTTCGTCGTGCACATGGCGCGCATGTCCGGGCTCCCGCCGACCGCCGCCCGCGAGCGGACCGCCGACACCCTGCGCCACGTGGGCCTGTACGAGGAGCGCTACCGCCCCATCGGCGGCTACTCCACGGGCATGAAGCAGCGCGTCAAGCTGGCCCAGGCGCTCGTCCACGACCCCCAGCTGGTCCTGCTCGACGAGCCCACCAACGGCCTCGACCCCGTCGGCCGCGACGAGATGCTCGGCCTGATCCGCCGCGTCTACACCGACTTCGGCATCTCCGTCCTGGTCACCTCCCACCTCCTCGGCGAGCTGGAACGGACCTGCGACCACGTCGTGGTCGTCGACGGCGGGAAGCTGCTGCGCTCCAGCTCCACCAGCGACTTCACGCAGATCACCACGACCCTCGCGGTCGAGGTCACCGACACCGACGCCCACCCGGACGGCACCGCCGCCCTGCGCAAGGCGCTCGCCGAGGCCGGTCTGACCCTGCACGCGGGCGAGGAGGAGGGCCTTCCCGGAGCCGGCCACATCCTGCTGCTGGAAGCCACCGGCGAGGAGACGTACGACATGGTGCGCGACACCGTCGCCGACCTCGGCCTGGGCCTGGTCCGCATGGAACAGCGCCGCCACCACATCGCGGAGGTCTTCCGCGCCAACGACCAGCAGCAGCTCGTCCGGAAGGGAGCCGGTTCCGATGGCGCCTGACACCTCGACCCAGATCCACAACATCGGCTACCGCTCCTACGAAGGAGCCCGGCTCGGCCGCGCCTACGCCCGCAAGTCGCTGTTCTCGCAGTCCCTGCGCGGGGCGTACGGGCTCGGCCGCTCGGCCAAGTCCAAGGTCCTGCCCATGCTGCTCTTCGCGGTGATGTGCGTCCCGGCGCTGATCATCGTCGCGGTCGCCATCGCGGTGCCCGGATCCACCAGCCTGCCGATCAAGTACACGACGTACGCCCTGACCACCCAGGTGATCATCGGTCTGTACCTCGCCTCGCAGGCGCCCCAGTCGGTCTCCCGGGACCTGCGCTTCAAGACCGTGCCGCTCTACTTCTCGCGGCCCATCGAGCGCGTCGACTACGTCCTCGCCAAGTTCGCGGCGATGGCCTCGGCGCTGTTCATCCTCACCGCCACGCCGCTGCTGATCATGTGGATCGGCTCGCTGCTGGCCAAATTCGACTTCGCGGACCAGACCAAGGGGTTCGCCCAGGGACTGGTCTCCGTGCTGCTGCTCTCGGTGCTGTTCGCCGGCCTCGGCCTCATCATGGCCGCGCTCACCCCGCGCCGCGGTTTCGGCGTCGCCGCCATCATCGCCCTGCTCCTGATCCCCTACGGCGCGGTGACCGCCGTCCAGGGCATCGCGTACAACACCGGCTCCACCGGTCCCATCGAGTGGATGGGCCTGTTCTCCCCGATCACCCTGATCGACGGCGTGCAGACGGCCTTCCTCGGAGCCACCTCCGCCTTCCCGGGCGGTGACGGCCCCTCGGCCGGTGTCGGATTCGTCTACCTGCTCGTCGTCCTCGCCCTCATCGCCGGCTCCTACGCCGCCCTGATGGCCCGCTACCGGAAGGCCGGGCTGTGACCACCATCGACATCGACCACACCTCCCGCTGGTTCGGGAACGTCGTCGCCGTCAACGACGTGACCATGCACATCGGCCCCGGGGTCACCGGGCTCCTGGGCCCCAACGGCGCCGGGAAGTCGACCCTCATCAACATGATGGGCGGCTTCCTCGCCCCCTCCACGGGCACCGTCACCCTCGACGGCGCGCCGATCTGGCAGAACGAGCAGGTCTACAAGCAGATCGGCGTCGTGCCCGAGCGCGAGGCCATGTACGACTTCCTCACCGGCCGGGAGTTCGTCGTCGCCAACGCCGAGCTACACGGCCTCGACGACGCGGCCGCCCAGCGCGCGCTCGCCACCGTCGAGATGGAGTACGCCCAGGACCGCAAGATCTCCACGTACTCCAAGGGCATGCGCCAGCGCGTGAAGATGGCCTCGGCCCTCGTCCACGACCCGTCCGTGCTGCTCCTGGACGAGCCGTTCAACGGCATGGACCCGCGCCAGCGCATGCAGCTGATGGACCTGCTGCGGCGCATGGGCGACGACGGGCGCACCGTGCTGTTCTCCTCGCACATCCTGGAGGAGGTCGAACAGCTCGCCTCCCACATCGAGGTGGTCGTCGCCGGCCGGCACGCCGCCTCCGGAGACTTCCGCAAGATCCGCCGCCTGATGACGGACCGCCCGCACCGCTACGTCGTCCGCTCCTCCGACGACCGGGCCCTCGCCGCGGCCCTGATCGCCGACCCCTCCACCGCCGGCATCGAGGTCGACCTCAAGGAAGGCGTCCTGCGCATCCAGGCCGTCGATTTCGGCCGCTTCACCGAGCTGCTGCCCCAGGTCGCCCGGGCGCACGGCATCCGACTGCTGACGGTCTCGCCCTCCGACGAGTCCCTCGAATCGGTCTTCTCCTACCTCGTCGCGGCCTGAAGGAGCTGGCACCCATGTACAACCCCACCGTCGCCCGGCTCACCTACCGCGCGCTGCTCGGCCGCCGCCGCGCCCTGATCCTCTGCGGGCTGCCCGTCCTGCTGATCGTCATCTCCATCGCCGTCCGCGCCTTCACCGGCCTGGACGACAAGGTCGCCGCCGACCTGCTGGGCGGCTTCGCCCTCGCCACCATGGTTCCGCTGATCGGCGTCATCGCCGGCACGGGGGCCATCGGCCCCGAGATCGACGACGGCTCGATCGTCTACCTGCTCTCCAAGCCGGTGAAGCGCCCGACGATCATCATGACCAAGCTGATCGTCGCGATCGGCGTCACCATGGCCTTCTCGGCGATCCCGACCCTGATCGCCGGGTTCATCCTCAACGGCAACGGCCAGCAGATCGCCGTCGCCTACACCGTCGCGGCCCTCGTCGCCTCGATCGCCTACAGCGCCCTGTTCCTGCTGCTGGGCACCGTCAGCCGGCACGCGGTCGTCTTCGGCCTGGTCTACGCCCTGATCTGGGAGTCGCTCTTCGGCAGCCTGGTCTCCGGCGCGAAGACCCTCAGCGTCCAGCAGTGGGCCCTGGCCCTTGCCGAGAAGGTCGCCGGCGAAGGCTATGTCGACGCCACCGTCGGCCTGCCCACCGCCGTGACCCTGCTCTGCGTGGTCACCGTCGGCGCCACCGTCTACGCCGGCCAGAAGCTGCGCCGCCTCACCTTGGCGGGCGAGGAGTAGGCCCCCGCCGCACCGGCTCGACGACCGTGCCCCGCCCGGCCCACCGGCCAGGCGGGGCGCCGTCGTACGGGGCAAAATCAGGGCATGGTCGAGCACCCCGAGCCCGAGCCGTCCAGGCCCGTACGGTCCTGGATACGCTCCTCGCCGGGTACGCACATATGGCTGCTGCTCCTCGCCGTCACGAGCGTCATCGTCGTGATCGCGCCCGACCATCTGGAGCACGTCCTGCTCCACCGCCACAGCAGCAATATCCACGAGCTCACCCGGCACCCCGTGCGGGCCCTGCTCTCCAGTGCCTTCTGGATCGAGAACCCGGCCTCGCTCGCCCTGTACGCCGTCCTCTTCGAGCTCTTCCACGCGCCCGTGGAACGCTGGCTAGGCACCCTGCGCTGGCTCGCCATCGTCGCGACCGCACACATCACGGCCACCCTCATCAGCCAGAAGGTGGTCCTGATGGCCATTCAGGACCACCGGGCCCCGCACAGCATGGTCCACGTCGTCGACGTCGGTGTCAGCTACGGCCTCGCGGCCTCGATCGGCGTCCTCACCTACCGGCTCCCGAACCCCCTGCGCTGGCTCTACCTCGCCGGCGTCGTCGCCTTCTTCGGGCTGCCCCTCCTGACCGGAGGAACCTTCACCGACCTCGGGCACGCCATCTCGCTCGCCGTCGGCCTGCTCGCCTGGCCGCTCACCCGCCACCCGCACCCCCGGCATGTTTCACGTGAAACAGACCACCACACCGTCGACGGCTGAGCCGCGGAAATTGACTGGTACGGGACCTGCGCCCCGGGCAGAGTGAGTCGCGCGGGGAGCAACAAAAAGGTCCGGAGCAGCCACTTCGAGCGCGCCTCGCGGCGCGGGCTGTTCCGGACCTTCCCCGTTTCTGGGCGGGCCGTCAGGCAGCGCCCAGCAGTCGTTCCAGCACGACGGCGATGCCGTCCTCCTCGTTGGAGGTGGTCACCTCGTCGGCCACCGCCTTCAGCTCGGCGTGGGCGTTGGCCATCGCGACCCCGTGCGCCGCCCAGCCGAACATCGGGATGTCATTGGGCATGTCACCGAAGGCGATCGTCTCCGCCGCCTTCACGCCCAGCCGGCGGGCGGCCAGCGAAAGCCCGGTGGCCTTCGTCAGCCCCAGCGGCAGGATCTCCACTATCCCCGGACCGGCCATGACGATGTCGACCAGGGAGCCCACGGTCTCCCGGGCCACCTTGACCAGCGCGTCGTCACCGAGCTCCGGGTGCTGGATGTACAGCTTGTTCAGCGGAGCCGTCCACACTGCCGCCGTGTCCTCCAGGTAGAGCGCCGGGAGGCCCTCCTGCACCTGGTAGCCGGGCCCGAAGAGGACGTCGCCGTCCACCCCGTCCCGGCTGGCGGCGAGCGCCAGCGGACCCACCTCGGCCTCCAGCTTCGACAGCGCCAGACCGGCCAGCTGCCGGTCGAGCGTCACCGAGGTCAGCAGCCGGTGCGCGCCCGCGTCGTAGACCTGCGCGCCCTGCCCGCACACCGCGATCCCCTGGTAACCGAGATCGTCCAGTACGCCCCTGGTCCAGGGCACGGCCCGGCCGGTGACGATGATGTGGGCCGCGCCCGCCGCGGTGGCCGCGGCGAGTGCTTCACGGGTGCGTTCCGAAACGGTGTCGTCGGCACGCAGCAGCGTGCCGTCGAGATCGGTCGCGACGAGCTTGTACGGGAACGGGGCCGGGCTCACTTGGCGATCGGCTCCAGGACCTCACGGCCGCCCAGGTAGGGGCGGAGCACCGCGGGCACGCGCACGGAGCCGTCGGCCTGCTGGTGGTTCTCCAGGATCGCCACGATCGTGCGCGGTACGGCGCACAGGGTGCCGTTCAGCGTCGAGAGCGGCGCGGTCTTCTTGCCGTCGCGGTAGCGGATCGACAGGCGGCGGGCCTGGAAGCCGTCGCAGTTCGAGGCCGAGGTCAGCTCGCGGTACTTGCCCTGCGTCGGGATCCACGCCTCGCAGTCGAACTTGCGCGAGGCGGAGGCGCCCAGGTCACCGGTGGCGACGTCGATCACCTGGAAGGGCAGCTCCAGGCTGGTGAGCCACTGCTTCTCCCACTCCAGGAGGCGCTGGTGCTCGGCCTCGGCTTCCTCCGGCGCGACGTACGAGAACATCTCGACCTTGTCGAACTGGTGGACGCGGAAGATGCCGCGGGTGTCCTTGCCGTACGTACCGGCCTCACGGCGGAAGCACGGAGAGAAGCCGGCGTACCGCAGCGGCAGCTTCTCGGCGTCGATGATCTCGTCCATGTGGTACGCGGCGAGCGGGACCTCGGAGGTGCCGACCAGGTAGTAGTCGTCCTTCTCCAGGTGGTACACGTTCTCCGCGGCCTGGCCGAGGAAGCCGGTGCCCTCCATGGCGCGCGGACGGACCAGCGCCGGGGTCAGCATGGGGATGAAGCCGGCCTCGGTGGCCTGCGCGATCGCCGCGTTGACCAGGGCGAGTTCCAGCAGGGCGCCGACACCGGTCAGGTAGTAGAAGCGCGAGCCCGACACCTTGGCGCCGCGCTCGACGTCGATGGCGCCGAGCGACTCGCCGAGCTCCAGGTGGTCCTTGGGCTCGAAGCCCTCGGCGCCGAAGTCGCGGATCGTGCCGTGCGTCTCCAGGACGGTGAAGTCTTCCTCGCCGCCGACCGGGACGTCCTCGTGGACGATGTTGCCGAGCTGGAGCAGAAGTCGCTTGGCGGCCTCGTCGGCCTCGTTCTGCTCGGCCTCGGCGGCCTTGACGTCCGTCTTGAGCTGCTCGGCCTTCTTCAGCAGCTCGGCCCGCTCCTCCGGGGAGGCCTTGGGGATGAGCTTGCCGAGCGACTTCTGCTCATTGCGCAGTTCGTCGAAGCGCATGCCGGAGGACCTGCGGCGCTCATCGGCGGAGAGCAGTGCGTCGACAAGGTCGACGTCCTCTCCACGGGCGCGCTGCGAGGCGCGGACACGGTCAGGGTCTTCACGGAGCAGCCGGAGGTCAATCACCCCTCCAGGCTACCGGGCTGGGCTTCCTGGGCTCACACCGATATCACGCTGCGTGTCGCTATGTCCTGATTGTGGAGAATGGAAAACGGCGAACCGGCTGGCCGGAAGTGACCCTTCCCGGGCGGTCAATAAAAGCGGCCCATTCCCTGAAAAGGGGCACAAGTGCGGTATCCGGGCGCCCTCTGAGCAGGGCGGGAAGGTCTTCCTTGTCCACAGGAATTGTGCACGGACCGGACTTGTCCACAGGCTGTGCGCCGCATCTGTGGACACGGAAATAGATCAATCCCCACCCGCGGCCCGTCGGGGCGATTCAGGGTTCAAACCACCCTCACACACTCATTCGGGTGGGAATGGCTCGCTCCAAAGAGTTGATCGGCGATGCGGGGGTGACGCCGTTCACCTTCCGCTCCCCAGCGCGAAACCTGGGCCCCCCGACCGATTTGTCGACCTTGTCGTGCCGCGATGTCGACTAGTCCACAGGTCCCCATCTCCGCCTGTGGATAACTCTGTGGACAGTGGACGAAGAGCTAGGCCCGGCCGTCGAGGCAGCGCGTCAGCCAGTCGGAAGCGGCCATGAAGTCACCGTCGGAGGTTCCGGACCGCGGAGCGCGCACGTCACCCTGAGCGACGCCGGCGCGCGGGTAGGAGCCGAGGAAGCGGACCTGGGGGCAGGTGCGCTTGAGCCCCATGAGCGCCTCGCTGACCCGGCGGTCGGAGATGTGGCCCTCGGCGTCGACGGCGAAGCAGTAGTTGCCGATCCCCTCACCCGTCGGCCGGGACTGGATCAGCATCAGGTTGACCCCGCGGACGGCGAATTCCTGGAGGAGCTCCAGCAGCGCACCGGGGTGGTCGTCGCCGAGCCACAGCACGACGGAGGTCTTGTCGGCGCCGGTCGGCGCCGCCGGCCGGGCGGGCCGGCCGACCAGCACGAACCGGGTCTCGGCGTTCTCCGCGTCGTGGATCTCGGTGACCAGCGGGACGAGCCCGTACGTGGCGGCCGCGAACTCGCCCGCGAAGGCGGCGTCGAAGCGCCCCTCCTGGACCAGCCGGGCCCCGTCGGCGTTGGAGGCGGCGGACTCCCACACCGCGTCGGGCAGGTTCCCCCGCAGCCAGTTGCGCACCTGCGGCTGGGCGACCGGGTGCCCGGTGACGGTCTTGACGTCCGACAGCTCGGTCCCGGGACGCACCAGCAGCGCGAACGCGATGGGGAGGAGCACCTCGCGGTAGATCATCAGCGGTTCGCCGGAGGCCAGCTCGTCGAGGGTGGAGGTGACCCCGCCCTCCACCGAGTTCTCGATCGGCACCAGGGCGGCCGCGGCCTCCCCGTTGCGCACGGAGTCCAGGGCGGCCGGGACCGACACCATCGGGACGAGTTCCCGGGTCGCGGCTTCCGGCAGTGTGCGGAGGGCGGCTTCGGTGAAGGTGCCCTCGGGACCGAGATAGGTGAAGCGGGTGGCCGACATGTGATCAGCCTAATGCCGGGTCCCCGACCGCCGGGTCGCTGTTCATCCTTCGAGCAGCCGCTGCCCCACGTACTCCCCGTCGCGGGGGCCGGGCGGAACCGCGTACAGCCCGCTGGACTCGTGCCGGATGAACACCGATAGGGCGTCCCCCCGGTCCAGCTTGCGCTGGACGGGTACGAAACCGCGCAGCGGATCGGCCTGCCAGCAGATGAAGAGGAGCCCGGCGTCCGGGGTGCCGTCGGCGGCGATCCCGTCGTGGAAGGAGAACGGGCGCCGGAGCATGGCGGCCCCGCCGTTCTGCTCGGGAGCGGAGATCCGGGCGTGCGCGTTCGACGCGATGACCGGCTTGCCGTCGGGGCCGATCTTGTCGAGGGCCATCTTCGTGGTCTCGGTGCCGCCGGTCAGGGGCGCGCCGGTGGCCTTCGTACGGCCTATGACCTGCTCCTGCTGGGCCAGGGACTGCTTGTCCCAGTCGTCGAGGAGCATGCGGATGCGCCGTACGACGGCGTACGAGCCTCCGCCCATCCAGGCGTGCTCGGCCGGGCCGGGGCCGGCGGCGGGGACGAAGACCCGCTTGTCGAAGTCGGGCTGGGCGGGCTTCGGGTTGCCGGTGCCGTCGATTTGGCCCATGAGATTGCGGGCGGTCATCGGGGCGGCGGTGGCGCCGGGGGACCGGTTGAAGCCGTTCATCTGCCAGCGGACCCGGGCGGCCTCCCCGGCCTCCTTCTGGAGGGCGCGCAGGGCGTGGAAGGCGACGAGCCCGTCGTCGGCGCCGATCTGGACCCACAGGTCGCCGTTGCTGCGCTGGGGGTCGAGCCGGTCGGCGGAGAAGTCGGGCAGCGGGTCCAGGGCGGTGGGACGGCGGGAGGCGAGCCCCGTGCGTTCGAAGAAGGAGTGGCCGAAGCCGAAGGTGATGGTGAGGGAGGAGGGCCCCGCGTCGAGGGCGATACCGGAGTCCGCGCCCGAGGAGGGCTTGCCCGCCATCAGCAGGCGGGCGGTGTCGGACCAGCGCCGCATCAGGGCGGCGGCCTCCTTGCGGCCTGCCCCGGGAGCCAGGTCGAAGGCGAGGACGTGGCCCTTGGCCTGGAGCGGGGTGGTGATGCCGGCCTGGTGCTCGCCCTCGAAGGCGACGTGGGTGGCGCCGAGGGAGGCGAGGCTCCCGGAGGCCCCGGCGGCGCCGGCCGGGGAATCGTCGAACGCGGAGTGCACGAGGGCGCCGCCGGTGGCGCCGAGCGCGAGTCCGGCGGCGCCCGCGGCGCCGACGGTGCCCAGCAGCCGGCGCCGGGAGATCTCGATGTCGGGGTTGCTCTCGGTCACGCTGGTCAGCCGATCTTCACGTTCTTCTGCACGGTCGTCTGGTCGATGTCGGAGGTACGGACGGTCACGTCGATCCGCCATTCCCCGGCCAGCGGGAGCTGGACGCCCGAAGCGCTCCAGTGTCCGGGGGCCGCGCGCTCCGGGAGGAGTGGCAGGGGGCCGATGTCCTTGGCGGGGAGGGTGAAGGAGACCTTGATCTCCGGCACGTCGAGGGGCTGGCCCTGGGGGTCCTCGATCCAGACGTGGAGCGAGTTGGCCCCGACCCGGCCCGGGTCGACCTCGACCCGGACCGACCCCTTGCCGTTCTGGCCGCCGGTGTCGAACGGCAGCGTGATCTTGATGGCGCGGTTGGGAACGGCGGTGGCCACGGAGTCCCGCACGCTCGCCCGCTCCGCGGTCCGGCCGGGTTCGGTACTGGTGAGCACGGTGGTCACGGCGAGCAGGGCGATGGCGATCCCGGCCTCGGCGAGGACGGAGCGGCGTAGTCCCGCCCGGGCCGGATCGGCGTCGCGGACCTGCTTCTCACGGGCGCTCTCGCGGGCGGCCCGCTGCCGGGCGAGCTGGGCGGCCCGCTTGGGGTCCTCGGGGACGGTGACGGCGGCAGGGGATGTTTCACGTGAAACATCGCGCTGCCGGGCGATCTTGGCCGGCTTCCCCGCGGGGGCGTCGGTGAGCCGCGCGGTCCACGAGCGGGAGACGTAGGCGATGCCCACGAGGACGGCGACGAGCCCGACCTTCACCAGCAGGAGCTGTCCGTAGCTGGTGCCGGTGAGGGCCGACCAGCTGCCGAGCTGCCGCCAGGACTGGTAGACGCCGGTGACGGCGAGGACCAGGACGCTGACGAACGCGACCCGGGAGAACCGCTGGACCGCCGCGCGCTCGATTCCCGGCACCTTGTGGAGGGCGACGAGCAGAGCGATGAGCCCGCCGAGCCAGGCGGCGACGGCGAGGAGGTGCAGGATGTCGGCGGGCATCGCGATGCCCGGCTGGATGCCGGTGGAGGCGTGCTCGGACAGGGCCCACGTGGCGGCGATGCCGCCGGCCACGACGGTTCCGCCGATGCCGAGACCGAAGAGCAGGTCGTCGGCCTCCTTCTCGGCCCCCGCCTCCTTGTCCGTCCCCGCCCCCTTGTCCGCGCCGCGGCCCTTCGCCTTGCCCTTGCGCTTCGCCGTCTCCTCGGCCTCCGCGGCCCTGCGGGCGTAGGCGCCGAACAGCACGGCGATGAACAGCGCGGCGGCGCCCAGGAGCAGCAACCGGGAGACGAGGGAGGCCCCGGTCTTGGTCTCCAGGACGGCCTTCAGCCCGTCGAGGTCCAACGCGTCGGCGAACTTCCCCGACCCCGTGTACGGGGTACGGAGCACCAGCATCGCGAGCGTGGCGGCGGTGAGCGTGACCCATGCACGCACGATGAGCTTCTGCAGCGGGCGCTGTGAGGCGCCGCGCCGCCAGCACAGGAGGACGAAGGCCGCGCCGCCGACGAGGACGGTGAAACCGGCGTACGCGGCGTAGCGCGCGACGTCGTACGCGATGCCGACCGGTCCGCCGCCCACCTGTGCGGTGGGCAGCGCCACGCTGGTCGCCGAGGGGGCGCCGATGGAGAAGGTGAACGCGCCGGAGACCGGGTGGCTGTCGGCCGAGACGGCCTGCCAGGCGACGGTATAGGTGCCGTCCGGCAGGCCGGAGTGCAGCGCCGTGCCGTAGCGGATGGTGGTTCCGCTGCACATGTCGCGCAGTTCACCGGTGTCCACCCGCTTGCCCTGCGGGTCCATGACGCGGATGGAGTCGTCGCCCATGGCGACCTGCTCCGAGAAGGAGAGGGTGACCTGGGCGGGGGCCGTGGCGACCACCGCCCCGTCCTGGGGGTCGCTCGCGGTGAGCGCGGCGTGCGCCGAGGCCGGGCCGGCCGCGGTGAACAGGGCCGCCAGCAGAGCTGCGAGGACCAGCGTGAGCCGCGGCAGGAGTGCCGTGACCCGGACGCGGGCCGGGGAGGGGGCGGTGGCCGTCATGGCGTGTCAGTACCTCGGTCCGTCAGTGGGCGCTGGTGTTCTGGGCGTTGTACGTCCGCTCCTTGACGTCCAGCTCGACCTTGACCGGGTCGGCCTTCTCGAAGCGCAGCTCGAAGGCGATCTTGTCGCCCACCTTCGGCAGGCTCTTCAGCCCCATGAGCATGATGTGGTTGCCACCGCGCTCCAGCCGGAGCTCACCGCCCGCAGGCACGTCCATGGCTGCGACCTGCTGCATCTTCTGGTCCTTGGTCTCGTGGATCTGCAGATCGTCGGAGATCGGACTGGTGACGGCGGTGAGCTTGTCCGCCGACTTGGACCCGTTCTTGATGATCATGAACGCGCCGGCCATCTGGTCGTTCACGGGCTCCGGCATGAACGCGCCGCTGACCGTCATCTTCGGCTTGTCCGCGCCAGCCTTGGCGTCGGAGTCCGAGGAGCAGCCCGATATGGCGAGCGCTGCCGTCAGGGAGAGCGCGGCGGCGAGGGTACGGGTGGTGCGGGCGTTCACGGGTTCTCTCCCTTGACGATCTTCGGCAGGTCCTTGGTGTAGTCGTCGACGGTGGTGCCTTCGCCGTAGAGGAGGTAACCCTCGTCGGTCTTGGGCGAGAACGCGATGACCTGGGCGCCGTGCATGGAGACGACGGTGCCGTCGGCCTCCTTCTTCGGTGCCTCGATACCGATGCCGAGCTTGCGCGCGGCGGCCTGGATGGTGGCGAAGTCCCCGGTCAGTCCCGTGAAGGACGGGTCCTGGGCCTTGAGCCACGCGCCGAGGGAGTCGGGGGTGTCCCGTTCGGGGTCGGTGGTGACGAACACGACCTGGAGGTTGTCCTGGTCGGCCTTCGGCAGTGCCTTCTTGGCGACGGCGATGTTGCTCACCGTCAGGGGGCACACGTCGGGGCAGTGGGTGTAGCCGAAGTAGATGAGCGTCGGCTTGCCCTTGGTCTGCTCGCGCAGGTTCCACGGCTTGCCGGTGGTGTCCGTCAGGACCAGCTCCGGCTTGTCGAAGGGGCGGTCGAGGACCGTGGCCTTGCCGGCCTTGGTCTGGCCGCCGGCGATCTGGGTGACGGTGTTCGGCTTGGCGGTCTCACCGCCGCAAGCGGTGAGGGTGAGTGCGGCCGCCGCCACGAGGGCGGCGACCGTCACACGAGTGGTGCGCATGAAGAAGTGTCCCTGGGATCGGGGATGTGGGCGCGGGCGGGCCGGCCGTGAAGAAGGGCCGGCCGCGCGCACGTTCTGGACAAGGGGATACGGCCTGCGGCCGCTCGGGGTCAGGAGGCGCGACGGCGCGAGGCGACACCGAAGGCGACACCGCCGAGACCGACGACGATGCCCGCGACGCCGAGGGCGCGCGCGGTCGTGTCGGAGGTGCTCTCGGCGGCCTCGTCGTGACCCTTGTCGTCCTTCGCGGCCGGAGCGTTCTTGTCGTCGTGGTGGTCGTCGGCGGCCGGCGCGGCGGTCAGCTTGAGGACGGGAGCCGGGTTCTGCGGCTCCGCCGCGCCCGCCTTCGTCTCCTCGATCCAGCGGACGACCTCGTTGTTGTCGTACGTCTGGATCGCCTTGAAGACCATCTGGTCGGCGTTGTCGGGCAGCTTGCCGACGGAGACCGGGAACTGCTGGAACTTGCCGGGCTCGATCTTGCCGCCGCTCCAGGTCACCTTGGTGACGGCCTCGTTGACCTGCTTGCCGTGGACGGTGAGCGGCTTGTCGAGCTTGCTCTTCTCCACCGTCACGGTCCAGCCGGGGATGTCCTGCGGCATGACGGACGTCAGCGGCTGGTCCACGGGGAAGTTGACTTCCAGCTGCGTGGTCGAGGCGTTGTCGCGCTCGTTCGGGACCTTGAAGTTGATGGTCGCGTAGCCACCCTTCGCGGCGTCCCCGGGCTGCACGCTGACGTGCGCGAACGCGGTGCCGGACAGGACGAGGACGGTGCCGGCGGCAAGGGCGGCGGCGAAGGAGACGCGAGAGGTCTTCATGGCGGAACACTCCACTGGGGCAGGGGTGACGGTGATGTCCGCGCACGGGTGCGCGCGGAGTCCGCGGCACCGGTGCTTCCGCCGGGTGCTCCGGGGAGTGGGTGCCGCGTCAGGCTGCGAGGGCGAGCGCCGTACGGGGCGGCCCGCGCCTGATCACGGTGTGGTGGAGTGCGTCCCGGCCGGTGTGCGCGGCGGGTTCGGCGGCGGTACGGGCCGCCTGCGGGGCGCCGGCGGGCGTGCCCGCGAGCCCGGCGCCGAGGGCCCGTACGAAGGCCAGCGCGGCGCGCAGCGGACGTACCGGGTCGGCGTCTGCGGAACCGCGGGACAGCTCCACGAGCCGGAACAGGGCGGCGTCGCCACGCCCCAGCAGCCAGCCGGCGGCCAGCGCGGCCAGCAGGTGTCCGACGAGCATGCCGGTACTGAACAGGCCGGTGGCGGGCGCCGCGGTGGCCTGCGCGAGGTGCGCGTGCCCGGCATGGAGGGGCGCCGCGCCCTGCGCCGCGGTCTGGGCGGCGAGGGCGGCCGGATCCAGGCCGGCGGTCTCCAGGATCTGCCGGGCGTCGGCCGGGCTGAGCGGGACGGAGTTGCCCCCGCAGACCAGCCGGGCGGCGAGCGCCGCGAGCGAGGGGTCGGCGGCGCCGGGTGCCTGGGCCGCGGCGGCGCTGTGCTGGCCCAGGCCGAACACGGCGTGCAGCCCGAGCTGTCCGAAGGCGAGCCCGGCGGCGATGCCGGGCAGCGAGCGCCGGCGGCCCGCGAGCGGGGCGGCGACCGCGAACACGGAGAGGAAGGCGATGACCAGGGCCCACCAGGGCACCGCGGCGCAGGACGCCAGGGCGTGCCCGGCCGCGGACAGCACGACGCAGACCGCGGTGAACACCGCGGCCCGGAGCAGCCGGAGTCCGGCTCCGGCGGGCGTCGCGTGGGGGACAGTCATGGCCGGGCCATCATCGCACTGCCCTCACACCGTCCATACGGCAGGTCCGGAAGGTCGTGAGTGCCCCTGTACGCGGGCTTCACCTCGGGTGTCCGTGCCGGGGCAGCGGTCAGTACGCCGCCGCATACACCGCTGCTTCGGAGTGCCGCATCGGCCGAATGAGGGCTGTGACGTCCGCCGGGGGCTTACGCCCCGCCGTGGGCGGCAATACGTAACCGTATGAGCATCTGGTGGTCTCTCCACTTGAGGCGCGAAGCCGCGAGCGTGCCGCTCGCCAGGCGATTGCTGCTGGGGACGATGGAGACCGCGGGGGTGGACCCGGACATCTCCTTCGATCTCTCGGTGGCACTGAGCGAGGCCTGCGCGAACGCGGTGGAGCACGGCGGTCCGTCGGCCGGTGCCGGCGCCTGCGCCGGCGCGGAGTCCGTCCCGCAGGCGTGCGCGGAGTACCGCGTCACGGCGTACCTGGACGGGGACCGCTGCCGCATCGAGGTGACCGATTCGGGCCCGGGATTCCCCGCGGCGACGGTCGCGGGGCGCAGACCCCTGCCGGCCGGCCCCTCCGCACCCTCGGAGAGCGAGCACGGCCGGGGACTGGGACTGATCGCGGAGCTCGCCGACCACGTCAGATTCCGCAACCGGCCGGGCCGGGGCGCGGTGGTCAGCTTCGACAAGATCCTGAAATGGCGTGAGGGAGCGCTGCTGAAGGTGTCGTAGCGCCGGAAGGACTCCCGGATACGCCGATGGACGGGACTCGCGCACGAGATCCCGCCCATCGGAAGCGAACTCAGGCCCCGGCAGCGGCCGGGGTCTTCGGCTGTCAGCCCTTGAGGCGCGCCATCCAGGCCTCGACGTCGGCCGACGCACGGGGCAGTCCGGCCGACAGGTTCCGGTTGCCGTCCTCGGTGACCAGGATGTCGTCCTCGATCCGGACGCCGATGCCCCGGTACTCCTCGGGCACGGTCAGGTCGTCGGCCTGGAAGTACAGACCGGGCTCGACGGTGAGGCACATGCCCGGCTCCAGCGTGCCGTCGACGTACGCCTCGGTGCGCGCCGCGGCGCAGTCGTGGACGTCCATGCCGAGCATGTGGCCGGTGCCGTGCAGGGTCCAGCGGCGCTGGAGGCCGAGCTCCAGGACGCGCTCGACCGGGCCCTCCAGCAGACCCCACTCGACGAGCTTCTCGGCGAGCACGTGCTGCGAGGCGTCGTGGAAGTCGCGGAACTTGGCACCCGGCTTCACGGCCGCGATGCCGGCTTCCTGGGACTCGTACACCGCGTCGTAGATCTTGCGCTGGATGTCGGTGTACGCGCCGTTGATCGGCAGCGTGCGCGTGACGTCGGCGGTGTAGAGGGAGTGGGTCTCCACACCGGCGTCGAGCAGGAGCAGGTCGCCCGAGCGGACGTCGCCGTCGTTGCGGACCCAGTGCAGGGTGCAGGCGTGCGGGCCGGCGGCGCAGATGGAGCCGTAGCCGACGTCGTTGCCCTCGACGCGGGCGCGCAGGAAGAACGTGCCCTCGATGTAGCGCTCGGACGTGGCCTCGGCCTTGTCCAGGACCTTCACGACGTCCTCGAAGCCGCGGACGGTGGAGTCGACGGCCTTCTGGAGCTCGCCGATCTCGAAGGCGTCCTTCACGGCGCGGGCCTCGGAGAGGTAGACGCGCAGCTCCTCGTCGCGCTCCTTGGTGACCTTGTCGGTCAGGGCCGTCTCGATGACGGTGTCGTGGCCGCGGACATTGCGGACCGGGCCCTCGGCCTCGGCCAGCTCGTCGGCCAGCTTGCGCACGTCCTTCGCCGGGATGCCCAGCAGCTGCTCGGCCTCGGCGAGGGAGTGGCGGCGGCCGACCCACAGCTCGCCCTGGCCGGACAGCCAGAACTCGCCGTTCTCGCGGTCGGAGCGGGGCAGCAGGTACACGGTGGCGGTGTGGCCGGTCTCGCCCGCGGGCTCCAGCACCAGCACGCCGTTCTCGGTCTGGTCGCCGGTCAGGTAGGCGTACTCGGTCGAGGCGCGGAACGGGTACTCGGTGTCGTTCGAGCGCGTCTTGAGGCGGCCCGCGGGAACGACCAGGCGCTCGCCGGGGAAGCGCGCGGACAGCGCGGCGCGGCGGGCGGCGGTGTGCGCGGCCTGGGCGATCGGCTCCAGCCCGTGCAGCTCGGTGTCGGCCCAGCCCGAGCGCATGTTCTCCGCGAGTTCGTCGCTGACGCCCGGGTACAGCCCGTTCTTGCGCTGCTTGTGCTTCTTCTGGGGCTGCTCTTCTTCCGGGGTCTCCGGGGTGAGCTCGTCAGCCACGTCTTCTCCTCAGCTACGACACCTACGACAGCTACTACAGGACCGGGTAGGACCGCATCCATCGTATGTGCGAGGGGAAGACGCCCGGCGGCGGGTGTGAGAAATCAGTCAAAACGGGCAGCGAGCAGGACGATGTCCTCCACTCCGTCCTCCGTGGCGGCCATGGCGGCGGTGGTGGCGGAAGCGGCCGGAGCGGCGGGGGCCGACGAGACGGAGCCAGCTCCGGCCGGCGCGAGCGCCGGATCGTCCGCCGGCAGCACCGTGCGCAGGATGTGCTCGCAGATGGCCGCCGGATCGTCCCTGATGCCCCGGGGCACCCCCGCGGCCGCTGCGTGCAGCCTCGCGTAGGCCCGGTCCATGGGGTCGCCGGTCCGCCGCAGGAGCCCGTCGGTGTACAGCAGCACCGTTTCTCCAGGCGCGGGTTCGATCTCCACGCTCGGCGCCTCCCAGCACGAGAGCATCCCGAGCGGCGCGGAGAGCGTGGTCTCCACGTACTCCGTGCGGTGCTCGCCGATGAGCAGCGGCGGGGTGTGCCCGGCCCCGGCCAGGATGATCTTCCGCCCCTGGCTGCCCGCGTGCGGGGCCCCGGCGGGCTCGCAGTACGCGAAGAGCGCCGTCGCGCAGCGCGCGGGCTCGGTCAGGCGCAGCAGCAGCTCCAGGTCGGACAGGACCGCGACGGGGTCCTCCCCCTCCATGACGGCGTACGCGCGCAGCGATGCCCGAAGCCGTCCCATCGCGGCGACGGCGCTGGGCCCGGCGCCGGTGACGGAGCCGACGGCCAGTCCGAGGGCGCCCTCGGGCAGCGGCAGCGCGTCGTACCAGTCACCCCCGCCGCGCGGTCCGGTGTGGTGGCGGGCGGCGAGCTGGACCCCGGGGATCCGGGGCAGCCGACTGGGCAGCAGTTCCTCGGCGACCGTGGCCAAGCGGCTGCGGGACCGTTCCACCTCCAGCATCCGGGCCAGGTGTTCGGCGGCGTGGCGGACGTAGAGCCCCGCGAGGTCGCGCTGGCGCTCGCTCGGCTCGGCCTGTTCGTCGTAGAGCCAGACGGCGGCGCCGAGGCGGCCGGTGGCCTCGGCGGTCAGCGGCAGCGCGTAGCTCGCGGCGTAGCCGAGCCGGGCGGCGACCTCGCGGTGGCGGGGGTCGACAGGGGTGCCGTACCCGCCCGAGCCGGGGGCGGCGTCGGGTTCGGGGAGCACCTCGGAGCCGCCCCGGGCGTCGGGGAGTCCATCGAGGATCCGGCCGTACGAGGTCGCGGTGCGCGGGACGGTTTCGATGTGCCCGAGGTCGGCGCGGCCGAGGCCGAGGCCGATCGTGGTCGTCGGCCCGAGCCCGTCGGAGGGCTCCAGGACGATCAGGCCGCGGCGCGCGCCGACCAGGGCGGCGCCGGCGCGCAGGAACTCGTGGAGGGAGGAGTCGAGGTCACAGGCGCGGGCGAGGCGCTCGGTGAGCTCGTGGAGGGTGGTGAGGTCGGAGACCATCCCCGCCAGCCGGTCCTGGATCACGGTGCTCGGCCCGGGGACCGCTGCCGGGGCCGCTACGGGGGCGGTTCGGGCGGGCGTGGGCGCCGCAGTCTGCGGGACCGCGGTAACTGCTGGATCGATTCCAGCCACTTTCGGCAGATGCGGGGCGCTCATGGCGTCCGCCTTTCCACCTGGTGCGATTCGCCATATAGCATCGCAAACCCCCAGATCGTGCTGCGCCGCCATCAATGAATCCACATCTACACGCACACGAGGATCGATGTCCAGCATTGCCCAGGTGGGAATCCTGGTGTCCGTGGGACGGCAACTCACTGTCCAGCCAAGGCTAGAACTTGGCTGGAAAAAGCCGGAAGCGGACGGTTTTTGCGATCGACTGGTCGGGCGTCGGAGTGGCTCCGGGTACCTAATCGGTGGTGCCCGGGGAGAGTTGGCGCAGCCCGGCGGTCGCCGGGAACCGCCCGGCGTGGGCCGTCGTCCTTAGCGGCGGCAGCCGGTTTCGGCACTGGCGTGGGTCGCGTTCCGCCCCGCCGGACGTTTCATGGACCCGTAAGAAAACTGCACGAACCGTGTGAACCTGCTTCAAGGCGGACAGTGACGCGAAACGTGTACGTGTGGTGAAACACCGGTTACATGGTGTGATGTGGCCCTCGGCGTTCAACGGAAAGGAACGAGCGCTCATGCGCGAGATCCTCGGAAGGCGTCTCCAGCGGCTCCGCGATCGCTTGAAAACCCTTCGCCCCGCCCCGGGGCGGAGCGGTGACCCGGCCCTCCCCCTCCTCGACGCGGCGCTCGCCTGCGCCGCCCTCCGGCAGTGGCCCGTGCTCCCCGGCGTCGGCCGCTCCGGCGCCGACAGCGGGCGGTGCGCCTGCCCCGACCCCGACTGCGCCGTCCCCGGCGCCCACCCCTTCGACCCCGGGCTCCTCGCGGCCACCACCGACCCCCGGATGGTGGCCTGGTGGTGGACCAACCGGCCCACCGCTCCCGTACTGCTGGCCACGGGCGGGTCCGCGCCGTGCGCCGTGAGCCTGCCGGCCAACGCGGCCGCGCGGGCCGTCGTACGCCTGGACGCGCAGGGCATGCGGCTCGGTCCGATCGTGGCCACGCCCACCCGCTGGGCGCTGCTGGTAGCGCCCTACTCGCTGGAGCGGCTCGGCGAACTCCTGTACGCCAAGGACCACGTGCCCTCCTCGCTGCGCTTCCACGGCGAGGGCGGTTACCTGTTGCTCCCGCCCTCCCCGGCGTCCGGCGGCGGGCAGGTGCGGTGGGAGCGGGCCCCCGAAGACGACCCGGCCGGCCCGGCGGGCCCGGCCGGACCCGACGGCGGCGGTCCGTGGCTGCCCGAGGTCGAGGCCGTCGTGCACGCGCTGGTCGAGGCGAGCACCGGGGCTTCGGGCGGCGGCAGCCGGCTCGCGTACTGAACCGGTGCTCCGGGCGTCCGCCGATCACTCGTACGGGTGCCAGCGCGACGAGTTTCCAGGGGAATTGGGCGCGGGGATCTCCGCGCCCCATTCCCGCATCGCTATCTTCGCCGAATGAATCTCCGCTTGATCGGTATCAGCGCCGGTGTGCTGATCATCTTGTCGCTCCCGCTGGCAGGAGCGATCGCCGGACCGGATTTCACCGGTCAGGACGACGGAAAAGGCGGCGGGCTCCTCTCCTCGCTCGGACTGGCCGGTCCGACGGACGGTGCGCGTACGCAGACACCTGCCGCCGGGCCCGCGCGGCAGGCCGGGCCGCCGGAGGGGCAGCCGCAGCCGGGGCGGGAGGGCCGGCCGCGGGCGCAGCAGCCGGGCCCGTCCGAGCAGCCCCGTACGGACTCCCGGTGCGGACCCGAACTCTCCTCCCCCCAGGGCCTGGAGGCGCAGACCTGCGTCCTGGCGGGTGAGGGCCGGACCTGGGGCCGCAGCTACTACCGCAACACCAGCGGGCGCGCGCTGGACGCCGTCCTGACGGTGATGGGTCCGGCGGGGCACACGGTGCAGATCCGCTGCGCGGTCGGGGCGGGTGACGAGCCGGGGCTGTGCGAAACGCCGCGTGAGGACTCGACGGGGGCGCCGGAGGCCTACTCGGCAGTTGCGGAGTTTGCAGTTCCGGATGATGAAGGGCGGCTGCTGCTGCGGTCCGGGAGCAACTCACCGGCACCGGCCGACGGTTGAACGACGGCGGAAATGGAAGGGCCCGGTCGCTGGCGACGGGGGATGCACCAGCGACCGGGCTACAAGAACGGTAACAAGAGATCGCCTGTTCGCAAATTCGATCTCTGATATTCAGACACCGATTTGCAGGCGATTAGCGGGAGTTGTGACCCCAGTCACCGCTCCTGCGCGTGCTCGGCGGTCAGCTGAGCGTGACCTGGCGGTTCGTCAGTCCGCCGCGCGCCCGGCGCTCCTCCGCGGTCAGCGGGGCGTCCGCGGCCAGGGCCGTGGCCAGCCGCTCCGCGAACTCCGCCGCGGGCTTCTCCACGTCGTCGGCGGTCACTCCGGTGGGCAGGTCCCAGACGGGAACCATCAGACCGTGCGCCCGGAACGAACCGACGAGTCGGGTGCCTTCGCCGAGCGAGGAGGTGCCCGCGGCGTGCAGCCGCGCGAGGGCGTCGAGCAGCTTCTCCTCGGGGTGCGGCATGACCCAGCGCAGGTGGTTCTTGTCCGGGGTCTCGCACCAGTAGGCCGCGTCCACGCCGGCCAGCTTGACCGTGGGGATGGCGGCGGCGTTGGCACGCTCCAGGGAGGCGGCGACCTCCGGGGAGGCGTTCTGGGCGCTCTCCGCATCCGGAATCCAGAATTCGAACCCGCTGTGCACAACCGGCTCGAAAACGCCGTCCGTGTCCAGGAGATCCTGAAGTCGGGGACCCTCGGCGGGAACGCGGCGGGCCGCCACCGGGGTGCCCGGTTCCGCGACGAGCGCGCGCTCCAGGGTGTCGGCCATGTCCCGGGCGAGGTCCCCGGTGGTCGAGTCGTTCTGGAGACCGAGCAGGACGGACCCGTCCTCGCGGCGCAGCGCCGGCCAGGCCATCGGCAGTACGGTCACCAGCGTGACGGACGGGACGCCCTCGGGCAGCCCGCCCTTGAGCGTGAGCGGGATGGTCGCGGCGGGCACGAGCTCGCGCAGCGCCACCCAGTCGCACTCGCCGGGCAGGCCCTCGAAGGGGCGCGCCACGTGCTCGGTGACGGCGTGTGCGGCGGCTGCGCCGTGGCAGGCCTTGTAACGGCGGCCGGACCCGCAGGGGCAGGGCTCGCGTGCGCCCACCACCGGGATCTCCCCGTTCTTGAGCTGCGGCTTTGCAGTCTTCGCTGCGGGGCGCTTCTTGGCCATCGTGGGTGTCTCCCGGTTGCGGCGGTACGGCGTGGTGTCTGGGCGCGAGCCTAGCCGTTCGTACCGCCGCAACCGGGAGGGTGCGGCCGGGAGCACGGTCGGCGTGCGCTCCCGGCGGCCGCTCGTTCGGACGTCCGGTGGTGCGGGTCCTGCTTGAGGGGCGTCGCGATCACGGATGGAGATCGTCGAAGGCCGTGCTGAAGTCGATCGCCGGGGGCGCAACGCGCGTAGCGAAATCCTCGTGCCGGGCCCCGCACGCAACCGTCACCCATACGGTGACCTCGCCTGCCGCTCCGTCCCGGACACCCCAGTCCTGGGCGAGGGCGCTGATGATGTTCAGCCCTCGGCCGCCGCGCGCGGTGACCGACGGCGTGGCCGGAACGGGGCGCGTGGGACCGCCCCCGTCCGTGACCTCGACCGTCAGCCGCCCCGCCGTGTCGATGCGCCACGCGGCGCGTATCTCCCCGTCCCCGATCTCCCCGGCGCCCAGCGGTCTGCCGTGCCGGCAGGCGTTGCTGAGCAGTTCGGAGAGGATCAGCACGGCATCGTCCACGACCGATTCGGACACTCCGCTCAGGCGCAACTGCTCACGCATGCGGCGTCTCGCCTCACCCACGCCCGCTGGACCATGGCACACGTCCATACGCGAAGACGTGGGCACTTCCTGTGCCACCACCAACGCCACCCCCGGAACCTCCTTAGCCCCACGCCAAGGTCTGGATGCCCCAATGGCCTGGACCGGAAACCGGTCAAGCGGAGCCCTCCGACGCATTCACGACGGACGATTGCGGAGCGGATGCGCCGGTGCACACCCTGTCACGTACGTGACGTGCGGGGCGGGTGGGCAAAACGGGACGTCAGCGCCCCAGCTGTGACAGAACTTGTCGCGGCCTGTTCGTGATGATCGCTTCCACACCCAGATCAGCGCAGAGCTGAACGTCTTCCGGTTCGTTCACGGTCCATACGTGAACGGAGTGGCCCGCGTCCTGGAGCCTGCGGATGAACCCCGGGTGGTTGCGCACGATCCGCATGCCCGGTCCCGCGATCCGTACTCCCGCCGGCAGCCGTCCGTCGCGCATCCGCGGCGAGATGAACTGCATGAGGTACACGGTCGGGATCGTGGGTGCCGACGCCCGCACCCGGTGCAGGGAGCGCGCGGAGAAACTCATGACGCGGACCGGGTGCGGGCCCTCGGCGGGCGGTGCGTCCAGTCCGAAGCGCTTGAGGAGGAAGAGGAGGCGCTCCTCCACCTGTCCGGCCCAGCGGGTCGGGTGCTTCGTCTCGATGGCGAGCTGCACCGGCCGGCCGGCGTCCGAGACCAGTTCCAGCAGGCGCTCCAGCGTGAGCACGGAGGTGCGCTCGGGGTCCGCGTCCCAGTCGGGGGACTCCTCGCGGTCCTTCCACGAGCCGAAGTCGAGGGCGGCGAGGTCGGCCAGTTCGAGGGCGGAGACGGCGCCGCGGCCGTTGGAGGTGCGGTTGACCCGGCGGTCGTGGACGAGGACCAGATGGCCGTCGGCGGTGAGCCTGACATCGCATTCGAGGGCGTCGGCGCCGTACTCGATGGCCTTGCGGTAGGCGGCCAGGGTGTGCTCGGGGGCATCCTCCGAGGCGCCGCGGTGGGCGACGACCTGGATGGGCGGCAGTGCGTGGGTCACCGGGTCATGGTGCCACCGGTACGGCCCCGCATGTCGGGCTCCGCCGTGCGGATGCGCCCGGAATGCCCGATATAAAGAATGGGGAAGACGCACAGGTCCGGCTTACAGTGCTCTGACGGGTCATGGGGAAGGCTTTTCCCAGGAACTTGTGCGGCACGTCGAACGTTCGGCCGGGCCGAATCGCCAGTTTTACCGAAGCCGTGTGTGACGAGGAGAAGAGCGCTGTGAGCACCGAGAACGAGGGCACCGCGGACCCGACACCCTCCGCGGCCCCGTCCACACCCCCGGTGGCCGCTCCTGCCCCCGAGAGGCCCGCCGCGGAGCCGATCACCCAGCAGCTCCCGCCGACGCCCCCGCCCGGTACGGAGCCGACCCAGCAGATCCCGCCGACCCCGGCGGGCCCGGCGCCCGCGCAGGCGCCCGCACCGGCTCCGGCCTACGGCCAGGCCCCCGCGCCGCAGGCCCCGGCCGCGCACGGCGCCGAGGGCTGGCCGCCCCCGCCGCCGGCCGTCCCGGCGTACGGTTCGGGCGGCGGCCACGACGGCGGCACCTGGGGCGCGCCCCCGACCGCCGACGGCATGCCGCCCGCCAAACCGAAGGGCAAGGGCGGCCTGGTCGCCGCCGTGCTCGTGGCGGCCCTCCTCGCCGGCGGAGTCGGCGGAGGCATCGGCTTCTGGGCCGCCGAGCGCAGCGAGAAGGGCGTCGGCTCGACCACGGTCGCTGCGAGCAACACCCCCAAGGACCTCAAGCGGGAGTCCGGCTCGATCGCGGGCCTGGCCGCGGGCGCGCTGCCCAGCGTCGTCACCATCGAGGCCTCGGCCGGCGACGGCGAGGGCGGCACCGGCACCGGCTTCGTCTACGACCAGCAGGGGCACATCCTCACCAACAACCACGTGGTGGCCTCCGCAGCGAACGGCGGCAAGCTCTCCGCGACCTTCTCCGACGGCAAGAAGTACGAGGCCGAGGTCATCGGCCGGGCCCAGGGCTACGACGTGGCCGTGCTCAAGCTGAAGAACCCTCCCTCCGGCCTCAAGCCGCTGCCGCTCGGCGACTCCGACAAGGTCGCCGTCGGCGATTCGACCATCGCGATCGGCGCCCCCTTCGGACTGTCCAACACGGTCACCACCGGCATCGTCAGTGCCAAGAACCGCCCGGTGGCCTCCGGAGACGCCTCCGGCGGCAAGAACTCGTACATGAGCGCCCTCCAGACGGACGCCTCGATCAACCCGGGCAACTCGGGCGGCCCGCTGCTCGACGGGCGCGGGGCGGTCATCGGCATCAACTCCGCCATCCAGTCGGCCGGCAACGGCGGCTTCGGCGGCGGCCAGGCCGGCTCCATCGGCCTCGGCTTCGCCATCCCGATCAACCAGGCGAAGAACGTCGCCGAGTCGCTGATCAAGACCGGCAAGCCGGTCTACCCGATCATCTCGGTCTCGGTGGACCTCCAGTCCAAGACCGACGGCGCCAAGATCTCCGAGCAGGGCGCGGCCGCCAACGACCTGGTCGACCCCAACGGTCCGGCCGGCAAGGCAGGCCTCAAGCCCGGCGACATCATCACCCGGTTCGGCGACAAGCCGATCGACAGCGGCCCGACCCTCATCAGCGAGATCTGGACGCACAAGCCGGGCGACGTGGTGAAGCTGACCTACCTGCGCGACGGCAAGCCGACCACCGTCGACATCACCCTCGGCTCGCGGGTCGGCGACAAGTGACGAAGGCCGACGGCCGCCCCGGGACCTGACGGACCGGGACCGCAGGCTGGCGCGATGGGAGGGGCCGTGGGCGCGAATACGCCTACGGCCCCTCCCAACGTCCGCTTATGCTTCCCTTGTGTTCGATTCGCGGCACATACGCACGTTCCACGAAGTGGTCGCCTCCGGGTCGTACTCGGCGGCCGCCCGTGTCCTGGGGTACACCCAGCCCGCGATCACCCAGCAGATGAAGGCGCTCGAACGCGCCGTCGGCACCCCGCTCTTCACCCGGGTCGGCCGCAAGATGCAGCTCACCGAGGCCGGCGAGTCCATGGCGCGGCACGCCGAGTCCATCCTCGGGAGTCTCTCGGCCGCCGAGGCGCAGCTCAAGGCGTACGCGCGCCTGCGCACCGGGCGGGTCCGGCTCTGCGGCTTCCCGAGCGCCAACGTCACCCTGGTCCCCGAGGCCCTGAGCGATCTGGCCAAGGACCATCCCGGCATCCAGGTTGAGCTGTTGGAGGGGGAGCCGCCGGAGTCGCTGCGCAGGCTGGAGCGCGGGGAGTGCGACATCACCCTGGCCTTCACCTATCCCGGGCTCCACGAGGAGATACCGGAGGAGGTGGCCGAGGTCAGGCTCCTGGAGGACCAGCTGACGGTGCTGCTCCCGACCGGGCACCCGCTGGCCCGGCGCAGGGCCGTGCACCTGGCCGACCTCGCGGAGGAACGGTGGATCGCCGGCTGTCCGCGCTGCCGGGCCAACCTGCTGCACGAGTGTGCCGAGCTGGGCTTCGTCCCCGACATCCGGTTCGCCACCGACGACAACCTGGTCGTGCAGAGCATGGTCGGACAAGGCCTCGGCGTGGCGATGATGCCCGCGCTCGTGCTGCCCTCCCTCTCCCTGAGCAAGGTGTGCGGGCGGCCGCTCCAGCCCGCCGCGCGTCGCCACATCGCCGCGTACGTCTACCGCGACCACCTGCGCATCCCGGCGACCGCCGTGGTCCTCGACGCGCTCAAGCAGGTGGCCTCCAACCGCGTGGGTTGCTGATCACCCGGCCGCTCCTCCCCTCAATGCATAAGCGGTACTTGGGATTTCAGGTGAAAACTGTCGTTGGACGTGATGGATCGGCTGTCCGACGCTGCGTTCATGACCACCACTACGCCGGCCCGTACGACCGCGAGGATGGCCGCCCTCGTCAGTGAGATCCGTACGGTCGTGGACCGGGGGCTGGCCCCGGACCTGACCGCCTACCTCGTCGGCGAGCGCGTCGCCCCCCACCTGGGCACGCCGGACCTGCTCACGCCCGAGCAGCGCGTGGGGGACCCCGACCGGTACCGGCAGCACGTCCTGCACGCCGAGCCGGACGGCAGCTTCTCGGTGGTCGCGCTGGTGTGGCTGCCCGGCCAGGAGACCGCCATCCACGACCACGTCTCCTGGTGCGTGGCCGGGGTGCACGAGGGCCAGGAGAGCGAGCTGCGCTATCGGCTCGCCCCCGCGACGGGAGACGGCTGCGCCCGGCTGGTGGCGACCGAGCACGTGGTGAACGGCGCCGGTGACGTCTGCGGCTTCGCCCCGCCCGGCGACATCCACAAGGTCTACAACTCCTGTCGCACCACCGCGATATCCCTGCACGTCTACGGAGCCGACGTCATCCGCCTGGGCAGCAGCGTCCGTCGCGTCTACACGCTCCCCACCGACTGATGGCCCTGCTGAACCGGACGGTACGGGGGGCGGAGACCGAGAGCACCGGGCGTGTTTCACGTGAAACATCCTCGTCCTGGCCCGGGTTGGGGATGGCGGCCGCCGGAGTGCTGGTGGCCTGGGGTGTTCACCAGCTGGTGCCCGCGGTACCCATGCTGACCGCGTCGGTGGTACTCGGCATCGCGGTGGCCCATCTGCCGGGCGTACGGGACCTCGTACGGGGAGCGGGCCGCCCGGGCCTCTCGCTGGCCGGGCGGCGGCTGATGCGGATCGGCATCGTCCTGCTCGGCCTCGGCCTCGGACTGGACCAGGTGCTCCGGCTGGGCTGGGCCACGGTGGCGATGGTGGCCGCGGTGGTCGCCGCCACCTTCTTCGGCACGCTCTGGCTGGGCCGGCGGCTCGGGCTGCCGGGAGACCAGCCGCTGTTGATCGCCACGGGCTACTCGATCTGCGGGGCGTCGGCCATCGGCGCCGTGAGCCAGGTGTCGGGCAGCGACGAGGAGGACGTGGCCGCCTCGGTGGCGCTGGTGACCCTCTGCGGAACCCTGGCGATCGCGGTACTCCCGCTCCTCCAGAGCCCGTTGGGGCTCTCGGACCCGGCCTTCGGCCGCTGGGTCGGCGCGAGCGTCCACGATGTCGGCCAGGTGGTGGCCACCGCGCAGACCGCCGGCCCGGGCGCGCTCGGCGAGGCCGTCCTGGTCAAGCTCATGCGGGTGGCCCTCCTGGCTCCGCTGGTGGCGGCGGTGGCCTTCTCCGTACGGGCGCGGAGGCAGGGCGTGCGGACGCCCTCGGGGCGCCGCCCGGCACCGGTCCCGCTGTTCGTGGCCGGATTCCTGGCCGCGGCCGCGCTGCGTGCCACCGGGGTGCTGCCGGAGGCGGCGCTGGACTGGGCGCACACCGCGCAGGAGCTCCTGCTGGCGGCGGCCCTGTTCGGGCTGGGCAGCGCGGTGGACCTCCCCCGGCTGGCCCGGACGGGCGGGCGGGCCGCGGTACTGGGGCTCGGGGCCTGGCTGGTGGTGGCGGGGGTCTCGTACGCGGGCGTGCTGCTGACGATGTGACGGCAGGGCACCGCCACGGACAGGAGTTGGCCAATTCCTGGCCGGAACCGACCGAACGTTCCGACCGTCTCCTGACTTCTCGTGCCGTACGTGCGAACCTGCGGCCGATCCGCACCGACAGCTCTTCACCCCCACCCTGCCCGTTCCGACGGGACCGGGCACGGCAGAAGGAGTCCTGCGTGAATCGTCATCGCACGGCAGCATCGGTCCTCATGGCGGCGGGCGCCCTGATCGCGGGCGCGCTGACGGCGGCCGCCCCCTCGGCGGCGGCCGATTCCCCGGCCTCGTTCAGGCAGCAGCACACCCAGGGCTTCTGGACCGCCGAGCGGATGCGCGGCGCCACCCCGCTGGACGTGACGGCAGCGCCGGGGACCGGACGGGCGCCGGTCGCGGCGGCCGCAGCGCCCACGGCGATCGCCCCGACGGCGGCCTCCGCCGCGGCATCCCCGGCGTCGTTCCCACAGGCGGGCGGCGCGTGGACGGGCGGCGGAGCGGTGGTCAAGACCTCGGGCCGGGTCTTCTTCACCTTCGGCGACCGCACCGCGTCCTGCTCCGGTGACTCGATCACGAGCGCCAACGGCAGCACGGTCATCACCGCCGGCCACTGCGTGAAGTACCAGGGCACCTGGCACACCAACTGGATCTTCGTTCCCGGGTACGAGAACGGGAACGCGCCCTACGGCCAGTGGTCGGCCACCAAGACCTTCGCGACCGACCAGTGGGCCGCCAGCGAGGACATGAACATGGACGTCGGCCTCGCCGTCGTCGCCCCGCTGAACGGCCAGAAGCTCAGCCAGGTCGTCGGCGCCCAGGGGATCCTGTTCAACGGCGGCTACAACAAGAAGATGTACTCGTTCGGGTTCCCGGCGGCCGCGCCGTACGACGGCACGAAGTTGGTCTACTGCAGCGGGAACACCGGCAAGGACTTCCTGCTGACCAAGGACCACGGCCTGGGCTGCAACATGACCGGCGGCTCCAGCGGCGGCCCCTGGTTCCAGGACTTCAACGAGGCCACGGGCCTGGGCACCCAGGTCTCGGTGAACAGCTTCGGCTACACCTTCCTGCCGAACCGGATGTTCGGCCCGTACTTCGGCAACGAGGCGAAGGCCGCCTACGACAAGGCCCAGAATTCCTGACCCGGCCGCCCCCCACCTGCCGGTACTCTGTACCGGCCAGGTGGGTTGCCCGAGCGGCCTAAGGGAACGGTCTTGAAAACCGTCGTGGCGCGAGTCACCGTGGGTTCAAATCCCACACCCACCGCTTGCAGATCAGAGAAGTAGCAGGTCAGAGGGCGGGTCCCCCGATTCGGAGGACCCGCCCTCGCTGTTGCGTGACGGCGGCGGTGGCAGGTCGTTCACCGGTGCGGTATCGGCGGCGGGTGGCGGCGGCCGCCAGCGGATTGTGTGCGGCCCCGCCGTGATTCGAAAGACACGGCCTAGGTGTGCTGTCCGGATAGGTTGGTGACGCGGCTGGCTGGAGTGTGGCCGCTGATTCCGGTGTGGGGTCGGTGGTAGTTGTACCAGTCCAGCCAGTCGGGAAACGCTGCCTGGCGTTCGGCGTCTGAGGTGTAGGGCCGGATGTAGGCCCATTCGTCGAGCAGGGTGCGGTGGAAGCGTTCGACCTTGCCGTTGGTCTGGGGTCGCCAGGGCCTCGTCCATCGGGGGCTGATGGCCAGGTCGTGGCAGGTGTCGCGCCAGGTGTTCTTGGTATAGGCCCAGGCGTTGTCGGTCAGGACGCGTTCGATGGTGATGCCGTGGGCGGCGAACCAGGCGGTGGCGCGGGCGAGGAAGCCGGCGCAGGTCGCGGCGGTCTCGTCGGGCAGGTCTTCGGTGTAGGCCAGGCGGGAGTGGTCGTCCAGGGCGGTGTGCAGGTAGGCGTAGCCGGTGCCGGTGCGGTTGCGTCGCCCTTCGGCGCGGCCCTGGGTGCGGTGCCCGCCGCCGTCGGGGATGCGGCCGAGCTTCTTGACGTCGATGTGGACCAGTTCGCCGGGCCGGGAGCGTTCGTAGCGGCGGACGGGTTCGCCGGTGGCCCGGTCCAGGATGGTCAGGACGGGCAGACCGTGTCGCATGAGGATGCGGTGGGCGGTGGAGGCGGCGATGCCGCATCGGGCGGCCAGCCGCAGCGGGCCGATGCGGTGCTCTCGCCGTAGCCGCAGGACGTGTGCCTCCACCTGGGCGGGTGTCCGGCGCGGCTGACGGTGCGGACGGCTGGAGCGGTCCTGCATGCCCGCCTCGCCGTGCCGCCGGTAGCGGCTTGCCCAGCGTGCGGCGGTGGTGTGGCTGACCTGGAAGCGTTCCGCGGCCCGGCGCAGCGGCCAGCCGTCGTCCACGACACACCGGGCCAGACGGAGCCTGCCGGTCGGGGTCAGCGGGGCATTACGGTGGGACACGAGGGCCTCCTGCGGTCGGGCGTAGATGTCGCAATCCACACCGAACCCAGAAGGCCCTCACCTGTTCAAGCACCCAGCACGCGTGTCACCAACGTGCCGGGACAGCACACCTAGGCCAGTACGGCCCGCCAGTCGTTGCAGGTGTGCCACTGGCCCGGCGGGTACTCGAACTCGGATTCACCGAGCAGTACGAAGCCCGCTTTGCGGCAGACGGCGTTGGACGCCGCGTGGCCGAGCGACGGGAAGGCGTGCAGGTGGCGGCGCGCGCCGTGCACCGACGCGTGGACGATGACCGCGCGGGCCGCCTGCGCGGCAAGGCCGCGGCCCTGGAATTCGGGGAGGATGCCCCAGCCGGTCTCGTAGACCTCCTCGTCCTTCCACACGCGCTCCCAGAAGGCGATCGTGCCCACGCTCCCGCTCCCGGCGACGATCCGGAACACCCGTCCGGCCGCCGGCTCGCGGGCGCTCAGCGCCAGATACCGCTGATGGCGCTCCTGGAGCTTGGCCTCGGTCTCCGGTCCGCCGAGGTGTTCGGTCATGACGGGCTCGTTCTGGCGCAGCAGAAGCCAGAAGTCGTCTTCTGCCCAGGGCACGAGCTGGAGGGAAGAGGTGTCCATGGTCTTCACGGTAGGCGTTGGCCCTTCCGAGTGGTGTTTGTCGGAAGATCGGCGCGGGTGGTGGGGGTGCTGCGGTTGCGCACACATCATGACGAATGTATGCAGATCCGCCCGTCGGAACATCGCGAAACGAAGGACCTCGTCATGGCTCACCGCATCACCGTCACGTCGATCTGGACCGCACTCGTCGCCGTCGTCGTGGCGCTCCTCGCCTCCCTCGGATTCGGTGCCAAGGCCGCGCCGGCCGCCGCCTCCGGCACCTGCGCTCCTGTTCCTTCGCGCCGCGCGGCGGCCGCCGTACGCCGGCCGGCCCGGCCGATGGGCCGGCGGAGCTGGCGGGCGATGATGCGGGGCGGTTCCCTCCCGCCGACCATCAAGCAGCGCATCCGCGCCGAGGCGCACGGCAAGGCCCCGTCCGTCCGTCGCTCGACCACCGCCGCCGCGTCGATGGCCGTGGCCGGTTCCGGAGCCGGCCGCGACGAGCTCGACCTGGTCGCATAGCGCCCGTACGGCATCGCGCCCGTACGGCATCACACGCTGCGCAGTGGTACGCGCAGTCGTCGGTCCAGAGAGGTAACGGCAGCAGCAAGCGCTGGAGCCCGGTCGGCAGGTAGCGGCCGCGGATCGCGCCGGTGATGTGCCCCCGGAGTGGGACACGGTGGGATGGCCCCGGCGGGCGCCGGGGGCGTGCAGGGGGCGTGAAGCCTGGCATTGCAGGGCCGCAGGCCCGGGAGACGGTGGGGTTCCCGGACGGAGCGGCCCTCTTCGGCATGTTCGGCGCACATGAGTTTGAGGAAACGTTTCATCCCTGCATCGACGCTGGTTTCAGCGGAATTCCGCCGCGCTGACCTGGGGCGTTGGGGTGCGAATGAGGTTTATCCGGTGTTGCTCATGCTTGCGGGGGAATCGTGGGCTCCGGGCTGGTTCGCCGGGGATTCGGTGGGCAACTCTGGTCTCGCGACGTCGTCACCACGCAACCACCGAGGCGGTCGGCCAACTGCCTTGGAGCAACCCCCACTTCGCTTTTCTGGAGGATCCACACATGGCAAGCATCCGTACCGCCCGCGTCATCGCCGCCGTCGCCGCCCTCCCCCTCGCCGTCGCCCTCTTCGGCGGTGTGGCCACTGCCGACAACGGCTCTTTCGCGAACGACGGATCGAATGCGAGCGTCGCCAGCATCATCGGCAGTGGTGTCGGCGGGAACAACAGCGGCAACTCGTCCACCTCGCAGCAGGTGGCCACCGGCTCCGGTGCGTCCAACCAGAACAACACCGCGCAGGTCAACGGCTCCGCCTTCTCGGCGATCCAGCAGGGCAACGTCGCGGTCAACTTCCACCCGTGGTGGTAGGCGCTCCCCGAGTCCTCTGAGTTTTGAGGGCGCCTGCGCCACCGGACCGGCTGGGGTCCGGTGGGGCAGGCGCCCTCGCGCGTTCACGCCTTCGCCCGTCCGGCAGCAGGGCCCAGTCCTTCCCGGACGGTCCCGACCTTGACATCCACAGGGAATCTGACGGACAGTCAGGTTCCCTCGAAGATGTGATGCCGGGAGGCCAGCGCCGTGCACCTCGCCCCGACAGAAGGCCAGTTGCGGCTCCGCGCCGAACTGCGGCAGTACTTCAACGATCTGCTGCCGGACGGGCCCCCCGAGGACCCCGCCGCACAGCGCGCACTGCTGCGCCGCATCGGCGCCGACGGACTGCTCGGCCTCGGCTGGCCCGTCGAGTACGGCGGCCAAGGGCGGGGCCCCGACGAGCAGTTCGTGTTCTTCGACGAGGCCTACCGGGCCGGAGCCCCCGTCTCCATGGTCACCCTGAACACCGTCGGCCCGACCCTGATGAAGTACGGGACGCCGGAGCAGAAGGACTATTTCCTCCCCCGAATCCTCAGCGGCGAACTCGTCTTCGCCATCGGCTACTCGGAGCCCGAGGCCGGCACCGACCTCGCCTCGCTGCGCACCCGCGCCGTACGCGACGGAACCGACTGGGTCGTCGACGGGCAGAAGATCTTCACGTCCAACGCCCAGAACGCCGACTGGATCTGGCTGGCCTGTCGCACGGATCCCGAAGCCCCCAAGCACAAGGGCATCTCGATCATCCTGGTTCCCACCGACGCCCCCGGCTTCGCCTGGACGCCGATCGACACGGTCGGCGGTCTCACGACCACGTCGACGTACTACGACGGGCTCCGCGTGCCCGCCGGCAACCTCGTCGGACCCGAGCACGGCGGCTGGGGTCTGATCACCAACCAGCTCAACCACGAGCGCGTGGCCCTCGCCGCCATCGGCATGCAGGCCGAGGACTTCTACGCGAGCGCGCTGCGCCACGCCCGCACCCCCGATCCGGTCACCGGTGAACGCCCCGCCGACCGGCCCTGGGTGCAGTCCCGGCTCGCCGAGGCGCACGCCCGGCTGGCCGCCGTACGTCTCCTCAACTGGCGCCTCGTCCAGGACGTGGGCGGCGGCACCCTGGCCCCGGGCGACGCCAGCGGCGTGAAGTTCCTGGGCACCGAGTCGACGGTCGAGGTGTACCGGATGTGCCAGGAGGTGGTGGGCGAGGAGGCGCTCGTACGGGGGCCCGCCGCCTTCGCCGGCGGTGAACTGGAGCGGATGAACCGGGCCGCGCAGATCAACACCTTCGGCGGCGGGGTCAGCGAGGTCCAGCGGGAGATCGTCGCCATGATGCGGCTCGGTATGAAGGGAAGGAAGCGATGAGCGCCACGGTGGACCAGCCGGCGGGTGCGGACGCGGGCTCGGGAGCGGGTGAGGGCGCCGAGGAGGCCGCCCGGTTCCACGCCCTGCTGGCGGCCTTCGAAGGGCGGGCCGCCGCCACCGTGGGCCAGGGCAAGGACCCCGTCAACCGGCCGATGATCCGCCACTGGTGCGAGGCGATGGGCGATGCCAACCCCGCCTACTCCGGCCCGGACGCCATCGCCCCGCCCACCATGCTCCAGGCCTGGACGATGGGCGGCCTGTCCGGCCACGGCGACCGTTCCTCCGCCTACGACGAGCTCCTCGCGCTCCTCGACCGCGCGGGTTGCACCTCCGTCGTGGCCACCGACTGCGAGCAGGAGTACCTGCGGCCCCTGCGCCCCGGTGACACGGTCACCTACGACGCCGTCATCGAGTCCGTGTCCCCGCGCAAGACGACCAAGCTGGGCACCGGCCACTTCGTGACCACCCGCATGGACATCCGCGCGGACGGCGAGCTCGCAGGGACCCATCGCTTCCGGATCCTGAAGTACGCACCCGCCGCTCCCCGCGAGCAGAAGCCCGCCGCTCCCCGCGAGCAGAAGCCCGCCGCTCCCCGCGAGCAGAAGCCCGCCGCCCGGCGTCCCCGACCGGTGGTCAACCGGGACAACCAGGGGTTCTGGGACGGGGTCGCGGAGCACAGACTGCTGATCCAGCGGTGCGCCGCCTGCGGGACCCTCCGCTTCCCCTGGCTGCCCGGCTGCAACGCCTGCGCGAGCCTGGACTGGGACACCGTCGAGGCATCCGGCGCGGGCACGGTGTTCAGCTACGTCGTCATGCACCACCCGCCGTTCCCCGCTTTCGACCCGCCCTACGCGGTCGCGCTCGTCGAACTCGCCGAGGGCGTCCGGATGGTCAGCAACATCACCGGAGTCCCGTACGACAAGGTCCGCATCGGAATGCCCGTGCGGCTGGAGTTCCTGAAGGCCGACGAGGACCTGGAACTGCCGGTCTTCCGGGGGAGCGAGGGCTGATGGACTTCCACCCCACCGAGGAGCAGGCCGCCGCGGCCGATCTCGCCGCCCGGATCTTCCGCGACCTCGCCACCCACGAACGTCTCGCCGCGGCGGGCACCGGCAGCGACGCCGAACTGTGGAAGGCCCTGACCACCGCCGGACTGACCGCGGCCGTGGAGGACGTCGGGCTGCTCGGGCTGGTGCTGCTGCTCGAAGAGCAGGGCCGCACCACCGCGCAGGTCCCGTACGCCGCCACCTGCGCGTACGGGATCCTGCCCGTCGCCGCGCACGGCAGCGCCGAGCAGCGCGCCCGGCTGCTGCCCGCCCTGGGCTCGGGCGAGGCGGTCGCCACCGGCGCCTTCCCGGCCCGCGGCCGCATCACCGCCTCGCCCGACGGCCGGCTGACCGGGACCGCCCCCGTGGTGCCCTGGCTGCGCGACGCCACGCACGTGCTGGTCCCGGACGCCGACCGGGCCCTGTGGCTCGTACGGACGGAGGCGCCCGGGGTCGCAACGGCCGAAGTGGAGACCACGGCCCCCTGGTCGGCGGGGTGCCTCACCCTGACCGGGGCCGAGGCCGAACGGCTCGGGGAGGGCCGGGCCTACGAAGAGGTCCTGTCCACCGCCCGCACCGCCTTCGCGGGCCTCCAAGCCGGAGTGTGCGCGGGATCCCTGGCCCGCGCGGTCGAGTACACCTCCACCCGCGAGCAGTTCGGCCGGCCGCTCTCCACCAACCAGGGAGTCATGCTGCGCGCCGCCGACGCGTACATGGACACCGAGGCGATCCGGGTCACCGCGTACGAGGCGGCCTGGCGGATCGACGAGGGACTTCCGGCGCGCGAGCACGCTCTCACCGCGTCGTGGTGGGCCTCAGAGGCGGGCAAACGCGTCGTGCACGCGGGCCAGCACCTGCACGGCGGAATGGGCGCCGACCTGGACCATCCCGTCCACCGGCACTTCCTCTGGGGGCGCCAGCTGGACGCCTACCTCGGCTGCGGCAGCGAGCTGCTGGCCGAGCTGGGCGCGCTCCTGTCCGACCACGCCGCACCCGAGGGGGACGACGCATGAACGTCGGCGACACACTGGCGCCGCTGGAGATACCGGTGACGCGCACGCTGATCGTCGCGGGCGCGATCGCCTCCCGCGACTACCAGGACGTCCACCACGACGCCTCGCTCGCGCGCGAGAAGGGCTCCCCGGACATCTTCATGAACATCCTGACCACCAACGGCCTGGTCGGCCGGTACATCACCGACCGTCTCGGACCGGGCGCGGTGCTGCGCAAGGTGGCCATCCGGCTCGGCGCCCCCAACTACCCCGGCGACACGATGGTCCTGACCGGCACCGTGGCCGCCGTCGACGGGGACCGGGCGGAGATCCAGGTCCTCGGCGCCAATTCCCTGGGGCACCACGTCACCGGCACGGTCGTCGTCACCGTCACGCCGGAGGTGGCGGCATGAGCGTCCGGCACCGCGACACGCTCGGCGGGCGCGCCGCCATCGCCGGCATCGGCGCGACCGAGTTCTCCAAGGACTCCGGCCGCAGCGAGCTGCGGCTCGCCGTCGAAGCCGTGCACGCCGCCCTCGACGACGCCGGGCTGACCCCCGCGGACGTCGACGGCCTGGTCACCTTCACCATGGACACCAGCCCCGAGATCACCGTGGCCCAGGCGGCCGGGATCGGGGACCTCTCCTTCTTCTCCCGGATCCACTACGGCGGGGGCGCGGCCTGCGCCACCGTCCAGCAGGCCGCCCTCGCCGTCGCCACCGGGGTCGCGGAGGTCGTGGTCTGCTACCGCGCCTTCAACGAGCGCTCCGGCCGCCGTTTCGGCTCCGGCGTGCAGCAGCGCGAGCCCTCGGCGGAGGGCGCGGCGCTCGGCTGGTCGCTGCCCTGGGGACTGCTCACCCCGGCCTCCTGGGTGGCCATGACCGCTCAGCGCTACCTGCACACCTACAACCTGACCCCCGAGGCCTTCGGCCATGTCGCGGTCACCGACCGGCGGCACGCCGCCAACAACCCCGCCGCGTACTTCCACGGCAAGCCCATCACCCTCGCCGACCACGCCGCCTCGCGCTGGATCGTCGAACCGCTGCGGCTGCTGGACTGCTGCCAGGAGACGGACGGCGGCCAGGCGCTGATCGTCACCAGCACCGAGCGGGCCCGGGACCTGCGCCACGCGCCCGCCGTGATCACCGCGGCCGCGCAGGGCGCCGGCCGCCGCCAGGAGGCCATGACCTCCTTCTACCGCGACGACCTCACCGGCCTGCCGGAGATGGACGTGGTCGCCCGCCAGCTGTGGCGGACCAGCGGACTGCGGCCCGCGGACATCGACGTGGGCATCCTCTACGACCACTTCACCCCGTTCGTCCTGATGCAGCTGGAGGAGTTCGGCTTCTGCAAGCCCGGCGAGGCCGCCGACTTCGTGGCCGCGGACGCGCTCCCGCTCAACACCCACGGCGGCCAGCTCGGGGAGGCCTACCTGCACGGCATGAACGGCATCGCCGAGGCCGTCCGCCAACTGCGCGGCACCTCCGTGAACCAGGTGGCGGGAGCCGCCCGCGCCCTGGTCACGGCCGGTACCGGGGTGCCGACGTCCGGCCTGATCCTCGGCGCCGACGGCTGAGTCCGCAGCCGCGGACCGGCCTTCGGCCCGTCCCCCGGCTCGCCCCGGGCCCGCCCGCCTCCTCCACCTTCAGGAGGTAGGGCAGGCCCCACCCCTACAACCTGAGATGGATCCACCTTCGGCACCTGCGGCCGATCCCAGGTCCGGACCGCGCTTCTAGCGTGGAGCCATGACCACGCCTGTGTGCACGCTCGCCTCGAACCCGACGCCGTACCCGTCGTTCTCGGCGTACGTCCGGACCCGCGGCTCGGTCCTGATGCGCACCGCACGCTCGCTCACCGCCAACCCGTGCGATGCCGAGGACCTGCTCCAGACGGCCCTCACCAAGACGTACGTCGCCTGGGACCGCATCGAGGACCACCGCGCCCTTGACGGCTACGTCCGCCGCGCCCTGGTCAACACCCGTACCTCCCAGTGGCGCAAGCGCAAGGTCGACGAGTTCGCCTGCGAGGAGCTCCCGGAGCCCGAGGGGACACCCGGGTACGACCCCGCCGAGGCGCAGGCGCTGCGCGACGCGATGTGGCGGGCGGTGACCCGGCTTCCCGACCGGCAGCGGGCCATGGTCGTCCTGCGCTACTACGAGGACCTGAGCGAGGCGCAGACCGCCGAGCTGCTCGGGGTCTCGATCGGCACGGTCAAGAGCGCCGTCTCCCGCGCCCTGGTCAAGCTCCGCGAGGACCCGGAGCTCACGCCGGTCCGCTGACCCGGCCCGGGCCCGTGTTTCACGTGAAACATCGGTGTTTCACGTGAAACGTCGGCGATTGGTTGCCGTGTTTGTACTTCCGGGTAGTGACATGCCGACCGGTACGTGCGCAGAATCGGCTGCATCCGTAGCCGCCGCAGCGCCGCAGCGCTCACCGGGAGGACGCTTTGCTGAGCACCATGCAGGACGTACCGCTCCTCGTCACCCGCATACTCCAGCACGGGATGACGATCCACGGTAAATCCCAGGTCACGACCTGGACCGGGGAGGCAGAGCCGCACCGCCGCAGCTTCGCCGAGATCGGTACCCGCGCCACCCGCCTCGCCAACGCCCTGCGCGACGAACTGGGCGTCCAGCAGGACGACCGGGTGGCGACCCTGATGTGGAACAACGCCGAGCACGTCGAGGCGTACTTCGCGATCCCCTCCATGGGCGCCGTACTCCACACCCTCAACCTGCGCCTGCCTCCCGAGCAGCTGGTCTTCATCGTCAACCACGCGGTCGACCGGGTCGTGCTGGTGAACGGGACCCTGCTGCCGCTGCTGGTCCCGCTGCTGCCGCACCTGCCGACCGTCGAGCACGTGGTCGTCACCGGCATCGGCGACCGCTCCGGCCTCGAAGCCCTCGCGCAGGAGCGCGGCGTGCGCGTCCACGACTACGAGGAGCTGATCGCGGACCGCGCGACCTCGTACGACTGGCCCGAGCTGGACGAGCGCCAGGCCGCCGCCATGTGCTACACCTCTGGCACCACCGGCGACCCCAAGGGCGTCGTCTACTCGCACCGCTCCATCTACCTGCACTCCATGCAGGTCAACATGGCCGAGTCGATGGGCCTGACCGACCGCGACACCAGCCTCGTCGTGGTCCCGCAGTTCCACGTCAACGCCTGGGGCCTGCCGCACGCGGTGTTCATGACCGGCATCAACCTGCTGATGCCCGACCGGTTCCTCCAGCCCGCCCCGCTCGCCGAGATGATCGAGCGGGAGAAGCCCACCCACGCCGCGGCCGTCCCCACCATCTGGCAGGGGCTGCTCGCCGAGGTCACCGCCAACCCGCGCGACCTGACCTCGATGAAGCAGGTCACCATCGGCGGCGCGGCCTGTCCGCCCTCCCTGATGGAGGCCTACGACAAGCTCGGCGTCCGCCTCTGCCACGCCTGGGGCATGACCGAGACCTCCCCGCTGGGCACCATGGCGCACCCGCCGGCCGGCCTGAGCGCCGAGGAGGAGTGGCCCTACCGGATCACCCAGGGCCGCTTCCCGGCGGGCGTCGAGCCGCGCCTGGTGGGCCCCGGGGGCGACATCCTGCCCTGGGACGGAGAGTCGGCGGGCGAGCTCGAAGTACGCGGTACCTGGATCGCGGGCGCGTACTACGGCGGAGCCGCTGGTGAACCGCTGCGCCCCGAGGACAAGTTCAGTGCGGACGGCTGGCTCAAGACCGGTGACGTCGGTGTGATCAGCCCCGACGGGTTCCTCACGCTGACCGACCGCGCCAAGGACGTCATCAAGTCCGGAGGCGAGTGGATCTCCAGCGTGGAGCTGGAGAACGCGCTGATGGCGCACCCCGAGGTCGCCGAGGCGGCGGTCGTCGCCGTCCCGGACGACAAGTGGGGTGAGCGACCGCTGGCCACCGTCGTCCTCAAGGAGGGCGCGACCGTGGACTACGCAGGGCTGCGCGTCTTCCTCGGTCAGTCCATCGCCAAGTGGCAGCTCCCCGAGCGCTGGACGACCGTCGAAGCCGTCCCGAAGACCAGCGTCGGTAAGTTCGACAAGAAGGTCATACGGCGGCAGTACGCGGACGGCGAGCTGGAAGTCACCAAGCTGGACTGAGGCACGAACGCGCGCCGCCCGATGCTCAGCCCTGGCCGCCCTTGGTCAGCCAGGGCCGCAGCAGCCGGCTGACGGCCGGCATCGCCAGGTAGGTCATCAGCGTGCTGAAGACGACGGCGAAGGCGGCCGTCCGCACCACGAAGTGCAGGTTCACCAGGTACGGCCCGAGCACCGCGTTGCCGACGAGCGAGATCGGGAAGATGGCCAGCCCCGAGCTGATCGCCATCTTCCAGCGCGGCGGCGCGGGCCGGGTCGTGCCCGGCTTCGCGAACCAGGTCTCCATGCCGTGCAGTTCGCGCCGGGCTATCTCGGTGTGGTGGTGGCCCAGGCAGTTGGAGAACCACTGGGCCCGCTCGGCGGAGTCCTGCCAGCGCTGGAAGGCCTCGTGGTCGCGGAAGCGGTGGACCAGGAACCACGGCCCGCCGTCCGTGGCCGGACGGAAGAGCCCGTACCCCAGGTGCCCGGGGAAGGTCGCGGCCGTCTCCAGGATGCCGTGGGCCCAGGCCTCGAACGCCTCCTCGTGGCCCGCCTCCACCTGTCGGGCGATCAGCAGGTTCACCTCCCCGCTGTCGGCGGGGACGGTCTGCTCGCTCGTGTCGATGATGGACATCGGGCCAGGATGACTAGTTCGTTCCGATCTTGGCCAGCAGGTCCACGATGCGGCCCTGGACGTCCGCCGTGGTGGACCGCTCGGCGAGGAAGAGGACGCTCTCCCCGGAGGCCAGCCGCGGCAGTTCGGCCGGGTCGATCCCCGTGGCCGTGTAGACGACCAGCGGGGTCCGGTTCAGCTGCCCGTTGGCACGAAGCCAGTCCACGATCCCGGCCCGCCGGCGCCGGACCTGCATGAGGTCCATGACCACCAGGTTGGGCCGTATCCGCGTCGCCAGCTCCACCGCATCGGTGTCCGCGCCCGCTCGTGCGACCTGGAGGCCGCGCCGTTCCAGGGCGGCCGTCAGCGCCGTCGCGATCGCGTCCTGCTCCTCGATCAGCAGCACCCGGGAAGGGTGCTGCTCACTGTCGCGCGGCGCGAGCGCCTTGAGCAGGACGGCCGGGTCGGCCCCGTACGCCGCCTCGCGCGTGGCGTGTCCCAGGCCGGCCGTGACCAGTACGGGGACCTCGGCGGCCACCGCGGCCTGGCGCAGGGACTGCAGCGCGGTCCGGGTGATCGGCCCGGTCAGCGGGTCCACGAACAGCGCGGCGGGGAACGCGGCGATCTGCGCGTCCACCTCCTCGCGGGAGTGCACGATCACCGGGCGGTAGCCGCGGTCGCTGAGCGCCTGCTGGGTCTGCACATCGGGCGCCGGCCACACGAGCAGGCGGCGCGGGTTGTCCAGGGGCTCGGGGGGCAGCTCGTCGTCCACGGGCGCCGGGACGGGCCGGTTGACGACCTCGACGGCGCCCCCGGGACCGTCCAGCGGCTCGGGCCCCTCGTCGGCGCCCGCCTCGGGGGCCCCTATGGCGAACGCCCGGCCCTGGGGCGCGGGCTCGGCGAGCCGGCGACGGCGGCCGGAGCCGCCCGTGACGCCCGCGCCGTTGGTGGATCCGGAGTCGACCGAGATGCCCTGGCCGAGAGTGCCGAGGGCGCGCACGCTGATCGGCTGCGCGGCCTCCGGGGCGTCCTGCGGCTGCCGGGCGCCGGGCACGGCCACGGGCCCTGCGGCCTCCTCGTCCTCGGGCGCGGTCCGGGCAGCCGGGACCGGCCAGGCCGGCGTGGCGGGCAGCGCGCGCCGCCGACCGGTCGGCGGTACGGGTTCCTCCGCGGCCGGGGCCGGCTGCGCGGCGGGTGCCGCGGGCTCGGCGGCGGGCGCACCCAGGACCCGGCGCCCGCGCCGCCCGGCCGGGGTCTCGCCCCCGGCCCCACCGGGCGCGGGGACCGGACCGGCCATGGCGGGGCTCTGCGCGGGGCTCTGTGCCGGGGCCGGCGCGGGAGCCGCCGCCGGGGTCGGGCCGGCGGGCAGCGCGAAGCCGCCCTCGGGAGCGATGGGCCGTACCGAAGCCTGCGGAGAGGCGGCGGCCGGAGCCGGGCCCAGACCCGTCGCGGGCACGGGCCCGCCGGGCTGCGGCGCGGAGGCCGCACCCAGCGCGCGCCGCCGCCCGGCGGGATGCTCGGTCACCGGAACCGGCGGCACGGCGGGCACCGGAGGTACGGGCGGCACCGCCGAGCCCTGCTGCACCGGGGGCACAGCGGGACCCGGACCGGCCGGCGGTCCCTGCGGCACCGGCGGAAGCGCGGGCATCGCGGTGCCCTGCGGGGGCACGGGACGGCCGGGGCCGCCCTCGCCGCTGCCGTCGCCGTCCCGGCCGCGCCGGCGCCCGGTGCCCAGGCCCGCCGGGTTCACCGGGGACTGCGCGAGCTCGGGGCTCGCGGCGTCGACGGCGCCGGCCTCGCCCGCCCGCCGCCGCCCGGAAGGGAGCGCCAGCGCGCCCCCGCCCCCGGCGGCGCCGTTCGCCTTCGCCTCCTCGGCCGCGTCCTCCAGGAACGCGTCCACCCCGCGCCGGGCGCGCCGGCCGGCGGGGCCCTTGCCCGCGCCCTCGGCGGCCGCCGGCTCCTTCGCGGGCTCCGGCTCCGGCAGCGTCACCGTTCCGGCTCCGGCGCCGAGCGGCAGTTCCAGTACGTACGCACCGCCAGGCGCGCCCGGCACCTCCACCGTCTGCAGCACGCCACCGTGCGCGGACACGACACCCCGCACGATCGGCTCGTGCACCGGGCTGCCGCCCTCGTACGGCCCGCGCACCTCGATCCGTACGACCTCGCCCCGCTGCGCGGCGGCCACGACGATCGTCGAATCGCTGTACCCGCTGCCCTGGCGGGTCTTGCCCGTGGCGTCCACCCCGGCGACGTCCGCGACCAGGTGCGCGAGGGCTCCGGCGATCCGCTCGGCGTCCACCTCGGCCTCGATGGTCGGCGCGTGGACGGCGAACTGCACGCGGCCCGGGCCGATCAGCTCGACGGCGCCGTCGATGCCGGCCGCGACGACCCCGTCGATCAGGACCTTCTTCTTCTTGAGCTTCTCGGCGCCCGCGTCGAGCCGCTGGAAGCCGAGCACGTTGTCGACCAGCGCGGTCATCCGGGAGTATCCGGCGGCCAGGTGGTGCAGCAGCTGGTTGGCCTCGGGCCACAGCTGTCCCGCGTCATCGGCTGCCAGCGTGGCCAGCTCCCCGCGCAGCTCCTCCAGAGGCCCGCGCAGGGAGTCGCCCAGGACGGCCAGCAGCTGGGCGTGGCGAGCGGCCAGGGCGTCGTAGGGCCGCCGGTCGGTGAAGGTCATGACGGCGCCGACGAGCAGTTCCCCGTCCCGTACGGGAGAGGTGGTCAGGTCGACGGAGACCGGCTGTCCGGCCTTGTTCCACAGCACCTGGCCGCGGACCCGGTGCTTGCGGCCGCTGCGCAGGGTGTCGGCGAGCGGGGACTCCTCGAAGGGGAACGGCGAGCCGTCGGCGCGCGAGTGCTGGATCAGGCCGTGCAGCTCGCGGTTGCCGAGGTCGGTGGCGCGGTACCCGAGGATCTGTGCCGCGGCCGGGTTGACGAGGACGACCCGTCCCTCGGTGTCCGTGCCGACGACGCCCTCGGCGGCGGCGCGCAGGATCATCTCGGTCTGCCGCTGCGAGCGAGCCAGCTCGGCCTCGGTGTCCACGGTCTCGGAGAGGTCGCGTACGACCAGCATCAGCAGCTCGTCACCCGTGTACGCGGGCTGCGGCTCACGATAGGCGTCGCGGCCGTCGAGGTGGGCGGCGGTGACCTCGACGGGGAACTCGGTGCCGTCGGTGCGGCGCGCGACCATCCGCTTGGGTTTGGCCCGTCCGCCCTCGTCCTCGCCGGGCCGGCGCATGGAGCCGGGGATCAGCTTGGAGTCGAACTCGGGGAGGAGGTCCAGCACCCCGCGACCGACGAGGCCGGTGCCGGGGCTCTCCATGACTTCGAGGGCGATCGAATTCGCGTTGACGACCGTGCCGTTGGCGTTGACGAGCAACAGCGCGTCCGGAAGAGCGTCGAGTATTGCTGCGAGGCGAGCAGCGCCTCGGGATGGCCTGCTGCTCACGACGAGCTTCCTCCCTGACCACAACTACCGGCATGTCACGGGAGGAGTCTAAGGGCACTGCCCCGGCCTGAGGTGGCGGATGTTCTGCGGAAACCGTGCATCCTTCGCATCCTCCCAGGTCAGGAGCGCCCACCCGGAAGCACAGGTTCCAGGTTGTTCCAGCGGGCGATCTCGCATCCGTTGGTCCGCCGGAACGTCGCGTCCACCCTGTGGCCTTGCCACGTTCCGGTGATCTGAGCGGTGGCCGGACCGCCGTCCTGCATGGTGCAGATCTGCCGCTTGGAGGCCGGGGCGAAGGGGTCCTTGTCCTGCTTCGCGAGGACGTCGAGGCGGTCGCAGGCCCGCTCGGCCTCGGGGTGGTTCCCGCCGACGGGGTTGCACTCCAGCAGGTACTCGCCGTTCGCCCGCGGGTTGCCGGTGGAGGACACGGTGATGGTGAGGCGGTCGGGCGCGGCGAGCAGCCGGCCCAGCGGCGGCAGCGGGGGCAGCGGTCCGGCGGCCGTGACCGCCGAGGCGGCCAGGGCGGAGGTGACGGCGAAGGCGGCGAGACGCAGCATGAGGCACTCCAGGTCGTCCGTACGTCGTACGCCTGACCAACGACGTGCGCTCGCCGACGTTGCGTACGGACGGGAGAGCGGACGTGCGGGAGGGGTGGGCGTGCCGGGCGTACCGGGCCCCTTAAGGCTTTGCTCTGGCGGCGGCTGTCCTTGTACCGTGGGAGCGGATTGGTGAGCGGCCCGGTGGCTGTGTCATCATCTGCACGCACCCTCGTACGCGGGGGTGTGCTGGAGGCGTCGCCTAGTCCGGTCTATGGCGCCGCACTGCTAATGCGGTTTGGGTCTTAAAGCCCATCGAGGGTTCAAATCCCTCCGCCTCCGCACCTGCCGAAGCCCCGGTCCTGACGGACCGGGGCTTCGGTGCGTTCCGGGGTCTTGCGTTGACGCGTTCCGGCCAGGCCGACCGCCGCCCCAACCCCGCCCCGACAGCGGCGCGAACCCGTTCGGATGATCTTCGTTCGAGACGTTTCCGCAGGTCAGAGTCGGTTTGGCTAATGGATTTCGCGTCCCGGCGAGGTCCATGTATTGTTGTTCTCGCAAGGCCAACGGGGCGCAAAACCCCGAAAAGCCCAAGCACTCGTAGCTTAACGGATAGAGCATCTGACTACGGATCAGAAGGTTGCAGGTTCGAATCCTGCCGAGTGCACAGCCTGAGAGGCCTCCCGGTTCGCCGGGGGGCCTCTTGCGTTGTCCGGGTCCTTCTTGGTGGGGAGGGGGGTCTCGGGGTTGTCCGGGGTGGGGGTCGGTCCTGCGGGGGATGATCGGCGGCCCGGGGGTGGATACGGTCCTCGGAGACGGTCCGGAACGGTCGGGCCGCGGGAGGGGGACTGTCATGGGGCTCTTCGGGAACGCGCACACCGTCGATCCGGTGTCGGCGCAGCGGGACTACGCGCGGCTGCTCGGGCAGGGGGAGCAGGTGCACGCCGCGTACCTGCTGATACGTGACACGATCCTGTTCACCGACCGGCGGCTCGTGCTCATCGACAAGCAGGGGCTCACGGGGAAGAAGGTGGAGTACCACTCCGTCCCGTACCGGAGCATCACGCACTTCTCCGTGGAGACCGCCGGGCATTTCGATCTCGACGCCGAGCTGAAGATCTGGCTCTCCGGCAGTGCGGCGCCGATCGAGAAGACGTTCACCAAGGGTGTGGACATTTATGAGGTGCAGGCCATCCTCACGCAGTTCGTCGCCCGGTAGTGGGTAGCTCTTCCGCCTGACCCGGGATTCCTTTGAATGTGGTTCGGCATTCTGGTGGGATCGCAAGATCCTGTACTGTCGACGCCAGGATTTCAGGGGAAGTGGAGGGAGATCGCGTGGACGACATCGACCGGGCGCTCGTCCGGCGCCTGCAGCAGGACGCGGGCCAGTCGTACGCCGCCCTCGGCGCTGCCGTGGGGCTCTCCGCCGGAGCCACCCACGAGCGGGTGCGCAAGCTGCGCGAGCGCGGGGTCATCCGGCGCACGACGGTCGAGGTGGACCCCGCGGCCGTCGGGAGCGGGGTGCTCGCGTATGTGATGGTCGACTCCAACGCCTGGATGGGGGACTCGAAGGAGGCCTTCGAGGCGATCGCCGAGATCCAGGAGGCGCACGTCATCGCGGGCAGCGCCTCGGTCCTGGTGAAGGTGCGCACGGCCACGACCGCACAGCTCCAGGACGTCCTGCGGCGCCTCTACGCCGTCGAGGGCGTCAGCGGTACGCACGCCACCGTCGTGCTGGACACCTTCTTCGAGCGCCCGCTCCCGCTGTGACCTGGCGGTGCACCGGCATCCGGTGGAACGACGGCCTCCCCGCCATCGGGTGGTGCGCCGAGGGTCGCGGTGAGCGCAGCAGCCCGCTCGTGTACGGGCAGCGGCTGGCCTTCGCGGCCCTCGGGGAGCGCCACTGCCTCGGTGTGCGGCGGGCCGGGAAGCGGACCCCGTGCCCCACGGCCGCCACCGTTCCCGGCCGGGCCGGGAACGCCCAGTGCCCCGAATGCGCCCGCCTGGACCGGTCGTTCTCGGTGGCCGCCGACACCAACGCCGCCGATCCGCGCACCTATCGCGTCTACCTGGCCTGGTTCGGGCCCGAGATGGTCAAGGTCGGCATCACCGCCGAGGAGCGCGGCCCGGCCCGGCTGCTGGAGCAGGGAGCGGTGACCTGGACCTGGCTCGGGCGGGGGCCGCTGATGGCCACCCGCCGCACCGAGGAGCTGCTGCGGGCCGCGCTCGGTGTGCCGGACCGGATCGCGTACGCCCGCAAGCGCGCCGTACGGGGCCACCTGCCGGCGGCCGCCGACCGGGCCCGGGAGGTCGGGGAGCTGCACGCCCGGGCCGCGGCCCTGCCGGGGTGGCCGGAGTCGCTGGAGCGGCTGGAGTGCGAAATCGCCGATCATGCCGGGCCGTTCGGGCTGGACGGGCTGCCCGCCCCCGCGCGGGTGCTCACCGCGATGGTCCCCGGCGGGGCCGTCGTGGGCCGGCTCGCCGGCGCGGCCGGTCCCGATCTGCATCTCGCCGACGGCCTCGTGGTGGACAGCCGGCTGCTCGCGGGCTGGGAGCTGGTCGCCCCCGACGCCGACGCCACGACCGCCGTGCCGGTCGCCGAACTGCCGCCGCTCGCCGCTCCCGGCGGGCAGGACGGGCTGTTCTGAGCAGCGGGTCCGGGCCGGCGCCGACGGGCGTCCAAGGTCAAAACTTGGATCCCTTTGGGCTCCCGGGCCCCGTTCCTGTGGACACGCCCGGGGGACGCTGCGGAAGGTGGTGGGCATGAGCATCCAGCCCGTACCCGCCTTCGAACCGCCGTACGTGATGGCGGTCTTCAGCAACGTCCGCACCCCTGACGACGCCGGATATCCGGAAGTCCTCGACCGGATGAACGAGATCGTGCACGCGAATCCGGGCTTCCTCGGCTACGAGTCCGCCCGCACGCCCGGAGGCCTCGGCATCACCGTCGCCTATTTCCGCGATCACGAGTCCCTCGCCGAGTGGCGGCAGGACCTGGAGCACCAGGCGGCCATGAAGAAGGGCCGCGCCGACTGGTACGAGAGCTACACCCTGCACGTCGCGACCGTCGAACGGAGCCACGGCTTTGCCCGCAACGGCTGACGCCGTCCGCGCCTTCCGGGAGCGGCTCGGACTGCCCGGACTGGTCGACGTCCACACGCACTTCATGCCCGAGCGGGTCCTGGCCAAGGTGTGGGACTACTTCGACGCCTTCGGACCGCTGAACGGCGTCGAGTGGCCCATCACCTACCGGCACGAGGAGGAGCACCGGGTCGCTCTCCTGCGGGAGTTCGGGGTCCGGGCCTTCACCTCCATGCTCTACCCGCACAAGCCGGCGATGGCCGCCTGGCTCAACTCCTGGTCCGCCGGCTTCGCCGACCGGACCCCCGACTGCCTGCACACCGCGACCTTCTTCCCGGAGGACGGGGCCGGGGCGTACGTCCGGCAGGCCGTGGAGGCCGGGGCCCGGGTCTTCAAGGCGCACCTCCAGGTCGGCGGGTACGACCCGAACGACGGCCTCCTCGACCCCGTCTGGGGACTGCTCGCCGAGGCGGGCATCCCGACGGTGATCCACTGCGGGTCGGGGCCGGTCCCCGCCAAGCACACCGGACCCGAGCCGATCGCCCGGCTGCTGGCCCGCCACCCCCGGCTCCCCTTGATCGTCGCGCACATGGGGATGCCCGAGTACGCCGACTTCCTGGACCTCGCCGACCGGTACGCCGCGGTGCGCCTGGACACCACCATGGCCTTCACCGACTTCTCCGAGCGGTTCCGCGGTTTCCCGGACACCGAGCGCGGACGGCTCGCGGACCTCGGCGACCGGATCCTGCTCGGCACCGATTTCCCGAACATCCCGTACCCGTACGAACACCAGCTGGAGGCCCTGGAACGGCTCGGCCTCGGCGACGACTGGCTGCGCGCGGTCTGCCACGACAACGGGGCCCGGCTGTTCCGCCTGGTCTGAGGCGGTGCACCGGGGGCGCAGCGGGTTTCTCAGGGAATTCACAGGTAGGGACAAGAACGCTCTCAGAGGCCGCGGCCAGCGTGGTCGCATGACTGCGACGACCACCGCCCACGCGTCCACGTCCACCAGCAACCCGACGGCCCTCGTCCGGCCGGACGGCGGCCCCTGCCGGGTGCTCGTCGTCGACGACGAGGCCTCGCTCTCCGAGCTGCTCTCCATGGCCCTGCGCTACGAGGGCTGCGAAGTCCGCAGCGCGGGTGACGGGGCCGGCGCGGTGCGGGCCGCGCGGGAGTTCCGTCCCGACGTCGTGGTCCTCGACATCATGCTGCCCGACATGGACGGACTCGCCGTCCTCGGACAGCTGCGCCGGGAGATCCCGCAGCTCCCCGTGCTGTTCCTGACCGCGAAGGACTCCGTCGAGGACCGCATCGCGGGCCTGACGGCGGGCGGCGACGACTACGTCACCAAGCCCTTCAGTCTGGAGGAGGTCGTGGCCCGGCTGCGCGGCCTCGTCCGCCGCTCGGGCGCGGCGCAGGCCGCGCGCGGGGGCTCCGTCCTGGCCGTCGGTGATCTGCGCCTCGACGAGGACAGCCACGAGGTGTCCCGGGGCGGCCGGGAGATCCACCTGACCGCCACGGAGTTCGAGCTGCTGCGCTACCTGATGCGCAACCCGCGGCGCGTGCTGAGCAAGGCGCAGATCCTGGACCGGGTGTGGTCGTACGACTTCGGCGGTCAGGCGAACGTCGTCGAGCTGTACATCTCCTACCTGCGGCGCAAGCTGGAGAGCGGCCCCGGCTACCCGCCGATGATCCACACCCGGCGCGGCGCCGGCTACCTGATCAAGCCGGCCGAGTAGTGGCCCGCCGCCCCCCACGGCCGCTGCGCGCGTTCCGCCCGCCCCGCCTCTTCCGCCCGGTGCGCTCCTGGTCCCTGCGGGCCCGCCTCGTCGTATCGGCGGTGGCGCTGATCGCCGTGGTGGGCACGGCCATCGGCGCCGTCACCACCCTCGCGCTGCGCTCGTACCTGGTCGACAAGCTCGACGACCAGCTGAGGGTCTCCGTGGAGATGGGCACCCGCAAGCCCCTCGGGGAGAAGGCCGTGCGCGACAAGGACGACAAGTTCGTCTTGGCCCCCGGCTCCCCCCTGGGTGCCGCCGGGATCCGTCTCCTCGCCGACGGGACCGTCGCCAGCACGGCCCGCAGCGCCGCCCTCGGCGGCCCGGGGTACGACCACATCCAGCGCCTGACCGAGGCCCAGACCCAGGCCCTGGCGAAGGCCGCCCGCAAGGCAGCCGGTCAGGGCATGCCCGGCGCCGTGAACCTGGACCTGCCCGACCTCGGGGCGTACCGGGTGCTCACCGCTCCTGACGGGAGCCTCGTCCTCGGCTTCCCGCTCGCCGAGGTCGACTCCACCGTCAGCACGCTGATCGCCGTGGAGGTCTTCGTCACCCTCGCCGGGCTGATCGCGGCCTCCCTCGCCGGACAGGCCCTGGTCGGAGTCGCCCTGCGCCCGCTGCGCCGGGTGGCGGCCACCGCCACCCGGGTCTCCGAACTCCCCCTGCACAGCGGCGAACCCGCCCTCCACGAGCGGGTCCCGGATGCCGAGGCCGACCCCCGTACCGAGGTCGGCCAGGTCGGCGCCGCCCTCAACCGGATGCTGGGGCACGTCTCCTCCGCCCTCACGGCCCGCCAGCAGAGCGAGACCCGGGTCCGCCAGTTCGTCGCGGACGCCAGCCACGAGCTGCGCACACCGCTCGCCTCCATCCGCGGATACGCCGAACTCACCCGCCGGGGACGGGAGGAACCGGGCCCGGACACCCGTCATGCCCTGGGCCGCATCGAGTCCGAGGCGACCCGGATGACCGGCCTCGTCGAGGACCTGCTGCTCCTCGCCCGGCTCGACGCCGGCCGCCCCCTCAGCTCCGACGACACCGACCTCGCCCCGCTCGTCGTCGACGCCGTCAGCGACGCCCGGGCCGCCGGACCCGAGCACCACTGGCGCCTTGAGCTCCCCGACGAGCCCGCGCCCATCCGTGCCGACCCGGCCCGGATCCAACAGGTCCTGGTCAACCTGCTCGCCAACGCCCGTACGCACACCCCGCCCGGCACCACGGTCACGGCCCATGTTTCACGTGAAACATCCCCATCCGCCGTCCGGCTGAGGATCGAGGACGACGGGCCCGGTATCCCGCCCGCCCTGCTCCCCCACGTCTTCGAACGGTTCGCCCGCGGCGACGCCTCCCGTTCCCGGGCCGCGGGCTCCACCGGCCTGGGACTGGCCATCGTCGAGGCCGTCGTGACGGCGCACGGCGGACGGGTGGACGTACAGAGCGAGCCGGGGCGCACCTGCTTCGAGGTCCTCCTCCCCCTGGCCCCCGACCAGCCCCCGAGGAACGGCTCCCGGCCGGGCTCCGGAACGGACTCCCGGATCGACGCCCGGGCGGACTCACAGACGGGGCACAGGCTCACCACACAGCGGTGACAGCCCGCCCGGAGAAGGTCGGTACATGCGAACCGACACCTCCTCCGGCGCCCTTCCGGCCCGGGCGCACCTCGCGCCCGTGCCCGGCGAGCCCGTACTCGACGTGGTGATCCCGGTCTTCAACGAGGAGAAGGACCTCGGCCCCTGCGTGCGCCGGCTCCACGACCACCTCACCCGCACGTTTCCGTACCCGTTCCGCATCACGATCGCCGACAACGCGAGCACCGACCGCACCCCCGAGGTCGCGGCCGACCTCGCGGCAGCGGTCGACGGCGTACGCAGCACCCGGCTGGAGGAGAAGGGCCGCGGCCGCGCGCTGCGGACGGTCTGGTCCGACTCCGAGGCACCCGTCCTCGCGTACATGGACGTGGACCTGTCCACCGACCTCAACGCGCTGCTCCCGCTGGTCGCCCCGCTCATCTCCGGGCACTCCGACCTCGCGATCGGCACCCGCCTCGCCCGCTCCTCGCGCGTGGTGCGCGGCGCCAAGCGGGAGTTCGTCTCCCGCGCCTACAACCTGCTCCTGCGCTCCTCCCTCGCCGCCCGCTTCAGCGACGCACAGTGCGGGTTCAAGGCCATCCGGCGGGAGGTCGCGGAGCGGCTGCTGCCACTGGTGGAGGACTCGGGCTGGTTCTTCGACACCGAACTGCTGGTCCTCGCCGAGCGGGCCGGGCTGCGGATCCACGAGGTGCCCGTGGACTGGGTCGACGACCCGGACTCCACCGTCCACATCGTCAGCACCGCCACCGAGGACCTCAAGGGCATGTGGCGGGTGGGCCGGGCCCTGGCCGTCGGCGCGCTGCCCCTCGACCGGCTCGCCCGCCCCTTCGGCGACGACCCGCGCGACCGCAGCGCCCTGCCCGGGGTGCCGCGCGGACTCGCCCGCCAGCTCCTGGGCTTCTGCGCCGTCGGGGTGCTCTCCACGCTGGCCTACCTCGCCCTGTACTCCCTCTTCCGGCTCGGCGCCGGACCACAGCTCGCCAACGCGGCCGCCCTGTTGGTCTCCGCCGTCGCCAACACCGCCGCCAACCGCCGGCTGACCTTCGGGGTCCGCGGCCGCGACCGGGCCGTACGCCACCAGGCCCAGGGCCTCGTCGTGTTCGGCGTCGGACTGGCCCTGACCAGCGGATCCCTGGCCGCCCTCGGCGCGGCCACCTCCACCCCCTCCCACAGCACCGAACTGGCCGTACTGATCACGGCCAACCTCGCCGCGACCGTGCTGAGGTTCCTGCTCTTCCGCGCCTGGGTCTTCCCCGAGCGGCGCGCCACTCCCGCGAAGGACGACAACCGATGACCACGGCCGTACCACCCATGGACTCCCCGTTCCCCGAACGGGCCCCGACCGCACCGGCAGAGCCGACAGCCCCGACCGCACCGGGCCACGCGGCCGGTACCGCGACCGCCGGCCGCCCCCGCTGGGAGCGGCCCGCCTACGTGGCGCTCTTGCTGGCCACCGCCGTCCTGCTGCTGTGGAACCTGGGCGCCTCCGGCTATGCGAACTCCTTCTACTCCGCGGCCGTCCAGGCGGGCAGCGAGAGCTGGAAGGCCTTCTTCTTCGGCTCCTCCGACGCCGGCAACTCCATCACCGTCGACAAGCCCCCGGCCGCCCTGTGGCCCATGGCCCTGTCCGTCCGGCTGTTCGGGCTCGGCGGCTGGCAGATCCTCGTCCCGCAGGCCCTGATGGGCGTCGGCACCACCGCCGTGCTCCACGCCGCCGTCCGCCGCCACTTCGGGCCGGCGGCCGCGCTGATCAGCGGCACGGTCTTCGCGCTCACCCCGGTCGCCGCGCTGATGTTCCGCTTCAACAACCCGGACGCGTTGCTCACCCTGCTGCTGACCGTCACCGTCTACTGCGTCCTGCGCGCCCTCGACGGCGCCCACACCAAGTGGCTCGTCTGGGCCGGCGTCGCGGTCGGCTTCGCCTTCCTGACCAAGACCCTCCAGGCCTTCGTCATCCTGCCGCCACTCGCCCTCGTCTACGCGGTCTGCGCGCCGACCCGGCTGCGCCGCCGGCTCGGCCAGCTGTTGCTCGCCGGAGCCGCCATGGTGGTGGCCGGCGGCTGGTGGGTGGTGATCGTGGAGCTCTGGCCCGCGTCCTCCCGCCCGTACATCGGAGGCTCGCAGAACAACTCCTTCCTGGAACTCACCCTCGGCTACAACGGCCTCGGCCGGATTAACGGCAACGAGACCGGCAGCGTCGGCGGTGGAGCCCGCCCCGGCGGAGGCGGCGGGGGCGGTGGCTGGGGAGAGACCGGCATCGACCGGCTCTTCTCGGCCAACATCGGCGGGCAGATCTCCTGGCTGCTCCCGGCGGCCCTGGTCATGCTCGTGACCGGACTCGTGATCACCTGGAGGGCCCGCCGGGCCGCCGACTCCCTGGAGGGAATGGCACGGGCGGCGTTCCTGGTGTGGGGCGGCGCCCTGCTGATCACGGCGCTCGTCTTCAGTTACATGCAGGGCATCTTCCACGAGTACTACACCGTGGCGCTGGCCCCGTTCGTGGCCGCGCTGGTCGGCATGGGCGTGGCCATGCTCTGGGAGGAGCGGGGCAGCAAGGCCGCCGCGCTCACCCTGTCCGCCACCCTGGCCCTGACCGCCTGGTGGTCGTACGTCCTGCTCGGCCGCTCGGCCGGGTACCTGCCGTGGCTGCGCTGGACCGTGCTCGTGGCCGGTCTCGTCTCCGCCGCCGGGCTGCTGGTCGGTGCCCGGTTCGGTCGGCGGTTCGCGCTGGGCGCGGCGGGGCTGGGGATGGCGGCGGCGCTGGCCGGTCCGCTCGCGTACTGCCTGACGACGGTGGACTCCACCCGCGGCGGATCGATCGTGACGGCCGGGCCGGCGGTCTCGGGCGGCCGGGGCGGCATGGGCATGGGCATGCGCTTCGGCGGCGGTGAACTCCCGCCCGGCGCCTTCCCGCAGGGGATGCCGCAGGGCGGCCCGCAGCAGGGCCAGCCGGGCGGCGGTGCGCAGGGCGGGCCCCGGCAGTTCCCCCGAGGCCAGGGCGCGGCGGCCGGCCAGGGCTTCCCGGGCGGCCGGGGGGCCCTCGGCGGGCGCGGCGCGGAGAACTTCGCGGGCGGCCCGGGCGGCGGCGGTATGGGCGGCCTGCTGGGCGGTACGAAGGTCGGTACGGAGGCCACGGCGGCCCTGCGCAAGGACGCGGGGAAGTACACCTGGGCGGCAGCCGCCGTCGGCGCGCAGAACGCGGCGAGCTACCAGCTGGCCTCGGGCGAGCCGGTCATGCCGATCGGCGGGTTCAACGGGAGCGATCCCTCCCCGACGCTGGCGCAGTTCCAGGAGTACGTACGCTCCGGCAAGATCCACTACTTCATCGGCGAGGGCGCCCGCGTCGGCGGCGAGGGGCAGGCCGGGCAGGCCGGGCGCGGCGGCCCGGGGGCCGGCCCGAGTGGCGGCACCAGCAGTGCCATCACGAGCTGGATCCAGGCCAACTACCGGTCCACCACGGTCGGTGGAGCCACCTTCTACGACCTGACCGCCCCCCTGAACGGCACGTCCGCCCCGTCCTGAACCTGCCGAAACGCGGGAGGCACCCTCTAGCATCAAGTGGGCGGACCGGGCATTCCGGGCTGATCCAGCTGTCGTGAGGAGGGTGCCTCCATGGTGACCGCGGCCGATCCCGGCGAGACCCGGACCAGCGTGTGGTTGTCCCCCGGACACGGCGCACCCGCCAAGCGCCGCAGCGAGGCGCCCTCCGGCCTCGACCGTGACCGGATCACCGGCGCCACCGTCCGGCTGCTCGACACCGAGGGGCTGGCCCGGTTCTCGATGCGGAGGCTGGCGGCCGGGCTCGGGGTCACCGCGATGTCCCTGTACTGGTACGTCGACACCAAGCACGATCTGCTCGAACTCGCCCTGGACCGGGCCCTCGGCGAGCTTCCGCTGCCCCGCAGCGCCCCAGCCGCCGCCGATCCGCCCGTCCCCGCCGCCCCGCCCGCGGAAGGCTGGTCCGGCCGGCTTCGGTCGCTGGCCTGCGGGTACCGGCGGCTGCTGGCGGAGCACCCGTGGGTGGCCCCCCTGACCGCCGCGTACCCCAACATCGGCCCGCACGCCCGCGCCTTCGACTCCGCCCTCCAGCGGCTGCTCGACGCCACCGGCCTCGCGGGAGCCTGCCGGACCGGCGCTCACCTGGCCGTGTCGCAGTTCCTGCACGGCTGCGGGGGCGCGGCCCGGCGGACCTCCGAGGGGGACTTCGCCCTCGCGCTCGACGTCCTGATCGCGGGCATCGAGGCGAAGGCCGCCCGCCCGGGGGCATAGGAAACCCCCGCCGGGCGCCGCCCCGCCCTGTCACACAGGGGAGGGGGCCCGACGGGGGTGCGCGAACCGCTCGGTGCCGCTACTCCGCAGCAGCGGCGGAGGCGGCGGCCGGTGCCGTGGCCGGTGCCGGGGCCGCCGAAGCGGCCGGGGCGTGGGCGGCCGGCTTGGACTTCAGCGCGACCTCCTTGATGAACAGCACCAGGACGAGCCCGAGCAGCGCGAACGGGGCCGCGTAGAGGAAGACGTCGCCGACGCCGTGCCCGTAAGCGGACTCGATGACCGTGCGGAACGGCGCGGGCAGCTTGTCGAGATCGGGGATCCCGCCGCCGGCGGTGCCGCCGTGGCCCATCGCGGCGGCCTTCGGGCCGAGTTCGGCCAGCCCGTCCTTGACGTAGTGGGTGACCCGGTTGGCCATGACCGCGCCGAGCGCCGAGACGCCCATGGCGCCGCCGAGCGAGCGGAAGAAGGTGACGACGGAGCTCGCGGAGCCCAGGTCCTCGGGGGCGACCTGGTTCTGCGTGGCCAGGACGAGGTTCTGCATCATCATGCCGAGACCGAGGCCGGTCAGCGCCATGTAGATGGCGATGTGCCAGTACGGGGTGTCGTAGCGCAGGGTTCCCAGGAGCCCGAGGCCGGCCGTCAGGAGGACGCCGCCGGAGACGAGCCAGGCCTTCCACTTACCGGTCTTGGTGATCACCTGACCGGAAACGGTGGAGGAGACGAAGAGTCCGCCGATCATCGGAATCGTGAGGATTCCGGACATCGTGGGGGACTCGCCGCGGGCCAGCTGGAAGAACTGGCTGAAAAACACCGTGCCCGAGAACATCGCGATGCCGACGAACAGCGAGGCCGCCGAGGCGAGGGAGATGGTCTTGTTGCGGAACAGGCGCAGCGGGATGATCGGGTCGCTCGCCTTGGACTCGACGAGGAGGAAGAGCAGTCCGAGGACGACGGCGCCGCCGGTCATGGCCGCGGTGGTCCAGGAGATCCAGTCGTACGAGTCGCCGGCCTGCGTGACCCAGATCAGGAGCAGGGACACGGCCCCGCTGATCAGGAAGGCGCCGAGCCAGTCGACCTTGACGTCGCGGCGGACGACCGGGAGGTGCAGGGTCCGCTGGAGGACGATCAGGGCGATGACCGCGAACGGCACGCCGACGTAGAAGCACCAGCGCCAGCCGAGCCACGAGGTGTCGGTGATGACACCGCCGAGCAGCGGGCCGCCGACGGTGGCGACGGCGAAGACCGCGCCGAGGTAGCCGCTGTACCGGCCGCGCTCGCGCGGGGAGATCATCGCGGCCATGACGATCTGGGCGAGGGCGGAGAGGCCGCCGACGCCGATGCCCTGGACGACGCGGCAGGCGATGAGCATGCCGGTGTTCTGGGACAGGCCCGCGACCACGGAGCCGAGGACGTAGATCACCAGGGATATCTGGACCAGCAGCTTCTTGCTGAAGAGGTCGGACAGCTTGCCCCAGAGCGGGGTCGCGGCCGTCATCGAGAGCAGGGCGGCGGTGACGACCCAGGTGTACGAGGACTGCGTGCCGCCGAGATCGCTGATGATCTGGGGCAGGGCGTTGGAGACGATCGTGGACGACAGGATCGCCACGAACATGCCCAGCATCAGGCCGGACAGCGCCTTCATGATCTGCGCGTGGGTCATGGGGGCGGGGGAACCGGAGCCGGGGGTGGACGCGGGGTCGGACGTTGTCTCCGACCGGCTGCCTCCCTGCACACCGGTGGGTGCGGTGGTCGCCATGGGGTTCCTTTGTCTAGAAGCTCGATCGGAGCCGGGTCAGCAAGGTGTTGAGTACGTCGATGTCGTGCGGGGACCAGTCGGCCAAGGCCTTTTCCAGCGCGCCGGTGTAGCGGGCGCCCACCTCGGCGAGGAGGGCGTGGCCGGCCGGGGTGAGCCGCAGGATGCGGCAGCGGCCGTCGCCGGGGTCGATGTCGCGGGTGATCCACCCGCGGTCGGCGACGTAGGCGACGTGGCGGCTGGTCACCGAGATGTCGATGGCCATGAGGTCGGCGAGGCGGCTGAGCCGGACCTCGCCGTGGCGGTCGAGCAGGGTGAGGACGGCGGCGGAGCCGGGCGGGCAGTCCGGGGGGAGCAGGCGGGCCAGGTCGCGCTTGACCGCGCCGATGCCGGTGAGCTGGCGGGCCAGCTCTTCGTAGCGGGTGGTGGGGGCGTGCGGCGCGGGTGGCGTCTGTGGTGCCGGTGCCGGTGCATGTGATGCAGGTGCCGGTGCCGCTCCTCGTGCCTGTGGCGCTTGCAGCGTCTGGGCTTCCGTGGCCATGGGGCTCCCCCCTCTCTTTCCTCGTCCTGGATGTTGTTGCTTAGGGCAACCATAGAAGCGATTGGTTGCTACAGGCAAATGAATAGGGGGGTGGGGGCGGTAAAGGAATCGGAAAACCCGCTAGGGTCCTGAGGCATGGCTGCGAACCACAACTCACAGGGACCCGAGGGCAACTACGACCCCGCGGGCAGCACTCAGATGTTCCGGGCGTTCGTCGAGGAGGCCGCGCCGGCCGGGCCGGGGCCGGTGGCTCCGGGGTCCCGCCGGCGCCAGGCGGCACAGGGCTCGGGGTCGAAGACCGGGCTGTGGCTGGGGGTGGGGGTCGCCGCCCTGGTGCTGATCGGGCTGGTGGCCTGGCTGGCCCTGTAGCCGCGGCGAGGGCCGACGGGGCCGGGAGGGCTGGCAAGGCCGGCAAGCCGGGAAAGCCCGACGAAGCCGGGACGGCCGGGGAAGCCGGTGCGGCCGTGAGCGGCGGGGAGGCCTGGACGGCCGCGAGGGGGCGGCGCCGTCCTCAGGTCCAGGTCGCCGTGGCCTTCCGGGTCTCCACGTGCATCCCCAGGGGGACCCGCCAGGATTCGACGCAGACCGTGTAGGTCTGCGCCTTCGTCGTGCCGCCGGGGATGGGGGCCGGGAGGGGCTGGGCCGTCGTGATCGTGGCCCAGTCGACGCCCAGCGCGCCGATGATGTGCGTCGAGAACGTGACCGTGCCCGAAGCGGCCGCCTTCGTCCCCGTGTTGGTGAACGCCACCGTGACCTTCTCGCACCACCGGTCCGCCGCCGGGGCGCGGGTCGGCGGGCCCAGGGTCAGGTTCGCCGGCGTGCTCGGGGGAGCGGTCCCCGGGGTCGGGACCGGGGCGGGCGGCTTCGAGGTGGTCGGGGGCTGCGCCGGCGGGGGCTGGGGCGACTGGGCGGTCCCGGGCTGGGTGGCCGGGGATCCGCCCTGGGCGGAGGGCGCGGCACTCCTCGGGGCCGGGGTACCGGACGACGTACTGCCTGTCGAGGCCGCGGGGGCGGGGCCGTCGCCCAGTGGCCGCAGCTCCACCGGGGACTGCGGCGGTACGTTGTCGCCCGCCCGGCGTTCCGGGCCCGGGGCCACGGCGCCCGCGGCGGCGTAGCCGTCACGTGCCGGGCCGCCGCACCCCGTCAGGCATGCGGCGGCCAGAGAGCAGCACAGGGTCGTCAGGGTGAGCGTTCGGCGGTCCACTCGCATCGCCGTAGTTTCGCTGACCCTGCGTCAGGTGGGAACCCTCGCGGCCGCGAGGGTTCGCCGCTGCCGCGGCTACTCGCCGATCAGGCCCACGCGCAGCTGCGCCAGCGTGCGCGTCAGCAGCCGGGAGACGTGCATCTGGGAGATGCCGACCTCCTCGCCGATCTGCGACTGCGTCATGTTCGCGAAGAACCGCAGCATGATGATCTGCCGTTCCCGGGGCGGGAGTTTGGCGAGCAGCGGCTTGAGCGACTCGCGGTACTCGACGCCCTCCAGCGCGGTGTCCTCGTACCCGAGGCGGTCCGCGAGCGAGCCCTCGCCGCCCTCGTCCTCGGGGGAGGGCGAGTCGAGCGAGGAGGCGGTGTACGCGTTGCCCACGGCGAGGCCGTCGACGACGTCCTCCTCCGACACCCCGAGTACGGCGGCCAGTTCCGGCACCGTCGGCGAGCGGTCGAGCTTCTGGGCGAGCTCGTCGCTGGCCTTGGTGAGGGCGAGGCGCAGCTCCTGGAGGCGGCGCGGGACGCGCACGGACCAGGAAGTGTCCCTAAAGAATCGTTTGATCTCTCCCACGACGGTCGGCATCGCGAACGTCGGGAACTCCACGCCGCGTTCGCAGTCGAACCGGTCGATCGCCTTGATCAGGCCGATCGTGCCGACCTGGACGATGTCCTCCATCGGCTCGTTGCGGCTGCGGAAGCGCGCGGCCGCGTACCGCACCAGCGGCAGGTTCAGCTCGATCAGGGTGTCGCGTACGTACGCCCGTTCGGGGCTGTCCGCGTCCAGGGCGGCGAGTCGCTGGAAGAGGGAGCGGGAGAGGGTGCGGGTGTCGATGGCTTCCGAGCGGACAGGCGCTGCAGGCAGTGCAGGCGCTGCCGGTGCCTCGCTCTTGACGAGCGTGAGCACCTTGGAGCTGCCCTGGTCTACGGACATGCCACCCCCTTGAGGTCGCGGACGGTCGCGTACGGCGCGCCCGTCGGAGGAACGCAGCCTCCACCTGAATACCGGAGGCGGGGCTGCGGCAAACGCGGTTCCAGCAGAATGTCACATGTCGGCAACGCGCTGTAGCGCCAAGTCGACATATATCTCCAGCGACAGAGCGGAATGAGCCCATTCCGTGGGAAACGGCGGAGCGACCTCCACCCGTTCCAGCTACGCCTCGATCCTGTTTGCGGACCGGAGCCGGGCGAAGCTGCGCGCGAGCAGTCGCGAAACGTGCATCTGGGACACCCCGAGCTCCGCGCTGATCTGGGACTGCGTCAGATTGTTGTAGTACCGCAGCAGCAGGATCCTTTGTTCACGTTCGGGCAGCTGTACGAGGAGGTGCCGTACGAGGTCGCGGTGCTCGACCCCGGCCAGCTCCGGATCCTCGTAGCCGAGGCGGTCCAGCAGCCCCGGGAGCCCGTCGCCCTCCTGGGCGGCCTCCAGCGAGGTGGCGTGGTACGAGCGCCCCGCCTCGATGCAGGACAGCACCTCGTCCTCAGTGATCCGCAGCCGCTCGGCGATCTCGGGGGTGGTGGGCGTGCGCCCGTGCAGGGTGGTGAGGTCCTCGGTGGCCGCGTTCACCTGGACCCACAGCTCGTGGAGCCGGCGCGGCACGTGGACGGTGCGGACGTTGTCGCGGAAGTACCGCTTGATCTCGCCCACGACGGTCGGCATGGCGAACGTCGGGAACTGCACGCCGCGGTCGGGGTCGAACCGGTCGATCGCGTTGATGAGGCCGATGGTGCCGACCTGGACCACGTCCTCCATCGGCTCGTTGCGGCTGCGGAAGCGGGCGGCCGCGTACCGCACCAGCGGCAGGTTCGCCTCGATGAGGGCCCCGCGCACCCGGTGGTGCTCGCTCGTACCCGGCTGAAGGCCCTTCAGCTGCCCGAACAGGACCTGGGTGAGCGCCCGGGTGTCCGCGCCCCGGCTCTGCGGTCTCGGGGGCGCCGGTGGCTCCGCAGGGGGGTCCTGCTGGGGCGGGACCTGGGAGTCGTGGGGCGAGGGCGAGGGTGAGGGCGACGACGAGTCCGGGGAGGGGCCCTGGGTGGCGCTCTGGGGGGCGGGGCCTTGCGGGGAATGCGGGGAGGAGTCCTGCGGGGGCTCCTGCTGGGGTGGCACCTGAGGCGCAGTACTGGCCGGCACGGTCACGCCACCCCTTCATGTCAACTCATCCGTCAAAAGCGGTCATAGCATCACAAGACATGTGCACTGTGTGCAAGCACCGTATATCGCCGTGTTGAGGGCAAGTTGGGCATAATGGGGTGTTTTGGGCAAGGTAATGACGAGGGTGCGGGAACGTAAAAGCCCCCCACCCGTCGGAGTGGGGGGCCGGTCGGTCGAAAGGCCGCGTCAGCGTACGGGTCAGCGCACCAATTCGGTCATGAACGCGCCGATGCCGTGAGCGGCGTCCGATATGCCCTGGAAGCCGATTTTGACGATGTCGGCAGCCTTGACCGGCTGGGTGATGATCACGAAGAGCACGAATACGACGAGCCCACTCATGATCATCTTCTTGGTGTCCATCAGCGGTGTCGGCCTCCCCAACCGGTACTGCCAAGTCGGGTGAGTCTAACCGTTCGTCTTCGGACACTCACCAGGCCTTTATGGACCAATGACCCGGCGGTCCGGGCCCTTTGCCGCGGCGGGGGAAGGTGGGGGTGGCGCAGTATTGAAGACGAGCCCACCGGTTCTGGCAGGAAATCGGTGGGTGAGGGACAGGACCTCACTGCGGGGTCCGAGCCGCAAGCTTCCCCCTGACTGCGGCCCGGACTGGCAGGTTCCGTCCTCGTCGGGGGAAGTGGCTTGTCCCCCCGATGCCACTTCCCCCGCCCGTACGTCGAAGGCCCCGACCCCGGTCGGGGCCTTCTTCGGGTTCCGCGGCCCGCAGCTACCGCCTGTTGGTTACTGGATGGCGCCGAGCAGACCCAGGACGGGCTCCACGGGGGCGACGACGGGCATCAGGTCGTTCGGCAGCTCCGTCAGCCGGCCGAGCTTGTCCAGCTCGTTGAGCTTCCCGCCGATCTCCTGGACGGAGCCGGGCGTGGCCCCCTGCGGCATGCCCGGGGCGGCCTGCGGCAGGTCCGGGAGGGTGATCGGGGCCGGGGCGGCGGCGGAGGCGGCGGGAGCGGCGAGGCCCGCGGCGGCCCCCGCGAGGGCGAAGGCGGCGAGCATGCGCTGGGTCTTGGTCATGCCGTGACAACGGCCGAGCGGGGCGCGCGGTCACGCGGACGTCATCCGTAAAGACGCGAAGGGCGCGCCGGTACGCGTAGGGCGCGCCGGTACGCGGCGGTGGGCCCGTGTGCGGCGGTGGGCCCGGAAAACGCCGAGAGCCCCGTCCCTTGCGGGGCGGGGCTCTCGAACGAAGCGGTAGTGGAGGGATTTGAACCCCCGATGGGTTGCCCCATACTCGCTTTCGAGGCGAGCTCCTTCGGCCACTCGGACACACTACCGAGATGGATCCTAGCCTAAGGATCGGCATCAAATGAAATCGGTGCCGCCGAGCCCCCTCAGCGCCCCTCAGCGCCCCCTCAGCGGTCGCGGAAGAAGTCCGTCAGCTGCCGCGCGCACTCCTGCGCGAGCACGCCGCGGATCACCTCCGGACGGTGGTTGAGCCTGCGGTCCCGTACGAGGTCCCAGAGCGACCCCGCGGCACCCGCCTTCTCGTCGTCGGCGCCGTAGACCACCCGGGCCACCCGCGACTGCACGAGCGCGCCCGCGCACATCACGCACGGCTCCAGGGTCACCACGAGGGTGCACCCCGGAAGCCGCCATTCCCCGAGCCGGGCGGCCGCCCGGCGCAGCGCCAGCACCTCGGCGTGCGCCGTGGGGTCGCCGGTGGCCTCGCGCTCGTTGTACCCGGAGGCGAGGAGCTCCCCGTCCGGGCCCAGCACGAGGGCGCCGACCGGCACGTCGCCGGCCGGCACCGCCCGGGCGGCCTCCGCGAGCGCGAGGCGCATGGAGTCCCGCCACGGGTCCCGTACGGGATCGGGGCCGTGCGCGGGGTGGTGCGTGGTGATCACTAGCGGACGGCCTCCAGCACCTCGGTGGCGCCGAGGGACTCGGCGATCTCCGAGAGGGCGTCCCCGTCGAGGGTCATCAGTTGTTTGTTGCTGACGCCGAGGTCGTCCAGCAGCCGGGGGTCGCCGAGCGGACCGGTGGGTACCGGTTCCGCGCTGGGCGAGTCCTCCTCGTCCTCGTCCTCGTCGTCGGCATCGGTGAACGCGGCGATCGTGTCCTCCTCGCCGTCCTCGGTGCCGTCCAGGTCCAGTTCGTCGAGTTCGTCGTCCTCCTCGTCGCTGCCCAGCAGCTCGTCGGTCAGCATCGAGCCGTAGGAGCTGCGGGAGGCGGCCGAGGCGTTCGACACGAAGTACCGCGGGTCCTCCTCGCCGTCCACGCGGACGACGCCGAACCAGGCGTCCTCCTGCTCGATGAGGGCGACCACCGTGTCGTCGTCGACAGCGGCGGCACGGGCGAGATCGATCAGATCACTGAGGGACTCGACGTCGTCGAGTTCCATGTCGCTCGCTTCCCACCCGTCTTCGGTGCGCGCGAGCAGTGCGGCGAAATACACCGTGACTCTCCCACTGGTCATAGGCGTGCCGGTTGGAGGTCCCCCCGGCCGGAGGTGGGGAGGGTTGGAACGGCTGTCCTGCTCGCCGTTTCGTGCCCCGCCCAATCGGCATCGTGGCAGAAAGCGCGGCTTTGCGAGAGGTCTTCGGCGCTTGCGTCGTCCCGTGCCGTGCGCTCAGCGGGCTGTACGGGGGCTGTACGGGGGCCGCCGGGGCGCCCTGCGGCGGCCTCGCGGGGGTCCCGCGATCCCGCCCCGGCCCTCGGCGCGGCGCCCCGGGTCACCAGCGGAACGTACGCATGCGCATCTGCTGGCGCATACGGGCGGCGCGGGCGCGGCGGGGCTGGACGCGGTCGCGCAGGGCCCGCGCCTCCATCAGGTCGCGCAGGAACTGCGCGCGGCGCGCTCTGCGCTGCGCCGGCGTCTCCGGCTGCTCAGGCGCGTCGTCGCTCCGGCTCGGCTGCGTCTCGGGCATCGGCCACCACCCCGGCTGGTCCGGTCGTCCTCCTCCGCCGACGCGAAGCAGACCCCCCGCACCCCACCTTCCCCCGGACCGGCGGATTGATGCCACCCTTTCTCGGCGCCTTCGCAGCTCAGGAGGGTGTCGGGAGCGTGTCGGGGGGCGTGTCAGGGGGCGTCTTCCCCGTCCGGCAGGGTCGGGACGACCGCCACGGGCCCGTGCGCGTGGTGCAGGACCGCGTGGGCCACCGAGCCGATCATCAGGGATCCCACGCTGCGCCGCGGGTGGTGGCGGCCCACCACCACCAGGTCCGCCGACCGGGAGGCCGTCACCAGCCGCTCCGCCGCGTCGCCCGGGACCGCCGCCTGTTCCACGGGCACCTGCGGCCAGCGGGCCCGGAACGGCGCCAGCCGCTCCGTCTGGGAGCGCAGCATCTCCCGCTCCGCCGGCACCGCGTTCCCGTCGTCGGCCAGCCCCTCCGGCGGGATCACCTGGAAGGGGGCGTCCACCACCATCACCGGAGCCGGCGGGATCGCGTACGCCGAGACCACCTGGACGGTGGTCCCCCGTGCGGCCGCTTCCGCGAAGGCGAAGGCCACCACGTCGTCCGCCGTCTCCGCGGCGTGCAGGCCGAGCACCACCCGCCCGCCGGACGGCCCGGACCCGGCCGCGGCGCTGCGCTCCGCGTGCGGGACCACCACCACCGGGCACACCGCCGAAGACGCCACGGCGCGGCTGTTCGACCCGAGCAGCAGGGCCGCGAAGCCGCCGCGCCCCCGGGAGCCCATCACCACCATCAGGGCCTGCTCCGCGGTGACCCGCAGGGCCTCCGGTACGGAGCCCTCCAGCGACTCGTACCGCACCTCGGCCGGCAGCTCGGCGGCTCCGGCGAGGACGTCCCGCACGTGCTCCCCGACGGGGTCGGGGTGCTCCTTCGGCTGCGAGGGGTCGGCGAGGGAGGAGCGGCGCGCCGCGTACAGCTGGACGCTGTCGGACAGTACGTGCGCGACCACGAGCGCGGTGCCGCGCCGCAGCGCCTCGGTCCGCGCCCATTCCAGCGCTCTGAGGCTGTGCTCGGACCCGTCGACCGCCGCGACCACCGGTGCGTTGCTCATCCGTCCAGCGTGCTGGGCGTCCGGGCGGGTCGCATCCGCACGGGATGCGCGGCGGATCCGGCACGCATCCGGCACGTATCCGGTACGCATCGGGCGCGCATCCGCGGGCGGCGGCGCGGGTTCGTACGCGCGGGGGTGCGCGCACCGCGTAGCCTTTTGACCGTGGGTCGCGAAAAGGTGCGGCCGTTTTTGCAGGTCGCAGGTCGAAACCCGGCAGCTGAGCCTTGGAGGATGTTGTGCGTTTGCAGGTCGTCGATCACCCCTTGGTGGCGCACAAACTGACCACCCTGCGCGACAAGCGCACCGACTCCCCCACCTTCCGTCGGCTCGCCGACGAGCTGGTGACCCTCCTCGCGTACGAGGCCACCCGCGACGTGCGCACCGAGCAGGCCGACATCGTCACCCCGGTCGGCCCGACCACCGGCGTGAAGCTCTCGCACCCGCGGCCGCTGGTCGTGCCGATCCTGCGCGCCGGTCTCGGCATGCTGGACGGCATGATGCGGCTGCTGCCGACCGCCGAGGTGGGCTTCATGGGCATGGTCCGCAACGAGGAGACCCTGGAGGCCTCCACGTACGCGACGCGCATGCCCGAGGACCTCTCCGGCCGTCAGGTGTACGTCGTCGACCCGATGCTGGCCACCGGCGGCACGCTCGTCGCGGCGATCCAGGAACTGATCAAGCGCGGCGCCGACGACGTCACCGCCGTGGTGCTGCTGGCCGCCCCCGAGGGCGTCGAGGTCATGGAGCGCGACCTCGCGGGCACCCCGGTGACGGTCGTGACCGCCGCGGTGGACGAGCGCCTCAACGAGCACGGCTACATCGTCCCGGGCCTGGGCGACGCGGGGGACCGCATGTACGGCTCGGCCGAGTAGGACCCGGCACCGGTACCAGCACCGGCACCGGCACGCGAGACGGCCGGCCACCGCTTCGGGGGTGGCCGGCCGTCTCGCGTTCGTCGGGTCGTCGGGGCGGGTCGTCGGGTCGGGAGGGCCGCCGGAGGGCCTGGTACCCGGCGGCTCAGCAGGTCTTGGCGGGCGCGGGCTGCGGATTGGCCAGCAGGTACAGCTCCTTGTCCGCCGCCTCCTTCGGACTGAGCTCCTTGAAGGCGTCGCCGAGGATCAGGTCGACGTCCGTGCCCTCGCGGGCGTCGGTCTGCTGCGTATCGCCTTCGAGCTGGGTGCCCAGGACGGCGAAGACCGCCTTGTCGGTCGTGGGCGAGCCGAGCAGTATCCCCGTGCCGGGGACCTTCTTGTCGAAGTCGGCGGGCGCGTTGCCGACCTTGCCGATGGTGAAGCCGCGTTTCTTCAGCTCGTCGCCGACCGCCTTGGCGAGCCCGGCGCGCGGGGTCGCGTTGTAGACGTTGACCGTGATCTCGCCGGGCTGGGGCAGGGCCGCGGCCGGTTTGGCCGCGGCGGGGCTGGCGGCCGCCGCGGCGCCCGCCCTGGGCTTCGGGGTCGCGCAGTCCTTGCCCGCGGCGCTCTGGTGTTTGCCGCTGCCGCCCTCACCTCGGAACACGTTCATGAGCTGCACGGATCCGTAGCCGAGCAGGGCCAGACCGAGGACTGCTCCGAGCACGGTGAGGACGATCCGGCGGCGCCGCCGCGGTCGGCTCATGCGGGGGTAGGCCGCTCCCGTGACGCGGTACTTTCCGCCCATGCCGGGGGGAGTGAGCATGCTCATGGGCGCAGCGTAGTACCGCCTGCCTGCGATGCCCACCAAATGATCTGTTGATAGGGCAAGACCGACCCGAAAGGCGCAATTCTCCCGAACCGGAAACCCAAGGGGCGCCCGGGCAGGAGCGTTTCCGGGACTCGCCTACGGCGTGTTCCGGCTCAGTAGTCCATTTCGAGTACGCGGGCGTGCAGAACCTGGCGCTGCTGCAGGGCCGCGCGCACGGCGCGGTGCAGTCCGTCCTCCAGGTACAGGTCGCCCTGCCACTTCACGACGTGGGCGAAGAGGTCCCCGTAGAACGTCGAGTCCTCCGCGAGCAGCGTCTCCAGGTCCAGCTGCCCCTTGGTCGTCACCAACTGGTCGAGCCGGACCGGGCGCGGGGCGACATCCGCCCACTGCCGGGTGGTTTCCCTGCCGTGGTCGGGGTACGGCCGCCCGTTTCCGATGCGCTTGAAGATCACACGGAAAGCCTACCGGGCCGGTGCCTGCGGGCGCAGCCTTGCCAAGCCGGTGCAAAAGTGGCACGCAGGGCTATTTCGGGAGTGATGTATGAGCGAGAGCACCGACCCCGCGTCCCCGGCCGACCAGATCGCCGCCGGGTACGCCTTCACCGGACCCGCGCTCGAACTGGGTGCCCTGCTCTGGGACGGAGCCTGCCTGCCGGACTGCCAGATCCGCATCCCGCTGTCGATGCTCAACCGCCACGGCCTGGTTGCGGGCGCCACCGGCACCGGCAAGACGAAGACGCTCCAGCTCATCGCCGAGCAGCTCTCGGCGGGCGGGGTTCCGGTGTTCCTCGCCGACATCAAGGGGGACGTCTCCGGGATTTCGGCGCCGGGCACGCCCAACGAGAAGACCGCGCAGCGGGCGGCGGAAGTCGGCCAGCAGTGGGAGGCCACCGGATTCCCGAGCGAGTTCTATTCGCTGGGCGGGATCGGAGCGGGCATTCCCGTACGGGCCACCGTGACGAGCTTCGGTCCGGTGCTGATGTCCAAGGTGCTCCAGCTCAACCAGACCCAGGAGCAGTCGCTCGGCCTGATCTTCCATTACGCCGACGCCAAGGGACTGGAGCTGATCGACCTCAAGGACCTGCGGGCGGTCGTCGCCTTCCTCGTCTCCGACCAGGGGAAGGCCGAGCTCAAGGGCATCGGCGGGCTGTCCACGGTGACGGCCGGGGTGATCCTGCGGGCCCTGACCGCGTTCGAACAGCAGGGCGCCTCGGAGTTCTTCGGCGAGCCGGAGTTCGATACCGGCGAATTCCTGCGGACCGCCGCCGACGGGCGCGGGCTGGTCTCCGTACTGGAACTCCCGGCGGTCCAGGACAAACCGCAGCTCTTCTCCACCTTCCTGATGTGGCTGCTGGCCGACCTCTACGGTGACCTGCCGGAAGTCGGAGACCTGGAGCGGCCGAAGCTCGTCTTCTTCTTCGACGAGGCCCACCTGCTGTTCAACGGCGCGTCGAAGGCCTTCCTGGAGTCCATCACCCAGACCGTGCGGCTGATCCGCTCCAAGGGCATCGGCGTCTTCTTCGTGACGCAGACCCCCAAGGACGTGCCGGCGGACGTGCTGGCGCAGCTCGGCAACCGCGTGCAGCACGCGCTGCGCGCCTTCACCCCGGACGACGCGAAGGCGCTGAAGGCCACGGTGAGGACCTTCCCCAACTCCGCGTACGACCTGGAGGAGCTGCTGACCGGGCTCGGCACGGGCGAGGCGGTGATCACCGTACTCAGCGAGAAGGGCGCCCCGACCCCGGTCGCGGCGACCCGGCTGCGCGCCCCGCAGTCGCTGATGGGCCCGGTCGGGGCGGAGGCCATGGACGCGGCGGTGAAGTCCTCGCTCCTCCACTCGCGCTACGCGGAGCCGGTCGACCGCGAATCGGCGTACGAGAAGATCAGCGCCGAGCAGGCCGCGGCCGAGGCGGCGGCGGAGGCGGCCGCGGCGCAGGTGGAGGCGGAGAAGCAGGCCAAGGAGGCGGCGAAGGCGGCGCGCGGCGCGCCGAAGCCCGAGCCCTCGCTCGCCCAGCAGGTGGTGGGGAGCGGGCTGTTCCGCTCGCTGGCCAGGTCGGTCGGCACCCAGCTGGGGCGGGAGATCTCGCGGTCGCTCTTCGGGACGGCGAAGCGGCGCAGATGAGACGGGGCCGCGCGGCGGTGCGCGGCGTACGTGACGGATTCCGGCGGCCGGTTCCCTCGCCGGGGTGCCGCCGGGGGCTTCGGCGCTGACAGACTTCGGCCCATGCGGACCGAACTCACCGACACCACGTCCAGCAAGATCGACCGGGCCCTGCTCGACGCCCGCCGCGCCGTGGGCAGCCCCACGATGGGCCTGGTGCTGACGCTCGTCATAGCCACGGACGAGGAGAACGCGTACGACGCCGTCCGCGCGGCCTCGGAGGCCTCGCGCGAACACCCCTGCCGCATCATCGTCGTGATCAAGCGCACCTTCCGCGGCCCGCACAAGCTCCGCCAGACCCGGCTCGACGCGGAGCTGCGGGTCGGCTCCGACGCCGGGACCGGGGAGATCGTGCTGCTGCGCCTGCACGGGGCGCTGACCGAGCAGGCGGGCTCGGTGGTCCTCCCGCTGCTGGTGCCGGACGCGCCGGTGGTGGTGTGGTGGCCGGCCGACGCCCCCGCCGACCCCGCGCGGGATCCGCTGGGCGCGCTCGCCCAGCGCCGGATCACGGACGCGGAGGCCGTCGCCGACCCGGTGGCGGTACTGGACCGGCGGGCCGCCGCGTACGCCCCCGGGGACACCGACCTCGCCTGGACCCGGCTGACGCCGTGGCGGGCGCTGCTGGCCGCGGCGATGGACCAGAAGCCACTGCCGGTGACGGGCGGTGCGGTGGAGAGCGAGGCCGACAACCCGAGCGCCGAACTGCTGGCCCGCTGGCTGGAGGACCGGCTCGGGGTGCCGGTGGAGCGGGTCGCCACGGACGGGCCCGTGATCACCCGGGTCCGGCTGGCGACCCGGGAGGGCGAGATCACGGTGGACCGCCCCGACGGAGCGCTGGCCACGCTGATCCTGCCGGGCGGTCCCGACCGCAAGGTGGCCCTGAAGATCCGCAGCACGGCGGAGCTGATCGCGGAGGAGCTGCGCCGCCTCGACGCGGACGAGGTGTACGCGTCGGCGCTGCGCGGGCGCCCGGCCGGGACGGCCGGAACCGCTCGCTAGGCCTTCCCCGACTCCCCCTACTCCTTCGTCTTCTCCGTCTTCTCCGCTTTGGCGGCCTTGGCGGCCGCCTTCATCTCCTGTTTGTGCGCCCGCACCTTCGCCAGGGACTCCGGCCCGGTGATGTCCGCCGCCGAGCGGTAGACGTTCGCCGGGCCGTAGCCGCCGGCCGCCTCGCGCCAGCCCTTGGGGCGTACGCCGAGCTGCTTGCCCAGCAGCGCCAGGAAGATCTGGGCCTTCTGCTCGCCGAACCCGGGCAGTTCCCTGAGCCGCTTCAGCAGCTCGTCCCCGGTCCGTACATCGCGCCAGAGGGCCTCGGCGTCGCCGTCGTAGTGCTCCACCAGGTACGCGCACAGCTGCTGCACCCGCTTCGCCATCGACCCCGGGTAGCGGTGCACGGCCGGCTTCTCGGAGAGCAGTGCGGCGAACGCCTCGGGGTCGCTGGCGGCGATGGCGTGGGCGTCCAGATCGTCGGCCCCCATCCGGCGGGCGATCGTGTACGGGCCCGAGAACGCCCACTCCATCGGCACCTGCTGGTCGAGCAGCATGCCGACGAGTGCGGCGAGCGGGCTGCGGCCGAGGAGTTCGTCGGCCTCCGGCTGCTGGGCCAGCCGCATCGTGATGTCCATGGACCCAGCCTCCCGCGCGGCCGCCTTCCCCGCGCGGTCGGCGCACCGCGGGCCTAGCGTGAGAACCGCGCAAAAGCGACGAAATGACACAGGAGTCGATCGATCATGGCTGAGTTCCCGGAAGGCGCTCCGTGCTGGGTGGACGCGATGTTCAAGGACGTGGAGGGCGCCAAGACCTTCTACTCCGACGTGCTGGGCTGGACGTTCGGCGAGTCGTCCAGCGAGTACGGCAACTACACGCAGGCGTACTCCGACGGCAAGGCGGTGGCGGCGGTCGTCCCGCCGATGCCGGGCGCCGATGCCCCGTCGCAGTGGTGCCTGTACTTCGCCTCGCCCGACGCGGCGGCCACGGCCGAGAAGATCAAGGCGGCCGGCGGGCAGCTGATGATGGAGCCGATGCAGGTCGGCGCCTTCGGCACGATGGCCATCGCCAAGGAACCGAGCGGCGCGGTCTTCGGCGTCTGGCAGCCGGGCGAGCACAGGGGCTTCGAGAAGCTCGGCGAGCCGGGCGCGTACGCCTGGGCGGAGGTCTTCACCCGTGACCCGGACAAGGCGGACGGGTTCCTCGCGCAGGTCTTCCCGTACGGGGTCCAGAGGATCGAGCCCGGCGACGACCCCGAGATGGCCGGGATGGACTTCAAGATCTTCAGCGTGGGGGGCAAGGAGAACCCGGTCCTCGGACGGATGAAGATGGGCGACGAGTTCCCGCCGGAGATCCCCCCGTACGTCCAGGTGTACTTCGCGGTCCCGGACTGCGACGAGGCCGTGGCCAAGGCCAAGAAGCACGGCGGCGCCCTCCACTTCGGCCCGATGGACAGCCCCTTCGGCCGCTTCGCGGCGGTGACGGACCAGCAGGGCGCGGCCTTCGCCGTGATCGACATGTCGAAGACGACGGGCGAGATGCCGAAGATGTCGGACGCGTAACCGCCGCCTCCGGGCCGGATGTGCGGGGCCGCCGACCGGGTGGCCCCGCCCTCACGCGTAGGCGGGCCGGCCGCGTGGAGGTGCAGCCTCGGCAGGTGCCGGGGGTGGGGCTGCGGAACTGTTGAACGCCGTACGTGGCGCGCGAGCTCGCGTTAGAGTGCTGGAAAGCCATCGGGAAGTTGGATCCTTCTCGTGGTCAGGCCCTCGTCGGGATTGCGAGTCCCGGCGGGGGCTGCCTTGTGTCTGGAGTTGTCGCGGCGAGCATATGCCAGGCAACCACCACTAAATCCAACCGAGTTGGGACCTTTCGCCCGTGTGAGTGAGTGCCGCGCCGGGTCGCGCCCGGGCGCGACCCGCCTGCGGGAGCGGCCCGCAAGAATGTCCGCGACTTCGTCTCGTTCCCGGCCCGGATCTCGTCGGGGCCGTCCTTGCTGGTCTTCCCGCCGTTTTTCGCGATCAGGCGCATCCGGCCGTCCCCTGGTGGTCCCCCGGCCCTGACCGTGCCCGGCGGCTCGGGCGCATCCTCCCCTTTCCCCCGGGCCCGGCTTTCGCCGCGTGGGCGAGCGGAGGATCGTGGGGAGTGGAAGGGAGGCGCGTCATGCGCAAGGTCATGGACTGCAGGGAGTACCCCAGCGAGATCGGGTGCACCCTGACCATCACGGGTGAGGAAGACGAGGTCATGGGGGCGGCCGTCCAGCACGCCGTCGCCGTGCACGGAGAAGAGGACACCGAGGAATTCCGCGACGCGCTGCGCGGCATGCTGAAGCCGGAGGTGCCCCAGGACGCCTGAAAACCGCAGAGGCGAGCCGCGCGGGTGGATCCGGCTGGCGGATGCGATGGGTCGAACGCGCGCCGGGGCCGGGGTGTTTACGGTCGATCTTGTGTGGTTCCCCCGGACCGCGCGAGGTCCCTACCGAAGAGGTCGAACAAGCCCATGAGCCTGAGCATCCGCAACCAGATCGCCGGTACCGTCACCGCCGTCACCACCGGCGAGGCCATGGCCACGGTCAAGGTCCGTCTGGAGGGCGGCCAGGACATCACCGCCGCCATCACCACCGACGCCGTCAAGGACCTCGGCATCGCCGAGGGCTCCGCGGTCAAGGCGCTCGTCAAGGCCACGGAGGTGGCGCTGGCCACAGGCGCCGTCGAGGGCATCAGCATCCGCAACCAGCTGGCCGGCACGGTCTCCGACGTGGCCACCGGTGGCGCCATGGCCTCGGTCAAGGTGGACGTGAACGGCGGCGGGCTGACCGCCGCCATCACCAAGGACGCGGTCGAGGCGCTCGGCCTGGCGGCCGGGTCCTCCGTCGTCGCGCTGATCAAGTCGACCGAGATCTCGCTCGCGACCGCCTGACCGCCTGATCGTCTGATCGCCTGGTCACAGGCCCAGGTTCGGTGGCGAGAGCGAGCCGAACCACACGTGCGTGACGGCGCTGACGTAGCGCGCCCCGCACCGGTCCGACGGGACCACCAGCTGCGCGCCCGCCTCGTCGAGGTCCTCCCCGTCGAGGCGGGTCGCCAGCAGTACCGGGCTGTTGCCGAAGTCCGCGTCGAGCTCGGCCCAGGACAGGACGGTGTGGTGCCCGTCCCCGCCGCTGACCGCCAGCAGGAAGCGGCTGCGGTCCTTGCGCCGGCGCGCGTCGAAGGACGGCCCGGCGTCGGAGACCACGTCGCGCAGCAGCGCGCCTTCGAAAACATGGTGCTGCGGGCCGTTCGTCGCGCAGTCGAAGGTGACCTCGGCCCGGTGCTGTATCCAGTCCCGCAGGTCCGCGACGCTCAGGGTCGCGGGGTGGTCCAGATCTCCGTGCAGCATGAGTTTGGCCATGGGGCGATTGTGCCCGGGGGCCGTCATTCCGGAACCTCATCTGCGAGGTTGATGGCCTGATGCAACCAGCAGATGTGGCGTCATCGTGTGTTCTGCCCTTGCAGGTCCTGCTCGCCGTGCAGCCTCTGGTTCACCTTCCGCCAGACGAGGTCGCGCGTCACCGGCGTCTCGGTGAACCGGACCCCGGTCGCGTCCCGCAGCGCGTTGGCGAACGCCGGGGCCACCGGGTTGAAGGGGCTCTCGCTCATCGACTTCGCGCCCAGCGGGCCGATCGCGTCCGAGGTCTCCATGAAGTGCACCTCCGTGCGCGGGACGTCCGCGTACTGCGGGAGCCGGTAGCGGCGGAACGCCGCCGTGGTCACCTCCCCGCGCTCGTCCACCCGTACGGTCTCGAACAGCGTCGCGCCCAGCGCCTGGGCCACGCCGCCCTCGACCTGGCCGCGGCACTGCATCGGGTTCATGACCTTGCCCGCGTCCGCCGCGTGGACGGACCGCAGGATCTTCATCTCCCCCGTGTCCGGGTCGACGGCGAGGCGGAACCACTGCGCGTTGAAGGCCACCGAGCGCGGTGAGCCGGTCCAGTGGCCGTCCGCGGCCATCTCCTCCAGCTTGCCCTTGTCGTACGCGGCCTCGTACAGCTCCTTGAGCGTGACGGTCCTGCCCGCGCAGTCGAAGGACTCGGCCGACAGCGTGCACAGGTGCCGGGCCACGCCCGTGTGCCGGGCCGCGAAGGTCAGCAGGCGCTCCGCGAGCGAGTTGGCCGCCAGCATCACCGCCTTGCCCGCCACCACCGTGCCCGCCGAGCCGAAGGCGCCGGTGTCGTGGCGGACCACGTCCGTATCGGACTGCCTGATGGTGATCCGGTCGACCGTGGTGTTGAGGGCGCCCGCGGTGATCTGCTTGTGGACGGTGGTCGTGCCGTTGCCGAACTCGGCAGTGCCCACCGCGATGTCGTACGTGCCGTCGCGCAGCAGCGAGACCCGGGCGTCGGCGAAGTGTCCGCCCGGCGGGCCGGTCGCGATCATCGCGACGGCCGATCCCGTACCGGTGAGCCAGCCCTCCGGGACGTCCTCGTGGCTGCGGTCCTCGGCGATGGCCCTGCGCACCACGTCCATGCACTGCTTCATCCCGTACGAGGCGATGAACAGGTCCTCCTCGTGGCCGATCGGGGTCACCATGGGGTCGCCGGCGCCGATGACGTTCTTCTCGCGCAGGACGAGCGGGTCCATGTCCAGCTTGCGCGCGAGTTCGTCCATCACCGATTCGAGGGCGAAGAGGACCTGGCCGAGGCCGTAGCCGCGGAAGGCGCCGGCCGGCACGCCGTTGGTGTAGACGGAGTACGCCTCCACCTCCTTGTTCGGCGCCTTGTAGACGGCGAAGGACTCGCCGACGCTGTGGAACATCACCGCCGGGCCGTGGTTGCCGTACGCGCCGGTGTTGGCGAGCACGCGGATGCGCAGCGCGGTGAGGGTGCCGTCGGCCTTGGCGCCGATCTTGATGGTGATCTTGAAGGGGTGGCGGGTGGTGGCACCGTAGAACTGCTCGGCCCGGGTGAATTCGAGTTTCACCGGCCGCCGCAGCTTCAGGGCGGCGAGGACCACGATGTCCTCGGTGAGCATCTCCTGCTTGCCGCCGAACCCGCCGCCCACGCGGCCCGCGACGACGCGGACCTCGTCCTCGTTCAGGTCGTAGAGCGCGCACAGCGCCCGCCGGGTCAGGAACGGGGCCTGGGTGGAGGAGCGGACGGTGATGCGCTCGCCGTCGCCCTCCTCCTTGGGTTCGAAGTACGCCACGCTGCCGTGGGTCTCCAGGCTGGCGTGCTGCACGCGCTGCGTCCGGAAGGTCTCCTCGTAGACGACGTCCGCCTCCGCGTACCCCTGCTCCATGTCGCCGATCGTGTGGTGGACCTCGCCGCACACGTTGTTCTCGGCGCGCAAGATCCCCGACTCGGGGCCCTTGGGGTGGAGGACGGGGGCGCCCGGGAGCATGGCCTCCTCCGGGTCGAGGACGTACGGGAGCTCCTCGTACGTGACCACCACGCGGCGGCAGCCCTCCTCGGCGGCCTGCTCGCTGTCGGCCACGACGGCCGCGACGCGCTGCCCGACGAAGCGGACCACGTCGTCCAGGACGCGGGTGTCCATCGGGTCCTCGGTCGGGTGCTCGTGCCGGGCGGACGAGTACAGGCGGTCGGGGGCGTCGTGGTGGGTGAGGACGGCGTGCACGCCCGGGACCTGGAGGGCCTCGCGGACGTCGATGTCGACGATGCGGGCGTGCGGGTGCGGGGAGCGCAGCAGCTTCATGTGGAGCAGCCCGGGCACCTCCACGTCGAAGGTGTAGCGGGCGGTGCCGGTGACGACGAGGGGACCGGCGGGGGCGCCGAGGGACCTGCCGACGGCCGCGCCCTGTTCCGGGGTTTCGGTGTGCTTCACCCCGCGTACGGCGTCCTCGATGGCGCGGTAGCCCGTACAGCGGCAGATGTTGTCCTTGAAGGCGCGCGGGAGGTCCTGGAGCTTGCCGTCGTCGTGGGCGGTGCCCTCCTCGGCCTGGAGGGCTGCGGTGGTCATCAGGAAGCCGGCCGTGCAGAAGCCGCACTGGAAGCCCTGGGCGTCGAGGAACTGCTGCTGGACCGGGTGGAGCTCGCCGCCGGGCTCGGCGAGGCCCTCGACCGTGGTCACGCGGCGGCCCTCGGCGCGGACGGCCGGGTAGAGGCAGCTGTGCACCGGCTGCCCGTCGACGTGCACGGTGCAGGCCCCGCAGTCGCCCTGGTCGCAGCCCTTCTTCACGCCGAACCAGCCGCGTTCGCGCAGGTAGGTGCGCAGGCACTGGCCGGCGCGGGGCTCGGTGTCGAAGCGCTCCTTGTTGATCTCGATCTCGTAGCTCATCGGGAAACCTCCTCCGGCGACGCCGGCGTCAGTTCGCGGCGGATCTCCTCGGCCAAGCGCAGGGCCATGTGGCGCCGCCAGTCGGGCAGTCCGTGGATGTCGTCGAACCACTCGTCCGGCCGGACGGCGGTGTCGATCGCCTCGCGCAGCTCGGCGGCGGTGGGCGGCAGCGCGAACCAGAAGCGGAAGGGGCGGGTGGTGGCGGCGCTGACCGTGAGGGCGAACGAGCCGTCCTGGGGGTCGCTCGTGCCGATGACGAGGGCGCCGGAGCGGCCCAGCCCGTAGAGGGAGGCCTGCTGGAAGGCCGTACGGCAGGTCAGCGAGCGGGCCGGGACGCGGACGGAGCGCAGCAGTTCGCCCTCGCGCAGGTCCTTGACCCCGGCTCCGCGGATGAAGTCGGTGACGGGCAGGCGGCGGGTGGCGCCGTCCTGGCCCTGGAGGAGGACGGTGGCGTCGAGGCCCGCGGCCAGGGAGATGACCGGGCCGGCCGGCAGGCCGTTGCAGAGGTTCCCGCCGACGGTGGCCATGTTCCAGATCTTGAAGCTGGCGAGGAAGGCCCGGCAGCACTGCTCGATCAGCGGCGCCGCGGTCGCCGGCAGGGACCGGCCGAACCGGGACAGCTCGGTGATGGTGCAGGTGGCGGCGATGTCGAGGTCGCCGTCGGGCTGCCAGGACAGGGGCGGCCAGCCCATGCGCGAGAGGTCGACCAGGCGGCGGATGTGCGGCTGGGGCTCGGAGAAGAGGTACGTGCCGCCGCCCAGCCACGCGTCGCCGGGACGCCAGGGTTCGCGGCGGCGTGCGTCGCGCACGTCGATCACGGTGTTGAGATCCAACGGGAGCCACCCACCTCTCCGGTCCGAGGACCGCGCGTTTCCGGACCGTGCGTTTCCAGTCAGTGAACCAACGGTGGCGGGGCCGGGACGACTGTGGCCGGGCACGGAAAGAGACGGTCCTCCGGGACTCCTCCCTGGATGATCAACCAAGAGGCAGATGGCACACTAGACCTTGCATTTACGATGGTGTTTCTCATATTCGCCTGGCGAATGTGGCCACCGTGGGCTGCCACCCACCCCAAGGAGTCCCCGCCATGCACGTCCTCGACCTGCTTCAGTCCGACAACCTCGGCCTCACCCTGCTCTGGGGCGAGGACGCCCTTCTCGGCCAAGAGGTCAGCGGGGTCACCGCCACCGACCTGGAGGACCCGCGCCGCTTCCTGGGCCCCGGCGAGCTCGTGCTCAGCGGCCTCGTGTGGTGGGCCGACGGCGACCTGGCGAAGGCGGACCGGTTCGTCTCCGCGCTCGCCGAGGCCGGGGCCACCGCCCTCCTGGCGGGCGAGGAGACCCACGGCCGGGTCCCCGACGAGCTGGTGGCCGCCTGCCGTGCCCACCGCGTGCCGCTCGTGGCCGTGCCCGCGCAGACCAGCTTCCGCGCGGTCACCGAGGCGGTCTACCTGCGCCAGTGGGGCGATCTGAGCCGCCGCCCGAACCGCCTCTTCGCGCTCCCCGAGAACGTACGCGCCGAACTCAGCCGCCTCCTCGAAGGCGGCGCGGGCCCCGCCGAGCTGCTGGACCGGGCCTGCGCCCACCTCGGCAAGGTCGCCTGCTACCTGCTCACCGCGAGCGGGCGCACCGTCGCACGTACCCCCTCGGCGCCCGCGATCCCGGCCCAGCGGGCGGGCGCGGGCGCGCTGCGCGAGGGGCTGTCGCTGCGCATCGAGGCCGAGAGCACCCCGTACGACGCCTGGCTGCTGCACGTGCCGGACGCGGACGCGGCGCCCCCGCGCGTGCTCCACGAGATCGCCGAGGTCTTCGCCCAGTACCGCGACGGCCGGGGCCGGCGGGCCGACGCGGTCCGCGCCGCCGGCCGGGAGCTGGCCGCACTGCTCGAAGCGGAGGAGACGGCCACGGATCCGGGGGCGCTGGAGGAGGCGCTGGCCGCGGCCGGCCTCCCGGCGGGCGGCCCGTACCGGGTGCTCGCGGCGACGGACGGCGACGCCCTGGCCGAGGCGCTGGCCCACCTGGAAGAAGTGCCGTACGCGGTGGGCCGCTCGGTCGCGGTGCTGTACGAGGGCCAGGACGCGGAAGTCGACGTCCCCGGCCTGCTCCGCCCGGTCTGGCCGCTGATCCGGGCCTGCGGGGCCCCGGAGGCCGACCTCCGGCTCGGCGCCGGTGCGCGGGCCGCGGGCGCCGAGGCGCTACGCGCGTCGATGCGTCAGGCCCGCTTCGCCCTGACGGCGACGGACGAGACGGCTCCGGTGCGCGGGGTGGAGCAACTGGACACCCTGTCGGCCCTGTTGTCGGGGGTTCCGCAGGAGGTCCGGTCGGTCTACGCGACGCGGACGCTGGGGGCGCTCGGGGACGGGATGCTGCGCGAGACGCTGGAGGTGTTCCTGGCCAACAACTGCTCCTGGACGCGCACGGCGGAGGCCCTGCACCTGCACGTCAACACGGTGCACTACCGGATCGAGCGGGTGGAGTCCCTGACGGGCCGTGACCTTTCGCGCCTGGACCACAAACTGGACCTCTACGCGGCGCTGCACTGCGGGTGACGCCCGCTCAGGGGAGGTCCACGTAGACCTCGGTGGACTTCACCCGGGCGATGACGCTCACCCCGACCTCGATCCCGAGCTCCTCGACCGACTCCCGGGTCACCACCGACACCACCCGGTGCGGGCCCGACTGGATCTCCACCTGGGCCGCCACGTCGTCGAGCCGTACCGCGGTGACGATCCCGACGAAGGAGTTCCGTACGGAGGTGGCCGTCCCGTTCCCCGCCGGAGGCTGCGGTCGCGGGTCGCCGGCCCGCGCCTTGGCGAAGGCGGCCAGCGTCGCCCCGTCGAAGGAGCGGGCCCCGTCGGCCGTGCGGCGCACGGGCAGCCGCCCGGCGTCGGCCCAGCGGCGGACGGTTTCGGCGCTCACGCCCAGCAGCCCCGCGGCCTGCCCGATGGAGTACGACGACACGCCCGCACCCTACCCCCGCCGGGGCGGGCGGCTCCCGACGGGCGGCGGCCCGGGGGCGGCGGTGGCCGCGGTGGCCGCGGTGGCTCAGCGCGCGACGGCGCCGGCCCCGGCCTTGGCCCGCGCGGCGGCGGCGTAGCGGACGGTGAAGAGCATCGGCACGACGAACCCGGCGGCCTGCACGAGCGTGGCGGACGCCGAGTGGCCGTGACCGGCGTGGGCGAGGGCCGCGAGCGCGCCGGCGGTGAGGGCGAAGGCGGCGGTCCACGCGCCGGTGATGACCGCGTTGACGCGGATGAAGGGCCGCAGGCCCCAGACCTCGCGGGGGGTGCTGCGCTTGGCGATGCCCAGGGTGAACGGCTTGCCCACGAGCAGCGAGACCCCGGCGACGAGGGCCAGCGTGGCCGAGGAGAGGGCCGCCGAGTAGTCGTGCACGCCCGAGTGCGGGTCGGCGAAGGCGATGGCCGTCAGGGCGGCGAAGAAGACCGCGGAGCCGATCTCGATGATCAGCGCGTCGAACCCGGCCCCGGCGAGGCGCTGCCGGACGGTCACCGCCACCGCCGCGACGAGCCCGGCGAGCGCGGCCCACTGCCACTGGCCGGAGGGGAGCACCGCGAAGACGATCCACGGAAGGAAGGTGCGTACGTACGACATCGGAGACCCCCGGCTGATGCTGACGTTCCTGTTCTGACATGTCGAAAGTAGATGTTCCACAAGTGACATGTCAAGGATGGAATGTAAGGTGAGGGCCATGAGCCTTCGACATGCCCTCCTCGGACTCCTGTCAGAGCGCCCGGCCAGCGGATACGACCTGCTCAAGCGCTTCGAAACCTCGCTGGCCACCGTCTGGCCCGCCACCCAGAGCCAGATGTACACAGAGCTCTCCAAGCTGGCCGACGCCGGGATGATCAGCGTTTCGGCGGAGGGCCCGCGCGGGCGCAAGGAGTACACCCTCACCGACGAGGGACTGGCCGAACTGCGCCACTGGCTGACCGCGACCAAGCCGCAGCGCAACACCCGCAGCGACGTCCTGCTGAGGGTCTTCTTCCTCGGCGTGCTGACGCCCGAGCAGGCGCGGGGCTACCTCACCGAGCTGACGGAGATGTCCGAGCAGGAGTACGAGGGCCTGCGGCAGCTGGAAGCGTCGATCGACTGGGGCGACGACCCCCTCTCGGTCCACGGCAGGATCGCCCTGGAGTACGGCCTCCGCTTCCACGCGATGCGCCGCGAGTGGGCCGAGTGGGCCGCCGCCCAGATCCGCTAGGACGCACCCTCACGGTTCCACGCACGGAGTTTCTGCGGATTGCGGACGGCCCAGATGTGCGTGACGCGGTCGGCGGCGAGGCCGAAGGCGGCTACGGTCACGGTGGTGCCGCAGTGCCGGGCCACCAGGCCCGGCGCTCCGTTCACCGTCTGCTCCAGGAGCGTCAGCCCGGGGGCCTTGGCGGCCATGTGGATCAGGTACTGGGCGATGCGCTCACCGCCCTCGACCGGGCGGAGCGCGGCGCCGACCAGTCCGCCGCCGTCGGCGACCATCGTGGCGTCGGGATCGAGGAGGCCGACGAGGGCCTTGATGTCCCTGGCCTCCCACGCCTCCTTGAAGTGCCGCACGAGGGCGGCCTGCCCGGCGGTCGTGGTTGCGGTCGTGGCCGTGCTCCTGCCCGTGCCCGTGCCCGTGCCCGTGCCCGTGCTCGGGCTCGGGCTCGGGCTCGCGGGAGGCTGTGCGGAGCGGACGCGGCGGCGGCCCGAGGCCGCCAGCTGCCGGCAGGCGGCCGGCGACCTGGCGATGATCCCGGCTATCTCGGCGAAGGGGTAACGGAAGACGTCGTGCAGGACGAACGCCACGCGTTCGGCCGGGGTCATCGACTCCAGCACGACGAGGAAGGCCATGTTCACCGACTCGTGCAGGGCGACCCGGTCGGCGGGGTCGGCCGGCCCGCCGGCCCAGTCCGTACGGTCGGGCAGCGGCTCGGGGATCCACGCGCCGACGTAGCGCTCGCGCCGGGCCCGCGCGGAGCCGAGCAGGTCCAGGCAGATGCGGGCGGCCACCGTGGTCAGCCAGGCGCCCGGCGTCTCGACGGCCTCGCGCTGCCGCGCGGACATCGCGTACCAGCGGGCGTAGGCCTCCTGTACGGCGTCCTCGGCGTCGGCCAGTGAACCGAGCAGCCGGTAGGCGACGGCGATCAGCCGGCGCCGCTCACCGAAGACCGGGTCCGGGTCCGGGCCGGGGTCTGGCTCGGAGGTGCTCACGGCAGCGACCGCCCCTCCCCTTTTTCTCGCGCGCGCCTCACATTTCGCGGGCCCACGTCGTCGGACTGCCGAGACAGTACCGAGCCACCGCCGCGAGGCGGGAAAGGGGACCCCACCATGACAGCCCGCACGACAGCGGACCGGCGCACCCGCACCTTCCTCCGGGTCTCGATCGCCCTGCAGACCCTGGCCGTCTTCTTCCAGGCGGCCACCGCCGGACTGCTGCTCTCCACGTCCTACGGCGAGACGCTGCACGGCGTCGGAGCGCGTGTGATGTACGGCGCATCGATGCTGTACCTGCTCGCCGCGATCCTGGCGTGGCGTCCGGGAGGCGGCAGCCCACGCCCGATCCTGTACGCGTCCGGCTTCCTGGCCCTCGCCTCGGTGCAGGTGGTGCTGGGCGTGGCGCACATACCGTCGTTCCATGTGCCCCTGGGCGTCCTGATGTTCGGCCTGAGCCTGCTCGCACTGGTCCGGGCAACGTCGAAGGGCCCCACCGCAAGCGGTGGGGCCCTTCGACAACGTGCCCGGTGAGGCACTGGCGGAGGATACGAGATTCGAACTCGTGAGGGGTTGCCCCCAACACGCTTTCCAAGCGTGCGCCCTAGGCCACTAGGCGAATCCTCCGCCGCAAACAATACAAGACGTTGAGGGGTGCTCGCGAACGTGATCGTTCGCGAGGCATCCCGGCGGCGACCTGGTCGGGTGCCGGCGAGGTCCGGGCCGGGGGCAGGGTCGATTCCGGGGCCTTTCATCCGCTAGGGTGGGGCCCAGCCCCTCACGTGGCGCTATCTCACCCAACTCCCCCAGGGCCGGAAGGCAGCAAGGGTAAGTGGGCTCTGGCGGGTGCGTGGGGGGCGCTTTGCGTTCCGGGGCGGCCTGCGGGGCCTGCGGCAACGGCCTGCGCGGCCGTCGGCGGGACGTCTTTGTCGGTGGGCCCGGATAACCTCGTAGACGTGTCGTCCCTTGCGCTGTACCGCCGCTATCGCCCCGAGTCGTTCGCCGAGGTCATCGGGCAGGAGCATGTCACTGTCCCCCTGATGCAGGCCCTGCGGAACAACCGGGTCAATCACGCGTACCTGTTCAGTGGGCCGCGAGGCTGTGGCAAGACCACCAGCGCGCGCATCCTGGCGCGGTGCCTGAACTGTGAGCAGGGTCCCACCCCCGAGCCCTGCGGCGAGTGCCAGTCCTGCCGGGACCTGGCGCGCAACGGGCCGGGCTCGATCGACGTCATCGAGATCGACGCCGCCTCGCACGGTGGTGTGGACGACGCCCGTGACCTGCGGGAGAAGGCCTTCTTCGGGCCCGCCTCCAGCCGCTACAAGATCTACATCATCGACGAGGCCCACATGGTCACCTCGGCGGGCTTCAACGCCCTGCTGAAGGTGGTCGAGGAGCCGCCGGAGCACCTCAAGTTCATCTTCGCGACGACCGAGCCCGAGAAGGTCATCGGGACCATCCGGTCGCGTACGCACCACTACCCGTTCCGGCTCGTGCCGCCGGGGACGCTGCGGGACTACCTGGGCGAGGTCTGCGGGCGCGAGGGGGCCAAGGTCGAGGACGGCGTGCTGCCGCTCGTGGTGCGGGCCGGCGCCGGATCCGTGCGTGACTCCATGTCCGTCATGGACCAGCTCCTCGCCGGCGCCGCCGAGGACGGTGTGACGTATGCCATGGCCACCTCTCTGCTCGGGTACACCGACGGCTCGCTGCTCGACTCCGTCGTCGACGCCTTCGCCGCCGGGGACGGGGCGGCCGCCTTCGAGGTCGTCGACCGGGTGGTCGAGGGCGGCAACGACCCGCGCCGGTTCGTGGCCGACCTGCTAGAGCGGCTGCGAGACCTGGTGATCCTGGCGGCCGTGCCCGATGCCGGGGAGAAGGGGCTCATCGACGCCCCCGCCGATGTCGTCGAGCGGATGCAGGCCCAGGCGTCGGTGTTCGGCGCCGCCGAGCTGAGCCGCGCCGCCGACCTGGTCAACACCGGGCTCACCGAGATGCGCGGAGCGACCTCGCCCCGGCTCCAGCTGGAGCTGATCTGCGCTCGGGTGCTGCTGCCCGCGGCCTTCGACGACGAGCGTTCCTTCCAGGCCCGGCTCGACCGGCTGGAGCGGGGCGGGTTCGCGGCCGCCGCTGCCGCTGCCGGCGCCGGTATGGCGGCCGCCCCGGCCGGGGCGCCCGCCATGGGGTACGTGCCCGGGCCCGAGGCCCACGGCATGGCTCCGGCCGGGCCCGGCGGGGCCGTCGCCGCGGCGCGGGCCGCCGCTGCCGCCGTACGGGCTCCCGAGCCGGCTCCCGCGGCCGCGCCGGCGCCCGCTCCGGCCCAGGCAGCCGCTCCGGCCCAGGCTCCGGCGCCGGCTCCCGCACCTGCTCCGGCTCCCGCGCAGGCTCCCGCCGCCGCGCCCGGGGCCTGGCCCGGCGCCGCGCAGCCCGGTGGCGGAGCCGCCCCCGGCGCCTGGCCCGGCGCCGCCGCCCCCGCGCCGACCGCACAGACCCCCGCAGCCGCCCCCGCCCCCACCGCCGGGGCCTGGCCGAGCGCCGCCGCGCCCGGATCGGGCCAGCCCGCCGCGGCCGCACCCACCCCGGCTCCGGCCGCCCCGGCCCCCGCTGCCGCTCCCGCCGCCGCGCCTTCGCCCGGCATGGCCGCCGGCGCCGGGCAGGTCCAGGCGATGTGGCCCGGCATCCTGGAGGCCGTCAAGAACCGCCGCCGGTTCACCTGGATCCTGCTCAGCCAGAACGCCCAGGTCACCGGCTTCGACGGGACCACCCTCCAGCTGGGATTCCCCAACCCCGGGGCCCGCGACAACTTCGCGAGCAGCGGCAGCGAGGACGTGCTCAAGGCGGTCTTGGCCGAGCAGTTCCAGGTCAACTGGAAGATCGACGCCGTGGTGGGCGCGGGCGGCGGCCAGCCTGCGGCCGGGTCGGCCCCGTCCTCGTACTCCGCCCCGGCCGCCCCCCCGCCGCCCGCCGCCCCCGCCCCGGACCGGCAGACGCCCCCCGCCCCGCAGCAGCAGCCGTACCAGCCGCCGCAGCCCCCGTCGTCCGGGCAGGGCGGTTCCGGCCAGCAGCCCCCCGTACGGCAGGCGCCCCCGCCGGTCGCACCCGAGGACGACGTACCGGAAGAGGACGATCCGGACCTCGTCGACAGCGCCCTGACCGGACACGACCTCATCGTGCGCGAGCTCGGAGCCACCGTCATAGAGGAATACACAAACGAGTAGGGCCGTCTCATTGGGTGGCCGCACGAAGGGCATCGCGCCAAGCGGGCTAGGCTGCATGGCGTGAAGGTCCTCGTCATCGGCGGCGGCGCCCGCGAACACGCCCTGTGCCGCTCTCTGTCCCTCGACCCCGACGTCAACGCGCTGTACTGCGCTCCCGGCAACGCCGGCATCGCCGAGGTGGCGGAGCTGCGCCCGGTCGACGCCCTCGACGGCGCGGCCGTGGCCCGCCTCGCCACCGAACTCGGCGCCGACCTGGTCGTCGTCGGTCCGGAGGCGCCCCTGGTCGCCGGCGTCTCCGACGCCGTCCGTGCCGCCGGCATCCCCGTCTTCGGCCCGTCCGCCCAGGCGGCGCAGCTGGAGGGCTCCAAGGCGTTCGCCAAGGACGTGATGGCCGCGGCCGACGTCCCGACCGCCCGCAGCTACGTGTGCACCACCCCGGAAGAGGTGGACACGGCCCTCGACGCCTTCGGCGCCCCGTACGTCGTCAAGGACGACGGCCTCGCCGCCGGCAAGGGCGTCGTGGTCACGGAGGACCGGGCCGCCGCCCGCGCGCACGCGCTCGGCTGCGACCGCGTCGTCATCGAGGAGTACCTCGACGGCCCCGAGGTCTCCCTCTTCGCCATCACCGACGGCGTCACCGTGATCCCCCTCCAGCCCGCGCAGGACTTCAAGCGCGCGCTCGACGGGGACGAGGGCCCCAACACCGGAGGCATGGGCGCGTACTCGCCCCTGCCCTGGGCCGACCCGAAGCTCGTCGACGAGGTCATGGAGAGCGTCCTCCAGCCGACCGTGGACGAACTGCGCCACCGCGGCACCCCGTTCTCCGGGCTGCTGTACGCCGGCCTCGCGATCACCTCGCGCGGAGTGCGCGTCATCGAGTTCAACGCCCGCTTCGGCGACCCCGAGACCCAGGTGGTCCTGGCCCGGCTGCGGACCCCGCTCGCGGGCGTGCTGCTGAACGCCGCCAACGGCACCCTGGACACCCAGCCGCCGCTGCGCTGGAGCGCGGACGCGGCCGTCACCGTGGTCATCGCCTCCCACAACTACCCGGAGACCCCGCGCACCGGGGACCCGATCGAGGGCCTGGCCGAGGTGGCCGCCGAGGACGGGCCGGACGCGTACGTCCTGCACGCCGGGACCCGGCGCGAGGGCGCGGCGGTCGTCAGCGCCGGCGGCCGCGTGCTCTCGGTGACGGCGACCGGTTCCGATCTGGCACAGGCCCGTGAGAAGGCGTATAAGGCCGTCGCCCGGATCCGGCTGGACGGCTCGCAGCACCGTACGGACATCGCCGCCAAGGCGGCCGAAGGCCGCTGAGCAGGCCGAGCGGCACGGCGAGCGGCCCGCGGGCCCGGTACGCATCCAGGTGCGCACCGGGCCCGCGCGCGTGTCCGCGTGCGAGTGCATCCGGCCGCGTTCGAACGCAGCCACCTTTACCCAAAGCCATTCCATCGGGTGATGGTCACCCGGTCCGGCTGACTGCCGCTCGCTCCCCAACTAGGGTGCGATGCCAAGCATTCCGGCACTTGGCCCACCGGCATTGCGATGTCAGTGGCGGGTGTCACAGTGGGGGAGTGAGCAAAACCGCCGCAGGGCAGAGGGGGTGAGGTCCGGCCGTGTCCGGAACGGGTTCGATCGTGGAAGGGGGCGCGCCGTCCGCGCGCTCCCGGGCCCTGGCCGTGCTGCGGGTGCGCAGCCGGGCGCTGGCCCTCGGGGTGCTGCCCGCCGCCCTCGCGGTGGTGCTGGTGAGCGCCCGGATGACGGGCCGACTGGCCGGTGACCCCTGGCCCACGGTGACGCTCGTCGTGTGCGTCGTCGCCGTCCTGGTGCTGCTCGTCGGCGGGGTGTTCGCCGCGGTGGTGCTGCGGGCGAGCCCGGCCGTGACGCCGACGGTGCCGCTGCCGGAGTCCGCCGCGCCCGACCTGTACCGGCTGGTGCGGGACCTGGCCGAGCGGATGGACGTGCCGGCGCCCTCGGCGATAGCCCTGACGCCGGACTGCGACAGCTGGCTGGAGGACCGTACGCATGCGGCCCACCGGCGCGCCGGCATATCGGGCGGGCGCGGGGCGGAGCCGGGCGCGGCCCCGGTGCTGGTGATCGGCTCGCCGTTCCTGTGGTGGATGCGGGTCGCCGAGCTGCGGGCGGTCCTGGCGCCGGTCGTCGCCGGTACGGGCCCCTCCGCGCATCCGGACATAGCCGACGCGCGGGGCTTCGTACGCGGGCTCGACGCCGCGGTGGACGTGGGCAGCCGGCCCGGCCTCGGCTGGATCGGGCGCCCGGCCAGGCTGCTGCTGAGGCTGTGCCAGGCGGACGCCGCCGAGATGGAGCGCGGGGTCGCGGCCGCCGCCTCGGACCGTGCCCAGGGGGTGGACTACGGGCTGCGCATCGTCGCCCAGGAGCAGGTCGGCCTCGCCTACGCGGGCTGGGACCGGCTGCTGACCCGGGTCGCGCTGCCCGCGTGGCGGATGGGCCGCTGGCCGGCGCATCTCGACGCCGGGGTGGTCTCCGCCCTGACCGAGCTGTCCCGGCGGGACCGGCTCGCCGAGAACTTCACCTCCCGGCTCGGGGAGCGGCCCGCGTGCGACCTCCTGGAGCGGCCCGGGGTGATCGACGAGGCGGCTTCGCTGCTCGCCGCCCGGCTCTTCCACGGCGGCCCCGCCGAGGCCGGACCGGACTGGTCGCCGGTGGACTGGGCGGCGTATCCGGAGGAGGTCGTGGACCGCAAATGGCGTGCGGAGGCGACCCGGCTCCACGAGGCGCTGGACGCCCTCGCCGTCCCGGCCGGCCCGGGTCCCACGCTGGACCGGGTGCTGGGCTATCTCACGGACGCCGCCGGGGAGTGCGCGGCCGGCGAGGCGCTGGCCGGCCGGCTCAGCGGAGACCTGGCCCGGGAGGAGCGTTCCGCGGGCGCGGGCGGGACCGGCGCGGGCGCCGCCGTGGCGCGCGGGGCGGACGCGGTGCCGCTGTTCCCGCTCCAGCCGCCCCGCAGCGGGCGGGACCTGCTCGCCGACCACGTGACGGCGATGGTCTGCGCGGCCGCCGTCGACTCGGCCGATGCCGCGCCGGGGCTGGACTGGCTCGACGGCCCGGTCCTCCTGGTCGCCGGCGAACGGCGCGCGGACCTCGCCCCCCGGGTGCTGAGCCTGGTGGAGGACGGGGATCCCGAGCCCCTGCGCGACTGGCTCGCCGAGCTCGGCGTACGCCCGGAGAAGCCGGTCCGCCTGGTCTGAGCGCCCCCGCGGCGGTGGCGCCCCGCCCCGCGCTGCCGGACCCGGCCCGGCGTACGCGGCACTCCAAGCCTCCGGATGTGGCGAACGGTGACGGAATGAGTGCGTTATGTGATGTGCTGGGACCGGTAGCGGTTCGATGTCCGGAAACCGTGCCGTGTCCATGTGTGTCGACGTGCACAAGAGTCCGTTCGGGGGAGCGAGGGAGGGGAGCGGTATGGGTGGTGCGGACCAGATCCGGCGTTGGGAGTCAGGTGCGCTCGCGCACGCGGTGACCGATCCCTTCGGCCAGGGGCCGCTGCCGTGGTTCCGGGGCAGCGAGCTGTACTTCGACGACACCGGGCACGTCGTGCCCTGGTACGTGGACCCCGCCCTCGCCGATCCCGCGCTCGCCCCCGGCCAGATCCCCCGTGCCCGCGGCAACGGCGGCCCGCGCACCGCCGACGACGTGCACCGGCAGATCAAGGGCTTCGCCTCCACCGGAGCCGTCGCCCCCGGCGAGGCCATCGACTTCCACATCACCGTGGACCCGCCCCAGCAGTTCTCGGTCGACGTCTACCGCATCGGCCACTACGGCGGCGACGGCGCCTCCAAGATCACCACCAGCCCCCGGCTCTCGGGCATCGTCCAGCCGGCCCCGCTCACCGCGGACCGCACCGTCTCCTGCCACCACTGGTGGCTCTCCTGGCGGCTCCAGGTCCCCTCGTACTGGAGCGTCGGCGCGTACGTCGCCGTCCTCACCACCGCCGACGGGTACCGGTCCCACATCCCCTTCACCGTCCGCGACGACCACCCCGCCGATCTCCTCCTCCTGCTGCCCGACATCACCTGGCAGGCCTACAACCTCTACCCCGAGGACGGGCGGACGGGCGCGAGCCTCTACCACGCCTGGGACGAGGAGGGCCGGCTGCTCGGCGAGCAGGACGCGGCCGTCACGGTCTCCTTCGACCGGCCCTACGCCGGCGCCGGGCTGCCCCTGCACGTGGGCCACGCCTACGACTTCATCCGCTGGGCCGAGCGCTACGGCTACGACCTCGCCTACGCCGACACCCGCGATCTGCACGCCGGCCGCGTCGACCCCACCCGCTACCGGGGCCTGGTCTTCCCTGGCCACGACGAGTACTGGTCGGCGCCCATGCGCCGCACCGTCGAGCGCGCCCGCGACCACGGCACCTCGCTCGTCTTCCTCTCGGCCAACACCATGTACTGGCAGGTCGAACTGGGCCCCTCCCCCTCCGGGGTCGACGACCGGCTCCTCACCTGCCGAAAACGCCGCGGCCCCGGCCGCCCCAGCCTCTGGCGCGAGGTCGACCGCCCGGAGCAGCAGCTGCTCGGCATCCAGTACGCGGGGCGGGTCCCCGAGCCCGCGCCCCTGATCGTGCGCAATGCCACGCACTGGCTCTGGGACTCCACCGGCGCCGCCGAGAACGACGAGCTCCCCGGCCTGGTCGCCGGCGAGGCCGACCGGTACTTCCCGCGCACCCAGCTCCCCGAGCACCAGGACCGGATCCTGCTCGCGCACTCCCCCTACCGGGACGGCGAGGGCGCCAAGCGCCACCAGGAGACCTCCCTGTACCGCTCCCCGAGCGGCGCCCTGGTCTTCGCGTCGGGCACCTTCGCCTGGTCACCGGCCCTGGACCGGCCCGGCCACGTCGACGAACGGGTCCAGCGGGCCACCGCCAACCTCCTCGACCGGATCTGCAAGCGGGACTGAGCCACCGCCCGAGCCGCGGACCGGGCCGGAACCGCACCGGCCGGGCCCCCGGACCCGGGCACGGGCCCGCGTACGCGAGAATGGGGCTGCGCTCGTACAGAACCACAGGGAGACCCCGTGTCCGGATTCGTCGAAAAGCCCGAGCCGGTTCAGGTGCCCGGCCTCGTCCACCTCCACACCGGCAAGGTGCGCGACCTCTACCGCGACGGCGACGGCAACCTCGTCATGGTCGCCAGCGACCGCATGTCCGCGTACGACTGGGTGCTCCCCACCGAGATCCCGGACAAGGGCCGCGTCCTGACCCAGCTCTCCCTCTGGTGGTTCGACCAGCTGCGGGACCTCGTCCCGAACCACGTGATCGGGACGGACCTGCCCGCGGGAGCCCCCGCCGACTGGGCCGGCCGCACGCTGATCTGCAAGAGCCTCGACATGGTCCCGGTCGAGTGCGTGGCCCGCGGCTACCTCACCGGATCCGGCCTCGCCGAGTACGAGAAGACCCGTACGGTCTGCGGACTCGCGCTGCCCGAGGGGCTCGTGGACGGCTCCGAGCTGCCCGCCCCGATCTTCACCCCGGCCGCCAAGGCCGCGGTCGGCGAGCACGACGAGAACGTCTCGTACGAGGAGGTGGCGCGCACCACCGGCGCCGAGACGGCGGCGCTGCTGCGCCAGACCACCCTGGCCGTGTACGGCCGGGCCCGGGACATCGCCCGCGAGCGCGGGATCATCCTGGCGGACACCAAGTTCGAGTTCGGCTTCGACGGGGACGGCACGCTCGTCGCCGGCGACGAGGTGCTGACCCCGGACTCCTCCCGCTTCTGGCCGGCCGACCAGTGGGAGCCGGGCCGCGCCCAGCCCTCCTACGACAAGCAGTTCGTCCGCGACTGGCTCACCTCCCCCGCCTCCGGCTGGGACCGCACGGGCGAACTCCCGCCGCCGGCCCTCCCGCAGGAGGTCGCCGAGCAGACCAGCGCCAAGTACATCGAGGCGTACGAGCGGCTCACCGGCCTCAGCTGGGCCTGAACACCCGGGCCCGAGAACACCCGGGCCCGGGAACACCCGGGCCTGGGAACACCCGGGTCCGGGAACACCTCGGCCCGCAACACGAAGAAGCCCCCGGTCAGGAGACCGGGGGCTTCTTCGATGGAGCGGACAACGCGACTCGAACGCGCGACATCCACCTTGGCAAGGTGGTGCTCTACCAACTGAGCTATGTCCGCAGGTGCGCCGTAACGCGAGAACTACTATACCCAACCTCGCTCGCGTGCGAGACGCACTGCCGTGTGACGGTTCTCGGCGCCCAGCTTCGTCGCCGCCGACGACAGGTAGTTCCGTACCGTCCCCGGCGAGAGCGAGGCCCGCTCGGCGATCTCCGCGATCGGCGCCCCGTCCCCCGCGAGTTCCAGTACCTCGGCCTCGCGCGCGGTCAGCGGAGAGTCCCCCGCGCTGATCGCGTCGGCCGCCAACTCCGGGTCCACATAACGCCCTCCGGCGTGCACGGTGCGGATCAGCTCGGCCAGCCGCTGCGCCGAGACCGTCTTCGGCGCGAAGGCCCGCACCCCCGCCGCCAGGGCCCGTTTCAGGTGCCCGGGCCGCCCGTGACTCGTCACGATCATGGTGCGGCAGCCGGGGAGTTCGCCCCGCAGGGCTGTGGCGACACTCACACCGTCCGCCCCCGGCATCTGCAGGTCCAGCACCGCCACGTCCGGCCGGTGGGCCCGCGCCATCGCGATGGCCTCGGGGCCCGAGGCCGCCTCCGCGACGACGAGCAGATCGTCCTCCAGGGCCAGGAGGGCGGCGAGCGCGCCGCGGATCAGGTGCTCGTCGTCGGCCAGCAGTACGCGTACGGGGCTCATGCCCGTGCCTCCAGTCCTCGCGCTCGTCCGTCCGGGATCCGGGCCAGCAGGCGGAAGCGGCCGCCGTCGACCGGTCCGGCCTCCAAGGTGCCGTCCAGGGCCGCGAGCCGCTCCCGCAGGCCCGCGAGACCGGAACCTGGCGGTCCGGCCAGGACCTCGGGAGCCCCGTCGTTCTCCACCACCAGCGTCAGCGCGCCCGCATCGGGCGCCGTGAGCCTGATCACACAGCTGCGCGCGTCCCCGTGCCGCAGGACGTTGGTGGTCGCCTCCCGGACCACCCAGCCGAGCGCCGACTGCACTTCGGGCCGCAGCTCCCGGCCGGCCTGCACCTCTACGCGGCAGTCCATCCCGGCCGCGCTGAGCACCCCGCGGGCCCCCTCCAGCTCCACGGTGAGGTCCGCCTCGCGGTAGCCGCGTACGACGTCCCGTACCTCGCGCTGCGACTCACGGGCGATCCGCTGGACCTCGATCATCTGGTCCACGGCCTCCGGGCGTTCGCGACGGGCCAGCTGGACGGCCAGCTCGCTCTTGAGCGCGATCACCGCCAGGTTGCGCCCCATCACGTCGTGCAGGTCCCGCCCGAAGCGCAGCCGCTCCTCGGCGACGGCGAGCTGGGCCTGGAGCTCCCGGGCCCGGTCGAGTTCGTACACCGTCTTCAGCAGCCAGGAGGAGAAGCCGCAGGCGAGGACGAGCAGGCCGCAGGTGAGGAAGACGCCGACCCCGTAGCCGGCCGCCTCTGCGGCGGGGTGCCCCACCGCCAGGGCCACGCCCGCCGCCGAGGTGCCCGCGGCCGGGGCCACGCAGAGCATGTGCCGGACCCGTGTCAGGGCCAGCGTCAGCGAACCCGATGCGAACGCGACCGTGTTGACCACGAGGGCGGGGGCGACGCCCGCGTGGGAGAGGGCGCCGGCCGAGCGCAGGACCAGTACGGCGACCGCCAGCGAGGCGGTGAGCACGGCGACGGCAGCCGCCAGCCGTACGGGCCGCTCGCGGTGGCCGAGCACCCAGTCCAAGGCCCTGGAGGAGAGCACTCCGCACAGCGCGATCTGCGCGCACAGGGGCAGGAGCAGGGCGGCGCTGACGGATCCGAGGCCCTCGGGGGCGAGGCCGAAGAGCACCGAGAGGGATTCGAGGAGGACGAACAGGTGGAACGACCAGCGGGTGTAGAGCTCGATCTTGGCCGCACTGCTGCGGTTCCTCCACCACCCCGTCAGCTTCGACACGGTCCCAGCCCCCCGGTGAGTAAACGCATACGACAAAGGCCCTGATCAATGATCAGGGCCTTTGCACGCTGAGCGGACGACGCGACTCGAACGCGCGACATCCACCTTGGCAAGGTGGTGCTCTACCAACTGAGCTACGTCCGCATGCTGCCTCGGCATGAATGCCGCTGCGATGCGTGCATCACTCTACCCGATCCACCGGAGTGGTCGGTAAAGCGTTGCAGAGCGGGTGACAGGGATCGCACACTGCGCCTTCCCCCTGGAAGGGGGATGTTCTGCTACTGAACTACACCCGCACGACCTTCGGGGCTTTGACCTGCGGCCTCGCCCCTCGGCGTGATCCACACACTAGCGGACCGGAGGGGGTGGATGGCAAATCGGCCCCCGGCGGGCCCCGTTAGCGGCCCTCGGCGGGGCCCCGGCGCGTGCCGGGGGCCCCGGTGGACTCAGTGGGCCTCGTTGTACGCCGCGTACACCCGCTTCGGGATGCGGCCGCGCGGCGGCACGTCGAGGTCGTTGGACCGGGCCCAGGCGCGGACGACCGCCGGGTCGGGGGCCAGGGAGGTGTGCTTGTACGTCTTCCCGGAACGGGCCTGCCGGCGTCCGGCTGCCACGAAGGGCGCGAGGCTCTTCCGCAGTTTCTTTGCGTTGGCCAGATTGAGGTCGATCTCGTACGACTTACCGTCCAGGCCGAACGTGACCGTTTCCGCCGCTTCCCCGCCGTCGATGTCGTCGGAGATCGTGACTACTACGCGCTGCGCCACGGATATCGGTCCCTTCGCGCGACGCCGCCCACCCGTCGGGACGTGCGGTGATGTCGCCTGTGTGGATGTTTCGGAGCAATGCATGATTCCGCCCCGGATCGTGCGGTGAAAAATGCCGCTGTTCCGGTGGAATCCTTTGTACCGCGATTCCCATTGCATTGCGAAGCCCAGTTAATTGTCTCCGCGTGTCCCGCCGCAATCCCGGGTACGTGGTTTTCCGGTGGATTTTGCGAAGCGTTGGTGAAGCCGAAACGGGGTGCCGGGAGCGCCCGAAGGAAATCTACCCGCGTAGAAATTTCGGCCGGGTACGCTGAGGGAACCGCCTTCGCACCAACCACCTCATCGGGAGTGCCAGTGGCACGCGTCGTAGTCGACGTCATGCTCAAGCCGGAGATCCTCGACCCCCAGGGCCAGGCGGTGCAGCGTGCACTGCCGCGCCTGGGCTTCGAGGGCATCGCCGACGTCCGCCAAGGGAAGCGCTTCGAACTGGAAGTGGAGGGACCGGTCGACCAGGCCGCCCTCGACCGCATCCACAAGATGGCCGAAACGTTCCTCGCCAACACCGTCATCGAAGACTTCACCGTGAAGGTCGAGGCCTGACGGTGACCACTCGCATCGGAGTCGTCACGTTCCCCGGAACGCTCGACGACCGTGACTCGCTGCGCGCCGTCCGCCTCGCGGGGGCCGAGCCCGTCTCGCTGTGGCACCGCGACAAGGACCTGCACCAGGTCGACGCGGTCGTCCTCGCGGGCGGCTTCTCCTACGGGGACTACCTGCGCGCCGGAGCCATCTCCCGGTTCTCGCCGGTGATGGAGACCATCATCGAGCAGGCCAAGGCCGGCATGCCGGTCCTCGGCATCTGCAACGGCTTCCAGATCCTCACCGAGGCCCACCTGCTGCCGGGGGCGATGCTCCGGAACAACCACCTGCACTTCATCTGCCGCGACCAGAAGCTGCGGGTGGAGAACGCGGAGACCGCGTGGACCGGCGACTACACCGCCGGCCAGGAGATCTCCGTACCCCTCAAGAACGTGGACGGCCGGTACGTCGCCGACGAGCGCGTCCTCGACGAGCTCGAAGCCGAGGGCCGTGTGGCCTTCCGCTACGTCGACGTGAACCCGAACGGGTCGCTGCGCGACATCGCCGGCATCACCAACGCCGCGGGCAACGTGGTCGGCCTCATGCCGCACCCCGAGCACGCGGTCGAGCCGCTGATCGGGACGGGCCGCACCGACGGCCTCCCGTTCTTCACCTCGGTCCTGAAGAAGCTGGTCTCCGCATGAGCCTCGACACCGTCAAGAACGCCACCGAGACCCCGGACGCCTCCCAGCCCTGGAAGGAACTCGGCCTCAAGGAGGACGAGTACGCCCGGATCCGGGAGATCCTCGGCCGCCGCCCCACCGGCGCCGAGCTCGCCATGTACTCGGTCATGTGGTCCGAGCACTGCTCGTACAAGAGCAGCAAGGTCCACCTGAAGCAGTTCGGCGAGAAGGTCCCGCCGAACGACGCCATGCTCGTCGGCATCGGCGAGAACGCGGGCGTCGTCGACGTCGGCCAGGGGTACGCGGTCACCTTCAAGGTCGAGTCGCACAACCACCCCAGCTACATCGAGCCCTACCAGGGCGCGGCCACCGGCGTCGGCGGCATCGTCCGCGACATCCTCGCCATGGGCGCCCGCCCGGTCGCGGTCGTCGACCCGCTGCGCTTCGGCGCGGCCGACCACCCCGACACCAAGCGCGTCCTGCCGGGCGTGGTCGCGGGCATCGGCGGCTACGGCAACTGCCTGGGCCTGCCGAACATCGGCGGCGAGGTCGTCTTCGACGCCTGCTACCAGGGCAACCCGCTGGTCAACGCCGGCTGCATCGGCGTGATGAAGCACGAGGACATCCACCTCGCCAAGGCCTCCGGCCCCGGCAACAAGGTCATCCTCTACGGCGCCCGCACGGGCGGCGACGGCATCGGCGGCGTCTCGGTCCTCGCGTCCGAGACCTTCGACGACACGAAGCCCACCAAGCGCCCCGCCGTCCAGGTCGGCGACCCCTTCCAGGAGAAGCTCCTCATCGAGTGCACCCTGGAGATCTTCAAGGAGAAGCTGGTCGCGGGGATCCAGGACCTCGGCGGCGCCGGGCTCTCCTGCGCCACCTCCGAGCTGGCCTCCGCCGGCTCCGGCGGCATGCGCGTCGAGCTCGACACCGTCCCGCTGCGCGACGCGACGCTCTCGCCCGAGGAAATCCTCATGAGCGAGTCGCAGGAGCGCATGTGCGCGATCGTCGAGCCGCAGCACGTCGACCGCTTCATGGAGATCTGCGAGAAGTGGGACGTCATCGCCACCGTCATCGGTGAGGTGACCGACGGCGAGCGCCTGGAGATCTTCTGGCACGGCGAGCAGATCGTGGACGTGCCGCCGGGCACCGTCGCCCACGAGGGCCCGGTCTACCACCGCCCGTACGCGCGCCCCGAGTGGCAGGACGCCCTCCAGGCCGACGACGCGGGCAAGCTGCCCCGCCCGCAGACCTCCGAGGAGCTCCGCGCGCAGGTCCTGGCGCTGGTCTCGTCCCCGAACCAGGCCTCGAAGTCCTGGGTCACGGACCAGTACGACCGCTTCGTCCAGGGCAACACGGTGCTCTCGCAGCCCGAGGACGCGGGCATGGTCCGCATCGACGAGGAGTCCAACCTCGGCGTGGCCATGGCCACCGACGGCAACGGCCGCTTCGCGAAGCTCGACCCGTACACGGGCGCGCAGCTCGCGCTGGCGGAGGCGTACCGCAACGTCGCCGCGACCGGCGCCAAGCCGCTCGCCATCTCCGACTGCCTCAACTTCGGCTCCCCCGAGGACCCGGGCGTCATGTGGCAGTTCGCCGAGGCCACCCGCGGCCTCGCGGACGGCTGCTTCGAGCTGGGCACCCCGGTGACCGGCGGCAACGTCTCGCTGTACAACCAGACCGGTGACACCGCGATCCACCCGACCCCGGTCGTGGCGGTCCTCGGTGTGATCGACGACGTCAACCGCCGTACGCCGATGGCGTTCGCGGAGGCTGGCCAGCTGCTGTACCTGCTGGGCGACACGGCCGAGGAGTTCGGCGGCTCGGCGTGGTCGCAGGTCGTCCACGACCACCTCGGCGGCATGCCGCCCAAGGTGGACCTGGGCCGCGAGAAGCTGCTCGCCGAGATCCTGATCTCGGCGTCCCGCGACGGCATGGTCGACGCGGCGCACGACCTCTCCGACGGCGGCGTGATCCAGGCGCTCACCGAGTCCTGCCTGCGCGGCGGCAACGGTGCGCGGATCGTGGTGCCCGAGGGTCTGGACGCGTTCACCTTCCTGTTCTCCGAGTCGGCGGGCCGGGCCATCGTGGCCGTCCCGCGCAGCGAGGAGCTCCGCTTCACCGACATGTGCGGTGCGCGGGGCCTGCCCGCCACGCGCATCGGCGTGGTGGACGGCGAGGAGATCGAGATCCAGGGCGAGTTCACGATTCCGCTCGCGGAGCTGCGTACCGCGCACGAGGCGACGATCCCGGCGCTCCTCGCCTGATCACGTGCTCCTTCCCGAGCCCCCGTCCGCAGACTCCTGGTCTTCCGGGCGGGGGCTCGGGCGTTGCCGGACGCCGTCCGGTGTTGCGCGCCCGGCCGGTTGTCGGCCCCGGCGGATAGGGTCGGGCCATGCCACCCGCCAAGAAGAGGGCGCGTACCTACGACGCCGCGAAGATCCGGGCCGCCGTCATCACGCAGTTCGGGCATGTCGCCGACGCGGTAGGGGAGTTGGGCGAGGAGCAGCTGGCGCGGCCCAGCGGGGTCGGCGGGTGGAGCGTCGCCGAGCTCGCCGCGCACATCGCGTGGATCGCGGATTCGCTGGCCGCCGGGCTGGCCCGGCCCCCGGCCGCCGTGCCGGAGCTGACGGCCGTCGAATGGCCCTTCGCCACGGCCTCGCTCGCCGGGAAGATCTCCGAGGCGGCCAAGGAGACCCTGGAGGGCGCTCCGCTGCCCGAGCTGTACGAGCGCGCCGGCGCCCGCATGGGCGAGGAACTGGCCGAGAACCCGGGCAGCCGCGTGCTGGACCTGTGGGTCGGGGACATGACCCTGGCGGACTTCCTGGTCACCCGCGCCGTGGAACTCGTGGTGCACACGGACGACCTCAACCGGGCGGCGGGCCTGGACATCCCGATCGAGCGGCAGGCCCTGGCCGCCTGCACGCGGCTGCTCGCGGACGCCCTCGCGCTGAAGGCCCCGGGCGGCTCGGTGGAGGTACGGATCCCGCCGTTCGCGGTGGTCCAGTGCATCGAGGGGCCCCGGCACACCCGCGGCACCCCGCCGAACGTGGTGGAGACGGACCCGCTGACCTGGATCCGGCTGGCCACCGGGCGTACGGACTGGGCCTCGGCGCTGGAGGAGGCGCAGGTCAGGGCCAGTGGCGAGCGGGCCGACCTGTCCGGGCTGCTCCCGGTCATGAGCTGAGGGGAACCGCCCGCGGGCCGGATCCGTCCCAGGGGCATGCGTACGCCACGGCACCTCCCCGCCGCCCTCGTCGCCGTCCTTGTCCTGGCCGCGGCCACCGCCTGCAGTGACGGCGGTCCGCGCGGCACGCTTCCCGGCCACGGCTCGTCCGGGACCTGGTTCGTCCAGAGCGTGTCCACGGGCGGGAAGACCCTCACGGCGCCGCCCGTCGCGCAGGTCCACTTCCCCGCGTCCGAGTCCGAGCAGGCCACCGGCAACTACGGCTGCAACGGGTTCACCGCGGAGGTCACGTACGACGGCCCGGGCGCCATCACGCTGAAACCGGGCTCCACCACCGCCATGGCCTGCGAGAACACGGAGTTCGAGGCGGCCTTCGCCAAGCTCCTCACCGGCCGCCTCACGCTGGAGCGCCGGTCGGACCGGCTCACCCTGAAGACCGCCGACGGGAGCACCATCGCGATGAGCTCGCAGCCCCCGGCCCCGGACGCCCCGCTCACCGCCACCGCGTGGACGGTGACCTCCCTGGTCAGCGGCGGTACGGCCGCCTCCGTACCGGCCGAGGCGGCCGGCCGGGCCGTCTTCACGATCGCCCCCGACGGCGCCGCGAGCGGCAGCCTCGGCTGCAACCGCTTCAGTGCCAAGGCCGCCGTCGAGGGCCCCACGCTCTCCTTCGGTCCGCTGACCAGCACCCGGATGGCCTGCCAGGGTCCGCAGGGCGAGCTGGAGGCGAAGCTGACCGCCCTGTTCGGCAGCGGTCCGCTCACCTGGAAGGTCCAGGGCGCCACCCTGAACCTGACCGCGACCGACGGCAACGGCCTGACCGCGACGGCGGCGTCGGCGGCGGAATGACCCGCCGCGAGGCCCGGCCGCGGAACCGGTGTCCGGGCGTCAGCCGGGGTACGGCAGCAGTCCCGCGTCCACCTTCTCCCAGGCGGCGCGCAGTTCCGCCAGCCGGGCCGGCTCCAGCGCCGCCTTGTCGGCCTGTTCGCGGATGTCCCCGGCCAGGTTGAACAGCTGGTCCCTGCCCGTCTTGCCGCGGTAGTACTTCCAGTCCCCGCGGCGCAGGGCCCGCTCCCCGCGCACCCGCCAGAACAGGTTGCGCTCCGCGGTCCGCTCGCCGCGCAGCAGGTAGCCGGCCAGGCTCACCCCGTCCAGCGGGTGGGCCGGGTCGGGCCGGGTCCCCGCCAGCTCCAGCAGGGTCGCGGTCCAGTCCGGGGTGAAGACCGGCAGGTGGCTGACCTGGCCGCCGTCGATCCGGGCGGGCCAGCGCACGATGTTCGGCACCCGGATCCCGCCCTCCTGGAGGGAGGCCTTGTTGCCGGAGAGCGGCCAGTTGTACGAGAAGCGCTCGCCGCCGTTGTCGCTGGAGAAGAAGACCAGGGTGTCCTCCTCCTGGCCGGAGCGCTTCAGCGCCGCCAGCACCTTGCCGACCGAGCGGTCGAGGTCCTCGACCATCTCCTTGTACTTCTCGACCGAGCCGCCGTCCTGGTGCCACAGGGCCCGCGCGTCGCCCGCCTTGATCCGCCGCTCGACCTCGGCGCTCGCCTCGGTGTCCCCGTCGGCGATCCACGGCCAGTGCGGGGTGGTGAAGTTGAGGTTCAGCAGCCAGGGCTTGCCGTGGTGGTCGCGGGAGACGTACTCGCTCGCGCGCTCGGTGATGATCCGCGTGTAGTAGCGCAGGTCCTTGTACTCGGCGTCGCCCTCGTAGAGGTCGTACTCGCCGCCCAGGCCCAGCTTGGAGTAGTACTCCAGGGCCCCGCCGAAGTTGCCGAAGAACTCGTCCCAGCCCGACTTGGTGGGGCTGTAGTCGGGCAGGTAGCCGCAGTGCCACTTTCCGATCAGCGCGGTCGCGTAGCCGGAGGAGCGCAGCAGGGAGGCCAGCGTCGGGTGGGTGGGCTCCAGGCCCGCGCTCTTGTCGGCGATGGGCTCGGCGAGCCCGCCCGCGGTCCGGCCGGGGTAGCGGCCCGTGTACAGGCTGAACCGGGTGGGCGAGCAGGTGGCGGAGCCGGCGTAGGCGTCGGTGAAGCGGACGCCCTGGCGGGCCAGCCGGTCCAGGTTCGGGGTCTTGATGTGCGGGGAGCCGTACGAGGACAGGTCGGCCCAGCCCAGGTCGTCGCCGAGGATGAACAGGATGTTCGGGCGCCGGGACCGGCGGCCGCGGGCGGCCTGGAACGGGCGCTCCTGCGGGGTGCTCCCGGCGGCGTCGGAAGCGGCGTCGGAAGCGGCGTCGGAAGCGGCGGCCGGGCCGGCCCCGAGCCCCACCGCGGCGGCTGCGGCGGTCACTCCGACGGCACCTCCGAACGCCCGGCGGGACAGATGGCTGTTGTACGAAGACACGGGAACTCCAAGACACGGCTCGGCGGCCCCGCCCCGGGCGCGCGCGGGACGGCGCGCGGCACGGCGGAGCGGGGCTCGGCGGAGCGAAAGGGAAAAAGGAAGCGGAGAGTTGTGGCTACGCGGAACAGCGACAGATGGCGCTCGCGACACGGACCAGGTCTACGTGGCGGCGCTCGACGAGGGTGACGGAACGGTCACCGAGAGGCTGCATGGGGCGAGAGCCTGTACGAATACCTTCGTAGATGTCAACAAAGGCTCCGAATAGCGAGACAGAGTCGTCCCGTCACCCTCTGTGCTGTGACATTTCCCGGCCGTCCCCAATTCGGACCAGTGGTCGATCTCGCCTACACTCGGGAGCGTGCCTCGTGGTGATGGACGACTCAACCACGACCTGCTCCCCGGCGAAAAGGGCCCCCAGGACGCTTGCGGCGTCTTCGGTGTCTGGGCTCCGGGTGAAGAGGTCGCCAAGCTCACCTACTTCGGACTGTATGCGTTGCAGCACCGTGGACAAGAGTCCGCGGGTATCGCTGTGAGCAACGGTTCCCAGATCCTCGTCTTCAAGGACATGGGCCTCGTTTCCCAGGTCTTCGACGAAACCTCTCTCGGCTCGCTCCAGGGTCATATCGCGGTCGGTCACGCCCGCTACTCGACCACCGGAGCCTCCGTCTGGGAGAACGCGCAGCCCACTTTCCGCGCGACCGCCCACGGCTCCATTGCCCTGGGTCACAACGGCAACCTGGTGAACACCGCCGAGCTCGCCGAGATGGTCGCCGACCTCCCCCGTCAGGACGGCCGCGCCACCCAGGTGGCGGCCACCAACGACACCGACCTGGTCACCGCCCTGCTGGCCGGCCAGACGGACGACGACGGCAAGCCCCTGACGATCGAGGAGTCGGCCACCAAGGTCCTCCCGAAGGTCAAGGGCGCCTTCTCGCTCGTGTTCATGGACGAGGGAACCCTCTACACCGCCCGTGACCCGCAGGGCATCCGCCCGCTGGTCCTCGGCCGCCTGGAGCGCGGCTGGGTGGTCGCGAGTGAGACCGCCGCCCTCGACATCTGCGGCGCCAGCTTCGTCCGCGAGGTCGAGCCGGGCGAGCTCATCGCGATCGACGAGAACGGTCTGCGGACCTCTCGATTCGCGGAAGCGAAGCCCAAGGGCTGTGTCTTCGAGTACGTCTACCTGGCGCGCCCGGACACCGACATCGCCGGCCGGAACGTCTACCTCTCGCGTGTCGAGATGGGCCGGCGCCTGGCCAAGGAAGCCCCCGTCGAGGCCGACCTGGTGATAGCGACGCCGGAATCCGGCACGCCCGCCGCCGTCGGCTACGCCGAGGCCAGCGGGATCCCGTACGGCTCCGGCCTGGTCAAGAACGCCTACGTGGGCCGGACCTTCATCCAGCCCTCGCAGACGATCCGCCAGCTGGGCATCCGCCTCAAGCTCAACCCCCTCAAGGAAGTCATCCGGGGCAAGCGCCTGGTGGTCGTCGACGACTCGATCGTCCGCGGCAACACCCAGCGCGCCCTGGTCAAGATGCTCCGCGAGGCCGGCGCGGCCGAGGTCCACATCCGGATCTCCTCGCCGCCGGTGAAGTGGCCGTGCTTCTTCGGCATCGACTTCGCCACCCGGGCCGAGCTGATCGCCAACGGCATGACGGTCGACGAGATCGCCACGTCGCTCGGCGCGGACTCGCTCTCGTACATCTCGCTCGACTCGATGATCGAGGCGACGACCATCCAGAAGCCCAACCTCTGCCGTGCCTGCTTCGACGGCGAGTACCCCATGGAGCTGCCCGACCCGCAGCTCCTGGGCAAGCAGCTCCTGGAGAGCGAGCTGGCCGGCGGCACCGACGCCGCCGACGCGCTCCGGCGCCCGTAGCGCCGCGACCCGCGACCCCGGCTCCACCTGCGCCGGGCCCTGTCTTTACGAGTGCTTCTCCCAGGGCCCGGCACCACCCGCAGTAACGACACGAAAGCTCTCCCTGTCATGACAGAGAAGACCACCGGTGCCAGCTACGCAGCCGCGGGCGTGGACATCGAAGCCGGAGACCGCGCGGTCGAACTGATGAAGGAGTGGGTGAAGAAGACGCAGCGCCCCGAGGTCCTCGGCGGCCTCGGCGGGTTCGCCGGCCTCTTCGACGCCTCCGCCCTCAAGCGCTACGAGCGCCCGCTGCTGGCCTCCGCGACCGACGGCGTCGGCACGAAGGTGGACATCGCCCGCCAGCTGGGCGTGTACGACACCATCGGCCACGACCTCGTCGCGATGGTCATGGACGACATCGTCGTCTGCGGAGCAGAGCCGCTCTTCATGACGGACTACATCTGCGTCGGCAAGGTGCACCCCGAGCGTGTCGCGGCGATCGTGAAGGGCATCGCCGAGGGCTGCGTCCTCGCCGGCTGCGCCCTGGTGGGCGGCGAGACCGCCGAACACCCGGGTCTGCTGGGCCCGGACGAGTTCGACGTGGCGGGCGCCGGCACCGGTGTCGTCGAGTACGACCGCCTGCTCGGCGCGGATCGCATCCGTACGGGTGACGCCGTCATCGCGATGGCATCGTCCGGCCTTCACTCGAACGGGTACTCGCTCGTCCGGCACGTCCTTTTCGACCGCGCCGGCATGTCGCTCGACCAGCACGTGGAGGAGCTCGGCCGGACCCTCGGCGAGGAGCTCCTGGAACCCACCAAGATCTACTCGCTGGACTGCATGGCTCTCACCCGTACGGCCGAGGTGCACGCGTACTCGCACATCACCGGCGGCGGGCTCGCGGCGAACCTGGCCCGGGTCATCCCCGACCACCTGCACGCGACGGTCGACCGTTCGACCTGGGCCCCGGGCGCGGTATTCGACCTGGTCGGCAAGGCCGGCCGGGTGGAGCAGCTGGAGCTGGAGAAGACCCTGAACATGGGCGTCGGCATGATGGCCGTGGTCCCGCAGGAGTCGGTGGACGTGGCTCTGACCGCGCTGGCCGACCGGGGCGTGGACGCCTGGGTCGCGGGAGAGATCCTGGACCGGGGCGACCGCGGCGAGAGTGCGACCCTGACCGGTTCCTACGCGAGCTGAGCAGCACTGAACCCGGTCCGGGGCGATGCCCTGGACCGGGTTCAGTGCTTTTTGCGGTTTTTGCGTTGTGACTCGTGCAGACGCGAAAGAGACGCCGAAGGGCGTCAAGCGCCGCGACGCTGTGCCGACGGACCGGACTCTTCGTCCTCGTCGTCGTCATCATCGCTGTTGTACAGATCCGCGTACTTGGCGTACGGGTCGTCGTCGTCCAGATCGTCATCGACTTCGACCGGCTCGCTGACAGGCAGCAGCGGTTCCGTCGGCGATGCGCCCAGCTCATTGGCCAGACGCGAGAGGTCAGTCCCGCCGCTGTTGTACTTCAGCTGGCGGGCGACCTTTGTCTGCTTGGCCTTGGCCCGGCCGCGCCCCATGGCTCGACCCCCTCGGTGACGGGGCTCGACGGCCCCAGAGTCTGACACGCGTTCATGGTTCGGAGCGGGCTCTCCGTGGAGAGACCGTCCGTAGGGGTTTAACGGTACCTGCTTCCGCGGCCATACGGTACGCCGCCCGCATGACGTGCCCCGGTGCAGGACCAATGAGGCGCCCCGTCCTCGCTGGTCAGCTGCGATTTTAACCCTTTCCTGGCGGGCGACCCGCCGAAGTGCAGTGAGTTCCGTCTCGCCGCAACCCCGGCGGGCGCACGCAGGGGGTCCTACAGGGCCGGGGCCGAGCCCTTCGCGGCCTTCGCGGCGCGGGCGTCAGCCATGCGCTGCTCGGCGATCCGGTCGGCCGCGGCGGCCGGCGGAATACCGTCAGCCTTCGCACGAGCGAAGATTTCGAGGGTGGTGTCGAAGATCTTCGTGGCCTTCGCCTTGCACCGGTCGAAGTCGAAGCCCCGGAGCTCGTCGGCGACCTGGATGACTCCGCCCGCGTTCACCACGTAGTCGGGCGCGTAGAGGATCCCGCGGTCCGCGAGGTCCTTCTCGACGCCCGGGTGGGCGAGCTGGTTGTTCGCGGCGCCGCACACGACCTTGGCGGTCAGGGCGGGGACCGACTCGTCGTTCAGCGCACCGCCGAGCGCGCAGGGGGCGTAGATGTCCAGGCCCTCGGTGCGGATCAGCGCGTCGGTGTCCGCCACCGCGGTGACCTGGGGGTGCTTGTCGAGGACGCGGCGCAGCGACTCCTCGCGCACGTCCGTGATGACGACCTCGGCGCCGTCCTCCAGGAGGTGCTCGACGAGGTAGTGCCCGACCTTGCCCACGCCGGCCACGGCGACCTTGCGGCCGCGCAGCGTCGGGTCGCCCCACAGGTGCTGGGCGCTGGCCCGCATGCCCTGGAAGACGCCGAAGGCGGTGAGGACCGAGGAGTCGCCCGCGCCGCCGTTCTCGGGGGAACGGCCGGTCGCCCAGCGGGTCTCGCGCGCCACGACGTCCATGTCCGCCACGTAGGTGCCGACGTCGCAGGCCGTGACGTAGCGGCCGCCGAGGGACTCCACGAACCGGCCGTAGGCCAGCAGCAGTTCCTCGGACTTCAGTACGTCGGGGTCGCCGATGATGACGGCCTTGCCGCCGCCGAGGTCGAGACCGGCGAGGGCGTTCTTGTACGACATGCCGCGCGACAGGTTCAGCGCGTCGAGGACGGCCTCCTCGTCCGAGGCGTACGCGTGGAAGCGCGTACCGCCGAGGGCGGGGCCCAGGGCGGTGGAGTGGATCGCGATGACGGCCTTCAGGCCGGAGGCTCGGTCCTGGCACAGCACGACTTGCTCGTGGCCGCCCTGTTCGCTGCGGAACAGGGTGTGCAGGACGCCGTCGGTCATTTCGGTCACGGTGGTGACTCCCATGGAAGAGATGCGGCGGAATGACGCCCGCCCTGCGGGTGGGGGAGGGCGTGCTGGGAGCAGAGTAAGACCTCCGGGCCGTGCGTAGGCGACCTGTCCGGAGATCGGAACGCTCCGGGGGTGCGGGGCGCCCGGAGAGTAGCTCCCGGCGGGGCGGGGGAGTACGAGAGCGTGAGCGAATCCTCCGACCCCAAGCTGCCCGCGGCGCGCTCGGCGCCGACCGTCCCGTACGCCTCCTACCTGCGCGTCTACGAGCCCCTGGCGGCCTTCTCGGAGCCGGAGCGCACGCACTGGGCCTCGTACGCGCGGCGCGGCGTGGTGGCGACGGCCCAGGACGAACTGCGTCGCTCCCTCTCCGACTTGGTCCGGGTCCCGGTGGTCGGGGTGCCGGCGCACGAGAGCGCGGACGCCTTCACGGCGGAGGTGGACGGGGTGCTGCTGGTCTGCCCCTGGCGGACCAGACTGCGCGGCTGGCTGGCGCTCCAGGAGCTCGTCGACCAGTTCCCGCTCCCGGTGCTGGACGCGGCCCTCCCGCCGGGTGTGCGGCGCCGGGCGGCCGAGGAGTACGAGCGCTGGCGCGAGCGGAACCCCGACGCGCGCCCGTGGATCCGTACCGGGGTGTGGCAGGTGCCGCTGCGCTGGTTCGTGCTGGTGGCCGACGAGGAGCGGGAGTACCTGCCGGGCGAGCGGCTGCGCTACCGGACGCCGATGGTGCAGGCCCGGCGGCGGCTCGCGCGGGCCCTGCGGATCCTGCGGGCGGCCGAGGGGTACGGGGGGCTCGCGGAGGGGCTGGTGGACGTCGGCAGCTGGCTGGAGGAGTTCCACCCGCGTTCGATGGTCGAGCTGGACTACGCGGGCCTGGTGCACGCGCTGCCGGCGGAGCGGCTGCGCACCGACCGGTCGGCCCGGGAGGTGGCGGTGGGGATCGCGGCGCTGGGGGCCGGGGACGCGGACGCGGCGGCGGAGGCGTACGCGGAGCTGGCCGAACGCTGGCGGGAGGTCCGGGAGAGACTGTTCGCGAACTGACCCCCGGAGTGACCCCCGAGGTACTCCGTCACGACACTTTCGGGCCTTAGTTCCAGGACCTACGTCCCGATACGGGCCATTGACTCAAGCGTGACGGACCGCACTATCTACACCCTTGCGCCCTTCCCCTACCCTCGTGCCAAAATAGGACAAGGAGTCCGGGGAGGGTTCCTTCCACCCAACTTTGGGCGGAATGCTCGGCATTGCACTCTACGGGGGGTCCTGATGACTCCTGATCGCTCTGTGACTGATCGTCACAGTGGGGTGACTGTCCGTTATGGGGCGGTCCATCGGCTTCCGCCGCTGATGAACACCTCGGAGGGCAATTCCATCGGTTTGGCCGTCGAGGCTGGACGGATGGTGTAGTTGTAGTGCCGAGGACAAGCCGTTCGTCCTATAACCGACTCGGCCCGCGTATGTCCATTTCGGGCAACGCGGGCCAAGGTGCAGAATTTAGAGGAAAGAACCGAGATGGTTCGGTTCTCCCGAGGAGGCCGCTCATGACCGCTCGCACCCCTGATGCCGAGCCGCTGCTGACCCCGGCTGAGGTTGCCACGATGTTCCGCGTGGACCCGAAGACGGTCACCCGCTGGGCCAAGGCTGGCAAGCTCACGTCCATCCGCACCCTGGGTGGACACCGCCGTTACCGCGAGGCCGAGGTTCGCGCTCTGCTCGCGGGAATTCCGCAGCAGCGCAGCGAGGCCTGAGGTCGCGCAAGCACCCCGCTTTACCGGGCTTGAATCGGGTCCCCCAATCCGATGAAACCCAAAGGCTTCACACGCCTGGACCTGCCCCAACAGGTTCTTGTCGTCAGATCGCGCTGGACTCCGCCGGGTCCAGCGCGATCTTTTTTATGCCCGGGGAGGGGTGGGATCGGGCGCGCAAGGGGAGGTCGGCGGGTGGGTGCCATTGCACATATTAAATCGAGCACGCGTATGGGTGCGATAAATGTGCGAGTCTCAAAAACTCATGTGGTGACTCCCGTCACAGGCAGTGACCCTTGTGCGACGCGCAATGCACCCGTAAGGGGACGTGCGTCGCAGAGTGCCTCATGCGGACGGGGGATTTCGGCGCGGGGGGCGTGTGGGCGGCGCGCGGGGGGCGGCGCGGTGCGCCGGGCGAGGGGTGCCGCCTACCGGGTGCGAGGTGCTGGGTGCAGGGTGCGGGGCACGGGCCGCTGGGCAACGCAACAGGGCCCGTATCCCTGGGGATACGGGCCCTGCTCTTCTTGCGAACCTGACGGGACTTGAACCCGCGACCTCCACCTTGACAGGGTGGCGAGCTAACCAACTGCTCCACAGGTCCTTGATTTGCGGCCGCCGGGCGGCTGCGAATCAGACTGTACCCCAGCTCAGGGGGTGCAGTCGAACCCGATCAGCGGGCGGGCCCCGGGGCCGCCGCGTCCACCGCCTTCACGATCCGCTTGTCGGAGACCGGGTACGCCGTCCCGAGCGCGTGCGCGAAGTAGCTGACCCGGAGTTCCTCGATCATCCAGCGGATGTCGGTGACCGCGGACGGCACCGGCCGGCCCTTCGGGAGCTGCTCCAGCAGCCACGCGTACTCGTCCTGCATCTCGTGCACCTTCTGCATGCGCGTGGTGTCGCGCTGGGCGCCCGTGGGCATCTGCTGGAGCCGCCGGTCCACCGCCACCAGGTAGCGCATCAGGTCCGGCAGCCGGCGCAGGCCCGTGAGGGTCACGAAGCCGGGCGGTACGAGGGCCGCCAGCTGCGTCCTGACGTCCTGCACGTTCGCCACCAGGGCCAGGCTGTTCGTGGCCTTCAGGCGGCGCTCACAGGCCTGCCAGGCGGCCAGCACCTGCTGCACCTGGGCCACGGTCCGCACGGTCGTGTCCACGAGGTCGGCGCGGACGGCCTCGTAGAGGGCGCGGAAGGCCGCCTCGTCCCAGGCCGGGCCGCCGTGGTCCGCGATCAGCTTGTCGGTCGCGGCGGTCGCGCAGTCGTCGAACAGCGCCTGGATGGAGCCGTGCGGATTGCGGGACAGGGCCAGCTTCTGCTGGTTGGTCAGGTGGTCCGAGGCGAACTTCGCCGGGTTCACCGGGATGTTCAGCAGGATCAGCCGCCGCGTGCCGAGCCACATCGCCTGCTGCTGCTCGGCCTCCGTGTCGAAGAGCCGTACGGAGACGCTCGTCCCCTCGTCCACCAGCGCCGGGTACGCCTTCACCGGCTGTCCCGCGCGCCGGGTCTCGAAGACCTTGGTCAGCGTGCCGATCGTCCAGTCGGTCAGCCCCGTGCGCTCCAGCGACTCCCCGCCCGCGCGCTCGGCGGTGGCCGCGGCGGCCTTGGAGAGCGCCTGGCGGGCCTTGGGCTTCAGCTTCAGCCGCAGGGCCTCCAGGTCCTTGTCCTCGGCGAGGTTCTTGCGGCGCTCGTCGACGATCCGGAAGGTGATCTTCAGGTGGTCCGGGATCCGGCCGAGGTCGAAGTCCTCGGCCGTGACCGGGACCCCGACCATCCGCTGGAGCTCGCGCGCCAGCGTCACCGGCAGCGGCTCCTGGAGGGGCACCGCCGTGGCGAGGAAGCGCGTTGCGAAGTTCGGCGCCGGTACGTAGTGCCGGCGGATCGGCTTGGGCAGCGAGCGGATCAGCTCGGTGACGACCTCCTCGCGCAGGCCCGGGATCTGCCAGTCGAAGCCCTCGTCGGTGACTTGGTTCAGCACTTGGAGCGGGATGTGGACGGTGACGCCGTCCGCGTCCGCGCCCGGCTCGAACTGGTAGGTCACCCGGAACTTCAGCTGCCCCTGGCGCCAGGAGTCCGGATAGTCGGCCTTGGTGACCCCGGCCGCCTTCTCCGTCAGCAGCATCTCGCGCTCGAAGTCGAGGAGTTCCGGCTCCTCCCGCTTCTTGTGCTTCCACCAGGAGTCGAAGTGCGCGCCCGAGACCACGTGCTCGGGGATCCGCTGGTCGTAGAAGTCGAACAGGGTCTCGTCGTCCACGACGATGTCGCGGCGCCGCGCCCGGTTCTCCAGCTCCTCGACCTCGGTGAGCAGCTTGCGGTTGTCGGCGTAGAACTTGTGGTGCGTGCGCCAGTCGCCCTCGACCAGCGCGTTGCGGATGAACAGTTCGCGCGAGACCTCGGCGTCGATCCGGCCGTAGTTGATCTTCCGCTGGGCGACGATCGGCACGCCGTACAGCGTGACCTTCTCGTACGCCATGACGGCCGCCTGGTCCTTCTCCCAGTGCGGCTCGCTGTACGTGCGCTTGATCAGGTGCTGGGCGAGCGGCTCGACCCACTCCGGCTCCACCTTGGCGTTGACCCGCGCCCACAGCCGCGAGGTCTCCACGAGCTCCGCCGACATCAGGAACTTCGGCTGCTTCTTGAAGAGCGCCGATCCCGGGAAGATCGCGAACTTGGCGGACCGGGCCCCCAGGTACTCGTTCTTGTCGGTGTCCTTGAGGCCGATGTGCGAGAGCAGGCCGGCCAGCAGCGAGATGTGCACGCTCGTCTCGGGGGCGTCGCCCTCGTTGACGTGGATGCCCATGCCCTTGGCGACCGTGCGCAGCTGCGAGTAGATGTCCTGCCACTCGCGGATCCGCAGGAAGTTCAGGTACTCCTGCTTGCACATCCGGCGGAACGAGGACGAGCCGCGCTCCTTCTGCTGCTCGCGGACGTAGCGCCACATGTTCAGGAACGAGAGGAAGTCGCTGGTCTCGTCCTTGAAGCGGGCGTGGTTCTGGTCGGCCTGCGTCTGCTTGTCCGAGGGCCGCTCGCGCGGGTCCTGGATGGACAGGGCCGCCGCGATGACCATGACCTCGCGGACGCAGTTGTTCTTGTCCGCCTCGACGACCATGCGGGCCAGGCGCGGGTCCACGGGCAGCTGGGAGAGCTGCCGGCCCATCGGGGTGAGCCGCTTCTTCGGATCCTTCTCCGCGGGGTCCAGTGCGCCGAGCTCCTGGAGCAGCTGGACGCCGTCGCGGATGTTGCGGTGGTCCGGCGGGTCGATGAACGGGAACTTCTCGATCTCGCCGAGGCCGGCCGCGGTCATCTGGAGGATGACGGAGGCCAGGTTCGTCCGCAGGATCTCGGCGTCCGTGAATTCGGGACGGGAGAGGAAGTCGTCCTCGGAGTAGAGCCGGATGCAGATGCCGTCGCTGGTGCGGCCGCAGCGGCCCTTGCGCTGGTTGGCGCTGGCCTGGGAGATCCGCTCGATGGGGAGGCGCTGGACCTTGGTGCGGTGGCTGTAGCGGGAGATCCGGGCGGTGCCCGGGTCGATCACGTACTTGATGCCGGGGACGGTGAGGGAGGTCTCGGCGACGTTGGTCGCGAGAACGATCCTTCGGCCCGTGTGCTGCTGGAACACGCGGTGCTGCTCGGCGTGCGAGAGGCGCGCGTAGAGGGGGAGGACCTCCGTGGAGCGGAGGTTGCGCTTGTTGAGCGCATCCGCCGTGTCGCGGATCTCGCGCTCTCCGGAGAGGAAGACAAGGATGTCGCCCGGGCCCTCCGACTGGAGCTCGTCGACGGCCTCGCAGATCGCGGTGATCTGGTCGCGGTCGCTCTCCTCGCTGTCCTCTTCCAGGAGCGGGCGGTAGCGCACCTCGACCGGATAGGTGCGGCCGCTGACCTCGACGATCGGGGCCTCGCCGAAGTGCCGGGAGAACCGCTCCGGGTCGATGGTCGCCGAGGTGATCACGACCTTGAGGTCGGGACGCTTCGGCAGCAGCTGCGAGAGGTAGCCCAGGAGGAAGTCGATGTTGAGGCTGCGCTCGTGGGCCTCGTCGATGATGATCGTGTCGTACGCGCGCAGCTCGCGGTCCGTCTGGATCTCGGCGAGCAGGATGCCGTCGGTCATCAGCTTCACGAAGGTCGCGTCCTGGTCCACCTGGTCGGTGAACCGGACCTTCCAGCCGACGGTCTGCCCGATCTCGGACTTCAGCTCCTCGGCGATCCGCTCAGCGACGGTGCGGGCGGCGATGCGGCGGGGCTGGGTGTGCCCGATCATGCCCCGGACGCCGCGGCCCAGCTCCATGCAGATCTTGGGGATCTGCGTGGTCTTGCCGGAACCGGTCTCACCGGCGACGATCACGACCTGGTGGTCGCGTATCGCCTCGGCGATCTCGTCCTTCTTCTGGCTGACGGGCAGGTTCTCGGGATACGTGACCTCCGGCATCCGCGAGGCACGGCCGGCCAGTCGCGCGGCGGCCTTCTCGGCCTCCGCGGCGATCTCGTCGAGCACGGCCTGCTTGGCCTCGGGCTTTCGGATGCGGCGGGCGCCTTCGAGGCGGCGGCCGAGGCGGTGCGCGTCACGGAGGGAGATCTCACCGAGAAGCGTCTGCAGGGCGGCGAAGGAAGTAGACATACCTGATCGAGGATCTCACCCGCGGGCGCCGGGTGGCGAACGCATTTGTGCCCCCTCCCCGTACCATTTCGGGACGAGACCGACTGAACCGGCCTGTCGACCGTGCCGCTGACCGAGGGAGAGGCCCGCCGTGTACCGCTTCCGTGGTGTCCGGTGCCTGCTCGGCGCCGTGATCGCGGTCCTGGTCGGGTGTGCGGTGCCGGCCGCGGCGCTTCCGGTCCCGGCACCGGTTGCCGTTTCGGTTCGGGTTCTGGTCTCTGCTCCGGTTTCCGTTCCGGTCTCTGCTCCGGCGGCGACCGCTTCCGTGGCGCACGCCGTGGCCTCCGCCGAGCGGGGGCCCTCCTGCGACCCCGGCACCCGCGACCACGGGCAGGCTCCGGGGGTGCCGCCGCGCGGCGCCGGCGAGCATGCGCACGCCCCGGTGGGGCGGAGTGCGGGGGACCAGGTCTGGGCGGACCGGACGCCGGCCGCGCCGGTGCTCGTACGGGGGCCGGACCAGCCGGCTCCGGGACCGGTGGAGCTGTCCGTGATGCGGGTGTAGAGGACCGGCCTTCCGCCGGTCCGATCCACCACCCGTAGCTCTGGAGCACCCGTATGCCCTCTTCGCCTTCCCGCCCCTCTTCCCCGTCCTCCCGTTCCTCTTCCTCCTCCGCTTCTGCGCGCAAGCGGCTGCTGATCTCCGTCGCGGTCGCGGTCGCGGCCGTCACCCTCGGGATCGTGTCCTGGCAGGCCACCGCGCCCGAGGAGCGGCCGGACCGGTCCTCTTCCCCCTCCGCCGCGGCCGCGCCCAAGGGCTCCGACGTCCACGCCGAGCTGGCGAAGCTGGCCCGCCGCGAGGCCGGGGACAAGCTGGCCGTCGGCCGGGCGGACGCCCCCGTCGTGCTGATCGAGTACTCCGACTTCAAGTGCGGCTACTGCGGGAAGTTCGCCCGCGACACCGAACCCGAACTGGTGAAGAAGTACGTGGAGGACGGCACGCTGCGCATCGAGTGGCGCAACTTCCCGATCTTCGGAGCCGACTCCCAGTCCGCCGCCAAGGCCGCCTGGGCCGCCGGGCAGCAGGACCGGTTCGCTCAGTTCCACGCGGCCGCGTACGCCGACGGGGCCAAGGAGAAGGGCTTCGGCCGGGAGCGGCTGCTGGAGCTGGCCCGCGAGGCCGGGGTCCCGGACCTGGAGCGCTTCGAGAAGGACATGGCGGGCGACGCCGCCGTGGCCGCCCTGCAGAAGGACCAGGAGGAGGGCTACCGCATCGGCGTCACCTCCACCCCGTCCTTCCTGGTCAACGGGCAGCCGGTCGCGGGAGCCCAGCCGCTCGGCGCCTTCGAGGCGACGATCGCCAGGGCGAAGGCTCAGGCCAAGGCCGAGCCGCAGGCGGCCGACGGCCGGGCCGCGAAGTGAGCGGCGTCGGCGACATCGGGTACCTGGCCGCGCTGCTGGGCGGGCTGCTCGCCCTGCTCAGCCCGTGCAGCGCCCTGCTGCTGCCCGCGTTCTTCGCGTACTCGATCGACTCCGCCTCCCGGCTGCTCGCGCGGACCGGGATCTTCTACGCGGGCCTCGCGAGCACGCTCGTACCGCTGGGCGCGGCGGGCTCGTACGCCGGGCGGTTCTTCCACAGCAACCGCGACGGGCTCGTCCTGGCGGGCGGCTGGCTGATCATCGCGCTCGGCCTCGCGCAGATCCTGGGCCTGGGCTTCGCCTCGAAGCGGATCTCGGAGCTCTCGGGGCGGATCCGGCCGACCACCGCCCTGTCGGTGTACGCGCTGGGCGCGGTCTACGGGCTGGCCGGGTTCTGCGCCGGCCCGATCCTCGGCAGCGTCCTGACGGTGGCGGCGGTCAGCGGCAGCCCGGTCTACGGCGGGCTGCTGCTGGCGGTGTACGCGCTGGGGATGGCCGTACCGCTGTTCCTGCTGGCGCTGGTGTGGGAGCGGTTCGACCTGGGCCGGCGGCGCTGGCTGCGCGGGCGGGCCGTCCGGGTGGGGCGCTTCGAGCTGCACACCACCTCGCTGCTGTCCGGGCTGTTCTTCATCGCCCTGGGCGCGCTGTTCCTCGCGTACGACGGGGCGAGCGCGCTGCCGGGCCTGCTCGACGTGGACGACTCGTACGCGGCGGAGCAGTGGGTCCGGTCGTTCGCGGACGCGGTTCCGGACTGGGCGCTGCTCGGGCTGGTGGCGGCGGGCGCGGCGGCGGTCGGCGTGACGCAGTGGCGCCGTCGTACCCCCGGCCCCGAGGGGGAGCGGGAGTGACGCAGAAGGCCCCGTCCGATGGACGGGGCCTTCTTGTGGTGGCTGGGGCCGGGGTCGAACCGGCGACCTATCGCTTTTCAGGCGATCGCTCGTACCAACTGAGCTACCCAGCCACGAGACCGTTTCCGGCCTCAGCGATCCTGACGGGACTTGAACCCGCGACCTCCACCTTGACAGGGTGGCGAGCTAACCAACTGCTCCACAGGACCTTGCAGTGTGCGAAGACAAGTCTTGCACACGGTAATGCGTACCCCCAACGGGATTCGAACCCGTGCTACCGCCTTGAAAGGGCGGCGTCCTGGGCCACTAGACGATGAGGGCTAAAGGCCCGCCGGGCACTTCTTCAGCGCGTCGGGGACGTGAGAAGCATATGGGATCCGGGGAGCTATCGCCAAAACGGTTTCCCCCGCATGCGGGAGGCACCCCCACCGGAGCGACAATGGCCGGGTGCTGGAGATGACGCGCGAGGAGTTCGAAGAGCTCGTCGCAGAGGCCTTGGACCGCATCCCGCCGGAGCTGACGCGGCTGATGGACAACGTGGCGGTGTTCGTCGAGGACGAACCGCCGGCGGACGATCCCGAGCTGCTCGGCCTCTACGAGGGGACCCCCCTGACGGACCGCGGCGAGTGGTACGCCGGGGTGCTGCCGGACCGGATCACGATCTACCGGAACCCCACGTTGCGGATGTGCGAGGACAGGGAGAGCGTGATCGCGGAGACGGAGGTCACCGTGGTGCACGAGATCGCACATCACTTCGGGATCGACGACGAGCGGCTGCACGCGCTGGGTTACGGGTGATCGGGGCGGCCGGGGAGCTCGACGGCGGCGACGGCAGCGGCGGCGGCGCGGCGGAGGCGATCGATCCGGACGTCGACCTGCACGTGCCGGGGCAGCGCGCCGAACGGCCCGGGCCGGTGCTCGCGGCGATCGCCGCGGGCGGCGCGCTCGGCGCCTCGGCGCGGTACGCGGCCTCGCTGCTGTGGCCGGCCGCCGGGCCCGGGGCCTTCCCGTGGACGACGCTCTGGACGAACGTGCTCGGCTGCGCGCTGATCGGGGTGCTGATGGTGCTGATCAGCGAGGGCGGGCGGACGGCGCCGCACCCGCTGGTCCGGCCGTTCGCCGGGGTCGGGGTGCTCGGCGGGTTCACCACGTTCTCCACGTACGCGGTGGACTTCTCCCGGCTGCTGGACGCCGGCGAGGCCGAGCGCGCGCTGGCGTACGCCGGGCTCACGGTGGTCGGGGCGCTGGGCGCGGTGTGGGCGGGGGCCGCGGCGACCCGGCTCGCGACCGGTCTTCCCGTACGGGGCCGTCCGCGGAGGCGGGCGTGAACTGGCTGCTGGTGGTGGCGGGCGCGGTCGTGGGGGCCCCGCTGCGCTACTTGACGGACCGTGCGGTGCAGGCGCGCCACGATTCGGTGTTCCCGTGGGGGACGTTCGTGGTCAACGCGGGCGCGTGCCTGGTGCTCGGGGCGCTGACCGGGGCGGCGCTGGCCGGTGCGGCGCCCGCGTGGCTGAACCTGCTGCTGGGGCCGGGGCTGTGCGGGGCGCTGAGCACGTACTCGACGTTCTCGTACGAGACGCTGCGGCTGTACGAGCGCGGCCGGCGGTTCCTGGCGGCGGCGAACGTGGCGGCTTCGGTGCTGGCGGGGCTGGGCGCGGTGACGCTGGGCTCGCAGGTGGCGCGGCAGTTGTTCGCCTGAGCCGTGAACGGCGGGGCGCGGTCGCGGGCGCAGGCGCTTGGGGCGGCGGGTCGTGGGCGGGGGCGGGTCGCGGACGGGCGGTGTCCCCAAGGGCGTGTCTCTTACGGGGTAAAGGGAGTTGGGCACATTGACCCGCTCACCGCGGGCCCTGACCGCCCCCTCCCGGCTGCCGCCGGGGGACCCCCAGGAGGTGCCCCGTGCGCCAGTTGTCCGCTTCCCTCCGGCTGGCCGCCGCCGTGCTCGCGGTCGCGGCCACGGCGGGCTGCATGAGCGTCGGTGAGGACGGCGCGAAGCCCGGGCCCTCCTCGTCGGCGGACCGCAAGGCGGCCGCGGAGGCGGCCGCGGGCTCCGCCTCCGGCCGGGGGTCGGGGGCGCACGGCAACGGCCACGGCTCGAAGCCGGGCGCGACGGGCGAGCAGGGGAGGTCGGCCGAGGACGGCAAGGCGTCCGGCGCCACCGGGGCCACCCCCAGCCCGGGTGCTCCCGCGGGGCGGCCCGGGGCCCCCTCGCCGTCGGCCGGGCCGGGCGGCGGCCCCGGCGGCCAGGGCGGGCAGCAGCCGACCTCGGGCGGATCCGGAAGTGGTGGTTCCGGTGGGGCGCAGGTCACACCGCCGCCCGCCCAGTCGCCGACCCCGCCGCCGCCCGTGACTTCGCCCACTCCGCCAGCCCAGACACCCCCGGCGCCGGAGCCCAGCGCGTCGGCCTCCTCGTAGCCGTTCGCGGGTCCCGGGGGGCGGCGCGAGGGCGGTACGGGCTCCCTGATCGGCGGCATCGTCGCAGGTCAGGGCGGGTCGGCCCGGAATGACTTGCCAGACCCGGGGGAGGGTGCGTATGGTTATAGATCGTTTGATCCCATTGCCCGGCGCCGAATCCGAAGAGCGCCGTGTGGCGCGTACTCTCCCTAGCCGTGGCTGACCGCATTGAGGCGGTCGATTTGCGATTCACGGAGTTTGGGCGCGTGCCGAGACTCCGGAAGGTTTCGCATTTCGCATGTCCATTTCCAGTTCTGACCGTGCCGTCATGCCCGAGAACGACTCGAACGAGATCGTCGACGCCGTCGAGGCCCTTGTGGTCACCGAGGCGATCGAGGCCGCTGAGGCGGACGAGATCATCGAGGCCCTTGAGGCCGACGTGACGACCGACCAGTCCATCGACGCCGAGGCGGACGACGCCGACGCCGAGCCCACCCTCTCCTTCGGCGACCTCGGTCTGCCCGAGGGCGTCGTGCGCAAGCTCGCGCAGAACGGTGTCACCTCCCCCTTCCCGATCCAGGCCGCGACCATCCCGGACGCCCTGGCCGGCAAGGACATCCTCGGCCGCGGCCGCACCGGCTCCGGCAAGACCCTCTCCTTCGGTCTGCCCACCCTGGCCCGCCTGGCCGGTGGCCACACCGAGAAGAAGAAGCCCCGCGCGATCATCCTCACGCCGACGCGTGAGCTCGCGATGCAGGTCGCGGACGCCCTCCAGCCGTACGGCGACGTGCTCGGCCTCAAGATGAAGGTCGTCTGCGGCGGTACCTCGATGGGCAACCAGATCTACGCCCTGGAGCGCGGCGTCGACGTCCTCGTCGCCACCCCGGGCCGTCTGCGCGACATCATCAACCGCGGCGCCTGCTCCCTGGAGAACGTCGAGGTGGCCGTCCTCGACGAGGCCGACCAGATGGCCGACCTGGGCTTCCTGCCCGAGGTCACCGAGCTGCTCGACCAGATCCCCGGCGGCGGCCAGCGCATGCTCTTCTCCGCCACCATGGAGAACGAGATCGGCACCCTGGTCAAGCGCTACCTGTCCAACCCCGTCACGCACGAGGTCGACAGCGCGCAGGGCAACGTCACGACCATGACGCACCACGTCCTCGTCGTGAAGCCGAAGGACAAGGCGCCGGTCACGGCCGCCATCGCCGCCCGCAAGGGCCGCACCATCATCTTCGTCCGCACCCAGCTGGGCGCCGACCGCATCGCCGAGCAGCTCGTCGAGGCCGGCGTGAAGGCCGACGCGCTGCACGGCGGCATGACGCAGGGCGCCCGTACCCGGGTCCTCGCGGACTTCAAGGACGGCTACGTCAACGCGCTCGTCGCGACCGACGTCGCCGCCCGAGGCATCCACGTCGACGGCATCGACCTGGTCCTGAACGTGGACCCGGCCGGCGACCACAAGGACTACCTGCACCGCTCGGGCCGTACCGCCCGTGCCGGCAAGTCGGGCGTCGTGGTCTCCCTGGCCCTGCCGCACCAGCGCCGCCAGATCTTCCGCCTGATGGAGGACGCGGGCGTCGACGCCTCGCGCCACATCGTCCAGGGCGCCGGCGCCTTCGACCCGGAGGTCGCCGAGATCACCGGTGCGCGTTCGCTGACCGAGGTCCAGGCCGACTCCGCGAACAACGCCGCCAAGCAGGCCGAGCGCGAGGTCGCCGACCTCACCAAGCAGCTGGAGCGCCTGACGCGCCGTGCCGCCGAGCTGCGCGAGGAGGCCGACCGCCTGGTCGCCCGCTCCGCCCGCGAGCGCGGCGAGGACCCGGAGGCCGCCGTCGCCGAGGTGGCCGAGGCCGCCGAGGCCGAGGTCGCGGCTGCCGTCGCGGCCGCGCCGGTCGCCGAGGAGCGCCCGTCCTTCCAGGCGCGCGACGACCGCGGCAACTACGAGCGCCGCGACAACCGTCGTGACGACCGCGGTGACCGCGGTGGCGACCGCGGTGGCTTCCGCCGTGACGACAACCGCGGTGGCGACCGTGGCGGCTTCCGTCGCGACGACCGTCCGTCGGGCGGCTTCCGTTCCGGTGGCGACCGCCGTGACGACAACCGTGGTGGCGGCTTCCGTCGCGACGACCGTCCCTCCGGTGGCTTCAACCGTGACGACCGCGGTGGCGACCGTGGCGGCTTCCGCCGTGACGACAACCGTGGTGGCGGCTTCCGTCGCGACGACCGTCCCTCGGGCGGCTTCAACCGTGACGACCGCGGTGGCGACCGTGGCGGCTTCCGCCGTGACGACCGTCCCTCCGGTGGCTTCCGCTCCGGCGGCGACCGCCCGTCCGGTGGCTTCCGCCGCGACGACCGTCCGTCGGGCGGCTTCAACCGTGACGACCGCGGTGGCGACCGTGGCGGCTTCCGCCGTGACGACCGTCCCTCCGGTGGCTTCCGCTCCGGCGGCGGCGACCGCCCGTACGGCCGCCGCGACGACAACCGCCCCTCCGGCTCCGGCTCGACCGGTTCCTTCGGCGGCCGCCGCGACGACAAGCCGCGCTGGAAGCGCAACGGCTGATCTGACTGACTGACAGGGCCCCCACGACACCGTCGTGGGGGCCCTGTCCGCGTTTCGCGACCCGCGCGGGGCCCGGTCAGCCGATACTCGATCGGCTGACGGTTGGTCTCCGGCTATGCTCTGGGGTGAGCACGCGAGGGCCATTAGCTCAATTGGCAGAGCAGCGGACTTTTAATCCGTTGGTTGTCGGTTCGAGTCCGACATGGCCTACGGCTCCCGAAGCGCCCCACCCGATCCCTCGGGTGGGGCGCTTCGGATTTTCAGGACCAGCCCGGGTCCTGGGGGGCCGGGGCGGACCAGCCCGGGTCCTTGGGCGGGGCTGCGAGGGTCTGGGCCTGGCCGGCCGTGCCGGTGGCCATCACCGCGATGAGGGCGGCGGCGGTGACGGTGACGAGGGTGACGAGCTTGCGACGCATGGTGACGGTGCCTCTTGTCGGTTCGGTACGGACGTTGGTGCGCAGGAGCGGGGTGGTTGGCCGGATCTCTCGTTCCGGCGTGCCGCCATCGTGCCGAGCCGGGCAGGGCCGTGTCCCCGGTTTGAGCTGGCACAAAGCGATCTGACATATCCGTGCCAGCCCGCTCGCCCTGTCCGCGTGATGGACGGTGTTTGTGCGGGCGCTGGCTGGTATGGACAATCCAGGGTGCAAGATCGGCCCGTCGGAGGGGCCGCGTGCCGCCAGCGTTGTCGGTTCAGGTTCACAGTCGTGCTGCCGCTCCGAACCGAGAGCTGGGGGGCTCCTCTTGTTGGTTTCTCTTGGGCTGACCGAACGTTCCGACGCGCTCTACCGACTCGTCCTCAGACGGCCGGATCTCGCCGTCTCCGAGGTGGCCGCGGAACTCGCGGGCTCCGAGGACGACGTACGCGCGGACCTGGAGGAGCTGACCCGGCTCTCCCTCCTCGCGCCGTCCTGGCGGACCGACGGGCGACTGCGCGCGGTCAACCCGAAGGCCGCGCTCGATTCGCTGCTCGCCCACCAGCAGGCGGAGATCGCCCAGCGCCACCGCGCCCTCGCCGAGAGCCAGGCCGCCGCCAGCGCGCTGCTCTCGCAGTACGCCGAACTGCACCCGGCCCAGCCCGCGCACGAGGCCGAGCGGTTCCTCGGCGTCGAGGCGGTGCGGGCCAAGCTGAGCGAGATGTCCGCCCGGACCCGCCGGGAGTCGATCAGCTTCCATCCCGGAGGGCCCGTCCCCGCCGCGCAGTTCAAGGCCAGCGAGCCGCTCACCGAGGACCTCATCGCGCGCGGAGTGAAGATCCGCACCGTCTACCAGGACGCCATCCGCAACGACTCCGGCAGCCTGGAGCACGCCCGCTGGCTGACCGAGCGGGGCGGCGAGGTCCGCACCGCCCCCTCGCTGCCGATGCGCATGGTCATCGCGGACCGGGAGTTCGCGCTGATGCCGATCGACCCCTCGGACAGCGCGCAGGGCGCGGTACTGCTGCGCGAGCCGGGCGCCGTCGCCGCCTTCTGCGCGCTGTTCGACTCGGTGTGGGAGACGGCCACCCCCTTCGGCGAGCCGCCGCGGCGCAGTCTTGAGGATCCCGGCTCGCAGCCGCGCGAACTGCTGCGCCTGCTGGCCCAGGGCTATACGGACGAGGCCGCCGCGCGCCGGCTGGGGATCTCCCTGCGCAGCGAGCGGCGGCTGATCTCGGAGCTGATGGAGAAGCTGGACGCGCAGAGCCGCTTCCAGCTCGGGCAGCGGGCCGTCGAAGAGGGCCTGCTGTAGGCGGACCCGTCCGGCTCAGCAGCCGCAGGACGCGTCCGGCCCGACCGGGGCCGTCAGCGGGTCCGGCGGCGACTGGCGGGTGCCCGCCGAGTCCTCGACCGGGAAGCCCTCCCGGGACCAGTACTCGAAGCCGCCGAGCATCTCCTTGACCCGGTAGCCGGCGCTCGCGAAGGCGTACGCCGCCCGGGTCGCGCCGTTGCAGCCGGGGCCCCAGCAGTACGTGACCACCACGCTCGCGGGCGGCACCAGTTCGGCGGCCCTGGCCCCGATTTCGTCGGTGGGCAGGTGCACGGCCCCCGGGATATGGCCTTGAGCCCAGGCCTCGGCGCTGCGGCTGTCGACGAGGACGAAGCCCCCGGCGCCCGATTCCACGTCCGCGTGCACGTCGGCGACGTCGGCCTCGAAGGTGAAGCGGCGGTGGAAGTGGGCCGCGGCGGTGGCCGGGTCAGCCGGCGGAACGCGCAGCACCTTCGAGGACGCGGCCGTCGGGGCCTGCGCGGTGGGGGTCTGCGTAATCGGGTTCTGCGTGGTCGGGGTCTGCGTGGGCATGGTCGGTGGGCTCCTGAGGACGGGGGCGGCGTACGGCCGCCACGGCGATGAGGGTGTACAGGGCCGCGGTGGCTGCACCGGGGCCGATGAGCAGGACGGACAGGTCCCAGCGGGCGGCCCGCCCGAGGGCGAGCACCCCGAGGGCGATCAGGCCCGCGGCCACGAGCCCGCCGCGCCGGCTCCGGCCGGTGAGCTCGGTCCAACGGGCGGCGGTGGCATGGAGGTTCGTACGGCAGTACGTCCAGCAGAGCGCGGCCGAGCCGAGCCCGAGGGCGGCCGCCACGGCCGCGGGCGGCGCCTGCGCGGCGGGACCGGGCGCGGCCAGAAGTACGGAGTACAGCGCGGCCGCGAGCGCGATGCCGAGCAGGGTCCCGCCCAGGGCCCGCCGGCGCGCCAGGGCCGGAACCGCCCCTTCGAGGCCGACCCAGCCGAACAGCAGGGGTACGGCCACCAGCAGCGCGGCCCCGGTCCAGCCGTCGGCCGCCCAGGTCCCGGCCGCCCAGCCGCCCGCCCGGTCACCGGATCCCGGCCCCGGCAGCGGCCCGCCGAGGGCCCGCCAGGCGACGGCCAGCGCGAGCACCGCGGCCGTACGCAGCTGCCGGGCCACCGGGGACGGCCCCCGCGGTACGCACCAGGCGTACGCGGCCGCGCTGCCCAGCACCAGGGCGGCGGCCGCGTACGCCCGCCAGCCGGAGTCCCCGAGCGCGAACCCGGCGGCCCCGAGGGCCACCGCGGCCTGCCCGGTGGCGAATCCGCCGAAGTAGAGCGCGGTGGCCGCGCGGGCCGGCCCCGGGCCGAGCCTCTCGCGTACGAAGACGACGGGCCCGCGGTGCTCCGTACCGCCGGCCAGGGCCACCAGCAGGCACCAGCCGGCCACCGCCCCCGCCACCGCGATCCCGGTCCAGGGCCCCGCCCAGGGCCCGGGTCGCGGGGCGAACGCCGCCGGGAGCAGCAGGGCCCCGGCTCCGAGGACAGCGCCCAGCGCCTTCGCGGCGCCGGAGGACCAGGTGCCCCTACGGGTGAGGTCCGTACGGGTGAGGTCCGTAGGGGTCGGGTCCGTACGCGTCGGGTCCGTACGGGTCACGACAGCTCGTGGAAGAACAGCGGGGTGGCGGCCGGCAGCGTCGCGCCCGGCGCCAGAAGGCGTCCCTCCACGCCGTCCCACACCGGCATCCGCGTACCGAGGTCCACCGGCAGGCCCAGGTGCCCGGCGAGGAACGCCGACCAGCCCGGCATCAGCGGCGCCGCGGTGACCGCGACCGCCGCCAGCAGCTCCACGTGCGCGGCGAGCCGGCCCGCGTACTCCTCGCGGGGTCCGGCGGCCCGCAGCAGGGCCAGCTGCCGCAGGTCGGCGTCGGCCCGCTCGATCACGGTGGCCAGGACGTCGGCGGCTCGCTGCGGGGAGAAGGCCTGCGCGCCGAGGGCGGCGGCGATCCGCCCGGGCAGCGCCGCGCGTTCGGCGCCCAGCGGGCCGTCCGCGGGCCAGGCGTCCGGCACGACGGAGTCGAAGTCCTGGGCGAGCAGGTCCAGTACGGTGTCGGTCCACCGCTCCAGGCCGCCGGCGAGGACGGTGCTGAGGGTGTCGGCGAACTCCTTCATGGAGAAGTTGTTCTGCGCCCGCTCCGGGCCGGTCAGGCACAGGTGGAAGCGGAGCGCGTCCGCGTTGACCCGGCGCAGGAACTCGCCGCCCCAGATGGCGTGGCCGCGGCTGGTGGAGAACTTCTCGCCCTCCAGCCGGTAGAACTCGTTGATCACCACCTGGGCGGGCAGGGTCAGTTCCCCCTGGGCGAGCAGCAGCGCGGGCCACAGCACGGCGTGCGAGAACGAGCAGTCGAAGCCGATGAAGTTGACGATCCGGGTCTCGGGGTCGGTCCACAGCCGCTCCCACTCCGAACGGTCGCCGTTCGCCTCGGCGAGCCGCGCGGTGCCCGCCGCGTACCCCCAGATGCCGCTGAACCAGGTGTCGAGGACGTGCCCCTCCCAGCCGGGCAGCGGGACCGGGATGCCGTAGTCCGCCTCGCGGCTGATCGCGGTGTCGGGCAGGGTCCGCTCGAACAGGCCGTCCAGGTACGAGATCAGCCGGGGCCGCCATTCCGCCGCGGCCTGCGCGTCGGCGTAGTACGCCTGGAGGCGCTCGCGCCAGCGCTCCAGCGGGAAGACGATGCGGCGCAGGGTGGTGGTCTCGGGGGCGTTCCAGCAGGCGGTGCAGCGGGGGGCGGCGAGTCCGGCCGGGTCCTGGGGCAGGCCGCAGGCCTCGCAGTACACGCCGTCGGAGGGCTCGGCGCAGAACTGGCACTCCCCGCGCACCTCGGCCTCGTACAGGTACCGCTCGCAGGGCGCGCAGCGGAAGACGGGCAGCTCGCGCACTTCGAGGGCGCCTGATTCCCACAGTTCGAGGAAGAAGCGCTGGACGAACTCGGTGTGGGTGGAGTCGGTGAGCGGGCGGGTGAACCAGTCGTGGTGCATGGCGCCCAGCGAGAGGGTCTCCTCCATGCGGTCGCCGAACAGCTTCGCGGTCGGGTACGCGGTGGAGCCGATCTCGGCGGCCCGGCGCGGTACGTAGCAGGAGTGCTCGTCGGAGTAGCCCACGTAGTGGACGTCGTGGCCGCGCTGGCGCAGGTGCCGGGTCAGGACGTCGGCGCCGAGGAAGGGGCCGGAGAGGTGGCCGAGGTGGAGGTCGCCGTTCGGGTTCGGCGGGGCGCTGGTGACGACGTACGAGGTCATGAGGCGTGGGTTCCTTCGGGGACGGTCAGGGCGGAGGAGTCGAGGGGGGCCGCGGTGTCGAGCGGCGGCAGGGCGGCGGAGGCGGCGGCGACGACGCGGCTGCGCGGCGGCAGGTCGTCGAGGACGACCGAGTGGGCGCCGATCCGGGAGTCGGCCCCGATGGTGACGGGGCCGAGGACGCTGGCCCCGGTGCCGATGACGACGCGGTCGCCGACGACGGGGTGGCGGCGGGATCCGGAGGGCCGGCGCAGGTCCTTCCACCAGCCGACCGAGCCGAGCGTGACCTGGTGGTAGAGCATCACGTCGTCGCCGATCCGGACGGTCTCGCCGATGACGACGGCGGTGCCGTGGTCGATGAAGAACCGGCGGCCGATCCGGGCCCCGGGGTGGATCTCGATGCCGGACACGGCGCGGGCCAGCAGGGACAGGGCGCGGGCGAGGACCCGGTGGCCGCGGCCCCAGAGCCAGTGGGCGACGCGGTAGGTCCACAGGGCGTGGATGTGCGGGTAGAGCAGCACCTCGACGCGGGAGCCGGCGGCCGGATCCTTGTCGAGGACGGTCCGCACGTCCTCGCGCAGCACCTCGCGCAGCGGTCGGCGCGCTTCGCTGCCCGGTCCGGTCTCACATGTGGTCATACGGGGCCTCCGGACGGATCGGGCGGCCCGCGAGGAAGCGCTGCGGCCGGTACGGCTCCAGCAGTTCCTGGACGGCCTTGCCGGGGACGGCCCCGCCCTCGGTGATCTCCTTGGCGGCGAGCTCGGCCACGGCGGGCGCCAGCTTGAAGCCGCCGCCGCTGAAGCCGAGGGCCAGGTACAGCCCGTCGGGTCCGGCCGCGCCCACGACCGGGCGCTTGTCGGGGGTGTAGCCGTCGAGCCCGGAGCGGGTGCCCGCGAGAGGGGCGGTGGCGGCGGCCGGGACGCGGCCCGCGATGGCGGCGATCGCGGACTCCAGTTCGGCCTCGGTCAGCGGCTCCACGTCGCGGCCCAGCTCGGTGTCCGGCTTGCTGGGGACGCCGAAGTAGAAGCGGTTGAGGCCGTCGGGCCGGAAGTAGCTGCCGGTGGTGTCGTCGATGCAGGTCGGTACGGAGGCCGCCGACCCGCGCCGGCCCGCCCCTGGGAGCTCTGCCTGGGCCAGCCCGATCCGGCGTGCGGTGACGGGGATGTGGATGCCCAGGTGCTCGGCGGGGGCGGAGCCCCAGGCGCCGCCGGCGAGGACGACCAGCGGGGCGTCGATGCGGCCGATGGAGGTGAGGACGCCGGTGACGGTGCCCGCGTTCTCCAGCACCTTCACGGCCCGGATGCCCTCGGAGGGCGAGACGCCGAGGCGGTAGGCGGCGGTGAGCAGCGAGGCGGAGGCGGCCATCGGGTCGGCGTACCCGCCCTCGGGCTCGTACGCGGCGAGGGCGACGCCCTCGGTCCGCAGGCCGGGGTAGATCTCCTTCAGCTCGGCGGCGTCGATGACCTCGACCCGGCGGTATCCGGCGGCGTCGGCGGAGGCGGCGGCGTTGTACCGCAGGTCCTCGGCGTGGTTCTCGCCGACGATCATGACGAAGCCGGTGCGGCGGTAGCCGCAGTCGCCGCCGATGACGTCCGACCACTGCTCGAAGACGGGCAGGCTGCGGGCGGCGAGCCGGGTGTCGGCGACGGCCGTGTGGTGCAGCCGCAGCAGTCCGCCGGAGCGGGAGGTGGCGCCCTGGGCGTTGACGCGGCCCTGGTCGCACAGGACGATCCGGCCGATGCCGGCGAGGGCGAGCTGGTGCGCGATGGCCGCGCCGATCACCCCGCCGCCGACGACGATCGCGTCGGCGTGCGCGTGGACGATGGGACTCATGCGTCCACGCTCCGGTCCTGCGGCGCGGCGCCCGGGTCGCTGATGCCGAACTCGGCGGCCCACTTGGCGCGGTCCCGGGCCACGGCGTCCGAGCCGCCCCACCAGATGGTGACGAAGCGCAGCCGCACGTCCCCGTCGTTGGTCAGGTCGTGGTCCTGGAGCGGGGTGATGAACACGGTCTCGCCGGCCCGGACCCGGCGGGTCTCCGCGCCGATCCGCATCACTCCGCTGCCTTCGACGATGAAGAACATCTCGTTCTCGTCGTGGTCGTGCGGGGTGGAGGTGGCGCCGGGCGCCACGTCGACCCAGGCGCCGCCCCAGTTGGGCTCCTCGACGGCCTCGGGCCAGGGGAAGATCCGCCGGCCGCTGACGTTGTACGGCTCCTCGAAGACCATGTCGTCCTCGTGGGCGGTGAAGATGTGCATCGCGTACGGGTCCAATCAGGCGGCGACGGGCTGGCGCAGGCGGGCGCGCAGGTCGCGGTGGATGGTGTCGGCCTTGGCGGCCATCTGGCTGAAGGAGGTGGCGCTGCCGATGCCGTGCCGCCATTCGGTGAGTCCGTCGAGGTAGACGCCGACCTCGCAGTCCCCGGTGGTACGGGCGCGGTAGGCGCGGGTGACCTCGGGGCGGCCCTGCGCGTCCAGGCGCAGGTGGGGGACGAAGGCGGCGAGCTGCCGGGGCAGGGCGGCCTCGCGGTAGCCGGTGCAGACGATGACGGCGTCGGCCTCGATGAGGCCGCTCTCGCCCGTGAAGACCTCCGCGGTGCGCAGCCGCACCCGCCCGTCCGGGGTCAGGCCGACGTCGGTCGTCTCGGTGCGCTTGTGCATGTGCAGGCGCTGCCGGCCGGTGAACCGGTCCTGGTAGACGGCCTGGTAGAGGGCGGTGGACACGTCGGGGTCCACGGCCGCGTAGTTGGTGGCGCGGGCCTGGTCCAGGGCGCGTTCGCGCTGCTCGCCTTCGAGGCCGTAGAAGTAGTCGGTCTCGTCGGGGAAGTACACCTCGTTGCTGAAGTGTCCGAGCTCGTACATCCGGAAGCCCGCGTGCCGCACCACCGAGTGGATCTCGGCGTCCGGGTGCTGGGCGGCCAGGTGCAGGACGATCTCGCCCGCGGTCTGTCCGGCGCCGATGACGGCGATGCTGCGCAGCGGGCGCTCGCCCAGGGCGGCCAGACCCGGCAGCAGCTTCGAGGCGTGGAAGACCCGCTCGCCCAGGTGCGGCCGGAACAGCTCCGGTACGTATGCCTCGTGGCCGGTGGCGAGCGCGATGTTGCGGCCCTCCACGGTGTGCAGGGAGCCGTCGCGGGTGTCGCGGGAGAGCACGCGGGCGGTGCGGACGCGGCCGTCGGCACCGGTGACGGGCTCGACGCTCAGCACCTCGCGGTGGTAGTCGACGGGGCCGCGGACCTGGCGGGCGGCCCACTGCACGTAGTCCGACCACTCCAGGCGGCTGACGTAGCCGCCCATCAGCGTGAACGGGTAGAAACGGCCGCTCTGCTGGAGGTAGTGGGGGAAGGTGAAGCGGGAGCGGGCGTCGCGCGGGGTGGCGAAGTCGCGCAGGAAGTGGTGCTGGATGTCGGTGCCGGGCAGGACCAGGTTCGGCTGCCAGGCGGAGTCGGCGGCCTTCTCCAGGTAGCGGGCGGCCAGCGGGGCGGCGCCGGTGGCGTCGTCGTGGTCCTCGACGGCTGCGGCGAGCGCGATCCCGGAGGGGCCGAAGCCGGCCACCACCAGGTCCTGGACCTCGGTGTCGTGGGTGGTCATCAGGCATCCGCCGCCGTCGTCAGGCCGAGCGCGGCCAGGGCCGCGGTCAGGGACTCGCGGATGATCCGGCCGGCCTGGTCGATCTCGCGGGCCGAGCAGTTCAGCGGCGGCAACATGCGCACGACGCAGTCGTCGCGGCCGCCGAGCTCGATGATCAGGCCGCGGCTGACGGCCTCCCACTGGACCTGCTTCGCCAGCTGGTCGGCGGGCAGCCCGGTGTGCGGATCGGTCAGCTCGACACCGGTCATCAGGCCGAGTCCGCGTACGTCGGCCACGTACGGGGTGAGCTCGCGCAGGCCCTGGAGGTGGACCATCAGCTGGTCGGCGCGGGCCCGGACGTTCTCCAGGACGCGCTCGCGCTTGACGACCTTCATGGTGGCGACGCCGGCGGCGAAGGCGGGCTGGTTGCCGCGGAACGTGCCGGAGTGGGCGCCGGGCTTCCAGACGTCCAGCTTCTCGTCGTAGAGGATCACGGAGGCCGGCAGGCCCATGCCGGACAGGGCCTTGGAGGCGCACACGACATCGGGCTCGATGCCGTACTGCTCGAAGGCGAACCAGGTGCCGGTGCGGCCGCAGCCGCTCTGCACCTCGTCGACGATGAGCGGGATGCCGAGCCTGCGCGTGACCTCGCGGATCCGCTGGACGAACTCGACCTCGGCGGGGATGACCCCGCCCTCCCCCTGCACCAGCTCCATGATCACGGCGGCGGGCAGGGTGATCCCCCCGTTGACGTCGGTCAGCGCCTTCTCCAGGAACGCGGCGCAGTTGACCTGGCAGATGTCCCGCTTCAGGCCGAGCGGGCAGTTGTGGCAGTTGGAGTACGGGAAGAAGTGCACGCCCGGCATCCGGCCGCGGACCGGCTCCTTCTGCTCGACGAGCCCGGTGACGCTCAGCGCGGCCAGTGTCGCCCCGTGGAACCCGCCCTGGAAGGTGATGATCTCCTCGCGGCCGGTGGCGGTCTTGCACAGCTTGAGCGCGGCGTCGACGGCGTTGGCGCCGGTCGGCCCGCAGAAGTGGATCCGGGTGCGCTCGCGCATCGGCTCCGGCAGCATCCCGATGGTCAGCTCGGTGAACTCGTCCTTGACCGGGGTGGGGAAGTCCAGCCCGTGCACGAACTCGTCGAGCTGGCGGTGGGCGGCGGCCAGCGGCTCGGGGTGGTTGTGGCCCAGGGAGAGCACCCCGGCGCCGCTGAGGAAGTCGAGGAAGACGTTGCCGTCGAGGTCCTCCACGTACGAGCCCTTGCCGCGGCGGACCGCCATCGGCAGCTTGCGCGGGTAGGAACGGGAGTTGGACTCGCGGCCGGCCTGGCGGTCGAGCAGCTCGGCGCTGCGCGGACCGGGCAGCGGGCCGGTGATCACGGGGGCGGTGTAGACCTGCGGGGCCGCGACCGGGGTGTCGATGGTGGCAGTCATGGGGAACGGGACCTTTCCGGTCAGGCGGCGGCGAGTACGGCGCTGCGGTCGGCGGCGGTGGTGGCGGCGCCGGTCAGGCGGGCGGTCAGGGCGTCGGTGAGGGTCGCGGCGCGCAGCGACAGGAGGCTGAAGGAGCCCGCGTCGCCGATGCCGTGGCTGGACTCGCACAGACCGTTCAGGAAGAGCGGCGGGGTGCCGTCGGCGACGGGTTCGAGCGCGTAGTCGACGGACACCTGGAGGCGGCCGTCCGGCTCGGTGGCGAAGAGCTCCGCGAGCGGGGCCATCAGCGGCGGGCACAACTCCTCGTGCGGGCCGGGGCCCATGTTGCGGAAGCCGGTGGCGAGGACCGCGAAGTCCACGGTCTCGCTGACGCGCTCACCCGTGGTCCGCTCCAGGAAGTCCAGGGCGATCCGGTCCCCGCCCGCCGGGGCGACGCCCACGGCCTCGTGGTTGCCGCGGACGAACACCTTCTGGTCGCCGTCGAGCTCCTGCTCGTACATGGTCATGTAGAGGTCGCGCAGCACGTCGCCGTCGGCGGAGGAGTAGTTCGTGCCGTGCATGTAGGCGTCCAGGGCCTTCTTGCCCTCGCGGGAGGCCTGGAAGTAGTACTCGGTGAACTCGGGGAAGTAGCCCTCCTCGCTGAAGGGGCTGGTGTCCTTCAGGCGCAGTGAGTGCGAGCGCGTGTACGTGGTCACCTTGGCCCGAGGGAAGCGGCGGTGCAGGTCGAGGGCGAGCTCGACGGCGCTCTGGCTGCCGCCGATGACGGCCACCGACTCGGGGGCGCGCCCCTCGCCGGCCAGCTCCGCCAGCTTCGGCAGGTACTGGGTCAGGTGGAAGATCCGCGGGGTGCGCAGCGTGTCGTACGGGGCCGGCACGTAGGGGGTGCGGCCCGGACCCATCACCAGCGTGCGGCCGAGGTAGCGGCTGCCCGACATGGTGGTGACCTCGTAGAGGCGCTCGCCGAACTCCTCGACGACCTCCACGCGGGCCGCCCGCTGGTTGCAGTCGACCAGGTGCGAGAAGAACCCGGCGGCCCAGCGGATGTACCCGGCGTACTCCTTGCGCAGCGGGAACTCCGAGGGGAGGTTGAGGTGGCGCAGGAGCCGGCCCTGCTCGTGCAGGTAGTTCAGGAAGGTGTAGCGGCTGCGCGGGTTGCGCAGGGTCACCAGGTCGCGGCTCGGGTGGTTCTGGATGTCGGAGCCGTCCAGCAGCATCCCGGGCTGCCACTCGGGGCTCGGGCGGGCCTCCAGGAAGCGTGCCGTCAGCGGCGATTCGCGCTCCTCCAGGGCGATCGCCAGGGCCAGGTTCGCCGGGCCGAAGCCGATGCCCAGGATGTCGTGGACGGGAGTCGTGCTCGCGCTCATCGGGTGGTCTTCCTTGCCTTGACAGTGGTGAGGGTGGGGTTTCCGTCGAAGTCGATGCGCAGGCCGGTGATCCGGTCGGCGGCGTGGACCCGCTGGTCGGTCCGGTACCAGAGCGGGATCAGCGCCAGGTCCGCCATCGCGGTACGGTCCGCGCGGCGCCAGGCGTCGGCGCGTTCGGCGGGGTCCGTCGAGGCCCGGGCGTGCGCCACGAGGGCGTCGAACTCCGGGTTCACGTAGCGGCCTTCGTTGTCGCCGTGGGCGGTGCCCTCGGCGTCGGGCGCCGTGCACGAGGAGTGCAGCAGCGGGAAGAGCATGTTGTCGGGGGTCGGGTAGTCGCAGGCCCAGCCGGCCCGGCAGAACCCTGCCGCCGCGATCGAGGTCCGGTGGTCGACCAGACCGCGGGCGTCGGTGCGCAGCAGCTCGATCCGCCAGCCCAGGACCTCCTCCAGGCCGCGGGCCAGCGCCTTGACCCAGTCGTCGTGCCCGGCGCCGGTGTTGTAGGCGAACTCGACGCGGCTGCCGGGCCCCAAACCTGCCCGCAGGGCCGCGGCTCGGGCCCGCTCGGGGTCGTACGCCGACCAGCCGGAGTCCGGGTCGTCGGCGCTCAGCTCCGCGAGGGGGGTGTGGGCCTTGCCGAACCAGGGGGAGAGCAGGGAGTGGGCCGCGCTGCGCCGACCCTGGAAGTAGGTGTCGATCAGCCCCTGGCGGTCGATGGCCGCGGACAGGGCCCGGCGGGCGTCCAGCGACTCCATCGGCGCCTGGTGGCAGAAGGGGATCAGGTAGAAGAGCCCGGCGCCCTCCTGTTCCAGGAAGCCGTCCTGGGCCGCCGCCTCGGCGGTGCGCGCCGGGGGGATCCGGGCGTAGTCGTAGACGCCGGCCAGGAAGCGCTCGTACTCGTCGTCCAGGCCGGTGACCGCGTCGAGGATGTCGATGTGCACCTCGCGGACCTCGGGCGCGGGCCCCGCCCACAGGTCGTTGCGCTCCAGCCGGATCGCCACCCCGTGCTCCCAGGGGCCGGCCATCTTGAACGGGCCGTTGCCGACCGGGAGGTCGTTGTACCCGGGGTTCAGCGCCGGGCCGGCGCACTCGGGCACGGGGCTGAAGATCGGCTGGAGGGTCTTCAGGTCGAACTGCACGTCCGGCTCCGACAGTTCGACCACCAGGGTGGTCTCGTCGACCGCCGTGAAGGAGCGCACGCCCGCCAGGTGGTAGGCGGTCTCCGTGTTCGCCTCGGGGTCCAGCGCCCGCTTCCAGCCGCGTACGAAGCTGTGCGCGGTGACCGGCTCGCCGTTGCTGAAGACCGTGCCGGCGCGCAGCGTGAAGGTCCAGGTGGTGGCGGTCGGGTCGCTCTCCCAGGACCGGGCGGTGGCCGGGATCAGCGCGCCGTCTTCGTCGAGGGCGAGGAGTCCGGTGAACAGGGCCTTGCAGACGAGAATGCCCTCCCCCTCCTGGGCCTTGTACGGGTCGATGGCGGTGGGCTCCGTGATTCCCATCCGGAACACGGGGTCGTTGGCGTGCACGTGGGGCTCTTTCCGCGGTCGGTGAAGTGTGGAGTGCGTGGACGGCGGCCGATGTTTCACGTGAAACAGGCGAAGTCCCGGACATCGGGCGACGTTTCACGTGAAACATCGCCACGGGCGGGGTGCGCAGCGGTCAGGCCGCCGGTACGACGACCACGTCGAGCCGCTCGTCCAGATCGGCGGCGATGCGCTCCACCCGGTCGATGTCGGCGGCGCTCCGGTAGGGCGCGGCCACCGCGAGCGAGCCGGCGATCTCGTACCAGCCCTCGGGGGCGCGCCGCAGCCGGTCCCCCGGCTTGGAGGCGGGGATGTACGAGCGAAAGTGCGGGGAGTGCGTCGCGTCGCCGGGGTTGTTGCGGACGAGGGTCCCGGTCCGGTACGCGAACTTGATGCAGGTGGCGGCCCGCGGGGCCGCGGCCCGCAGCACCTCGCCGTCCAGGAGCGCGCCCAGGGCGGAGGCGTCGTCCCCGGCCAGTACGGCCTTGGCGTAGAGGCGGACCGCGTCGATGCCGTGGACCTCGCGCAGGTTGCGGTAGTTCTGGCCGCCGCTCATGCGGGTGGCGAACTCCACGACCCGGTAACGGCCCTCGGAGTCCTGCCGGAACTCGGCGTTGAACAGGCAGTGCCGCACGCCCAGCCCCGCCACGATGCCCTCGGCGACCGCGACCAGCTCCGGCTCCTCCTCCGGGGTGCGGAACGGGAGGGTGTAGAAGTCCTCCTCGAAGTACGGGCCGGGCATCTGCATCTTGTTGGTGACGCCGACCAGGTGGAAGGCCCCGTCCAGGACCACCCCGTCGAGGGTGACCTCCTTGCCCGGGAGGAACTCCTCCAGGAGCGCGATCTCGGGGCCGTCGCTGGGGAAGTAGCCGCCCCACTCCTCGGCGAGGCGGGCCACGTCGGTCAGCGCCCGTTCCAGCTCGGCGCGGTCACGGACCAGGCTGACGCCGATACTGGCGGCCAGCGCGCTCGGCTTGACGATGAACGGGTACGTGAAGGCCTCGGCGGCGGCGAGACCGGCCTCGACCCCGGTCACCCCGGCGAACTTCGGGCCCGGCAGGCCGTGCCGCTCCAGGAAGGAGCGCTGGAGCTGTTTGTCGCGGGAGATCAGATCGGCCTCGGGCCGCGGCCAGGCATGCCCCAGAAGCTGGTTGACCCGGGAGGTGACGGCGATGTCGCTGTCGTAGAAGGTGATCGCCGAGGCGATGCCCAGCCGGCGGGCCGCGGTCGCGCAGAACTCGGCGAGCTCCGCCCCCTCCAGCGCTTCCGGGATCGGTACGACGTTGGCGAAGCGGCCGTCGTCGGCGGCCTGCGCGACCCGGGTCGCCAGGTGGATCTCCAGCCCCATCCGCTCCAGGGTTTCGATGTGCTCGCGGTGCCACGCGTACGTGTTCCGCATGATCAGCAGGATCTTCATGACGCGGTCTTTCCGTGGGAGTCGTTCAGAGGGGTGGTGACGACGGTGACCTTCTCGGTGAGCCGCTCGGCCGTGGCGACGGCGGCCTCGGTGTCCGCCCCGGTGACCAGCACCTGGCCGACCCGGTCCCAGTTGCCGCGCAGCTCCCCGACGGTGTCGCCGGGCCGCACGGTGGTCTCGACGTCGATGACGTCATCGAGGGCCCTGGCCTCGTCCGCGCCCTGGATCTCCACGACCCTGCCCGGCTCGGCGGACAGGAAGCGGGTGGCCGCCGCGTGGCGGGGCACGGGGCGCTCGGTGAGGGCCGGGACCAGCCCGAACTGCCAGGCCACGATCCACTCTTCGAGGTCGATGCCGTAGGCGGAGTCCAGCAGGTCGAAGATCCGGTCGCCGCCCATGCGGTTGTGGCTCTCGATGATCTGCGGACCCGTCGGGGACAGCCGCAGCTCGGTGTGGGCGGCCCCGTCGGTCAGGCCCATCGCGTCCAGGAAGCGGGCGACGGCCTCCTCGACGCGCCGCTCGTCCGCCGGGTCGAGGCGGGCCGGCAGTGCGTGACCGAGCTCGATGAACCCGCCTCCGGTGAGCTTCTCGGTCACCGCGAGGACGATGTGCCGGCCGGCGAACGAGAAGCTCTCGACGCTGTACTCGGGGCCGGCGATGTACTGCTCGGCGATGAACCGGCCGATGGTGAAGAACGCGCCCCACTGGAGGTCGGTCCGGGCCCGCAGGGCCTCCACCCCGGCCCACGCCTCGGCGGCCTGCTCCGGCCCGTCGATGCGTACGACGCCCAGGCTGGCGGTGGCGTCCACGGGCTTGAGCACGAACGGGTAGCCGTGCTCCGCGCCGAAGGCGGTCAGCGCCTCGACACCGTCGACCTCGGCCGCGGCCACCGACAGGGCCCGCACCTCCGGGGACGGGGACGCGGCCAGGTGGCGGCGCATCGCGTGCTTGTCGCGCAGCAGCTCGGCGACCTCCTCGGAGGTGTTGCCGAGACCCAGGTGGTCGCTGATCCGGCCGGCCGGGACCAGGCCCGGCTCGGTGATCGAGGCGACCCGGGTGAACCCGTACGCCTGCTGCGCGGCCTCCACCAGAGGACGGGTGACGTCCCAGTCGGTGTAGTCGGCGATGAGGACGGCCTCGGCCAGCTCGGCGGCCTCGGGCACGAACTGGTCCTTGTGCTGGATCAGCACGAAGCGGATTCCGAGGGCCGCCGCCTTGCGCAGCGTCTGTATCCGTCCGCCGACGACGAGAAGCATGTGTTCGGTCATGGCCAGAACACTGCAGCAGAATTCCGGACCGGGAAATGGATTCGGGCTGGCACAAGAGTGCCCGGCACGAATGACGCAGCGGCCGCCTTCGAGTGATCTTGAATCGGGTCTCGTCGAGGCGCCCGGGCAGGAATGTGCCAGCCCCGTTTGTGCCAGCCCTCAGCCCTGGGCAGGGCCTTGACCGGCGGGTTTCATGGTGGACGCCACCGCATCCGTGATGCATCCCCCGATCCAGAAGGAGCCCCCCATGGCCGGCGAGGACCCCTTGCGCCGACGATTGCAGGACCTGCCCAGAAGTGCCTGGGTGATCTTCTCCGGAATGTTCCTCATCAAATTCGGCAATTTCCTCAACGTATTCCTGGTGCTCTTTCTCGTCGCGCAGGGATTCTCCGCGTTCCAGGCCGGTGTGGCCCTCGGCGTCGTCGGGGTCGGCGCCTTCATCGGCAACGCCGTCGGCGGCACGGTCGCCGACCGGTTCGGCCGGCGCACCGCCATCGCCGTGTCGATGTTCGGCAGCAGCGCCGCCACCGCCCTCGTCCCGCTGACCGACGGGCTGCTCGCCACCACCGCGCTCGTCGGGCTCGTCGGCGTCTTCGCCCAGCTCTACCGGCCCGCGGCCGGCGCGCTGCTCATCGACGTGGTCCCCGAGAAGCAGCGGGTGACGGCCTTCGCCGTGCTGCGGCTCGCCATCAACGTCGGCATGGCGGTCGGCCCGCTCGTCGGCGGCCTGCTCAGCGGGGCCTCGTACACCTACGTCTTCCTCGGAGACGCCCTGTTCTCCTTCGCCTTCGGCGTGCTCGCGCTGAGCACGCTGCCGGGCGGGCGCCCGCCGGTCGGAACACCGGCGCCGCAGGCGGCGGCCAAGGGCAAGGGCAAGAGCACGGGCAAGGGGGGCTACCGCGAAGTGCTCTCCGACCGCCCGTACCTGCTCTTCCTCGGCTCGATGGTCGCCGCGACCTTCGTGTACGGGCAGTCCACGGCCACCCTGCCGCTGCACGTCACGGACGCCGGCTTCGACAACAAGGTGTACGGCCTGCTGCTCGGCCTCAACGCCCTGCTCTGCGTGGTCATCGAACTGCCGCTCACCCAGCACACCGAGCGCCGCAACCCACGCCGGGTGATCGCCGCGGGACTCGCCCTGCTGGGCATCGGCATGGCCCTCACGGGCGCGGTGCAGGCCGTCTGGCTGCTCGCCCTGACGGTGGTCGTCTGGACGGTCGCCGAGACCGTGTACACGCCGATCGCCAACGCCTACCCCGCCGAGTTCTCACCGGCCCACCTGCGCGGCCGCTACCAGGGGGCGGAGGGCATCGCCCACACCCTCGGCGGCGCACTCGGCCCGGCCGTCGGCGGCCTCCTCTACAGCATCTCCCCGCCGCTGCACTGGACGGCCTGCGCGGCCGTCGCGGGCCTCGGCGCCCTCCTGGTCCTGGGCGCCAAGCCCGGCACCCGCGGCGAGGTGAGCACCCCGCAGCCCGCCGAGACCACCCCCGAACCGGCCCCGGCGGCCTGAGCCTTCCCGTACTCCCGCACCCACCGGGCCCACCGGTCCATCCACCCGAAAGGCACCTTCACCATGACCACCCGCACCGCAGCCGGCAGCACCGCCACCCACGGCGTTCACCGGATCGACATCCCCTCCGCCACCGAGGACCCGGCCGCGTACGTCTCCGCGCTCCTCGAAGTCGCCGGCGAGCGCGACGCGTTCGACGTCCTCGCCAAGACCCCCGTCTGGGCCGCGCAGCTCTTCGCCGACCTGCCCACCGACCTCGCCGAGACCGTCCCCGAGCCGGGCGAGTGGCCCGCCGCCTTCATCGTCGGCCACCTCTTCGACGTCGACATCGTCTACGGGTTCCGCTGGCGTCTCGTGGCCACCGAGGACAACCCCGTCTACCCCGGCTACGACGAGCGGCTGTGGGCCCCGCTGCCCCGGCTCCCCTTCCGCCAGATGCTCGACGCCTGGACCGGCCTGCGCGCCTCCAACGTCGCCCTCCTCGCCGCGCTCACGCCCGAGGACCGGCAGCGCACCGGCCGCCACGGCGAGCAGGGCGGCGAAACGATGGAGGTCATGATCCGCAAGGTCATCGGCCACGACATCGCGCACATCAACCAGATCTACCGGGCCATCCGCCTCGTCCGCGAGGCCGCCGGTCTCGACGTCGCCGAGCTGGACGCCACGTACGAGTCGCTGGGCCTGCGCTGAAGCGCTCAAGCGCTGAATCCCCGGCGCCCGCCGCGCCCCGCCTCCCACCGCCACCCCGACACCCCACCACCTCCGGAGAGAGAACACCGCCGTGACCACCGTTGCCCACAAGCCCGCCCCCGACACCATCACCTCCGTCGGCCCCGACCTCCGCGACACCCTGCGCGAGCAGCGCTACGCCCTCGTGCCCGCCGCCGACCTGACCCTGTCCCCCGAGCTCGCCGCCGCCTTCGACGGCCTCCAGGCCTCCTGGGGCCGGCTCACCCCCGACACCCACTTCGGGGGCGGCGACCGCGCCGTCCGCACCCGCCGCTACAGCGACTTCACGTACGTGCCCGCCACCGGCGAGCTCGCCCCGCTCGACCACGTCGCGTACTACCAGAGCGAGGCCATGAACGCCTTCGTCGGCGGAATCGAGCGCCACTTCGGCGACGTCGAGGAGGCCACGTACCGCAACCCGCTCTTCCAGGCCCTGGTCCGCTACGACTTCGACAACCTGCCGGTCGAGGACGAGTACCGCGACCGCGCCTGGGTCTGCCAGATCCACCAGATCCGCATCGAGATCAACCCCGGCAAGTACAACGAGCTGGTCCCGGAGGGCATCCACTCCGACGGCTACCCGTGGGCCGGCCTGCACCTGATCTCCCGCGTCGACGTCGAGGGCGGCCACAGCACCGTCTTCACCTGGGACGAGGAGCCGCTCGCCAAGGGCACCTTCCTCACCCCGCTCGACTCGCTGATCTTCGAGGACCGCGCGATGAAGCACCACGTCACGGGCCTCAGCGCGGCCGAGGACAAGGGCGGCTACCGCGACGTCCTCGCGATCTCCTTCTCCCTGCCCGGCTCCCCGTACGAGACGCTGGTCTGATGAGCGCCGCAGCTCTGGCGCTCCAGGAGCCGTACACAGGGGTCGCGGCGTACGAGGCCCACGCTCCCGCCGCCGCACCGGCCGTCTCCGAGCCCATGACGGCGGCCGACATCCCGCAGGTCATCGAGCTGCTGCGGGCCGCGCCGCAGGCCGCGTACTGCGAGTGGGAGGACGAGCGGCTGCTCTCCGGGCACCTCGCCCACTCCTCGGACCTGTGCCGGGTGATCCGCACCCCCGCGGGCCGGGTCGTGGCGGCGCTGCTCGCCGGTTCGTTCGGCGTACGGGGAAGCATCAGCCACGCGGTGGTCGACCCCGGCCACCGCAGGCTGGGGCTGGCCCGGGTGCTGGCGGTCGACACCCTGGCGGCCTTCCGCCGTCGCGGGGTCAACCGGATCTTCCTCGCCGTCCTCGACGGGAACGAGGCCGCGACCGGCCTCTGGACGGGCGTGGGCTTCCGCCCGGCCCTGGGGGAGAGGACCTTCGAGTGCGATCTGTAGCGACCGATTCCCCGGCCCCGGCCCGTCCCGCCGCGGCCGGGGCCCGGGCCCCCGGGGCGGGGGCCGGGCCGGGCCGCGCGCCGCGGCAGCCCCGGGCCCCCTGGGCGGCGGGCTTCGGGCAGGCCGTCCCCGTGATGCTCGGCTACGTGCCGGTGGCCTTCGCGTTCGGCGTGCTGGGCCACACCGCGGGCCTGCCCTGGTGGGCGATGGTCGCCATGTCGGCCTTCGTGTACGGCGGTTCCTCGCAGTTCGCCGCCCTCCAGCTGCTGGCCGTCGGCGCCGCCCCGTACGCCATCGTCCTGACCACCTTCGTGGTCAACCTGCGCCATCTGCTGCTGTCCGCCGCGATCGCGCCCCGCCTCGCCGGGTGGCGCCGCCGCGAGCAGGCGCTCTTCGCCTACGAGCTCACCGACGAGGCCTTCGCGGTGCACTCCGCCCAGTACGCGGAGCGCGCCGAGCGCCCCAAGGCGGAGGTCTTCACCTTCAACACGGCCGTGCACGCCTCGTGGGTCGCGGGCACGCTCGCGGGCGTGCTGGCCGGCGACCTGGTCACCGACGTGGAGGCGTGGGGCCTCGACTACGCCCTGCCCGCCATGTTCATGGCCTTGCTGGCGGCCGGGGTCATCGCCGACCGGCGCGGGCTCGCCGTCGCGGTCGTCGCGGGCGGCGGCGCGGTCGGGCTGACACTGCTCGGCCTGCAGTACTGGGCCGTCCTCGTCGCGGCGGCCGTCGCGGCCACGTTCGGCCTGGCCGTCGCGGAGCGCGAGGGGCGCGCCGACGACGGCGAAGCCGTCCGTACGGAAGGAGTACCGGGCCGATGAGCCACCTCGTGCTCGCCCTGACCATCGCCGGCATGGCGGCCGTCACCTTCGGCCCGCGCCTGGTACCCACCCTCTTCCTCGCGGCGGCCGCCCTGCCCCGGCCCGTCGTGGTCTGGCTGCGGCAGGTGCCGCCCGCGGTGATCGCCGCCCTGCTCGCCCCGTCCCTGTTCGCCCCCGCCGGGACGCTGGACCTCGGCCCCGGCAACCCCGGCCTCTGGTTGGCCGTGCCGACCCTGCTGCTGGCCTGGCGGACCCGAAACTTCTACCTGACCATCGCCTTCGGCATCGGGTCCCTGGCCCTGCTCCGCCTGGTCACGGGCTGATGCGAAGCCGGCTTTCCGGCCCTCCGTACGGCTCTGACCTGCAGTTATTGCCGTCCTGGAGGCGACGGGACGGTTAATTGGCGCGCGCCCTCCCCGCGATGACGTAGAGTTGTGTTTACCGACGCGGGGTGGAGCAGCTCGGTAGCTCGCTGGGCTCATAACCCAGAGGTCGCAGGTTCAAATCCTGTCCCCGCTACTCAGTACGAAGGCCCGGTTCCCTTGGGAACCGGGCCTTCGTCGTTCTCCCCTTCCCTCTTCTCCCCTCCTCTCCTTCCCTTTTCTCCCCTCGCCCCCGGGCCCCGCCTCACCCGATCGGCCCGGGCCGGGTCGCCGTACCCTCCCCGCGGCAGCCAGCCTTGAGGGGCGATGCGGAGGCGGCCCGCACCCGCGCGAGGGACCGGGCAGGAGAGCGGCGTGTTGGGGCTGGGGCGGCAGCAGGGCGGCGACGAGGACCCGGGAGGCACCGGCAGCGGTGCGGCCCGCAAGGTGGTCCGCGCGCTCCCGGCCGTGCTGATCGCGGGCGGACTGGCCTTCGACCTGCTGACCCCGCCCAGCTACACCGGATCCCCCTTCTTCTCCGCGGCCCCGCTGATCGCCGCCCCGCTGTCCTCCCTGCGCGTCACGGTCCTCACCGGGGTGCTCGCCTCGCTCGCGGTCGTCCTGCTGCACCTCCTCAACGGCACCACCTGGCAGGTCGAGGCGCTGACCGAGCTGGTCACCGTCATGACCGTCTCCGGGCTCGCGATCCTGACCAACCGGGTCGTCCGGCGCAGCGGGGAGCGGCTCGCCTCGGCGCGCGGCATCGCCGAGGCGGCCCAGCGCGCTGTCCTGCCCGAACCCGCCGAGCGCATCGCCGGTCTGCACGTCCGCGCCCGGTACGAGGCCGCGCAGGCCGACGCCTTCATCGGCGGGGACCTGTACGCCGTCCAGGACACCCCCTTCGGGGTGCGGCTGGCGGTGGGGGACGTACGGGGCAAGGGGCTGGGGGCGGTGGAGGCCGTGGCCGTGGTCCTGGGCGCCTTCCGGGAGGCGGCGGATACGGAACCCACCCTGGAGGGCCTCGCCCAGCGGCTGGAACGGGCGCTGACCCGCGAGGGCACCCGGCGCGACAGCCTGGACTCGGTGGAGGGGTTCACCACCTGCGTGCTCGGCGAGATCCCGGCGGACGCGCAGGTGCTGCGCCTGGTCAACCGGGGCCATCCCGAGCCGCTGCTGCTGCACGCCGACGGGCGGCTGTCGGTCCTCGCCCCGGCGGAGCCCGCGCTGCCGCTCGGCATGGGGGACCTGGGCAGGGTCTGGCCGGACCGCGCCGAGGAGTGGCCCTTTCCCGCCGGGGCCACCCTGCTCCTGTACACGGACGGGCTGACCGAGGCGCGGGACGCGGCGGGGGTCTTCTACGATCCGGCGGCCCGGCTGAGCGGCCGCGTCTTCCCCGGTCCCGGGGAGCTGCTCGGCGCGCTCAGCAGCGACGTACGCCGGCACACGGGCGGCGGGGCGACGGACGACATGGCGCTGCTCGCGGTGGGCCGGCCGGGGGAGGGCGAGCCGGAGCGGCGGCGTACCGTCCCCGTGGTCGCTCCGTGACTGTGCGTCAGGTAAGTGGTGTGCACTGAAAGGTTTATGACGCTACGTCAAGGTGTGGGCGTGGCCGGAGAGATGTGGATCTTGCTTGATTTTTGGCCTGGTTGATCCGTTGAAGGGCTTTTAGTCCTGGCCAAGGCCGCGCGATACGTGGCCGATTACTGCCATCGATCCATCACAACAGCTTGGAATCACTCCCCTCCGTATATTACCGTTCGATAACGCAGCGCGGTCGTCCCAGCCGTCGCAAGAGACGGCGCCGTGCGCGTGCGTGTCCCCCTGAGGAGTGTGGCCCGGTGGCCTCCAACTCGCCTGCCCCCGAAGGCATAGAACTCCAGGAAGCGCCCACCGCCGGCGCCTGGGGTGAGTGGAACCCCACCGAGGACTCGGCCCGCCCGCCGCGCGGCAAGCACCGTGTCGCCAAGCAGCGCGGGGGACTTGCCCGCAGCTCCACCGTGCTCGGCGTCGGCGTCATCGCGGCCGTCGGCGCGGGCGGTATCGCCACCGCTCAGGACCGGCCCCAAGTCGCCATCTCCATGCCCTCGTTGCCCGACTTCGGCCTGGGCGGCGGCGGGGTCGACGGGCAGCACCACGCGGAGGCCGAAGGCACCGCGACCTCCGCCCGCCCGACCGGCATCATCGCGCAGCAGGCGACCCAGCACGCCGACGCCGGAGCCACCCTCGTGGGCCGCATCCTCCAGCAGGCCGAGTCCCAGGAGACCGCGGCCGACGCCCAGGCCCGGGCCCAGGCCGAGCGGGCGGCGCAGGACGCGGCCGCCGCGGAGGCCAAGGCCAAGCGGGAGGCCGCCGAGAAGGAGGCGGAGGACGCCCGCCTGGCCGCCGAGACGGCCGCGAAGGAGGCCAAGGAGGCCGCCGACGCCAAGGCCGAGCAGGAGCGCCCCTCGAAGCCCTCCGGCAGCTACTCCCTCCCCACCTCCGCCTACACCCTCACCTCGCACTACGGCGATTCCGGTTCCATGTGGTCCTCCGGCCACCACACCGGCCTCGACTTCGCCGCCCCGACCGGCACGCCCGTCAAGGCCGTCGCCTCCGGGAAGATCACCTCGGCCGGCTGGTCCGGGGCGTACGGCTACCGGATCGTGCTGGAGCTCGAAGACGGTACGGAGGTCTGGTACTGCCACCTGTCCTCGATGTCGGTGACCTCCGGCTCGGTCGGCGCCGGCGACACCATCGGCCGCGTCGGCGCCACGGGCAACGTCACCGGACCCCATCTCCACCTGGAAGTACGCAAGGGCGGCTCGACGACGGACCCCCTGGCGTGGCTGGAGTCCAAGGGCCTGAACGTCTAGAGCGCGGCACGAGCGGTACGAAGACCCGCTCCAGGGATTCCAGGGGCGCGAGGGGGGCCGGCCGGGGCTCGACGAGCTCCTCCAGGACCGCCGCCCGGGCCAGCGCGGGCCCCGCCGTCGCCTTGCGCAGCCACAGCCGGTGCAGCAACTCCCGCTCCCGGCAGGCGAAATCCGGCACCCCGGCCGGGCCCCCGTGCCGGGCCCGGTGCCGCAGCAGGGCCAGTGCCGCCGCGTCCGCCTCGTACAGGGCGACCGCCCTGCCCGCCGCCCGGCCCCCCGTGGACCGGGCCAGCGTGCGGGCCAGCGACCGGGCGGGCATCGACACCAGTGCCGGCACCTCCGCCGGGCGCAGCCAGCCCGCGGCCGCGTACACCGCCAGCTCCCCGGCGACCGCCCGCAGCCGGCGCCGCCTTATCCGTACGGCCAGCCACAGCAGCAGGGCGAACACCGGGACCATCACGCAGCCGTAGACCACGTAGAACCCGTGCTCCCCGAACCGCGAGGAGCTGTTCCACAGCGCGTGCAGACCCATCGCGGCCAGTAGTCCGAGCAGCGGCAGCCCGGTCCGGCGCACCCGGCCCGCCCCGAGCGCGGCCGCGCCGAACCCGAGTCCGGTGAGCACCGTGAACAGCGGGTGCGCGAACGGCGACACCACGATCCGCACGAAGAAGGTCGCCGCCGTCACCGAGTCCAGCGGGGCGGCACCGCTCTCCACGTCCTCGCCGAAGGCGTTGCCGAGATAGAGGACGTTCTCGGTGCAGGCGAAGCCGGTGGCGGTGAACCCGGCCACCACGAACCCGTCGGCGGGGCCGGTGAACTGGCGTTTTCGGAACGCGAACACCAGCAGCAGGGCGGCCGCCTTGGCGCTCTCCTCGACCACCGGCGCGATCGCCACCGAACCGAGCCGGTCGGCGGCCGAGGCATCGGCGGTGGCCGCCTCTATCCACTCGGTGGCGAAGTTGTTGGCCAGTATCGCGATCAGGGCCGCGGTGCAGGCGCCCCAGCCGAAGCAGAACAGCAGCTGCGCCCAGGGGCGGGGCGCGGCGCGGCCCAGCCACCGGAAGGCCGCCATGAGCGGCGGCACCGGCAGCACGGCCAGCCCGAGGCCGACGAAGAACCCCGCGGTACCCGTCTGCTCCCGCACGAGTTCGAGGATCGCCAGCCCCGACAGCGCCAGCACGGCGATCACGCACGCACGGACGCCGCGGACAGCAGGGAGCGCTCGGAACACACGATGACTCTAGCGAGCCGCTCTGACACGGCGAGTGACGTACGGGGTTTCTCTACTCGTTCGGGGAAGCGTGCTCCCGGCGCGCGAAGAGCAGGTCGTGCACGACGTGCCCCTTGTCGAGGCCCTGCCCCTCGAACCGGGTGAGCGGCCGGAACTCGGGCCGCGGCGCGTAGCCGCCGTCCGCCTGCGTGTTCTCGAACCGCGGGTGCGCGGTGAGCACTTCGAGCATCTGCTCGGCGTACGGCTCCCAGTCGGTCGCACAGTGCAGTACGGCCCCAGGGGCGAGGCGGGTCGCGGCGAGGTCGAGGAACTCGGGCTGGATCAGCCGCCGCTTGTGGTGACGGGCCTTGGGCCACGGGTCCGGGAAGTACACGCGCAGGCCGGCCAGGGAGTCGGGCGGCAGCATCTCGCGGAGCAGGATGATGGCGTCGCCGTTGGCGACGCGGACGTTGGTCATCCCGCCGCGCTCGGCGAGCGCGAGCAGGTTCCCCTGGCCGGGGGTGTGCACGTCGGCGGCGAGGATGCCGGTCGACGGATCGGCGGCGGCCATCTGCGCGGTGGCCTCGCCCATGCCGAAACCGATCTCCAGCACGACGGGCAGGCCGCCGAACATCTCGTCGAGGTCGATGACGGAACGCCCGTCGATGTCGAGCCCCCAGGTCCCCCAGAGCCGCTTCAGGGCTTCGCCCTGCCCGGTGGTGACCCGGCTGCGCCGCGGCTGGAAGCTGCGGATCCGCCGCTCGTGGTGCGAACCGGCCGGATCGGGGGCCGGGCCGTCGGGGAACCGGGGCTCGGTCCGCCACTTCGGGGGCACGTAGGAATTCGCCTCCGGCACGGTCTCCGGGGCGCTGGGCTGGGGGGTGAGGGACTCAGACACAATGCCCAGATTCTACGACCCCGCCCCGGCCCGGCCGCCGCCCGCCGAGCCGACGGCACGCAGCGCCGTCCGGCCCCGTCGGGTGCTTGAGGCCCGGTCCGGTCCGGCCCCGGCCTGCGCCTCGCGGTCAGGCCGTCCGGTACCTCCCGGTCCGGCCCCGCCCGTCCGGCCGACCCCCTCCGGTACCCCGCTCTAACTACGCGCGCAGCGATGCCAGCGCCCGCCGGGCGATCTCCCGCCCGATCGGCAGCGAAGCGGTGGCGGCGGGCGACGGCGCGTTCAGCACGTGCACCGTCCGCGGCCCCTCCTTGATCAGGAAGTCGTCCACGAGCGTCCCGTCCCGCAGCACGGCCTGCGCCCGGACCCCGGACCCGGCCGGCGCCAGATCCGCCGCCGACACCGCCGGCAGCAGCCTCCGTACCGCCTCCGTGAACGCCTGCTTCGACAGCGAACGGTGGATCTCCCCCATCCCGTACCGCCAGTGGCGCCGGGCCATCCGCCAGGATCCCGGCCAGGCCAGCTCGTCCGCCACGTCCCGCGGCCGGACCACGCCCCAGCCGTACCCCTCGCGCGCCAGCGCCGGCACCGCGTTCGGCCCGACGTGGACCCCGCCCCCGATGCCCCGCGTCAGGTGCACGCCGAGGAAGGGGAACGCCGGATCCGGCACCGGGTAGACCAGCCCGCGGACCAGATCGGGCCGCGCCAAGTCGTAGTACTCCCCGCGGAACGGCACGATCCGCATGCCCGGGTCGTCCCCGGCCAGCCGCGCGACCCGGTCGCACTGCAGCCCCGCGCAGTTCACCAGCACCCGCGCCCGCACCACGAGCCCCGCCGTCGTGCGCACCGCGATGCCGCTCGGCCGCCGCGAGACCAGGTCCACCGCCCCGCCGTAGACGATCTCGGCTCCGGAGGACTCCGCGAGCTGCCGCGCCACCTGCCCGTAGTCCACGATCCCGGTCGTGCCGACATGGATCGCGGCCAGGCCCTGCACCTCCGGCTCGTACTCGGAGATCTGCGCCGGACCCAGCTCGCGCACCGGGATGCCGTTCTCCCGGCCCCGCTGCACCAGCGCGTGCAGCCGCGGCAGCTCGTCCCGCCCGGTGGCGACGATCAGCTTCCCGGTGACCTCGTGGGCGATGCCGTGCTCGGCGCAGAACTTGACCATCTCGGCGGCCCCGCGCACCGCGAAGCGCGCCTTGAGCGATCCCGGCCGGTAGTAGATGCCGCTGTGGATCACCCCGCTGTTGCGCCCCGTCTGGTGCCGGGCCGGGCCGGACTCCTTCTCCAGCACCACGACCCGCGTCCCCGGGGCCAGCTGCGCCAGGGCATGCGCCGTCGACAGACCGACGATGCCGCCGCCGATCACCAGCACATCGCAGTCCAACCTGCCCGCGCCGCCCACGCTTCCCGTGCCGCCCATGCCGCCGCCCAAGCCGCCACCTCCCACCCCTGCATACTGCACCCCGCCACTGACATTGCGGCCACGCGGGTCCGCGCCGCGGCACCCGGCGGCCTCCCGCCCGGTGCCGCCGGCTGCTGCGCGCCGCCGGACTCCTGCGCGCCCGGCGGGCCGCCGCGCGCCCGCCCGGCCGCCGCGTGCCCGCCCGATTCCTGCGCGCCGCCAGGCCGCCGTCCGGATCAGGCCTGCGCCACCAGCAGCGGCCGTGCCCGCTCCCGCAGCTCCGCCACCCGCGGCTCGTCCCCGTACGGTTCGAGCCGGTGCAACAGGTCCCGTACGTACTCGGTCGTGCGCGCCGAGGAGATCCTGCCCGCGACCTCCACCGCCCGGGTGCCGGCCGCGCACGCCGCGTCGAGGTTGCCCGACTCCAGCTCCGCCACCGCGCTCACCACCAGCCGCAGCCCGTGCGAGCGCACGTACTCCTCCGTCGGGCGCGACAGCGCCTGCTCGGTGAAGCGCCGGACCTGCCGCGGCAGCTTGAGGTCCCGGTAGCACTCGGCCGCGTCCGCCGCGAAGCGGTCGTACGAATAGAAACCGAGCCAGGTCGGATCCGGGTCGCCCTCGCGCGCCCGCTCCAGCCAGCCCTCCGCCGCCCGCAGCGCCGCCCCGGCGGCCGCCGAATCGCCCGCCTTCGCGTGCGCCCGCGCCTCGACGAGCCGGAAGAAGCTCATGGTCCGCGCCGTGGCCAGGCCGCGGTTGCGCTCCACGGCCGCCTGCGCCAGGTCCACCCCCTCGTCCGGGAAGTCCCGGTAGGTGGCCTGGAGCGACATGGAGGCCAGCACGTACCCGCCCAGCGGGACGTCGGCGGCCGCGCGGGCCAGGCGCAGCGCCTGGATGTAGTAGCGCTGGGCCGCCTCCTGCTGGCCGGTGTCGAAGGCCATCCACCCGGCCAGACGCGTCAGTTCGGCGGTCGCGCCGAACAGCGCGCGGCCCACGTCGTCGCTGTACGAGCCGAGCAGCAGCGGCGCCGCGTCGACCCGCAGGCACTCCGGCACCATCGAGGAACGCCAGTCCCCGCCGCCGTACTTGGAGTCCCAGCGGCGCGCGTCCTCGGCCGCCTCGCGCAGCTTGGTCACGTCGCTGTGGCCCACGCGCTGCGGCGCCGGATCGTAGAGCCCGGCGGGCGCGGCCCCGGGTGCGGCCGCCGCCGCGGGCACCTGCCCGGGCGGGGCGTGCGGCGTTTCACCCGAAGACTGCGCGGGCAGACCCGATGACGAAGAGGACGACGCGGACGCAGGGGAAGACGACGCGGACGCGGACGCAGGGGAAGACGGGGACGACGCGGACATCGGCGAGGGCGAACCCCCGGCCGCCGCCGGCTCGCGCGACGCCACGGTCGCGCGGGACGGGGCGGCGGGCTCGCGCGCCACCGAACCGTCCGCCGGAGATATCAGCCAGCGCGAGGCGGGCGTCGCGTACGCGGACACCGCGAAGGAGCCGGCCAGCGACTGCCAGATCCCGCCACCGCCACCCGCGCCGCCCCTGCGGCCCGCGAGGTCCAGCCGGTACAGATCGGTGGCCGAGCGCACCGCCTCGCCCACGTCCCGCGGGAAGGCCAGGCCGACCTCGGGCGCGGGATCCGCGTCCGCCAGCCCGATCTCGTGCAGCGGCACCGGCCGCCCCAGCTTCGCGCCGATCGCGGCGGCGATCAGATGCGGCGCCGCGCCCTGCGGCACCATGCCCTTCGACACCCACCGGGCGACCGAGGTCTTGTCGTAGCGGAGCGTCAGGCCGCGCTGTGCGCCGAGGTCGTTGACCCGCCGGGCCAGCCCGGCGTTGCTGATGCCCGCGAGGGCGAGGACGGCGCCGAGCTTCTCATTGGGCTCGCGGAGCTCCCTGGACATGCGCCACCCCTCGTCACACGCGGAACGCACACAACGCATACGCCGCCGGGGCATAGTTGCCCGGCATTTCGTAAACCCAGCGTAGTTCCCCGCCTCCCAAGCGTTAAGGCCCCGACTTCCCTATGGCGGGATTGTTGTCCGCCCGCACAGTCGGGGCGGGGTCCGCGCCGCGGGCGCACGCCCCCTCCCGTGCTCCGTGCGTGTGGCCGTGCGCCCGCCCGTGCGCTCTGGCCGGTCGGCGGGCCCGGCGATTCGATGTGCCCTGCGTGGGTCGGCCCGCTGCGTGGATCCGGCGGGCCGGGGGATGCCGCCGCCCCAATCCCCGCGGGTGGCGGAACGGTCCGGGGGGCGGATCCCGCCTCCCGGACCGCGCCCGCCGGCCGGTGCGGCCGGACGCCCGAGGGCGGGCGGCGGCGCCGAGTACGGCCGCGGCGCGGCCGAAGAATGGCTGAAACCGGCCTATGGGGCGGTGGGAACGGAACGCCAAATACTGCGTGTCCGCGGCGTGTTCGTTTGCACCTGCGCCCTCCCGGGCCACTCTCGCACGCCTGTCTCGTGGCAGCATGGACCCCGAGCCACCCGGGGTCCCGTCGGCCACGCCCTCAGCGCTGACCGCGACGTTCCCGCCCCGGTCAATTGCCCACGGGCTGGGGAGGCGGCGGTGCGCTGGTTGGTCGGCTGGAGCAGTATCGCCGCGAGCTTCGGCACGGCCGGCCGCGTGTCCGGCCAGGGCGGATCCGGCCCACGCGACCACCTGAGCGGCGGCCCGGTGACCGGAGGCCTCGCCGACGCCGACACCGCCCACCCGGACGACCCCACCGCCGAACGCACCGTCGTCCCCGTCGGAGCCCAGCTGCTCTGGGGAGACCCCGACCCCCTGTGGGCCGTCGGCGACTGGCGCCCCGACGAGATCCGCACCCTCGCCGCCGACCCGGCCGACCCCTTCACCCGCCTCGCCGTCCTCGGCTGCTGCGGCGCCACCGACGCCGAACTGCGCAGCGCCCTCCTCGCCGCCCGCGGCGGAGCCCTGCGCCACCTCACCCAGTGGTCCGGCAGCTACACCGCCGTCGTCCAGACCGGCCGGCGCATCACCGTCGTCGGCGATCTCGCGGGCGCCCGGCCCGTGTTCTACACCCCCTGGGCGGGCGGGACCGCGTACGCCACCGCCGCACTGCCGCTCGCCGACCTCATCGAGGCGCAGCTCGACATCGGCCACCTCGCGGCCCTGCTGGCCTGCCCCGACAGCCCGGAGGCACTGGGCGACGGCACACCGTACGTCGGCGTGCGGCGCATCCCGCCCGGGCACGCCCTGATCCTGCGCGAGGGCTCGCGCGAGATCACCGGGTACGAGCCGGTGGCCTCCCTCGCGGTGGCCGCTCCCACGGCCGACCCGGAGCGCGCGGTGGAGGGCGTACGCGAAGCATTGGTGGATGCCGTGCGCGCCCGGCTCACGGCTCCGCGGCATGCCCCCGACACGCCGCCCCACGACCCCGGCCCGGTGCCCGGAATGGGCCCCGCCGACCGGCGCGCGGCCCGGGGCGCACCCGCGCCTGCGCCCGGCGTGGGCGCCGACCTCTCCGGAGGCAGCGCCTCCGCGACCCTCGCGCTGCTCGCCGCGGGCCTGCCCGGCGCGCCCGGCACGGTGCTGAAGCAGTCCGGCGAACGGCTCCTCGCCGTCACCTTCAACGACCTCGCCACCCCCCGGGGCCGCGAGGCCGAACTCGAACGTGCCCGCGCCATCGCCGCCGACCCCCGGCTGCACCACGTCGTCGTGGCCGCCGCCGAGGAGGCACTCCCGTACGCCGACCTCGACGGCCCCCTCACCGACGAACCCGGCCCCTCGCTGGTCACCGCCGCCCGCGAACGGCGCCGGCTGGCCGCCGGCTCGGCCGACCACTTCGTCGGGCACGGCGCCCGCCAAGTCCTCGACGCACACCCGGCCCGCCTCGCCGACCTCCTCATGGACCGCCGCAGACGCCACCTGCTGCGCCCGGTCGCGGCCCTGGCCCGCTCGGCGCCGGGCGACTCCGCCCTGTCCCTGCTGGTCCCGTTCTCCGTCTACTCGGCGGCCCGCCGGCTGGCTCGTACGCCGTACCGCGCGGGCATGGAAGCGGCGGCGGCCCGGCTGCGCGAAGGGGCCGTGGCGGGGGGCGCCTCGAACCCGGTGGACGCCTCGCTGGCGGCCCTGACCTGGTCCCGGCCGGGCCCGGCGGCGGCCTGGCTGACGGGGGAGGCCCTCGCGGAAGTATCGATCCGCCTGACCACCGCCGCGGGCCGCCCCCCGCTGTCGCTGCGCCCCGGCGAGGCCCGGGCCCGCGCCGCGCTGACCCGGCACGCGGCCGACCACCGGGTCTTCGAACAGGCGGTGGAGGTCCGCAGCCAGCGCCTGCACGCACCGTTCCTGGACAACCAGGTCGTACGGGCCGCCCGCGCCCTCCCGGAGTCCCTGCGGGTCCAGCCCGGCGCGCGGGCCACGATCCTGCGCACGGTCCTCTCCTCGGCGGGCGTACGCGAACTCCCCCCGGGCTGGGGCGCCCCGGCCCACACCCCGAACGAAACGGCCACCCGCCTGGGCCTCGGCGCGGCGCTGCCCTCGCTGCTCTCCCTCTTCACGGCCCCGCTCCTGGCGGACGCGGGCCTGATCGAGGCCCGGGTCGTCCAACAGGCCCTGGTGGACGCGGCGGAGGGCCACCCGGTCCCCCTGGACGGCCTGGCGGAACTCGTCTCGATGGAGCTGTGGCTGGGCCGCCTCCTCGCCCGCCGGGGCACGTGCTGGACGGGTACGTCCACCCCCCGCCGCAGGGCGGTCCCGGAAGGAGTCCCCACCCCCCGCCCGGCCCTCTCCTGAACCCGCCCCAGGGCCCCACGCCCCCGACCGACCGCGGCCCTCCCGGCGACGCCGAGGTACGGCCCGGCTGACGCGGCTCCCGGCAGCGCCGAGGCACCGGCCCGCCACCCCGGTCGACGCGGCTCCCGGTGGCGCCGCGGACCCGGTCGGCTGCCCTGGTCGGTGCCGGCGGCGCCGTGGACCGCCCGGCCGCCGCGGCCGTCAGTCGACGCCGAGGTCCCGGCCACTGCCCCGGCCGACGCGGGCCCCGGCAACGGCGCGGCACCGGCCGGCCGTCCCGGTCGACGCGGCCCTCCGGCAGCGCCGAGGTACCGCCCGGCCGACGCGGCGCTCCGGCAATGCCGAGGTCCCGGCTGGCCGGCCCGGCCGACGCGGCCCCCGGGCAGCGCCGCGGCACCGGCCGGCCGTCCCGGCCGATGCGGCCCCGGCCGGCAGCGGCGCGGCTCCCGCCCGCGGATGCGGGTGATGCCGGTGCTCAAGTCCGGAAACCCGGGGTGGCGCGGCGGGCGGTCGCTTCCCGCCACCTGGCATATCCAGTTCCGCCGCCGCATCTACGGCGACTGGCAACCGGGCCCGACGGCGCCCATCCGCCCTGTTCGGCACCTGAGCGGCGCTCCCCGGGCAAATCCGCTCCGGCCCCACGAGTGGCCCCTCAATCCGAGCCCCATGGGGTTCCGGCCCCGGGCTCTTGCGGCGCCGTGCGAGCCGAGCCCCGGCAGGGGCACAGGCATCGAGCGGCGCGCCACTGGCCCACCGGCGGCCCGTCGAGGGGCCCCGGGGTTCGAGGCGCGGAGTGCGGCGCCGAGCCCCGGCGGGGCGCCGGCATCGAGTGGGCCGGCAACCGCTGACCGGCGGGCCGCCGAGGCGGGAAGGCGGGAGCTCCGGCCCGGCCGTGTACTTGCGGCACAGGGACGCGGGGCCGAGCCCCGGCGGGGGCCGGCGCCCCGCGCGTGGCCGCGCGCAAACCCTCCGGCACCCCCGGCAGCGGCAAGGCAGAATTGCCCGGTGCGGTATCTCATCCTTGGCGTCACCGAGGCGCGCGACGAGACCGGCGCCCCCCTCCCCATCGGCGGCGCCCGCCTGCGCGCGCTCCTCGCCGCCCTCGCGCTCCGCGTCGGCGGCCCGGCCGCCGCCCCCGTCGTCGACCTCGTCGACGACATCTGGGGCGACGCCCCGCCCCAGGACGCCCCCGCCGCCCTCCAGGCCCTCGTCGCCCGGCTCCGCCGCGCCCTCGGCCGCCGGGAAACGGTCCTCGCCGACCCCGCCGGCGGCTACCGCCTGGCCGTCGCGGACCGCGACGACGTCGACCTGCACCGTTTCACCCGGCTCGCCCGCCAGGGCGCCCGGCAGCTGGCCACCGACCCCGCCACCGCCGCCGAAACCCTCCACACCGCCCTCGCCCTCTGGCGCGGCCCCGCCTTCGCCGACCTCCCCGAGCCCGCCCGTACCGCCCACGCCGCCACGCCCGAAGCCCACCGCGCTACCGCCCTCCGCGCCCGGATCGAGGCCGAACTCCGCAGCGGGGCCGCCGACCCGGCGTCGCTCCTGCCGGAGATCGAGGCGCTGATCCGGGAGCACCCGTACGACGAGCCCCTGCGCGCCCAGCAGCTCCGGGCGCTCCGCGCGTGCGGCCGCCCGGCCGACGCCCTCGCCGCGTACGAGCGCACCCGCCACACCCTCGCCGAAGCCCTCGGCACCGATCCGGGCCCCGAACTCGCGGCCCTCCACGCGGAACTCCTCCACCCCACACCCGCAGCACCCCCCGTACCCCCCACGCCCCACCCCGAAGGCCCGGCGACACCGCTGCCGCACGGCACCCCGGCGCCCTCCCCGACTCCCGCGCCCGCAGCCTCGGTGCCAGCGGGGACGGCAGTGCCCCGTGGGCAGCGGATACACCTGCCGACTCCCGCGCCCGCCTCCACGGCGCACCCGGGACCCGAGGCGCCGCAGTTCCCCCAGGGGTCGCCGTACGAGCACACTCCCGCGTCTGCGGCGCACCCGGAGGCCGACGCGCTGCAGCTCACCGATGGGTCGCCGTACGAGCCAACTCCCGTGTCTGCAGGGGCGGCTGTACCCAGTGCAGCCCCCATGGCCGCCGAGCCCGTGGCACACCCCGCGCCCCCGTTGGCGTCAACGTCCCATGGCCACCGGACGTACCCGCCGACTCCCGCGCCCCCGCCGGCCGCCACGCCGGCATCCGCGGCGCCGCCCGTGTCCCCGGCGGCGCCGGTGACGTCCGCACACCCCACGTCCTCGGCACCCCCGGCAACGCCCGCGCCGGTGGCGCCGGAGACCGCCGCCGCGTTCGTGGAACACCGGCAACCGCCCGCACCCGCAGCGGCCACCCCGGCGCCCAACGGGCGACCCACAGCCCCCGGTTCCTCGGAGAAGCCGACACCAGCCACCTCCCCGGCGTCCCCCGCGCTCCCGGCAGCCCCGGAGCTCCCCGCCGTGCCGGTTTTCCCGCCGGTCCCAGCGGTATCCACGCCGCCGGCGTCGGCGGCGCTTCCGGCGGGGCCCGGCGTTCCGGCGTCTGCCGCGCTTCCGTCGAGTCCCGGCGTTCCGGCGTCTGTGGCGCTTCCGGCCAGGCCCGGCGCCCCGGCACCCGCCGTGCCCCCGGCCAGGCCAGGCGGCCCGGTGCATCCGGCATTCCCCCCGCACCGGGCCCGGCCCATGCCCCCGGCGGCGTCCGTGCCTCCGGGGGGTCCCGCCTCCTCCGCGACCCCGGACGCATCGGTGCGCGCAGTGCACCCCGTACCTCCGGCGCCCTCAGCGCCGACGGCCCCTTCCGCGTCGGCGCCGAGCCCTGCAGCCCCCGCCTCCCAGGCCGTACCCGCACACGCACCGGCTCCCGCGCCCCCATACTCCGCACCTCCCGCCTCCCCAGCACCGCCCGCGCATCCCACGCCTCCGGCACCCCCCACGCCTCCGGCACCCCCCACGCCCCCGGCACTCCCGACGCCCCCCGCGCCCTCGGCGCCCCCGGCACTCCCGACGCCCCCCGCACCCCCCGCGCCTCCGACACTCCACGCGCCCCCGGCACCCCCCGGACCCCCAACGACACCCCCCGCGCCTCCGGCACCCCCCGCGCCTCCGGCACCCCCCACGCCCCCGGCACCCCCCGCGCCCTCGCCGGCCCCGCCGCCCCCGCCTGCCCCCGCGCCTCCCGCCGGCCCCGGCGGGAACCTTCGGCCGCGGCTCACCTCCTTCGTCGGGCGGGAGCCCGAGCTGGCCGGGTTGCGGGGCGATCTGGCGCGGCTGCGGCTCGTCACGCTCACCGGCCCCGGCGGCTCCGGAAAGACCCGGCTCGCCGAGCACGCGGCCGCCGCCGACCCCGAACCCGGCTGGCTCGTCGAACTCGCCCGCCTCGACAACCCCGCCGCCGTCCCCGGCGCCGTCCTCAGTGCCCTCGGCCTACGCGAAGGCACCCTCGTCGCCCGCGAGAAGGCCCCCGCCGACGACCCCGCCGCCCAACTCGCCGAGCACTGCGCGAACCGCCGCCTGCTCCTCGTCCTCGACAACTGCGAGCACGTCATCGACGCCGCCGCCGAACTCGCCGAACACCTCCTCACCCACTGCCCCGGCGTCCGGATCCTGGCCACCAGCCGCGAACCCCTCGGCGTACCCGGCGAAACGGTCCGCCCCCTCGGCCCGCTGCCCCCCGACCCCGCGCACCGCCTCTTCGCGGACCGCGCCACCGCCGTCCGCCCCGGCTTCGCCCCCGCCGACGACCCGGCCGCCGTCGCCGAGATCTGCGCCCGCCTCGACGGACTCCCCCTCGCCATCGAGCTGGCCGCTGCCCGCCTCAACCTGCTCACCCCGCGCCAGATCGCCGACCGTCTGGACGACCGCTTCCGGCTGCTGACCGGCGGCGCCCGTACCGTACTGCCCCGCCAGCAGACCCTGCGCGCCGTCGTCGACTGGTCCTGGGACCTCCTCGACGACAGGGAACGAACCGTCCTGCGGCGCCTCTCCGTCTTCGCCGGCGGCTGCGACCTCCCGGCCGCCGAAGCGGTCTGCGCCGACCCCGGCACCCCCGCCGACGGCCCCCGCACCCTCGCCGCCCCCGACACCCTCGACGTCCTCGGCTCACTCGTCGACAAATCCCTCGTCGTCGCCGCTCCCGATCCCGATCCCGGCACCGGCATGCGCTACCGCCTCCTGGAGACCATCCGCGAGTACGCCGCCGAACGCGCGGCCGCTCACCCCGCCGACCGTGCCGCCGCCGCCCACCGCCACGCCGCGCACTTCCTGGCCCTCGCCGAGGAAGCCGAGCCCCTCCTGCGAGGCGCCGGCCAACTCCCCTGGATCCGCCGCGTCGAGACCGAACTCGACAACCTGCGGGCCGCCCTCCTCCACACCACCCGCACCGCGTCCGTCGAGACGGGCCAACGCCTCGCCCTCGCCCTCGGCTGGTTCTGGTGGCTGCGCAACTACCGCAGCGAGGGCGCCGAATGGACCGCCCGCATCTGGGAGACCCACCCCGTCGAGCCGCCCGAGGGCACCCCCGAGTACTGGCGCAGCATGAGCCTGCGCATGCTGCACGTCTTCCTCGTCGCCGACGGCAACGCCCCCGAGAGCCTCCGCACGCCGGAGAACATCGCCGTCGGCGAGCGCATACGCCGGGTCTTCCGGGCCGGCGGCCCCGAGAGCTCCCGCTTCCCCGGCGTTCTCTGGCCGATGACGAGCCTCCTGACCGGCAACGCCCCCGGCTCCCGCGATTTCCGCGACGGCCTGGACGAGTCCGTCGAGAACTGCCGACGCCACGGCAGGGACTGGGAGCTCGGCGTCTCCCTCATGCTCCGCACCCACATCGGCATCGACACCACCGGCGGCCTGTCCTCCGTCGACGCCGACCTCGCCGAACTGCACGAGATCGCCGACCGGGTCGGCGACCGCTGGACCCGCTCCCAAGTGGCGAGCGCGGCCGGCGAGGTCGCGCTCTCCCGCGGCCGCTACGACTGGGCCCGCAGCGAGTACGAGGAGTGCCTGCGCCTGGCCCGCGAGGTCGGCGCCCACATGGAGACGCCGTTCGTGATCGCCCGGATCGCCGAGGCCGCTTTCTGCTCCGGGGACTTCGCGGGCGCCGAGCAGCTCCTGGCCGAGGCGGCCCGCGAGGCCGACCGCCACGGCGGGACGCCCGAGATCAGTGCGTACGGCGGCATGCTCACGGCGCTCCTCGCCCTCGTCCAGGGCGACCTCGCGCGGGCCCGTACCGAGTGGGAGCTCGCCCGCGCCGCCGCCGCGAAGATGGCCGGGCCCCCGCAGCTCGCCGCCGGACTCGCCAACATCGACGCCGTCCTCACCGCCCGCGAACAAGGCCCGCGGGCCGGCCTCGCCAAGCTGGCACCGGCTCTGGCCACCGCCGTCGCCGCACGTTGCGCCGAGCGCGTCCTGGCCTCGCTCGCCGACAACGCGGCGGCCCTGCTGGCAGCCACCGGGCGTACGGCAGAGGCCGTACGGGTGCTGGCGGCGGCCACCGCGTGGCGCGCGGGCCATCCGCGCTCGGTCGCGGAACAGGCCGCCATCGGCGGACTCCCGGACGAGACCCGCGCGGTACTCGGCGCCGACCGCTACGCGGCCGAGGCGGCGGCGGGCGCGGAACTCTCCCCGCCCGAGGTGGCGACCCTGGTCACGGAGGCCACCCGCGCCGCCCCGGTCACCGGCAGCTGATCACCGCGTCGGCCCAGCTCGCCAACGTCGGCAGACTGCCCTGCCCGGCCTGCTCCACCACCAGCCGCATCGTCGTGCGCCCGGCCAGGGAGACGTCGACGGAGGCGGCCGGATCCCCGAACCCGAGCGCGTCCGAGCGCCACAGCCGCTGCCCGTCGGCGTACACGGAGAACCGCACCGTGCCGTCGGTGAACAGCGACAGGTCGTCCACCCCGGCCCGCGCCGAGAACGCCGTGCACTGCCGGTTGAGGGCGATCACCACCGAGGAGCGGGAGTTCACGGTGATCCCCTGCGCGAACCGCCGGTCCGCGATCCGCAGCCCCCACCGCTGCCACACCCAGCTGCTGCGCCCGGTCTGCAACTCGGGACCGCTGTGGTCGCCGAACGCCGCGTGCCCGAGCCCGGCCAGGCGGAACCCCTGGGGCTTCGGCGTGGACGGCGACGGGGACGGCGACGGCTTGGCCGGACTCGGCGACGGCGAGGGCTTCGCCGGAGGCTGCGGCGCCGGGGAGACGGGCGGAGCCGGAGCCGGCGCCTTCGGCTTCGAGCGGGAGGGCGTCGGCGTCGCGGGAGCCCTGCTCGGCTCGGAGGGTACGGAGCCCTGAGCGGCCGGCGGCTGCGCATCCGTCGGCTCCGCCGTCCGCGGAGGCGGTACGAGCGGCACCACGGGCGCGGCCACACTCGGCGCGGGCTGCGCCGTGGGCCCCTGCTCGGGATCGTCCCCGGCCAGCGCGAACACCACGCCGGCGGCCGCCGCGACCGCGATACCGGCGGCGATGGCGGCCTTGACCGGCAGCCCGAGCCCCTCGGAAGCCACCGCACCCCCCACCCCGGACCCGGCGCCCCCACCAGCACCACCGGCCCCGGCTCCACCAGCAGCCCCGGCGGCCCCACCAGCACCCCCAGCTGCCCCTGCCCCCGCCGTCGAGCCGCCCGAAGCCGCGGCGGCAGCGCCCGCACCCCCGGCCGCGACGGCCCCGCCGGCCACGACACCGGCGGCCTTCGCCGCGTACCCGGCGGCGAACCACCCGATGACCGCGACCGGCAGCAGCGCGGGAATGCCCGCGTTGACGTCCTTGAGCTCCCCGGCGGCCAGCCGGCACTTCGCGCACTCCTCCAAGTGCTTGCGCAGCCCGCGCTCCGCCCGCATCCGCAGCCCGCCGCGGGCATAGGCCCCCAGCCGGTCCGCGTACCGCGCGCAGTCCCCGCCCGCACTCAGCGCGGAACTCACATGCGCTTGCAGGTAGGCCTGCTTGAGCCCTTCCCGGGCCCGGCTGGCCAGTACCGCCGTCGCGTTGGCGCTCAGCCCGAACAGCGGGGCGATCGCGCTCGGCGAGGCGTCCTCGACGGTGGTGTGCCACAGCACGGCCTGCCACCGCTCGGGCAGGCTCCGGAACGCCTGCATCGCCAGCGACTGCTCCGCCTCGCGCATCGCCCGGACTTCCGCGCCCAGTTCGAGGGTGTCGTCCCCCGACAGGCCGGACATGCCGCCGCCCACCTCGGTCCCCGCGGCCGCCTGCTCCGCGAACACCGCGAAGTCCTCGACGAGGTGCTCCCGCCGGGATGTCTTCGCCCACGCCGCCGCGACGCGCCGCACCGTGGTCAGCAGGTACGCCCGCACCGACTGGTCCGGACCGGCCCCGCCCCGTACCGCCTGGAGCGTCCGGGCGAACACCTCGGCGGTCAGGTCGTCGGCCGTGTGCGCGTCGCGGCAGCAGGTCCGCGCGTAGCGCCGTACGGAATCGGCGTGGCGCAGGAACAGCTCCTCGTACGCGCCGTCGTCGCCCCCGCGCATCCGGGCGATCAAGTCCCCGTCGGACGGCGGCAGATCGGTGCCGGGATGCCCGGCGGACGCGTGCCGGCCGCGGCGCGGCGCGCGCTGCGCCGGGACCTGGCGTGCGGCCGGGCTCTCCGCCTCGACCTCGCCGCCGGCACCACCGAGCGGCTCCTCCCGACCGTCAACGCCCATCGCGGAAGCCCCCGCACGCCACACTCAACCGGTACACCGTTCAAGCGTGTCACACGGGGGGCGCGCGCCGGGCCCGTCTTCCCGCCATCCACTCGTCCGGGCAGCACCCGGTGAACCCCTCGTACGGCTCCCCACTCTTTCGAGTGAGGAGCCGTTCGGGGGCCGTTCGACGAACCGGCCGTCGAGCCCGAGCGGGCCACCGCAGGACGAACCGCACCGGACGGCCAGGCGTCCCAGACCACCAGGCCACCAGGCCGGCTCGGACCACCAAACCATCTCGGCCCGCCGGACGCCCAGCCCGCCGGCCGCCCAGACCGCCGGACCGCCAGACGATGAGGCCGCCGGCCCGCCGGCCCGTCCGCCAGACGAATAGCCCGCCGGACCACCGGCCGCCCAGACCGCTAGCCGCCGGACGCCCAGCCCGCCAGCCCGTCAGGCCGTACGGGAGCGCAGTCCTTCGAGCAGGATGTCGAGCAGCCGCGACGAAGCCGCCGCCTGCTGCGCCGCGTCGGGCAGCGCGGGAGCAGCCGTGGCTATCACCAGCAGCACATCGGCCACCGTGACGTCACCGCGCAGCTCACCGGCCTCGCGGGCGCGGTCCACCAGCCGGCCGACCACTTCGAGCAGTGCACCCGCGCCCGCGTCCTCGGAGGGCTCGTCCTCCATGGCCGTCCGCCCGCCCACGACCCGCAGCTCGGGGGCCCCACCGGTCACGCCGGCCTGGCGCTGGTGCGGAACCCGCGCCGCCGCCTCTTCGACACCGTCCTCGCTCGCCGACCCGACCCGCAGCACCTGCGGCGGCAGCAGCCGCCCGGCACCCGAGGCGACGGAGGTCCGCAGGAAGCGCGAAAGCGCCTGCCACGGCTCCTCCTCCTGACCGAGCGCGGCCTGGGCCTGCTCGGTCAGCCGGGCGGTCTCCTCCTCGGCTATGCGGCGGACCAGGACGTCCTTGCTCGGGAAGCGCCGGTACACGGTGCCGACGCCGACGCGTGCGCGCCGCGCCACGTCCTCCATCGGAGCCCCGTAGCCCAGCTCGCCGAACACCTCTCGGGCCGCGCGCAGCACGTGTTCGAGGTTGCGCTGGGCGTCTACGCGCAGCGGCGTGGAGCGGCCCACGCCGTGCGTCGTGGCGCCTGCCATCAGGCGGCCGCCGCTCTCGCTGGAGAGCGCGGTCGCGGAACCATGGAAATCGGAAATATGCATATGTATCCCCCGGTAATCATTTGTCTCCCCCCGGAGACACTCCCCGCCTTCGTGTCGAGGTGGGCCACGGTCATGTGGGCCCCGGTCTTACTCCTCGACGAGATACGAACATAGTTGAGCCAGAGTCAATTCAGAAGAGGGAGCCCCGGACGGACCACCGCCCGATCGGAGCATTCACCCCCACTTTTCCGATCCAAGCCCCCGGAATCACCCCCTCCGCACCCCCTGACCTGCGGAACTTCACACCCACTCAAGCCATCCGGCAGCCCCGTACCGGCACTCCCTCCGGTCACACAATGTGTCAGGGCTGTGGACAAACTCCCGGCCACGTTGCGTCATGGGATGGTGAAGGCTGCTAACTCCCGGGGCGAGGCCCCCGGTACCCCGCCCCGTACGCGCATCCTCGTCGTCGGCGGCGGCTACGTCGGCTTGTACACGGCACTCCGGCTCCAGCGAAAGCTCAGAGCCGGCGAGGCCGAGGTCACGGTGGTCAGCGCCGAGCCCTACATGACGTACCAGCCCTTCCTCCCCGAGGCGGCCGCCGGCTCCATCTCCCCGCGCCACGTCGTCGTGCCGCTGCGCCGCGTCCTCGGCACATGCCGCATCGTCATCGGCGAGGCCCAGCGCATCGACCACGCCAAGCGGACCGCGACCGTCGCCACCCTCGCCACCGAGGACGAGGGCACCGGACCGCTGGAGATCGAGTACGACGAACTCGTCCTCGCCCCCGGATCCGTCTCCCGCACCCTGCCCGTCCCGGGCCTCGCCGACTACGCCATCGGGTTCAAGACCGTGGAAGAGGCCATCGGCCTGCGCAACCACGTCATCGAACAGATGGACATCGCCTCCTCCACCCGCGACCACGCCCTGCGCGACGCAGCCCTCACCTTCGTCTTCGTCGGCGGCGGCTACGCCGGGGTCGAGGCCCTCGGCGAGCTGGAGGACATGGCCCGCTACGCGGCCCGGTACTACCACAACATCAAGCCCGAGGACATGAAGTGGGTGCTGGTCGAGGCCAGCGACCACATCCTCCCCGAGGTCGGCCCCGAACTCGGCGTCTACACGGTCCGCGAACTGCGCCGCCGCAACATCGACGTACGCCTGGAGACCCGCCTCGACTCCTGCGAGAACCGCATCGCGGTCCTCAGCGACGGCGCCCGCTTCCCCACCCGCACCGTCGTGTGGACCGCAGGCGTCAAACCGCACCCGGTCCTCGCCGCCTCCGACCTCCCCCGCACCGAACGCGGCCGCCTCGTCTGCACCGCCTTCCTCACCGTCGACGGCGTCGAACACGCCTGGGCCGCCGGCGACGCCGCCGCCGTGCCCGACATCACCGCCGAGGAGCCCGGCCGTGAATGCGCCCCCAACGCGCAGCACGCCGTCCGCCAGGCCAAGGTCCTCGCCGACAACCTGGTGGCCTCGCTGCGCGGCGAACCGCTCACCGAGTACGCGCACAAGTACGTGGGCTCCGTGGCCTCCCTCGGCCTGCACAAGGGCGTCGCCCTCCTCTACGGCCGCAAGCTCAAGGCCTACCCGGCCTGGCTGATGCACCGCGCCTACCACCTCAGCCGGGTCCCCACGTTCAACCGCAAAATGCGCGTCCTCGCCGAATGGACCCTCTCGGGGCTCTTCAAACGTGAGATCGTCTCCCTCGGTTCCCTCGAACACCCCAGGGCAGAATTCGAACTCGCCGCAGGACACGGCCACAAATTCCCCCCGCCCCCGCCCGCCCCCAACCCCCCGAAGGACAGCCAGGGCTGACGTTGTCAGTGCGGTCGGCCACACTGGACGTGTGACCATAGGTGGGCCCACGCCTGCACACAGTGACATTCACGGCACAGCGACCACTTGCGACACCACGAGGCTTGAACGCAGTGAACTTCACGCGCTGGAGCGCCCGTTTTCCCGGAACGCAGCGCCGCGCCGCCGCCCGGTCCGAGCACGCCGCCGCCCAGGCCAAAAGGGGTGAGGGTGCCGTCCCGGCAGCCCGCGGCGCCGCCGCCCGCCCGGCCACCGCGCCGGACGGGGGCCCCGCCGACCCCACGGTCTCCGGGACGGGAAGCGGCACCGGCCCGGGCGGAGGCAGCGGCAGCGGCCACGGCTCCGGGAGCGGCGCCCTCGCCGCCGTGCCCTCCCTCGACGAGCTCTCCGTACGGGAGGTCCTCGGCCGGCTCCCGGCCCTCGTCGCCCTCGTCCACGGCCCCGAACACCGCGTCGCCTACGTCAACGACGCCTACACCGCCGGGTTCGGCCCCCGCCCGGCCGGCGCGCCCGCCCACGACGCCCTCCCCGAACTCGGCGAGCTCGGCCTCCTCCCGCTCCTCGACCAGGTCCAGCGCAGCGGCAAGCCCCGTACCGCCAAGAACCGCACCGCACCCGGCGGCACCAGCTCGTACACCGTCACCTGCACCCCCGTCGAGTTCCCCAAGGCCGCCGCCGAAGGCGACACCGACCCCCACCACACCGGGGTCCTGATCCACCTCGCCGACGTCAGCGACCACGCCGAAGCCGTCGAACGGCTGCGCGCCAGCGAACGCCGCCAGCGCGAGGCCGCCGTCACCCTCCAGCGCTCCCTCCTCCCGCAGGAACTCGAACAGCCCGACGACCTCCGCATCGCCGCCACCTACCAGCCCGGCGGCACCGAGGCCGCCGTCGGCGGCGACTGGTACGACGTCATCACCCTCGGCGCCGGCCGCACCGCCCTCGTCATCGGCGACGTCATGGGCCGCGGGGTGCGCGCCGCGGCCGTCATGGGCCAGCTGCGCACCGCCGTCCGCGCCTACGCCCGCCTCGACCTGCCCCCGCACGAGGTGCTCCAGCTCCTCGACGGGCTCGCCGCCGAGATCGACGCCAGCCAGATCGCCACCTGCGTGTACGCCGTCCACGACCCCAACGAGGGCCTGCTCGCGTACGCCTCCGCCGGCCACCTCCCGATCCTGGTCCGCGACGAGGACGGCACCGTACGCAGAGCCGCCGACCCCACCGGCCCGCCGCTCGGCACCGGCGGCTGGCTGCACACCTCCGGCACCATCGCGCTGGGCCCGGGCTCCACCGCCGTCCTCTACACCGATGGCCTGGTCGAACGCCGCGGCGAGGACATCGACGAAGGCGTCGCCGCCCTCGAACGCGCCCTCTCCGGCGCCCAGGGCACCCCGGCCGTCATCTGCGACCGCCTGATGCGCGCCCTCGGCGTCGACGCCGACCACGACGACGACGTCGCCGTCATGGTCCTCCAGCAGCCGAGCCGCACCGGAGCCGACGCCGAGCTCTTCCACAACGCCGCCCTGGAACTCCTCGGCGGCGTCGAGGCGGCCCCGCGCGCCCGCGCCTTCGCCTCCGGGGTCCTCGCCTCCTGGCGCTTCCCGGTGGAGCTGTGCGACCTCGGCGTCCTGGCCGCCAGCGAGCTCGTCGCGAACTCCCTCCAGCACGGGACCCCGCCCATGCGGCTGCGGCTGCGCCGCACCGACCGCCGCCTGATCATCGAGGTCACCGACGGGGACGACCACCTCCCGCGCCGCCGCCGCGCCGAACCGGCCGACGAGACCGGCCGAGGCATCTCGATCATCGCGACGATCGCCTCCTCCTGGGGCTCGCGCCGCACCCCGGGCGGCGGCAAGGCCGTCTGGTGCGAGTTCGCCCTGCCGACCACGTAGCCGTACGGGCACGACGAAAGGCCCCGGTCCACCGACCGGGGCCTTCATCGTGCCCGTACTCCTACGTACTCCTACGTACTCCTACGTGCCCCTACGCGCTCCTACGCGCCGACGGGCTCACCCACCTCGGAGCCCGCCTTCGCGCCCTGCGCGACGACCCGGCTGCCCAGCAGCGACGGCTTGTCCTGCACCGCGCTCAGCTGCTTGCCGAGCCGCAGCGCCAGCCACGCGATACCCAGCGACACCGCGACGAACACCCCGATGTAGAGCATCGGCACGCCCGCACCCAGCGGCACGCCCAGCGGACCCAGGGCCAGCGCCATCTGCTTGACCAGCGCGAAAGCCGAGTTGTACTGGCCCACCGAACCCTCGGGCGCCAGGTCGGCCACCAGCGGCGCCAGCGTCGGCGAGAGCATCGCCTCGCCGATGCCGAAGAGCGCGTACGTGGTGATGAACGCGGCGGCCGCCATCATGGCGCTGCCGTGCCCCAGCCCCGAGAACCCGGCGATGATCCAGGCCACGGTCCAGATCAGGCCGACCAGCGCGATCACCCGGGACCGGCGGCGCTTCTCGACCAGCTTCAGCACGACGAACTGCGCGACGACGATGGCACCGGTGTTCGCGGCCAGCGCGAAGCCGAGGGTGGACGGGGAGATTCCGGCCGCCTCGGTACCGAAGGCGGCGAGACCCGACTCGAACTGCCCGTAGCAGGCGAAGAAGATCACGAAGCCCAGCACCAGCAGCTTGACCATGGCCTTGTGTTCCAGCAGCCGCTTCCACGCGCTGCCGCCCGCCTGCGAGGCGTCGCGCGGCACGGCGTCCTTGATGCTCGGCGCGTGCGGCATCCGTACGGTCAGGATGACCCCGGCCAGGACCAGGAACATCACGGCCTCGATGCCGAACAGCAGGGTGAAGCTGGCGGGCCGGCTCTCGTCGACGATCTGGCCGCCGATGAGGCCGCCGATGCCCAGGCCCAGGTTCTGCATGAAGAACTGGAGGGCGAAGGCGCGCGTCCGGGTGGCCGGCGTCGAGCACCACACGATCATGGTGGCCAGCGCGGGCTGCATGACCGCCTGCCCGGCGCCGAGCGCCAGGGCGGACAGCAGGATCGGCACGATGCCGGTGGACAGCCCGAGCGACAGCGCCCCGGCCGAGGCGGCGACGGCCGCGCCGATGACCACGGGGACGGGACCTCGGCGGTCGATGACCCGACCGGTGAGGGGCAGCGCGACCAGGGCACTGACGGCGAAGGCCACGAACGCGCTCGTGGCCGCCATGGAGCCCAGACCTCGCACCTGCGCCACGTAGATGTAGAGGAACGGAACCGTGAAACCGATGCCGAACGCGGTCAGCGCGTTGCCGGCCTGGATCCGCCGCATCGCAGCGCCCATCACCTTGGTCACTTCTCACCTGCCTTTGAGAGCTGAAGCCCGAAGACTTCATACCTAAACTTCGATCCTTAACTCTACACATCGAAGGAGTTAGATGCCAACGGGCTCGTGCGATACTTCGGAGCATGGGTGACACCCCCGACGGCACCACGCCCGTCCACGAGCCGAGCCTCGACGAGCAGATCGCCGTCTACCAGCGCGAATTCCAGGACCTCGACCCCCAGGTCGAGAAGGTGGTCTCTGCCCTCAGCCGGCTGAACCGCCGCATGAACGTCGCGTACGGACGCCAGACCGCCGCTCTGGGCATCAGCAACGCGGAGTGGGAGGTCCTCAAGGCACTCGTCATCTCCGGAGCCCCGTACCGGATGGGCCCGAGCGAGCTCGCGAAGCAGCTGGGCCTCACGCCGGCGGCGATGACCCACCGGATCGACCGCATGACGGCGGAGGGACTGGTGACGCGCGAGCGGGACGAGTCCAACCGGGTCCGCGTGATCGTGGAGCTGACGGACGAGGGCCGCAGCAAGTGGCTCGACGCGATGCGCGCGGCCACGGTCTTCGAGGAGGACCTCCTCCAGGACCTCTCCACGGCGGAGCGCGGAGTGCTGGGCGACATGCTCACGCGACTCCTGGACCGCGTCGAGGACCTCCAGTCGCCGAGCTGACCAGCAGCTGAGCTGCGGGGTTGACA